>NZ_JBDWYL010000006.1:0-834285 GCF_039982415.1 Parasphingorhabdus sp.
CATGTGTTAAGCATGCCGCCAGCGTTCGTTCTGAGCCAGGATCAAACTCTCAAGTTTGATGTCCTGTAATGGTGGCACAAACCGAAGTTTGCCATCCACCGAAACAGCTTCATTTCAAGGAGCCGTTCCTGCACAAATCTTAATTACGTATATGGATACATATTTAGGACATGTTCGGAAACATATCAAAGCGTGAGCCTTAATATGAAACCTATGGAACGACTTAATTTACCAGAACACCGGAACCTTGAAGTTCCCGGGTCTGGGGCCGCCGCCCACATGTCCCTTCATCTATTATTACAATGTCAAAGAGCCCGACCAAAACGCAGACAACGATTTTTCCCGCTATTGCTACCGGGGAGAACCGTTGTTACTAAATTTTGACGACCAGCAAAGTGGGGCCCGTATGAGCCGCGTCGTGCCGGTGAAAAGGTCTCTAGGCGGGTCGCATGATTCCGTCAACACACTTTTTCACTTTTGTTTCAAAAAAATTTGCATTTGGCGTTTAAGAAGGGTTTTGACGCTGTTTATGGGACGTTTTTAAAGAGTATTTTAGTGAGTAACAATGCATCTATAACCACTGATGGTAATTTCGGAAACCGCGTGAGAAGCGCAGTATTCTGGCGTTCTGGTACCCAGATACTAGCGCAGATCATCGCCTGGGGTTCGACCTTGGCGGTCATCCGGATACTCGACCCCAATGATTACGGTATTTTTGCAATGACCCAGGTCATTCTCGTTTTTTTGAGCTTTATGAACGGCTATGGCCTCGCCAGTTCGATTATTCAGGCTGAAAAAGTCGAACCGATCCAGATTCGACAGGCTTTTGGAATGCTATTGCTCCTCAATGGCGGCATTGCGATTCTGCAAATATTACTCGCCCCAATGGCGGCTGACTATTATCGCCAGCCGATAGTCGAAGACTTGCTGCGCGTTCAGGCGCTGATATTTCTAGCAACTCCGTTCATGGTATTGCCCGAGGCTTTAATGACGCGGAATCTCGAATTTAAGAAACCGGCCATCATCAATTTAATCTCAGCCGCAGTCGGCGCCGCAGTGGCTTTATATTTTGCCCTGAACGGTCATGGTGTTTGGACGCTTATATATGCGCCGCTCTCGATATTCTGGACGCGAGCAATTTGCCTGATCATCGCGGTGCGCTTTTTTGTCTGGCCCAGTTTCAACTTTAAAGGCGCCGGTTCGATGTTTGGATTCGGAGCAACCTTATTGGCGAGCCATTTATTCTGGACGATTCAAAGCCAGTCCGACATCTTCATTGCCGGACGTGTGCTTAGTCCACATGATCTAGGATTATATGCCGAAGCCCTGTTCCTGACGACAATATTTGCCGCCAAATTTGTTCCCCCGCTCAATGAAGTCGCCTTCCCCGCCTATTCACGACTGCAAGATGATAGCAAGGCACTGAGCTGGTCGTTCCTCAAGGCGGTGCGGCTCATCATGTTGATATCATGCCCGCTCTATTTTGGTATGTCGGTAACCGCGACACCGCTTGTCGGTACTTTGTTCGGGCCGAAATGGATTGAGATGGCTCCCTTTGTTGCCATTCTGGCATTGGCCATGCCCGTCATGACATTACAGATATTATTTGCTCCTGCGAATAATGCCGTCGGTAAACCGCAAATCACGGCACGGGCTTCTTTTGTAGGCGCCATTTTGATGCCAGTGACGTTCATTATCGGATTGCAATGGGGGGCGATTGGACTGGCTTGGGGCTGGGTCATCGCATTTCCATTGCTGACATTGTTCACTTTTCTGCAATCCTATAAGCATATCGGCATTAGCGGACGCGATTTAGCCGCCTCTCTTTGGCCTGGCCTTTCCACCTCTATTGCCATGGCAGCGATTGTTTATCTGGCGGATCAACTGCTTCCCGAAATGAGTGTATATTTACGGCTGGCTATTTTGGTTGCCATCGGGGGGGTGTCCTATGTCGGACTCTTATGGGTTTTGGCGAAACCCACACTGATAGAAGTCATCCAGTTAGTGTTTCGCAAAAAGCCGCCTGAGCCAGTACCCGAAACAGATACATCGCCAACCACAAGCCCCTCCTAAAAGCGTGTATTGATCGACAAGAACTTTGGTTTAGGCACAGGCCATGGCCCTTAATCTCTCCATCCATAACCTTTCCTTGGCAGCGGGAACGCTGCCGGAATTCCTACCGGATCAGATTGCCGCGGCCGCCGGAGCGGCCGGCTTTCGCCATGTGGGCTTCACCATCGAACCCGGCCGATGGACCGCTGAACAGAAAAGACGCACCATGGCCGCAATTTCGCAATATGAGCTTTCTATCCTTGATGTGGAGGTGATCTGGATTCCAGAGGGCGGCGCGCTGACCGATGACCATCGGCTGATCATTGAAGCCGGACAGGAATTGGATGCCGATCATGTTTTGGTGGTCAGCGCCGAACCAGATCCAGAGCGAACCGCAGCCGCATTGCATCAACTGTGCGCATGGGCGGCGCCATCCGATATGCGGATATGTCTGGAATTTTTAATGATCACCGCTGTCCAGACGCTCGATTCAGCATTGGACATTGTTACCCGCTGTGATCATCCGGCCGCCGGTGTTCTTATCGACAGTCTGCATTTTCAAAGAGCTGGTCATGACATAGCGGCCATCCCCGCCATCGACAGCAAATTGCTGCCTTATTGCCAATTATGTGATGGTAACCTGCATTGTCTGGACGATTTTGATTCTTACTTAGAAGATGCGCTTGATTTACGGGCTATTCCCGGCGGTGGGCAATTGCCGATCGCAGATCTTATCGCCGCTTTGCCGGTGGCGACGCCCTTCAGCTTAGAGGTTCGATCAAAAGCGTTGCGCGATTCCTTCCCCGATCCGGTTGCCCGTGCCGAGGCCGTTTTCCAGCAATCAATGGCTTATTTTAAATCTATCGGAATTTCGGTGCGCTAAGGCCCAAAGGTCACGCGCTTTGAATATAATCCCGCATTGCCGCAGCTTCGCTTTCAATCTTGTCGATACGATATTTCACCAAATCACCTATCGAGATAAAGGCAACAAGCTGGTCGCCTTCCACCACAGGCAGATGACGAATACGGCGTTTGGTCATGAGCGACAGCGCGCCGATGACACTTTTCTGCAAATCCACAGAAATAACATCGGCGGTCATTACCTCCGCAACAGACTTTGTCATCGCCTCAGTGCCGAATTTTTCCAAGCAATGCAAAACATCACGTTCAGAGAAAATACCTACGACCTTCTCGCCGTCCAAAACAGGGAGCGCCCCAATCCTTTTATCAGCCAATATCGCGACCGCATCCGCAACATTATGATCCGTTGTACAATTGAAAATGGCTCCATCCCGTCCTTGTAGCATCGCTTGAATTGTCATCCGCGCCCTCTCTTCATATCCTGTTTTAGTCGTCGATTCTTTTTGCCGTCAAAATATATAGCATAGTTTTACGAGAAGTTGGACTTGATGGAGATAAGAATTCGGTCCAAAGAAACCTCCAATCAAATGGAGTGATATCTATTGCCTGGTCCCTCACAGCTTGATGATCCCCTTTCTGCGGGCATTGCTTGGTCGCGTTACTGGCGGCTGATGCGCTGGATGAGCGCGCTTACATTCTTATGTGTAATCATCGCGTTGGGCTTGCTCTATTATCTCCATGGCCTGGTTTCCGTGCATATGTATATCGCAACCGCTGCAGGTATAGGCTTTGCCTTGCTGCTAACCTCTGCGCTTATGGGCCTGGTCTTTATGTCCAGCGGCACTGGCCATGACGAGTGCATTGATGATCCCGTCAGCAGTGAAATCTCACCCGATGAGTGAAGACGATCTGAAAGCGTTGATCAAGCTGCAACCGGTTTTGCGCGTCGCGCCTCAACCCCGTGATCTTAACAATAACGGCCATATATTTGGCGGCTGGGTTCTTTCCCAAATGGATATTGCCGGCGGTATCATGGCCGCTCGGGTAGCGCAGGGGTCCACCGCCACGGTTGCGATCGAAGCCATGTCCTTTCTTGCCCCGATACTGACTCGCGACATTGTCTCTGTCTATGCGCGGGTGGAACGCATCGGCAATACATCGGTAAGCCTGAGAATAGATGTCGTTGCCGAACGCAATCGCGGCGAAGAGCATGTACCGGTAACCAGCGGTTTATTCACTTTTGTAGCCCTGGATGAAGACCACCGTCCGCGATCCATTCCAGATAGTTCGAAATCCAAATATTCCGATTGAATTTTGCAATTTTTGAGTGCCGCGCATAGCCGTCTGCATGGGGATGCGCGCCAATAAATATGGCCAGAATCAAATAAGCTCGAGCATCGTCAGTTAGCGGCGAACCACACGATACCGCAAGACCCGTTCGCTATTTGCAGGTATCACCACTTTCCAGAAATGCTTGCCATTTTTTCGACCGATTTTCCGGCTGAAACTTTTAAGCTTGTGATCATCTTGATGAAATAAGAGAATTTCCACCTGCGCATCCGATCGGGAAGCATTGGTGATTTTTAGTTCCATATCCGCATGGCTTTTGGAATCATTATCAACTTCGGCAACAGATTTCAGTTGATAGCGAACCAGCGGACTTTGACCAATTGTCACTTCCACTTCTTCGCCAATGGCCTTGTCATCTAGGCCGCCTTCGCCCAACAATAGTTTTTCCCCGGACATTTTTTTGAAGGCAACCAACTTCCCAGCCGGCAAGGCGAGCCCCAATCCATCACGCTTTTTATTTTGAAAGCGCAGCGTCTTCGCCAGAGTGTTGCTTTCTACGTAGCTTTTCGCATAAATTTCTGCTTCGTGAATCTGTTCGAACGGAATCGCGCCTTTTTCAAACATGGCGATCTGTTTTTGGCTCTGCGACGCCACCGTCACAGGAACAGGAATGCGATACAGCTTGAGATCGCCCAATTCCTCCTGCTGTGCTTGCACACGCTTGGCGCCGCTTACAGTAACAACGTCGCTTTGCGCTTCCATCATCGCCGCAGGCGATGCCAAGACTCGTCCGGAAAATCGTGATTCCGCTCTAGCCCGTTCAAATCTTTTGACCGATATATCACTGGTTGTCGCTTGCGGCCAACATCTCAGAGATATTGCGTTACCTATCGCCCGCACGATAGAGTCTCGGCCTTTATTGGGCTGACCTGCTACAGCCTGGGTCTGCGCATTTACAAAGGATGTTTCATCGCCATTGGCTAAAGTAACCCAAGAGAATAAATTCATAGATTGACCATCAGCGCTGACCGTTGCGACATAATTGGCTTGCCAGTCAAAACCGGTGGCGAGATACGATAAAGTGACGGTTGCCCGGGTGGGCACTGAAACCCGGCTTTTGACCGACAATGTGGGTTTTGCTGATAATCCGTCCGGAATGGCGGGATAGATGATAGCTTCGTTCAGTCCGGTACATCGCAACGCTTCAAAACCTTCAGCCGTTTGCACAATGACGCCGCCACTAGCATCGGTTCGAATCTGGGCATCATATTCTGTTACCCGTCCTGTCGCAGCGCTGGTGCGGCGGATTGAAACCGATCGACCAATATGGCCATTCAGCAAGGCCGATGGCGACAATAATGCCGCATCACGGTTTTTCTCCATCACGCCGTTGGGCAAACCGGTGACAATCGCTGATTGGGGGATAATCCCTCCGGCAACCCCTTCAAACCGCAGATCCACTTCTCCTGCTGGCAAGCTAATGGTGCGTTGTTCTGTGATCAAAGCATAGCCGCGCAAATATTTGAGAATCATCCCGTTGTCACCAGACCGCCAAGGATCGCGATAAACCGTCACCGATACGGATGACGGTCCATCGGACGTGACTGTCTGGCGCGCCCATTGCGTAGCCGGCAAATCGGACTGCGCTGTTGCTGGTAGCGCTAGGGTCGAAGCTATAAAGGCGATAAGCGCCCGCACTATCATGGCTTAGAACCGTGTCTCAAAGGTTGCCGTGACAGTCGCGCGTCCATTGGCCGGAACCGGGACTTTCCAAACAATACTATTGGAGGAGCGCCGCTTACTGGCCATGCTTTCGGTGACAATGCGAGTGTCACTCCAGTAGAAATCCAAGCCATTTTGTATCACCGATACGGTGACCGGCGTCGAACGGGCATTGGATATTTCATAGGACATGCTGCTGCGCCATTTGCTGCTCGACAAACGGCGACGTTCGGTCACCGTCGGCTTTACCTTCACATCAAATGCTTCACCGGTTTTCAACCCCAGTTCCGATCCCATTGGTGTATGGCCGATAGTATTTTCACCGATAAATTGTGGTTGGCCGGAGGCGTCTTTCATATAGACCCGGACCGTACCGGCGGGCAGCGCATCGCCAAGGCCGCCATCTGCCGAAGCACTAAATTGCAAAACTGTCGCCGCGCTTTGTGGTTCATTTTGGGTGCCGAGCCAGCGGTTGGTAAATTCATAGGCTTTTTGCGCAGACGCTCCTGTTACATCGAGGAAACTAACCTGTTTGGTCTGGGCATTGGCAATGGTCGTGCGCGCCGCCAGCGGATAGAGATAAAAATCGCCCAGTGATTCGCGGTTGGCAGACTCCGTACCCGCCCGGCGGATATTATTGCGGCCACCCCGGTTTCTTTGCCCATTCACGCTGGGCGTTCCAGCCACCAATAAAGTTTTGGCATTATTATAGGTGGTGCCTGTGGTGTTGGTCAGCGTCACCCAACCTTGTACATCCATCTTGCCAGCTGCTTCGTCGAACAAGGCCACATAGTCAGCTTTCCATCCCATGCCGCCGGTAAGATAGCTAAGCTGCGCGGGCCGCGTTCCCCCGCGGGTACTGTTCAACGTGACGGAAAGCGTAGGTTTCGCCCGCAAGTTGTTCGGGACTTTATCAAAAATGACACGTGTCGGGAGGCGATCATCTCGAAGCACTTCAATCCGGCTGCCGATTTGCAGCACGACGCCGCCATTGGCCGCCAGCACTTTGGCGCGCTCCCGGGTTTCCTTGCCGGTGGCAGGGTTAATCCGCACGATTGTGACCGTCTCTCCCACCGCTTTTTCCATTAACTTTTGCGGGGAAAGCAGATCATAGTCAAAATTCTGTTCGACAATGCCGGTATTGGCCGCATTAAACCCTACGGTTTCAGCGCGGATTTGACCAGACACTCCCGGGAACGTCTGAACCGAACGGCCAGAGGGGATATTCAGGCGGCGGGTATCTTGCACCAACGCCAGATTATTATTGTAAATGGTAACGGATATATCGCCTTGTCCAGAAGACTGGCTGATTGCCGGGGTTGCTAAGGTAACCAATACCAAGCCTGTTAAAGCAAGAATCCTCATAATTTCTCTCTCCATCGTTCCTATTGCACGGCTTAACGTGGCAAAAATGAATGTAACTTAAACGATTATTCCGCTTCTTGTTCAGCATTTGCTGGCGACAACCAGCGCAAGCGAACAATGCCGCGATCCTCTCCCAATCCAGCAGCAGTGATGGTTGTCGCATGGCTATCCAATAGTATTTTCTTCGCTATTTCAATATTTTCGGGCGATCCATAAGCACCGAGAGGCAATTGGATACGCGCCGCAGCCCAGCCAATAACCGGCAGTTGAACAGCCGATTGTTTCGTAATTTCACCGTCAGTGACCGCCAGAGCGGGCAATGTGACGACCGGAGGCTTGATTTCTATTGTCCAGTCTTCCGCTTGTTTGGCAATGCGCTGTTCCAGTGCATAATAGGTATTCAGTGTCGCGCCTTGCAACGGTTTGGCAGAAACAACAGCGCGGCGCTGAGTCGTATCAATGATCACATCATCAGGCGACACGCCGGCAACAAGCGCCAAATTTTCCCGCAACTTGACCACCCGTATTTCCGCTTCCTGGGCTTGTTGCGCTCGCGCTGCGGTAAGTTCAGCCGATGCAGCGTCACTGCCGGTCTCTACTCGAAATTGTTCGATCGCCACCGCGATGGGACGATCAAAAGTGCGGCTGAGCACGCGCGCACTTTGCTGCTCCGCATCCGTGACAATATTTGGCGTGAATACCGATGCGCTGATCAAAATTGGCTCCGCATCCCAATCAATTTCCATCAGCGATACCCGCGCCCGGCTGCTAAACTGGTCTTTTATATAGCCATTGGCCTGGCGCGAAACATTCGCCTCCCAAGCAATTTGCTGCAATGAATATCCCAGTGGAATAGCCAATCCGACAAATATCAACACGATAGCCCCAATTTGAAATTGCGACTGTCGTTCTGACAGACTGGATCGGAAGCCATAAAGCCGCGCCATTCCGGCCGCAATCAAAGCGATCGTCATCAAGTTGGTGAAGAAAAGCAAAAGCGATCCGCCAAAAACCGACATGTTCAAGGTGGCAACGCCAAATCCGACCACGGCCAATGGCGGCATTAAAGCGGTGGCAATCGCCACACCAACAATCGTTCCCATGCGGCCGCGGATCATCGCATAAGCACCGGCCAATGCCGAGAATAAGGCGACGGCAAGATCGAACAAATTCGGCCTTGTCCGAGAGGCAATCTCGGTAGTGACCGTTTGCAGCGGAGAAAGCGCCACCACAAATGCGGCAAATAATACCGCGACCAATGTCCCCAATATAATCGCTTTGGTGCTTTCTTTCAGCCAGGCATAATCGCCAATAGCCAAGGCAAAGCCAGCCCCCATTATCGGCCCCATGAGCGGCGATAATAACATCGCACCAATGACAACGGCCGGTGAAGACAAAAGAAGACCTAATATCGCAATGCCCGCCGACATGCAGGTCATGAAGGCGTAGCGCGGGTTAAAATGACTGTCTTCTTTAACCTTTTGGATCACGGCCTGCTGCTTCACACCTGAACAGACGACCACCCGCCACCAGCGCCGAAATAATAAGATGCTGCCCGTTACCGGTTCAAACGGTCCGGCCGGTTTGTCGGATTTTAAAGCAGAAGCATCGGATTCCACTGGCGTTTTTTCTGTCATATTTTTCTATAGGCTCCCCTCACCCCAATCGACAATAAACTACCCCCAATTGTCAAATTACCTTTGAGGTAATTGAAAAATAAATAATAATATCTTTTATCATAAAACCGTATCACCTATATAGGTCAGACCACGTGTAGCGAAACAGGAGCCCCCCCATGCCACGTCCCGAAACCGACATTGAAGCCGGTCGTGAAAAATTAATTCAAACCGCGGAAGCCATTATTCGCGAGCGCGGAGCCATAAGCTTCACGATCACTGATCTCGCGGCAGAAGCCGGAATGTCCCAATCTAACGTTTATCGCTTTTATGAAAGTAAGGATGAACTGGCAGAAGCCATGGCAGGTCGTTGGTTTGCAGAATTAATTTCAATTATCGAAGATTTGATAGAAGCGGACCTGCCACCGGAGCAAAAACTCTATGAATTTTTCGCTCGACGATTGTTGATCAAAAGATCGCGGTTTGAAGAAGATCCTGATCTCTTTCGATCCTATATGGAATTGGGAGATCAACATTTTGACGTGATCCGCGGCTATGTCGACCTGACCGACCACTATATGGCGATAATCCTCGCAGAAGCCATGGAGGCCGGATATTTTGAAGGCTTGGAACTCGATCAAATTGTTTCTCTGGTCAACACTATGGTTCAACCTTTTTGCAATCCGAATTTGATGATGGATATGATGCATCTGGCCGATGAAACGCGGTTGCAACAAGTCATTGATACTATTTTGACCGGTCTGAAAGCGCGTGCGCAGGATAGTAAGAAAAAACCAGAACTCCATATCGCAAGCTAGCGGCCAAGCTTCACAACGGGCAGCAGAAATAGTTGGTTGCTCTCGACCATAAAATGCGCAAAGAGCCGCCATGCTTGAAACCGCATCCTTGTGGCTTAACGCCTATGCCGGACTTCCAGCATTTTCGTTTCTGTTGGTATGTTTGATTGTTTTCGGTGCGGCCTTTTTTCGGGGTCTGACAGGATTCGGCTACGCCATTCTCGCTGTTCCGCTGATTAGTCTTGTGGTCTCCCCGGTGACATCGGTGGTTATGGCCATATTGATGCAGCTGATCATCGGTCCCTTTGGCATCCGGCCGGCGGTTAAGTTAATCGATATTTCGATGGTTTCCAAAATAGCTGCTCTTTCCTGCTTGCTGACACCGGCGGGGCTGTGGCTGCTCGACATAGTGACCACTGATATCGCGCGCGTGATCATTACAACCATTGCCATTGGGAGCTTCTTGGCGTTCATGATGAAGCGGCCACCGGCATTGAATGAAGCGCCACTGCAGATATTGCTGGTCGGGTCTCTTTCCGGATTGCTTAATGGATTTGCCGCCATGCCGGGGCCGCCGGTTATATTGCATTTTGTGCGCAAAGGGGTCGCGCCGGCTGTTGCGAGAGCATCAATGATCACAATTTTCTTCGCGGCTGCGACCATGGCCACCATCGCCGCATTTTGGCGCGGAATGATTGACGAGAAAATATTGATATTAAGCCTGCTTGCTTGCCCGTTAATGATCGGCGGCAATCACCTTGGAGCGAAATTTTTTGGCAGTGTTTCGGAACCCGTTTGGCGCGGTTTTGTTGTGATCCTGCTTGGTATCGCCGCGAGCTTTGCCTTGGTTAAACTCTTTTAAGACTGGGTCTCAGTCTCCTGAGCAAGCCATTGCTTCATCATGGCTGGCGGCGGCGAAGCGTTCATTTCCCGCTCGTCCAAAGCCGCTAGGGCGCGCGCGCGATCCTGCTCCGAAAATGCACCGGTTGTCAGGCAATATTCCACCATATTGCCATTGGGATCACGCGTATAAACCGAGTGGCACCAATTATGATCTATTTCTAGGACATCCAAACCGGCGGCATTCCATTTTTTCCGCCATGCTTCTAATTCTTCCGGACTGTCGACGGAAAAGCTGTAATGGTTTGTGCCCTGCGGTGTCTTTGCGGCCTCATTCAGATCATAGGCATAATCTTCTTGTCCTGGTGTGTCGTTCAATTCCCAAAAGGCTATAAATTTGCTGTCATCGCCGCCCATGCGATAAAAGAAATGCTTGCCCCAACCGCCGCCAATAACCGGCGCTACTTCAACCTTCACCAGCTCAAAGCCCATAATATTTTCATAAAAATGATGAATTGCAGCCATGTCTTTGGCGGCTAATGCGAGATGGTGATAGCTCATGTATCGGTCTCCTTGCGTTTGTCGACCATACCCATGACATCGGCCGTTGCTCCTTCAGGGGCAGGGATTTCGGTAACACGCTCCTCGACATCGTCAAACTCGAGACGCAGCGCACGGCTCATGACCGCATGCATCATATAAGTGCATGTGATATAGGTGAGCTCGATAATTTCGACTTCCGACAAATTTTCCTTGAGCGCAGCAAAGACACCATCGGATACCCGCCCGCGTTCCAGCACAAGAGCATCAGTATAAGCCAGAACCGCGCGTTCAACAGGGCTAAAGCAATCGGCTACGGCCCAATTGGGTATCGCTTTAACCTGCTCTTCGGAATAGCCTTCAAAACGCATTGCCTTGCTGTGCTGGGAATAAACAAATTGCGATCCGGTAGCATAGCCAGCGCGAATTTGGCCGAGCTCACGAAGCTTCGGATCGAGCTTGCGATTGGGTGATCGATAAAAGCCAAAGCCTTCGGTTGTATGTTTGAACGCGTCGGGAACCTGAGCAAAGACAGTCCACCAGTTGCCCGGCGTTCCTGTCGTAGTACCCGGTTCGGCAACCGGATCGCGGTCTCCGAACAAAGTGGCATAAAGCGCCAACACATATTCGTCGGTTATTTCAGAACGAGGGATTTCGCGCAGTCGGGGCATGGGTTTCTCCTACGCCCCGACTATGCATATATTTTTCGAGCTGACTAGCCTGCTAGATTTCGCAGAACATAGTGCAAGATTCCGCCGTTGAGGAAATATTCCATCTCGTTCGCAGTGTCGATCCGGCAGAGTGTTTCAAATGTCTCGGTCGACCCATCGGCACGCGTCATTTCTACCGCCAAGGTTTGGCGCGGCTCGAGCGTGGCAACACCTTTAATGGTAAAGCTTTCGCTGCCATTAAGATTCAAGCTGTTGCGATCCACGCCTTCCGCAAATTGCAAGGGCAAGACGCCCATGCCAACCAAATTGCTCCGGTGAATACGCTCGTAGCTTTCGACAATCACCGCGCGCACGCCCAGAAGGTTGGTGCCTTTCGCCGCCCAATCGCGCGACGAGCCGGTGCCATATTGTTCCCCGCCAATAACAACCAGCTCATTGCCATCTGCTTTGTGGCGCATGGCGGCGTCGTAGATCGGCATGATCTCGCCATTATATTTTGTGTAACCGCCTTCTTTGCCATCGGCCATGTCATTCTTGATGCGGATATTGGCGAAGGTTCCGCGCATCATCACATCGTGATTTCCGCGGCGGCTGCCGTAGCTGTTAAAGTCCTGCTTGGCCACTTGATGGTCGCGCAGATACTCACCCGCAGGCGAGTCTTCCTTAATCGCACCGGCCGGCGAAATATGGTCGGTCGTGATCGAATCGCCCAATAAAGCCAATGTCTTAGCATCAATAATATCGCCCACTGGTTCGGGCGTCATGGTCATGCCATCAAAATAGGGCGGATTGGCCACATAGGTCGACCCAGCCCGCCACTGATAAGTATCGCCGCCAGTCACGTCGATATCCTGCCAAGCCGCATCGCCCTTGTAGACATCAGCATAACGGCTCTCGAACATCTCGCGAGACACCGCGCCGCCCATGGCCGCATTGACCTCGTCATTGGTCGGCCAGATATCGCGTAAGTACACATCTTCGCCATCGCTGCCCTGCCCAATCGGCGTTTCGTACATATCCTCGCGCACCGTGCCTTTGAGCGCATAGGCGACCACCAGCGGCGGCGACGCCAAATAGTTAGCCCGCACATCCTGCGACACCCGGCCCTCAAAGTTGCGATTGCCCGACAGCACCGAAGCGGCGACCAGATCATTCTCGTTAATCGCCTTGGAAATCGGCGCCGGCAACGGCCCGCTATTCCCGATACAGGTGGTGCAACCATAGCCCACCAGATTAAAGCCCAGCGCATCGAGATCATCGCTCAAGCCCGCTTCGTTCAAATAGTCGGTCACCACTTGCGATCCCGGCGCCAAGGAGCTTTTCACCCAAGGCTTGCGCTCCAGCCCTTTTTCCCGCGCCTTTTTCGCCACCAGACCGGCCGCGATCAACACGCTGGGATTGGAGGTGTTGGTGCAGGACGTAATCGCCGCAATTGTGACATCGCCGTGGCCCAGATCATGATCCGCGCCGTCGACCGCGACCCGTTTGTCGGGATCGGCGCTGTTGAACACTTCCGTAATATCCTTGTTAAAGCTCTCGTCGAGATCCGCCATGGACACGCGCTGCTGCGGCAATTTGGGCCCCGACAGCGATGGCACCACACTGGTCATGTCGAGCGACAGTGTCTTGGTGTAAATCGCCTCCGGCGCGTCATCAAGCCGCCAGAAACCCTGTTCCTTGCTATAGGCTTCACACAAAGCGATATCCGCTTCGCTGCGCCCGGTCAGACGCAGATAATCGAGCGTCTTGTCATCAATCGGGAAATAACCACAAGTCGCGCCATATTCCGGTGCCATATTGGCAATGGTCGCGCGATCCGCGAGCGACAATGCCGCCACGCCCGGACCATAAAATTCCACAAAGCGCCCGACCACGCCCACTTCGCGCAGCATCTGCACACAGGTGAGAACCAAGTCCGTTGCGGTAATACCCTCCGCCAGTTCGCCGGTCAGCTTGAACCCGACCACTTCGGGGATCAGCATCGATACCGGCTGGCCGAGCATCGCGGCTTCCGCCTCAATGCCGCCCACGCCCCAGCCGAGCACGCCAAGGCCGTTAATCATCGTCGTATGGCTGTCCGTGCCGACACAGGTGTCGGGATAGGCGACCATTTCGCCATTTTGATCTTTCGAGGACCAGACGGCTTTCGCAATATTTTCCAGATTCACCTGATGGCAAATGCCGGTTCCGGGCGGCACCACGGAGAAATTATCAAACGCCTTGGAACCCCATTTCAGGAATTCATAACGCTCCATATTGCGCTGATACTCCAGCGCCACGTTGTTCTCGAAAGCCTGCGGCGTGCCGAACTCATCGACCATGACCGAGTGGTCAATCACCAGATGCACCGGCACCTGCGGGTTGATCTTCTGCGCATCGCCGCCCAGCGACTTAATCCCGTCGCGCATCGCCGCGAGGTCAACAACCGCCGGAACACCGGTAAAATCCTGCATCAACACACGGGCCGGGCGGTACTGAATTTCGGCGCTGCTCTTGGCCTCTTTCTGCCAGTCGACCACCGCCTGCGCATCCCCAGCCGCCACGGTGTGGCCGCCATCTTCAAAGCGCAGCATATTTTCGAGCAGGACTTTCAGCGTATAGGGCAAGCGTTCGATATCCCCGAGCTTCGCCGCCGCCTTGGCGAGCGAATAATAGGCATAGCCCGTGCCATTGACATTAAGCGTCGCGCGCGTGCCGAGTGAGTCTTGTCCGGTGGTGGTCATGTTTCGTCCCTTATTTTAATTTTTTGCCGGTTTGAGGAAAGCGGCCAACAAGGCGCAAACTAGCATATGAATCGATGTTCGAGAGCGCTTTAGCGCAGGGGGTGCCGGGGTGCAATGGGGGGGTGCACGTGTTCCGCACTTGATGCGGAACCCAAGGTGAAATTAAGCAGCGCTATCGGCAAACACCCTAGGCTCCGGATCAAGTCCGGAGCACAATATTCTCATCATCCAGCTGGCCAGTCCATTATGGTTAATATTCTGGCAATATCTCAATTTTTCGCTATAAGCCCCGCAGGGTTCGCAAAATCCAGGGCCGCCCGGCGAGGGTCAGGCCCGACCTGAACAGAGGGATGATATGAAAAAGATTATATATTCGGCAGTTGCCGCAACCATGGCGCTCACCGCGGTGCCGGGTTCCGCAGCAACCTTGCTCACTTCAGCAGGGGGATATACCGGCCCAACTTTGGACATTGGCAGCTTCGCTGGTAACCCATTTGTTTTTTCGGCAGGGCCATTTGCCTTGCCAGGCGGTATAACCTACTCGGCTAGCGCATCAAATTCCGTAATCGGCGCTGGCAGTTATGGCCTGGACGGCAATGGAGTAGTAACCTCCGATGTTGATATTATCGGGACCAATAATGGAACGTCAATCGTCACATTGACATTCGACAGCGTGGTGTCCTCATTCGGAGGGATGGTGAACTACGCGCCTGACAACGGCGACAACGCGACTATTGCAGCCTTCGATATTAACGACAATCTGATCGGGTCATTTGATCTGACCGCTTTGGCCCCTATTTCGACACCCGGCGCTGTAAATGCATTTGATTTTCGCGGAATTGACGGCGATGGCGTTGGCATAAAATCCTTCACCCTTTCCGGCGATTTCCTGATTATCCAAGCAGGTGGTCTGGCAGCGGCCGTACCCGAACCGGCAACATGGGCGTTTATGATCTTTGGCTTTGGTGCCATTGGCGGTGCGCTGCGCCGAACCCGCAAAGCCAATGTGAAAGTCAGCTACGCATAAGCGCTACGCATAACCAAAATCTCAAAGCCCCGCCCGAGCAATCCGGTGGGGCTTTTTTGCGGGGGTGATATTGCTCTGCCCGTCGGGCAGTTTGATCATTGCTATGCCGTTATTTTGTGACTGCTTCATCCCGAAAGCGGACATTAGAATTTAGGTGCATTTAGTAAACTGTCACCGTAATTTCGAACGTGAAGGTATTTTCATTTGCTGGCCGAGCTAAAGAGGTCTTGGTTTTTTCCAAACTTACTTTTCAACCTAACGTAAGCATCGCGATCAACCATTTTCAGAAAAGCCAAGTTACCGGCGATGACTTGCTGGTTGATAGCTCGATCACCTCGACAATAATTGCACACCATAGCTTCAATTTTACGTCGTCGGGAACGCCCAACTGTTACACGTCCATCGTTACTCAAAACTAGGCCTGTTACTGTTTTGCGGTTACCGGGGCCGAGTAATTTCGTTTTAACGTCATTCAGACTGCCTTTCCAATAGTCAGGCAAGCATGAAATTAACTTTTGTTCCAGAGACTTTATGTCGATTTTTTCGCTAGATGAAATTGCAATATCATCTGCATACCTCGAATAGGTCAAATTGTGCGAACGGCAAAATTCGCTTACCTCGACGTCGAACGGATACATAAATCTATTAGAAGCGAATGGTGAACTCGGCGCTCCAACTGATAATCGCATGATCCGACTGGCACCTCGCTTCCAAAAAAAGAGTCGGCTGGAGATATCTATATACGGCTGTTCAATGCCCTGCGTTTCGAGAAACTGTCGCCATGAATCTGCTGTGATCGAGTTGAAGAAGTCTTCAAAATCGAATTTTGCCAACCATTCGCTAGAGAGATGGAGTTGAGCATTTTTTTGAATTGAGCGGCCGGGTTCGTAAGCGGACGCCGACTCATGAACCGCAAGATTGTCAGGGGAAATTTTGATTAAAGCGCGTTGCAAAGTTTTTAACTCGCGCGCGGGATGAGCGATTTGACGCAAGCCACCATTTCTTTTCGAAATAAAGTACGTCTTGTATCTCCGCTCTGCAGACAACACGACAGCAGTCACATCGCTCTTCTTCATGCGACACAGGTCGGCCAAGCTATCTAGGTAATTATCCACTTCTGATGGTGTCCAACACAGATAGTCTGGGATCATTTTCATCGTAAGCGTGGACAATATCATGTCGAGCACGAATATTATCGAGCTCGAAGAATGGACCTGTTGGCTTGAAAATGAAAGGAACGCTCTCGGTAAGGGATACATAGTATCTGGTATCTCGCTTGACCGAACGAACCCATCCAAACAACTCTAAACAAAATATATACTTACGAACTTCTTTCTCTCTTATCGGTATCGAAAGGATCTCGAAAGCTGTCATTATTTCTCTTATTTTACAGCAGCTAAGAGCGCTCACAATCCCTGCGGTAAGTAGGATTAGATGCCCAACCCTTTTTGCGTCGAACTTCTCGGTTCGAGGTTGATAAGTCTTGAAGAGAACAATCGATTGTCGGATTGCATTTTGCAATTCTGATTCATGCTGAAATTCAACCGAGCCGTCATCGTTAATGTCCCAATCAAATTCCCAAACACTTTGTTCGTTATGTCGCTCCAAATAACGAATTGGGCCATCTTTGATGAATGAATTTTCTCGGTAGTGGTCAGAATTTAAGTAGACTAATAACTTAGGTTGAATCTCACTGATCTGCGAAAATGCGCCCAATTCTGCAATTGCACCTGGTCCTTCCGACACCAGCAAAACTAAACGAGAAATTGATGCTATATGGGCCTCAAATTGGAGCAAATCGTCATATATCTTTGCATCAAACTTTTTGGCTGCATCTTCAGCAAGAATTACTTTTCTACCAACCAGAACATCAGCTTTGTTTCGATAGATAAAGTCACGAAAGGATAAATATGATCCCTTTTTCGCATAACTCCCTCCACAAAGAAAAACGATATCTTGTGGATACAGGACGTTGGAATTCTCGAGCTTCACTTTTTCAAAAAAGATTTCAGCTCGAGAATTCACAACCCTTACCTTAATGCGCTGCTTAGAGTCGCAAATTATTGGGCGACGCAAAGGAGCCGAATGATTTGCGACTCTAAGCACGCCCTAATTGTAACCAATCACGATAAGTCTAGCGAAACGCCCGACAATTGCAGTGACTACGCGTAAGTAAATTTAAATTGTTCGAGTCAAGGCATTTTGTCAAGCAAGTAGTTCCCAATAAAGAAACTAAACTTATTCAACATATTATCGGTATTTAGGATACGATAGGAAACACTGCTTCAATGAAACCATCAATATATCTCGTAGCCTCGAAATTGCCCGGCAATCTCTTCATCATGCCCAAGCCTTCGGGTGAATGGTTGCGCGAGGATATGGCCCATTATCGCGCCATGGGGATCAACACCATTATCTCCATGCTGGAACCGCAGGAGGCATCAGAGCTTTCTCTGGTCGATGAGGGCGCGATCTGTCTGGAAAGCGGTATGGATTTTGTCCAGTTTCCGATAACGGATCGCGGGCTGCCCGAACCAGAGCCTTTTCAAAATCTGGTGGCCGATATCATCACAAGGCTCCGCAATGCCGAAGATGTTGCCGTGCATTGCCGGGCGGGCATTGGCCGGTCCGGAATGGCGGTTTGCTGTGCGCTGCTTGGCTTTGATCATTCGGTGGAAGAGGCGGTCGCACTGACCAGCAAGGCCCGCGGTGTTCCCGTGCCAGACACAGCGGAGCAACGGGCGTTTATTGATCAGGTGGCACTGGCGTTACGGTGACAATCCCATCATTAAAGCGCCCTAATCCAAATCATTATATTTGCGATAATGGTCATATTCAGAGAAATAGCTTTCATATTCCGGATAGGGAATACCAATCACGCTGATCTGGATTTCGGCCAAATTGTCTGAATAATCCTCGATATGAACACCCTGATGGACTATCTCGCCATATTCGCTCGACCGAACGATCAGGGTTAGGCCATTATAAGCGATAAATTCACCTTCAATACTATTGGCATGCCGAATGCGGTCATAGGCCTCGGTGGGAACAAACGCCCCCATCGCCACACCCATGGGTGGATCAAGCTGATCCAAATTGCTGCGCCCGATTAAAATCTCACCGGAAAAAATCTCTACCTGCATGGCGCTTGGCTATCGGACGGATGGCGCGTTGGCAAATTCAAAACCCCCTTTCCTACAACCCCCAGTCTTTGATACACCGGCTCGAATCAAAGGAACATATCAGGAACGAAAGGGCTGCTCCCCCCATGGAAAATGATCCGTCTGATGACAGGTCCCCTCCCGCCAACCTGCCCGTCCCCAGCGAAGAGGCGCCGCCGCCGCCTCGCGAAAAGCCGTATCGCGTGCGCCATGATGGCTGGACGGCGGAGCGGCAGAATATTTTTATTGAATCGCTGGCCAAGACGCGCTGCGTGCGGGACGCCAGCCGCATGGCGGAAATTAGTGCGACCAGCGCCTATCGCCATCGCAAGCGCAGTCCGGCCTTTGCCGAACGCTGGGCGCTCGCGCTGCGCCGGGCGGAAACGACCATTGGTGAGGTTGCGTGGAAGCGCGCGGTTGAGGGGGTGGAGGAAGATATCTGGTATCATGGCAAGGTCGTGGGCCAGCGCACCAAATATGCCCATGATATGCTGCGCCTGCTCTATCAGCATGACACCAACAGCGCCGGCCGCGATGCGCGGGGGCGGTTTGCGCCCGCCGGTGAAGCGGGGGGTGATGCGGGTGTAGGCGCAATGATCGCCCAGCAGCAGCCTGCCCTGCCCGCGCCGGGGTCGGATCCGGATTGGGCGCCCCCGGAACAATCTCAGGACCGGCTCGCGGAAAAGCTTCAGGCGATTAGTGACAAGTTGGTCCGGGCGGGCAGCCGCAGTCTCAATATCCGCACCGGTCAGGGCATGACCCATGAACTGGTCGATGCGGTCCAGCGCTTTGTCGCGGGCGGGCGGGTGATGTTGCCGGAGGAGATGAAATGGCTTGACGGCGAGGCGTTTGAACAGGCCAAGGCGGAATTTCTGGCGCGGCATCCCGGCGGGGTGGCGCAAGATGCGCGCGGCCGGGCGGTGCCCGAAAAATTGCGCACCGAGCGCGGCGGGGCGGATTTCCTATCGCGGCGCGGCTAGACCCCCAGGATCAACGTCGCGCGCAGGCCGCCTTCGGGGCGGTTTTCCAATGTCACATCGCCGCCTTGGTCGCGCATGATCGCGCGGGCCAGCGTCAGGCCAAGGCCCGAGCCGCCGGTCGCCCGGTTGCGCGATGTCTCGCCGCGAGCAAAGGGTTCGAACATCGCCTCGATCTGATCGCCTGCGATGCCGGGGCCTTGGTCATCAATATGGATGGCCAGCTTATCCCCATATTTGTCCGCCGGTTTGTCCCCCGCTTTGTCCCCGCTTTTATGCGCGTGGTTATCCACAGGTTTATCCCCTTGCTTATCCGCCAGCTTATCCCCCTGCTTATCCCCCCGTTGGTCCACCGGAATATCCCCCGGCTTTTCCACAATGATGGTGGCGCTTTGGCCATAAGTCACGGCATTGCCGATCAGATTGCGCAGCGCTCGGCGGATCAGAGTTGCGCGAATGGGGGCGGTGATCCGGCCGCTGCGGGTGAAGGACACGGCTTTGCCTTGATCGGTAAACTCATCGGCGACGGTTTCAATCAGCGCGCTGATATCGGTGGGCAAGACCGCTTCATCGCCGCGGCCGAGCCGGGCCAGCGACAGGATATCGTCCAGCGTCCGGTCCATATCATCAATTCCAGCGATCATTTTTTGCCGTTGCTCGTCATCTTCGACGCTTTCCACCCGCACCCGCAAGGCCGCCAGCGGGGTGCGCAGGTCATGGCCAATGGCGCCGAGCATGACGTCTTTCTCGCCCAGCATCGCGTCGACCCGGACATTCATCGCGTTAAAGGCGGCGATAAGCTGGCGCGTATCGGGCGGGCCGCTTTCGGTCACAGCGGTGCGCTCGCCGGGCTGGGTATTTTGCGCGGCGCGGGTGAGCGCCTGCAGGGGACGCGAAATATTCCGCCCGAGCCAAATGAGCGGAAGCAGCAGGATCAGATAAATGACCAGGGTCTGGACCACTAAGCTACGCAGCAAGAGCGGATTGCGATCGCGCACCACCGCGGCAATATTCAGCCATTGCCCGTCGCGCAGCTGCGCTGCCATCAGAATATAGCCATCGGTCAGATCTGGCCGGTTGCGGATCCCGACCGCGCGCAGGGCCTTTAACCTCCCGCGCCCATGGCCCACGACATTGTCGATCAGCGCCGGCGGCAGCCTGTCAACTCGGGCCGCTTCGACTTTTTGCACCACCACGCCCATATTCTCAAAGGCCAGAATGGCGCGGTCTTCAACGGCCGGCAAGCGGGGATGCTGCGGATCGATGACGCTTTGCGCGGTCATGCTGGGGCGATTGCGGCGGCGGCGCGGACGATCCTCCCGGCCGCGGCGCGGGGGCCGGATCCGGCCGTCGTTCATCCGCTCAATCTCGCCGGTAATCCGGCCAACCGCCGATACCGAGGCTTCAATGATTTTTTGATTTTGTGCGCCGCGATAGAGCAATATGATATTAATCGCTTGCGCCACCAACAAAGTGACCGCGACCAGCAAGAGCAGTTGCCCGATCAGGCTTTTGGGCAAAAAACGCGTCATAATATCGACACGTCTCCGGCCAGCACATAGCCGCCGCCCCACACGGTTTTGATAATTTCAGGGTTTTTCGGTTCCGCCTCAATCTTGCGGCGCAATCGGCTAATCTGATTGTCGACCGCGCGATCAAAGGCATGGGCTTCGCGGCCCTGGGTAATGTCCAGCAACTGGTCGCGATTGAGCACTTGTCCGGCCCGCGACAACAGGGCCAGCAACATGTCATATTCGCCGCTCGACAAAGGCACTGTAACTGCCTCACTATCGATTAAACTGCGCTGATCGGTTTTCAATGTCCAACCGGAAAATTGATAAATTGTGCCCTGACCCGCCGGCACTGACTTGGTGCCGCTGAGCCGGCGCAAGACCGTTTTGATGCGGGCGACCAGTTCGCGCGGGCTAAACGGTTTGGTGACATAATCATCGGCCCCCAATTCCAGGCCAACCACCCGATCCAGCTCCTCGCCTTTGGCGCTAATAAAAATTACCGGGATTTCAGTTTTTTCCCGGACATGGCGGCAAAAGCTCAATCCGTCTTCGCCGGGCATCATGATATCGAGCAATATAATATCGAAGGTGAAGGCATTCATCACTGCCCGCGCTTGACTGGCGTCGCCGGCTTGCTGCACGCGAAAACCCTGCTTGGCGAGATATTCGGCCAAAGGTTCGCGCAAACTCGCTTCGTCATCAACCAATAATATATGCGTCTGTCCGGACATGGGTTTCACCTAGCATAGCTGGCACAAAAAGGAACGGACCACCGGCGACCAAAAGGGGGAGAGAGCTTGCCGGTGATCCGTTCACAAAAAAGCGGTTCAGGGATTAACCGCCTCTTTTATTCCGTCCGCCGCGGCGCGCTTCGCGGGCGGCTTGGCGTTCTTCAGCGGTCACAACACCATCGCTGTTGCTGTCGATCTTTTCAAACCGGGCCAATGCGGCCGCTTCAAATTCGGCCTTGCTGACCATTTGATCACCATTTGTGTCGGCGCGCTGCAACATTTTGCCATGACGGCCCTTGCCGCCGCGTTTGCCGCCCCGTTTGCCACCGCGTTTACCGCGCATCGCCTGCATTTCTTCTTGGCTCAACGTGCCATTGCCATCGACATCGGCTTTGGCAAAGCGCTCGGCTTTGCGTTGCGCCCGATAGGCTTCCATTTCAGCCTGCGAAACGCCGCCATCGCCATTGCTATCCATTTCGCTGAAGCGTTTGGCTTTGCGCGCTTCCCGGTCGGCTTTGGAAATTTGGCCATCCTGGTTCACATCCATTTTGGTCCAGCGCTCTTCCAAAGAAGCGGTCAATTCAGCGCGCGTGATTTGATTGTCATTATTCGCATCGGCGCGCATCATGCCTTTGCCGCCGCCAGGAGCCGCAATGGCAACACCGCCCGCAACCAAAAGAGCCGCTGCGCTCGAAATTAATAGTGTCTTTTTCATTTCATTCATCCTTATCCGTTCATTTCAGGGGGCCATGTTTCCATCGCCATGAACATCCTTCTAGAGGACATATGTCCCTGAAATTTGTCAGAATAGGATAAAATTGTCGCAAATTGTATCAATCCTCCCCTCCCGTTCATGGGATGGACAGGTTCGAGAAAAGATCGGCGCGCGGCGCGCCGGATCAGCTTTTCATATAAGCGTCAAAAGCATCTTTATATTCCGGGTGCCATCGCGATGCGGCTGGCCGATTGCCCGCCTTCGAGCATTTTCGGAATGAACGAATGGCAACCGTTAATCACGCCGCCCAGATTTATTGCCATGGTTTCTTGCAAAGCGTCCCGGCTTTCCCAGGGCGCACCGACGGGTAAACCCATACCAGCATTGTTCATCAGACAATGCACCGCATCAAATTTGGTATAAACCGCATCGCAAAATTCTTGCATCTGATCGGCATCCGAAACATCGCATTGCTCGGCCATAATATGAACGTCGGCATCGGCCAATGCGGTCAACTCCTGTTCCGCGGCGTTCAAACTGTCGCGATTACGATCCGCCAAGGCGACATGCATTCCAGCCTCAATATAGCGCCGCGCAAATTCCAATCCCAATCCGCTGGCACCTCCGGTAATCACCGCAGTCTTGCCTTGCATCCGCCATGTCATCGTTATTCTCCCCTTTTTAGTAACAGTATCGTCTAATCCGGCCGACGGCAAAATTTCTTCGATCCTGCGGTGCAGATCATCGAAAATTCGCATTTTGCCATCGCATTGTGCAAGAAATTCGCATTTTGCAATAGGCATATTTCCAAGCTTAGCATGTGATTAACCAGCCAACATATTGATAAATATATATTTACATATTCTGGCACGCCAGCTGCATTGTTGGTCCTGTGCACTTCGCGGCACGGGATGGGTCCGACAGTTAAAGGAGAAAGAAATGCCAGACACATGCAATTATACACATTCCAATGCGATAGAGACGGTAGAAATGGCGCCTGCGACCAAGCGCTTTAAATATCAAATCAACGCCGACGATCTGAACCGCATCGAAGCGGAAAAACGCCGAACCGGTAAAGGGTCGCGAGGTCTGTTGCATGCCATGCATCATGCTTACCCCCCGGAATTATCAGCGGATATGATCGACAATTGGATGTCTGGCCGAACCAAAAAAGCTTATTGGGAACATGTGCATTGGGTGCTCGAGCGCTACGCCATTTTACCCACCAAAAATACAGCTGCAGTTTAACCAATCATGTCCAACGCGTGATCCTGCACTTCTACGGCGGGCTGCCTGAAAAAGTCAGCCCGCCCTTACCCTTTTCGTTTCTTTCAAGATCATATTTTAGGAGTAACCAATGAAAAAAATCATCATATCAACCGCAGCGTCAATGGCTGTTTTATCGGCGTCACCGGCCATGGCGACGACGATATTTCACTATGACGATGCCAATCGTATTACCAGTAACCGTGCCGCCGGTGGGGGACCGAGCGGCCGGTTAACTGTCGATACAGCAACAACCATTAGCCGGATCGGCTTTCTCAACGATCTGTCATCGGACGGCAAAATGAAATTTTTCATCTTTGATGCGGTTACCGGGGCCAATTTGTTTACCTCGGCAACAACGGCTTTTATCGATGATGGCGAAAGCTATAAATGGAGCGACAAGCTGCAATTCACGTTCAAACCCGGCATGGTATATAGCATCGGTGCCGCGAGTAGTGTGAGCACCTTGTTCGTTTTTGATCGCACAGCCAATTCCATCGATGGATTTAACTTTTTGACCGGTAATCAAAATCTCCGGGATGCTTTTGAAAAGGTCACGCTCGACACTAGGCAAAATTGTTGCGACGTCGCCACCGCCTTTGAAATTGGCGGATTGGCAGCCGTACCCGAACCCGCAACCTGGGCTTTTATGATTTTTGGCTTTGGAGCCATTGGCGGCGCTCTTCGTACGCGGCGCAAAGGCGATGTGAAGGTGAGTTACGCGTAGGACCAGGCTCGTAACCCAAAGCTTCTCATATTCGCTTCACCCGCGAAGCAGGAATGGAAATAGGACTCTGGTGGGCACCGAGAGAGTCTGAAGGGCTCAGCCGCTCCAGCCGGGGCCCGTTTTCCCTTCCTGCAAACTTTTGACCTCACCCATATCTTTGGGTGGGGTCAACCATTGGGGCTTGTCTTTTTTCACCCAGTTTAGAATTTGTGCGGGAATATCTGCTTGGCGTTCCACACGCCAGGATTGTAAATGGGTAACAACAATCTGACCGCCTGCCCATGCCGGCAATTTGCCATAACGCTGCCAAGTCATTTGGTGGGGTTCTGAGACGCTGCCTTCCGGATGGAAGAAAAAGTCGTAATTTTCCCAGGCCTGATATTGCTGTCCTGAGGGAAGCGGAAAATCCAACCAGACAGAGGCATTATATAAATAGCTATTGCCCAATTTGCGAAAGGGTATGCCATTTTTGGCTTTGATAAATTGTTTGCGCTCGCCAACACCTTGTTCGACATCACCGTAAATCAAATCGTTCTCCAAACGGTAGCGGATCAGCTGATAAGGATAGGCAATAGGTTTCACCTTATTGCCCTTATATTCAGTAATAACCTCTCCGCTATCCTTATCGGTATAAGCAAAGGTTTTGCGGGTGAGATGGACAATCTCTTCGCCCGGATTTTTGGGCCAGATCACGGTGGAACTATCCATTCCGATCAAGCCAAAAAGTTTCTCACCGGAAGGATAGGCATAAACCCCACCATCAGACACCCAATGTACCGGTTTCCCGGTTCCCGCGCGCCCGTTTACCCATGTCCGCAAAGCATCTGGCGCTTGTTGATAGGATTGCGAAGCAAGATTGGCTTGCGCCCGTTCGTCAGTGACGGCAGCGGCCGGGCTAAGGCTTGATCCTGCGATGAGCAATGCTGCGATGATATATTTCAAAATCCGTCTCCACTTTTGGCACGATTATAAGATGAGCAGCGGCGATCTTAATGGCAATCGGATCACGCGACTATATTTGTCCGGACAAATTAATGCGGTCTGGCAAAGAATCAAGCGCAAAGGTGATCACAGCGCTCACATTTTTCCGCGCGCTCAGGCCAAAGGCTTATGTTTTCCCGCTTCAAAGGCCTCAGCCAGTTTGAATTTCTGTATTTTGCCAGAACCGGTGAGCGGCCATTCGTCTATGCTGATCCAATAGGACGGCGTTTTTTGCGGCGACAAGCGATCCCGGATAAACGCTTTTAGCGCCCCTGCATCCAACACCTGGTTCGAACCGCTGCGGAAAAAACAGGCCACTTCTTCGCCCCATTTTTCATCGGCAATTCCGACCACCGCCACTTCATCAATGGCTTCATGTTCGAGCATCGCATTTTCAATTTCAGCAGGAAACAGATTTTCGCCGCCGCGGATGATCATTTCTTTGACCCGGCCGGTGATCTTGACATAGCCGCGCGCATCCATACGCCCGAGATCGCCAGTATGAAGCCAGCCATCCGCATCAATGGCGGCAGCTGTTGCTTCGGGATTGTCATTATAACCCAGCATCACGCTATAGGCGCGGGCACAAATTTCGCCTTGCTGGTCGACAGGTACGACCGCGTTACTATGCGGGTCACGGATCGAAATTTCGGTATGCGCAGCGGGCTGACCGATGGTTTCAGTAAGATCTTTCAGCGAGTCATCATACCAAGCCTGGGTTAAAACCGGAGATGTTTCGGTTTGGCCATATACGATTTGGATCGGTGCATCGAACACCGCTTTGGCATCGCGGCAAAGCTGCGGCGCCACCATTGACCCGCCGGACATGATGCGTTCAACCGACGACACGTCCTGCCCCGACTGGCGCACTTCTTCGATCAACGCGACCAACATGGTCGGCACACCCAGAATGAATTTTGCCTGCGCGCTTTCGATCACCTTAGCCATTGTCGCGGGATCGAACATGGGCGCCAGCAACATCGTCCCGCCGCACCCCAGACCGCCGAGCACCAAAATAGCGCAACCGGTTGTGTGGAAAAGCGGCATGGTGTGAACGAAAATATCGCCGGGCTCCATGCCCCCGCGAGTCATTGTATCAATACCGTTGCGCACCAGTCCATTATGATGGAGGACCGCGCCTTTCGGAAAGCCGGTGGTTCCCGATGTATATTGCAATTGCACCGGGTCTTCAGGCTTAGGTGCACGCAAGCTACCCTCCTCTTCCCCTGCATAAAGCGCGGCATGATCGGTGAGCAAAATACGATATTTGATCGCCGGAATTTCATCGCAAACGGCATCCGCAATTTCCTGCATCGGATTGCCGCGAAAATCGGCGACATAATAAATAGCCTCGCTGCGCGATTGCTCGAGCACATATTTTAATTCTCGTTTCTGATAGGCTGGATTGACCGTCACCAAAGTGACTCCGGCCAATCCGCAAGCCAGTTCGAGCAACACCCATTCCGGGACATTATTCGCGTAAACCGCTACCCGTGCACCTTCATCATGCCGGCTGGCCAAGGCTCGGGCGAGACGCTCACAATCGGCAAGCAGCTGTGCATAAGTCCAGCGGCGCTCAATCGTGCCTTCATAGGTGAGTTCCTGCAAGGCCGACTGGTCTGCTGCCTTGTTCACCGAATGGCGCAACATGTCCCCGATGGTCATCGCTTGGGGTTCGGGCCCGCCTTGCGCTGGAAAATAGGATTCGGTCAGCGCAACATCATACATAGGCGATCTCCTTAAAGACGCGCAGGCTAATCGCTCAAACAGGCCCTGTCCAGCAACCGCGCTCCGGCAGCAGGGATCATCTGCGCCGCGACCATTTGCGCGCGATTAATGGCGTCCGGACAACAACGTCACCAATATGATATAGGGTCTGTTTGAAGGCTCATGCCTGCTGATATCTGGAGAGAGATTTTGGCGCTTGTGGAAGAGTTTATCGCCGGGCGATTGACGTTGCGCCGCCGATGATCGCCTTTGCCGCTGCGCGTACCGATCCCGCCCACAATATTTCCTTCATCCGATTCGTTCAAAGATGATCAGATTGAATCAATCATCGCACAATTATCTGCAGCCACCGAAGCTTATCATCAAGCCGATGGAACGATGTACGCGCCTAGCGCTGCTCATATCCTGGTGGTGGAAAAAGCTTAGCCGGATCACCAAAACCAGAATCTCGGCACGGCCCAAAGAAGAAGCCCAAATTCTGCACCTATTTACATCTCCTGATCGCACCGACTTAAGGCTTCAGCCAGAGGCGCCGTTCGGACTGCGAAACCGCTCTCATTAATTAGGTATATATAATTGGTATGATGATTTAATCCACTTTGGCATGCATAAAAGGTTGACACTACGCTAATCAATCTCCATTCCCCTCCCCATAAAAATAAACCAGGGAGAATTAGGATGCTTTGCCATTATGCTGGCGCTCGCAAGATACAGCGCGCTTCTATCACCAAAATTTTATTGACCGGTTGCGCGACAGCAGCCTTGTCCATGCCTGCCTTCGCTCAAGAGCAAGAGCAACCGGCGGCCGTAGAAGAAGACAATACTATTGTCGTTTCCGGTATTCGCGGCACCATTCAAAATTCTATCGAAGAGAAACGCATTGCCACCGAAGTGTTCGATGCCTTGTCGGCGGAAGAAATTGGCGATCTGCCCGCTTTGTCCATTGGCGAAGCGCTTGAAACATTGACCGGAGCCGGCTCCCATCGCGAGCAAGGCGGTGCGACTGAAATTTCCATTCGTGGTCTCGGGCCTTTTCTCGGATCGACCGTCATTAACGGACGTATCGCGACCAATGGTAGCGGCGATCGTTCCGTCAATTTCAGCCAATTTCCATCCGAATTGTTCAACAAAATCGGCATCTATAAAACTCAGGCTGCGAGCTATATTGAAGGCGGTGTAGCCGGCCAAATTGCGCTCGAAACTGTCCGGCCACTAGATTATGGCAAACGGCGTTTCCAAGGGAATTTCAAACTTAACGCCAATCCCGACAATCTCGATATTGATTCAGATCAGCGGTTCCAGAAATTCGGATATCGCGCGACCGTCAGCTATATTGATCAATTTGAAATTGGCGGTGCAGAGCTTGGCATTTCTCTTGGCTATTCACGCAATAAAACCACCAATCCAGAACAAGAAGCCAATGTCTCGAACACTATTCGGGCCTGTGTGCTCGATCCGACAACCACCAGCGACGGTGTTTTTGATGATGGCAATTGCGACACCAGTGGTACCACTATTGCCGGCTTGCGGGATGGATCAATTACCGATGATTTTGTCATAGCGCGCAACAGCTATGCCCTGCGTTCCAACATTACCGATGATACCCGCGATTCTTTCTTTGGCGCGATCCAGTTCAAGCCGAGCCCGGATGTAAATATCAATGCCGACTTCCAATATTCGAAACGCTTGTTTCGGGAACAGCGCAGCGATCTCAACTTTGCTGAAGGCCGGCGGATTGACGGTCCAGGCGACCCCAATCGTATCGACCTCGACCTGATTTTCACGGAAACGGGTGCGTTGCGCCAGTTCACCGGTGAACAGCGGATCGAAGCAGTGAGTGAATATCTTGAACGTGATGAGGAATATTATGGCGGCGGCTTGGCGATTGATGTGCAAGCCAGTGACCGGCTCAAACTGTCCTTTGATGCCTCCTATTCGCAAACCCAACGGATTGAAGAAGCTGTACAAATTCGCTTCCGCACCGAAGATAATGAGTCCATTTTTGGCAATACGGATGCAAACGGAGATCCGTTTTTTCCCAATGCTTTCGAAAGCGATGGCAGTTCCACCAATGACCGGATCGAGACCGCGGTTCAAATTCGTCAAAATGGTTCGCAAGCTCTGAACTTCTTCACCCAGAATTTCGATGTTACCGATCATACGCTTTTTGCCAATGACCCCAGATTGCGTGCTGATCTTGAGCAAGATCGCTATAACAGCGTATGGGCTCTGCGCGGCGATGCCGAATATGAGTTTGATGGCTTTCTATCTTCCGTACAAGCCGGGATCCGCTTCCAGGAACTGGAATATCGGGATGTGCCAGGCGCCTCAAACGGCACGAGCCGGTTTGAGAATACCTATAATGATACAGATGGTTCTGGCGCCCTATTTATTGCCAATCAGGAATGTCGCACCAATTTCCCAGAAAGCGGCTTTCTGTCTTCCGTATCCGGCGGCAATCCTCTGATTACCAACTTGGACGATGCGGGTAATGTGATCAGCACATCCAATACATTTGCGACATTTGATGCGCGCTGTATTGCGCAGGTTCTCGAACGCGAGGATCCATCTGGTCTCGAATTTGATTCCGATGGCAATGTCATTTTCCCAACGGGCGACTTTGACTCCATCCAGAATACCGATCTCACCGAAAAAACCTGGGCTGGCTATTTACAGGCCAATTTTAACGGAGATTGGGGCAGCACACCGGTGCGCGGGAATATCGGCTTGCGGGTCATCAACACTGACGTGCGCTCAACCGGTTTCCGGGGCACATTATCCGCTTCATTTAACGCGAACGGGGAGCTGATTGTCACCGAAGACACCAGTTCGCTGGTCGCTGTATCGGGTGGTAATTCCTACACAGAATTCCTCCCCAGCCTGAATTTCGTGGCGGACTTCCAACCAGATTTGCAAGGGCGCTTCGCCATTTATCGCGCACTGTCTCGGCCTGACCCATCCAGTCTCAGCTTCGGCCGAACCTTTAATGCACTTGCAGATGACACGGTCACATCGGTTGCGGATGCTATTGGTACGGCCAATGCGACCGGCAATCCTTTCACCGAACCGCTTTTGTCATGGAATGTCGATGCCGGGATCGAATGGTATCCCAATGAAGACACGATCCTTGCCGTCAACGCCTATTATAAGAGCTTTAACGGCGGCTTTGAGACGGTCGGTCAGAATGAAATTTTCACCGTAGACGGTCAAGATTTGCAAACATTGGTGACCACGACGCAAACCAGCGATGATACAAGTACCATCTTTGGTGTTGAAATTACCGCAGCCCATCGTTTCAGCTATTTGCCGAAACCGCTGGATGGTTTGGGCTTTAAGTTGAGCTATAACTATGCCGATTCCAATTTCGAATTTGAGGATGACACTCTGGGAGCAATCACCACCGTCAATGCCGATGGCACCACATCGGCCAGCAATGGACTCATTCCTCCTTCAAATCTGTTCGGATTCTCGAAACATGTTCTGTCGGCCCAGCTCTACTATGAAATTGGTGATTTTGATTTCCAAGGGGTCTACAAATATCGCAGCAACTATTTCCAACAATTTGTTTCGACACCGGGCCGCGTTCGTTATGTGGATAATGTCGGAGTGTTTGAAGCGCGCATTTCTTACGATCTGACCCGCAATGTGAAATTCACCCTGGAAGGCATTAATCTGTTTAACGAACCACGGACCAATTTCCGCGGGGCACCAGATGATTTTGGCGCGATCCAGGTTTATGGCCCTCGCTATTTTGCCGGTGTTCGCTTTAAATTCTAGGTCCTAAATTATGCGGTGCGACCGGGGTGCAAACCGGTCGCACCAATATCATCATTATTGACAGACCAAATTGGTCGACAATTTATAGGGGATTGCGCTAGATAGTTGAAAAAGCGATCGCAATTAGATGGAACGGAGTTCACAAGCATATGGCCGAACAGAGACTTTATCACCGCGTTGCTGAGGAAATCAGGCAATTAATTGATGAAGGTGTTTTCCCTCCGGGGACTCGTTTGCCTGGCGAACGTGAACTGGCAGAACGTTTTGATGTTAGCCGTGTGACGATCCGCGAAGCGGAAATTGCCTTGCAAGCTGTCGGCCATATCGAAATTAAAACCGGCTCTGGCGTATATGTCAGCGAAGACCAACCGCTGCAGCCTGGTCAGTTGCCTGAAGTGAGCGCTTTCGAAGTTACCGAAGCGCGGTCATTGATCGAGGCCGAGGCCGCCGCTTTGGCTGCCAAGATTATCTCCGATGAAAATCTCAAGAAGCTCGATGATTTGATCGAAACCATGGGCAATAGCGATGAAGAAACATCGCTTGCCGCAGATCGTGAATTTCACGCCATGATCGCCCGGTCTTCCGGCAATGGAGCGATGGTCCACGCGATCGAGTCGCTTTGGCGGATGCGCGAAGAATTGCCTGAAGTGAAACATAGTTATGATGCCGTGTGCGAAGAAGACGCCGCTGCGCGAGCGAAAGAGCATCAGGCCATTTTAAGTGCCCTAAAAGCTCGCAATCCCGACGCAGCCCGGCACGCTATGCGCGAGCATTTCCTGCGGCTGATTGGATCCATGCTGGATGCCTCGGAACAAGAAGCCTTGCGCGCTGTGCAAAAGCGCGCGCTTGAAAGCCGTGAGCGCTTTTTGGACGTCGCCCGGATGGGTTGATCCGGCGGGCCTCTGGCCTTGCCCACACATCGCAGCTGCAAAATTTGCATTACCACCCCTGAGTCCAACGACCGCAGCCCGAATTACAAACCGGATCGCGCTCTAAATCTGTCGCAAAAATGTTACACAATCGCAATTTATTGAGCCTGTGATCGATGCTTGCGCGAAACGTCCATCGTTAAATAGCTGAAATTCAGCAATTTTTATTGGTTTATGTAATTGGTATGATATTAAATACCATATAGGTGTAGCTTAGGGGTTGACATTATTGTCATGCCACGCCAATTTTCAAAAAAATAACAAAAAACTTAGGGAGGAATTTTATGATCAAGGCATCATCGGGCGTGCGCAACAGCGCTATTCGCGGAAAATTTTCAACATTGTTACTAGCAGGAACAGCGTTATCGATAGCCGCCGTTCCCGCCCATGCACAAAATACCCAACCTGCCGAATCGGTTGAGGCGGAAGATGATAATGAAAATGTCATCATTGTTTCGGGTATTCGCAGCTCGCTCGCGAGTGCACTTGCGGAGAAACGGGAAGCCGACAGTCTGATCGAAGTCATTCAGGCAGAAGATATTGGTAAATTGCCCGATCAAAACCTTGCCGAGGTTCTAGAGAATGTCACCGGTGTTCAGATTACGCGGACCGCTGGTGTTGGTACAGGCGTCCAAATTCGCGGTACCAATGACAATCGTACAGCCATTAATGATATCTCGACCTTGGGATCTGGAACCGGACGGGGCGGGATAAATTTCGAGGATATTAACGCCGCGATTATCTCGTCGGTCGAAGTCATCAAGGCGCCGGAAGCCAAAACCATTGAAGGTGCAGTCGGCGGTACGATCAATCTGCGGACGATCCGCCCGCTCGACATTACCGATCAAATTTTGAGCGTTCGCGCACAAGGCGAATATAGCGAATTGTCCGACAGCATTAAGCCCAGAATTTCTGCTAGCTTTGGTGATGTTTGGGACACCGGTATTGGTGAAATTGGTATTGTTTTGAGCGGCAGCTACGCCGAACAGGAAGCAACGTCTTTCCGTCCACGGGTCGATCGCGATCGGGTGGTGTTAACCGGAACAAGCGTTACGGCAGCAGGCGCGCCGGGACCGAATTTCGATTATCTGGGTATTCAGTTCTTGAACCAAGAATTGGAAAATTTCGAATTTGAAACAATCAACTTTGCCGGTACCATCGAATGGGCGCCATCAGACAATAGTAAGATATTTTTTGATGCGATTATAAGCGATCAAGAACGCCGCCAAGACAGTTCTCGTATTCAAGCGTCAGGCGTCAGTGCGCTGCGCTTCAACAATGTTCCTGATCAGTTTGAAACCGTCAATTATGGTTCGCTCGATGGCGTAAACCTGGGAAGCATCGAAGCCGCTTTGGTCGGTACCATCCAGCCCAATCTGGCGGTTGATGATGATGATCCTAACTTGCGTTTCTCTAGCGATACCGGTGCGCGTGTCACCGACAGTCAAGTCTATCGGCTCGGCGGGGAATGGGAAAGCGGTCGCTTTTTCGTCAGGGCCGAAGCGTCTCGGGCGACATCGACGACGACCAACCCGAATTTGAGCACCACTTTAAACTTTATCAATCCCAACGCGTTGACGCCATTAGATGGCAGCAGCAACGACAATAGTGTGCCTTTCCGTTACGATCTTTCCGGCGGTGCACTGACTTTTGGTATTGATTTCGACTCTCCATTCGCACCGACAATCGATCAGCTTCTTGATCCCAACAACACTGTGCTGGATGCGGTGACGGCCAGCAACAATCGGACGGAAAATGCCGAAAATGCTTTCCGTCTCGACATGTCGCTGGATACGGAAGATTTGACCCCATTCATTACGTCTTTCGACTGGGGCTATCGCTATAACAAACTCTCAACCGATTTCAGTCAGTTGCGTTCTACCTTTGGTACCGGTGCTATTGCCAATAGTCCAAGCGGGGCCTTGTTTGCTGACCTGCTCGTGCCCGGACCAGATAATTTCGGTGAATTTGATGGCCGGGAATTGGCGTTTCGCAACTTTCTTCTGGTCGATCCCAACCGGTCTTTTTCGGATCGGGACGCGGTATTCGCTACGCTCCAGGGTGCGCTTGACTCTACCCCTGGCGGCCAAGCCGCCATTGCCGGCGGCGGACGTTTGCTGAGCGACCTTGATCCCAATGCAGCGAGCAATCTGGCATCATCCTTCGCGGTCGATGAGACAACCAACTCTGTCTATGGCCAATTGAATTTCGAAACCGGCCCAGTTCGCGGTAATATCGGTTTGCGCTGGGTCAGCACCACGATTCAATCCTTCGGTAACAATGTCGCGAATGGCGTAGTGTCGCCTGTTACTTCGCGCGGCAGTTATCAGGAGTTTCTCCCACGGGTGAACGTCGTGGCTGATCTCACGGATGATATTGTTTTGCGGGCCAGCTATGGCGAAGATATTAATCGTCCCGATTTCAACGATTTGTCGCTTTCTGTGACCTTCCCTACTGGGCCCAATAATGCCGTGGCTCTGGGCAATCCCAATCTTGCTCCAGAAACCGTCCAATCGTTTGACGCGTCCTTGTCTTGGTATTTTGCTCCATCTTCCGTCCTGAGCGTGGGTTTCTTCCACAAGAAACGGACCAATTTATTCGTGACACAGGTTGAAGATGCGCTGGAAGATGCCAATGGCTTCCGGGATATTACCGATCCTTGTGAGGGCGGCGGCATTTTCAACCCGGTCCCGGATCGCAATGTGTTGTCCAACGTTCCTGGCAATGGCCTGTGTGTTCCGCTGCAAACGATCATCAACGACACGGCGAACACAACGCAAACCGGGATCGAAGTGGCGTTCCAATATGATCTCTCGCAATTTGAGGATACGCTCGGCTTTGCGTCCGGCTTTGGTATCATCGCCAACTATACCTATCAGGATTTCGGCGGCGGCGAAGCCACCAACGAAAACTCCGGTCGTGGTGAAGATATCTTCCAGGCGATTAACCCGAATATCACGGTACCGGTTACCGCGGTTCAAGGGCTGCTCGACTTTTCGCCCCATGCGTATAACGTCACGCTATATTATGAAAAATTTGGTCTGTCGGCCCGGGCACGCTACACATGGCGGGATGCTTTCCGTACATTGGATACAGCCGGTGGCGCGTCTTTGAACAGTACGCTTGGCTTCCCAACCGTGACCGAATCCAGAGGGCAGCTCAACGCCAGCATCACCTACGATGTGACGGACTATCTCAATATCGGTGTTGAAGGCGTAAACCTGATGAAAGACGAGATTACGCAATCTTGTGTCAACAGCGGCGCGCAACTGTGCTTCCAGGGTCTGCCTGACCGGAGAATCACATTTGGCGCAACCTTGAGCTTCTGATCACGGTTTCGCTTCTTTGCTCTTGCGCCTTCCGAGGCGCGAGAGTGGCATATTCCAGAACTCCAAAGGGGGATGGCGCAGCGGGAGCTTGAACCTGCTGCGCCGTTTTTGGTTTTACGGCCCATCAAGACGTCTTAAAATTGGTATGGTATTTTGGTAATATAAATTGGTTGACAATTTCTCGGGTGGCAGATACGCCCGTTATAGAAAAAGAGAGGATTTCCGGGGATGATGATCAGGCTAAGCCTGCTTGCCGCAATATTTTCCACAGCCGCATATCCGGCCTGTGCGGAAACCTATTTTGTCAAAACCCAGCAGGATTATTTTGCCGCTGAGAAAAAACTGGAAGCCGGCGACACGATTGTCCTGGCCAATGGCGTCTGGCAAGATTTTGAGATAAAATTCTCAGGCGCGGGAACTGAGAAAAAACCCATTACCTTGCGGCCGCAAAATGTGGGCAAAGTCATCCTGTCCGGTCAGTCCAATTTGCGCATTGGCGGACAATATATGGTCGTCGCTGGCCTGGTCTTCAAAAATGGCTTTAGTCCGACCGGCGAAGTCATCTCCTTTCGGCGCTCCAAAAAAGATCTCGCCTCCCATAGCCGCGTCACCAATGTTGTGATTGACCATTTCAGCAAACCGGATCGCTATGAAAGCGATTATTGGGTTGGCATGTACGGCCAGAAAAATCGTTTTGATCACAATCATCTCGTGGGCAAAACCAATAAGGGCGTGACCTTCGCTGTGCGGCTCGATTCCAAAGAGAGTCAGGAAAATTTCCACCGTATTGACCATAATTATTTCGGCCCGCGCCCGGTACTGGGATCCAATGGCGGGGAGACGTTGCGGATTGGAACCAGCAAATATTCAATGTTCAATTCGAACACCTTGGTCGAAAATAACTATTTTGATCGCTGTGATGGCGAGGTGGAAATAATTTCCTCCAAATCCGGAAGCAATATTTTCCGCGGCAATCTCTTCTATCAATCCCGCGGCGCCTTGGTTTTTCGTCACGGTGATGGCACGTTGGTGGAGAATAATATTTTCCTCGGCGGCGGCAAGGCACATACGGGCGGTATTCGGGTCATCAATCGCAATCAGACAATCCGTAACAATTATATGGAGAGCCTGCGCGGCACTGGATTTGCCAGCGCATTAACGGTCATGAACGGCGTGCCCAATTCACCGGTAAACCGCTATGTTCAAGTCGATAACGCGATTATCGAGAATAACAGCGTGGTCGATAGCGGTCGGATCACGTTCAATGCCGGCGCCGATGCGGAACGATCCGCCGTGCCGGTTAATAGCCGCTTCGAGAATAATCTTCTGGGCGGTTTGAACGAAGGATCTTTTGTCAAAATCCAGGATGATATTGGGGGGATTAAATTTGCTCACAATATTCTGACCAACGGTAATATAGAACAGCCCGTAGCGGGAATAGAAGCCGAGAAACTCAATTTGGTCCGTGCCGAAAATGGCCTGCTCTATCCGGAAGGCAAAAATATCGGCGCTTCACGGGATCTCAAACCGCTTACCCGCGATAAAGTGGGCGTGAATTGGTATCCCAAGCCGATGGCCGGTGACCGGTTCAATAGCGGAAAAGCCATAAATGTCGCGCCCGGCGAAGACAGCTTGACGGCTGCATTTGCAGCAGCCGGTGACGGGGATCGCTTGATCCTAAGCGCCGGCGACTATCTGGTGAACAAGGTTTTGCCATTGGATAAAGCGGTTTCCCTAGAGGGGCCCAAAGATGCCGTTGCCAAAGTCAGCTTTGCTCGGCCTTCTTTGATCGAAATTAAACAAGGGGGCAGCTTGCGGCTAAGCAGCCTCACCATAGATGGAGATATGGCACCCGATTCCGTCGGCAATGCGGTTATTCGCACTACTATTTTCCCCATCCAGTCGAATTTTGTCATTGAACTGGACCGAGTGAATATCGCCAATTTGGATGTAAACCGGTCGTTTCATGTCATCACACTGGGCAAAAGCGCTCTCGCGGACCGCATCCACATCGCCAATAGCAACTTTAAAAATATCTCCGGATCAATTTTGCAGGCCGCGGCGGAAACCGAAGATTATGGCCAGTATAATGCTGAATATGTCGACATATCGGGATCTAATTTCGTCGATATTGGCGGCGAAATATTCAATATCTATCGGGGCGGCCGAGACGAAAGCACTTTTGGCCCTCATTTTTCCTTGACCCATTCTAACTTTATGAATGTCGGCCGAAGCAAGAATAATATTTCAGGGGCGTCGATGATTTTGCACGGGGTTCAGCATACTGAAATCAGCAATAATAATTTCCTCAATGCGGCACCAATTAAAGTCGTCCATACCGTGGGCCGGCCGCAAACCCGGATCGCCAAAAACATGGCGCAAAATATGCCCGAGCCGATTTTGGAAGAACTGAATTTTGATGGTGCTCATCGCGCCATCTTGTCGGGCAATCATTTCAAAGGTGTAGCAAAACCATGAGCGGTAAAATCCTAGCGATTGCGCTCTTGGGGGCTACATCTTCTGCCGCGGTGGCAGAGTCGTCCCAATACTCCCATAGCGATTCTGCTGCCGCGGTTCAAAATTATGCGCCATTGTTCCAACAGGAATTGGATCGGTCTCGCTCCTTTGTCGATGAGATGATGAAAATCGGCGTCGTGGTGCCCGTACCCAAGGATCCAGGTGGGGGCTATACGCACGAACAACATAAGCAAAATTTCAAGATAATTTACCAAGCAGGCCAGTTGTACAAACTGACCGGTGAACAAAAATATGCCGACTATGCGCGCGATATATTGCTTGCTTATGCTGCCCTTTATCCGACATTGGGAGAGCATCCGGCGCGTAAAAACAGCCAAAGTTCAGGCCGCCTGTTCTGGCAAGTGCTCAATGATGCTATGTGGATGGTCGACAGTATCCAGGGATATGAGGCTATTCGCGATAGCCTGTCTGCCGCTGATCGCCAGAATATCGATGATAATCTGTTCCGCAAAGCGGCGGCGTTTCTGTCCACCGGTTCGGCCGTCACGTTCAGCAAAATCCATAATCATGCCACTTGGGCGACAGCCGGCGTTGGCATGACCGGCTATGTTCTGGGAGACCGCAACCTGGTTGATGTCGCTTTGCTTGGCCTCGACAAAAGCGGCAAAACCGGCTTTTTGCGTCAAAGCGAACTGCTATTCTCACCCGATGGATATTATACCGAAGGCCCCTATTACCAACGTTTTGCACTTAAACCGTTTATCGTCTTCGCCGGGGCAATCGAAAAAAATGACCCCGCGCGCAAAATATTCGAACATCGCGATGGTATTTTGCTCAAGGCGCTGACCACCACAATTCAGTTGACCTATGATGGTCATTTCTTCCCGTTCAACGATGCAATTCGTGACAAAAGCCTGAAAACTGACGAACTGTTTCATGGCGTTGCGGTTGGCTATGCCAAGACCCGGGATCCTGGACTGCTGTCCATCGCTCAGTGGCAAGGACGCACGGTCCTCACCGATGATGGTATCATGGTTGCAAAGGATTTAGCGTCCGCCAAAGCGAAACCCTTTCCTTTTGCATCACTGCTGCTTGCGGACGGACCGGAGGGGAAACAGGGCGCAGTTGCGATCATGCGCAAAGGCGATGGTATGACCGGCCAGGCGCTGGTGGCCAAAAACAGCTCCCAAGGCATGGGCCATGGTCATTTTGATAAGCTAAGCTGGCAATATTATGACAATGGTTTGGAAATTGTCAGCGACTATGGCGCCGCACGCTTTTTGAATATCGAGGCCAAGCAAGGCGGGCGGTATCTGCCCGAAAATGAAAGCTGGGCCAAACAGACAATTGCTCATAACAGCCTCGTCGTTGATGAGAAAAGTCACTTTAACGGCGACAGAAAAGCAGCCGACAAGCGCGCACCAGAGCAGCTCTATTTCTCCGGCGAAATGGGCAGTCAAATCAGCAGCGCAAAAATGGCTGATGCTTATCCGGGTGTTGATTTTACGCGGACCATGGCCTTGTTAGAGGTTAAAGGCTTAGACCAGCCGTTGGTGGTCGATGTGATGCGCGTCGCGGCAGAAGAAGATCATCAATATGATCTCCCGCTTCACTATAATGGCCATATCATGCGGGTCGGCTTTGACTTGGCCTCTCACGTCGCGGATCGCCCTGTTTTGGGTGAAGCCAATGGCTATCAGCATATCTGGATCGATGGCACAGGCAAACCGGTCAGCCCGGACAATGCCTTTTTGACGTGGATTTCAAAGGACCGTTTTTACACCGCCCGTTGGGTGCCGCAAACGGGCAGTCAAACAATTCTGGCGGAAAGCGGCGCCAATGATCCAAATTTCAATCTGCGCCGCGAGCCAATGCTGGTCAACCGCGTGAAAAATGCCAAAGACATTGTCTTTGCCAGCATTTTGGAAGCCCATGGGCGTTATGATGGCGCTGCTGAACGCACCACCCGCAGCGACAGTCAGGTCAAGACGATCCAACATGTCGAAGATGGCGAAAAAGACTTGTTGCTGATCGAAACCTTGGCAGGCGCGCAATCGGTGCTGGCCATTTCTTATGATCCAGACGCAGACAAAAAACATAAGGCCACGATAGCGGGCCAAAAAATCAGCTGGATGGGCTTTGCCGCTCATTTGCAGTTGGCAGGAGAGTGAAATGAGCGATGCAGCTATAAAGGAGCGCCAAAGCGAAACATTCGTTCACGGCGCCGATGCGGATATCGAAACGTTGGAACCGGGAATCAAACGGCAAATATTGGCCTATGGTCCGGATCTTATGCTGTGCAGATTGTGGTTTGATTCCGGGATATCCGGCACGGTTCACCAGCATCCTCACAGCCAAATCAGCTATATCGAATCCGGCCATTTCCGGGCAATGATGGGCGGTCAGGAACGGGATTTGGTTGCGGGCGATAGCGTTACCATCACACCGGATACCGATCATGGGATTAGCTGCATTGTTGCAGGATCTCTGCTCGACATATTCAATCCGGTACGGGAAGATTTTTTGGCTGTGGGGGATAAGTCATGAGCGCTGTATTGAAAGTTGGAAAATTTCGCTGGGCCATAGTCACGCTGGTCGCGATAGCCACGATCATCAATTATATCGACCGCGGCGCACTGGGCTTCCTGTGGCCAGAAATTTCCGATGATCTTGGCTTGTCCAAAACAGACTATGCGATCATTCTCAATGTTTTCACCTTTGCCTACGCCTTTGGTCAGACATTATTCGGCAAGATTTTCGATTGGATTGGAACCCGGTTGGGCTTTGTTCTTTCCATCGTGGTCTGGTCCGCTGCCACCATGCTCCATGCGGTGGCAAACGGACTCACCAGTTTTGCGATCTTCCGAGTCATTTTGGGCGTATCGGAAGCCGGAAACTGGCCCGGTGCGACCAAAGCCAATGCGGAATGGTTCCCAATTAATGAGCGGGCTCTTGCGCAGGGCATCTTTAACTCTGGTGCTGCCATTGGCGGCATTGTTTCCGCGCCCATTATTGCCTATCTGTTCGTCTTTCTGGGCACTTGGCAGGCAACATTTATCGCCGTGGGCGCGCTTGGCTTTCTCTGGCTAATTCCATGGTTGATCATCTATAAATCCGGACCAGATACGCATCCGTGGGTATCGGAAGAAGAGCGCCAATATATTCTCACCGGTCAACGCAACGAAGAATCGGGTGAAATTGCGGATTACGCTCCCAATTCCAAAGAGATTCTATCACGCAAGGAAAGTTGGGGCGTCATCATGGCCTCCTTCTTCCTGGATCCTATCTGGTGGCTTTTTGTTGGCTGGTTGCCGCTCTATCTCAATGAAACATATGGCTTTGGCGTCAAAGAAATCGGGCTTTATGCCTGGGTGCCTTATGTCGGCGCAATGTTTGGAGCATGGTTTGGCGGACTGCTCGCCCAAAACCGCATAAAAGCCGGTTGGACGGTCAACAAGACCCGCAAATCGGTCATCAGTCTGGGCGGATTGATCATGCTGGTTTCATTGCTCATGACCACCCAAGCCGCTACGCCATTGGTTGCGGTCCTGCTGATGGCAGCGATACTCTTCGGCTTCCAGACAGCGGTTGGTAACATCCAAACCTTGCCGAGCGATTTTTACAGCGGACAGTCCGTCGGATCGCTGGCGGGCTTTGCCGGAACCGCTGCCAAATTGGCCGTCGTTGGACTCAACTTCCTGATCCCGATCATTACCGTCAACAGCTATACGCCTGCCTTTGTGGTCGGCGCTGCTCTCGCCATTTTAACCGTTTTGTCGGTTTTGGTTTTCTGCACCGATATCAAACCGCTGAAAGCCAAATCCGCTTAATATCTCAACCATTCATAGACAGGGGAAAACATGACTAAATTGAAAGACAAGGTAGCAATTGTGACCGGTGGTAGCCGGGATATTGGTCGCGCTGTCTCAGTGAAGCTGGCTCGCGAAGGCGCTAAGGTCGTTGTGAACTATTGCAACAATGAAGAGCAAGCCAACGAAACACTGGCCGAGATTGAAGCGGCCGGCGGGACAGCAATTTCCTGCAAAGCCGATATGATGAAACCGGAAGATGTCGACAGGCTTGTCGCGGCGGCTCAAGCTGCTTTTGGCGAAACGATTGATATTCTGGTCAATGTCACTGGCGGTCTCGTCGAGCGCAAAGGTCTCGATGAAATGGACATGGAATTTTTTGAGCATGTCATGCGCCTCAATGTGACGTCGACCTTCCTCACAACCAAAGCGGTGGTACCTCACATGCCCAAAGGCGGAGCCATTGTGAATTTCGCATCCCTGGCAGGCCGGGATGGCGGCGGGCCGGGTGCGGCTGCCTATGCCACCTCAAAAGGCGCGGTGATGACATTCACTCGGGCCATGGCCAAAGATCTCGGTCCCAAAGGCATTCGCTGTAATTCCTTGTGTCCCGGTATGATTGCAACATCGTTCCACGATACATTTACCGCCGATGCGGTGCGTGAAAATGTCGCCAATTCCACTCCGCTGCGCCGTCAGGGCCTAGCAGAGGAAACTGCCGATGCGACAGCCTATCTTGCGTCTGACGAGGCCTCGTTCATCAGCGGGACCAATATTGATATTAATGGTGGATTGTTTTTCTCCTGATCTGAAAAGGCGACAAAGCAAATGAATATTCGTCAGCAACTCGAAGACCGGCTTGCTCAAGCCGCTGTCGTGCCGCTTATCGGCGCGCAGGATACTGCCATTGCCGTGGATACCGCCCAGGCGCTAAGTGAAGGCGGGCTCAGCGTTATCGAAGTGGTGCTGCGCACCGATGAAGCGGTTGATTGCATGGAAGCGATTGTCAAAGAAACTTCCGGATTGATCGTGGGCGCCGGCACGGTGCTGACGGTTGCCCAGGCAGAAGAAGTGATCGCGCGGGGCGCCCAATTTATTGTCTGCCCCGGACTGGTTGATGAGGTGGCGGAATATTGCCTGGACCAAGCGGTTCCGCTCTTTGCGGGGACGATGACAGCTGGCGAGGTCCAGCGCGCTTATGCTTTGGGACTGCGCACGGTGAAATTTTTCCCTGCCGCTCTTGCTGGCGGGGTGCCCATGCTCAAAGCCCTGTCTTCGGTCTTTCGCGATATGCGTTTCATGCCAACAGGCGGTGTGTCGGCGAGCAATCTGGGCGAATTTCTCGCCCTGCCCTCCGTCGTTGCCTGTGGCGGCAGTTGGCTCACCCCGGCCGCTGAAATTGAGGCCGGCAATTTTGATGCAATAACAACATTAGCGCAGGAAGCGGTCGCGATCGGCCAAAATGCGCGCTCTATGGAGAAATAAGGTGACAGAATTTCTATCTTTTGGCGAGATCATGTTGCGGCTCAAAACACCGGGCCATGAACGGTTTTTCCAGTCCCCCAGCTTTGAAGCAACTTTTGGTGGCGGCGAAGCCAATGTCGCGGTGGCGCTCAGCAATTATGGCCTGAATTCCGGCTTTATCTCTGCCTTGCCTGACAATGATGTGGGTGCATCGGCCATCGGCGAATTGCGCCGTTTCGGTGTCGATACAACCCATGTCCGCCGTTCGGGTGATCGGGTCGGGATATATTTTCTAGAAACCGGTGCCAATCAGCGGCCATCCAAAGTCATCTATGACCGCGCTCATAGTGCGATTAGCGAATGCAAACCGGGTGATTTTGATTGGACGTCCATTTTCAATGGCGCAAAATGGCTTCATATTACCGGTATCACTCCGGCGCTCACACAAGAGTCGGCCGATCTCAGCATTGAATGCGTGCAAGCTGCCAAAAAAGCGGGCGTAACCGTATCGTGCGATTTCAACTATCGCGGCAAGCTGTGGAAATACGGCAAGAGCGCTCCGGAAGTCATGTCTGAATTGGTCAAGCATGTTGACGTTGGTATTGCCAATGAAGAAGACTGCCAGAAATCGCTTGGCATCAGCGTGGATGTTGATGTGGAAGCCGGCGAACTCGATACGAAGAAATATGAAGCGCTGTCGGAAAAAGTATTGGAGCTTTATCCGAACATGTCCACCATCGCGATTACCTTGCGTGAAAGCATGAGCGCCGATCGCAACGGCTGGTCCGCTTGTCTGCGCGAACGTGGCGGTGATTTTAAATTGTCACGGCGCTATGAAATTACCGATATTATTGATCGAGTCGGTGGTGGTGATAGCTTTGCCTCTGCTCTGATCTATGGCTTAAATGCCTATACGGATCGTCAGGAATCTCTCGAATTTGCGGTCGCAGGCAGCTGTCTGAAACATTCCATCCTCGGTGATTTCAATCGGGTCAGTGTCGCTGAAGTCGAAAAACTTATGTCCGGCGACGGCTCCGGCCGCGTACAACGCTAGCGAGAACGCGCATGACCGTTTTCTCTCTGTCCTTCACTAAGGGTCTATATCGCCCCGTTATCGATCAACAACGGGTTGCCAATGATAATCCCTCGCGTGAACAGCAACTGTTCGAAAAATGTCTGCAACGAGAATTGGGCAGTCTTGCTCCGCAAAATAACGAGCAGAAACACTGATTGAGAATCGTTTTCGTTTCATCAAACGGCACAATTGGACGCCGACCGACATTGTTGAAAAATCATCTATTGGAATTGGGGCGTTGCAAAATCGGCTGGAAAGTTGATCGACCAATGCCACGCTTTTTCTGCAGCGATACGCAATTCATATCCCAGCTCGCGGCCATTTTCCCCGTTGGTCAGAACGACAATGCCATTTTTCTGAACCGGATGGCCTTCGATCCATGATTTATAACTGTCATTTGCACCGCCATGGTGGAAGGCCAGCTTATCGCCGATGCCGTTTAATCTGGGGCCCAGACCGTGCCAACTCTTTCCCTGCCGGGTTTGCATATCATTGCGCAACTCGTTCGACAAAAACTCTTCATCCATCATGCCCAGAACAAATTTTCCCAGATCCTCAGCGCTCGTCCAAAGGCCAGAAGCTGCCAATTCCGGCATGGCTTGGTAACCGCGCGGAAGAGCAACAGCCTTGCCTTTCTTGTCATGGGCGCGGGCAATATTTCCATGGGTTTCCGGAAGCGGATTAGCAAATGTACTTCTGGTCATTGCTAAAGGTTCGAAGACATATTTTTCCGCTGCTTCATTATAGGTCAGGCCGGTCACATCTTCGATAACCAATTGCGCCACCGTGATTCCGCCGCCCGAATATTTCATCTTTTCACCGGGCGTGAACAGGGATTTTATCCGGCCATGTTTGGCGGGCGACTTTCCATTCAGTGTCTGAACTATGGTTGGTAATTTTTCTCCCGGTTGAAAATCCGGAAAGCCATGTTGGCTCAAACCAGAAGTATGAGCAAGCAGCCGCCGGAGCGTGACCTTTTCAATCGCCGTATATTTGCTTTCAGGTACTTTCCAGGATTTCAGATAGTGATTCACATCCTTATCAAGATCGAGAATGCCCGCTTGAACCAGACGCAGGACCAATGCTGCATTGACCACTTTACTGACCGAGCCAGCGGAAAAAACCGTCTGTCCATCCACAGCATTACCGGAATTAGCCGATTGCGTTCCATAACCCTTCGTCATTATGACTTTGCCGTTGCGGATGATTGCCACGCTAGCGCCTGGGACATAATAGGCCTTCATCCGCTCGATCACCGTCCACCGTTTTGCATTGGCCTCGTTCCGATCCTTTAGCGACACAATCGCATTGTCAAACGAAGCCAAGGGAAAAGGCGCATTCTCGGGGCTGGTACCAGCCTCAGCGCCCGCGACGGAGCTACTCATGCTCGCAACAACAAAGCTGGGCAGCAATATTGCCTTTGTGATCATTTTTGTGAACATGGGAACTCTCCTTCACCGGTAATCTGATTGAAAGTTAGCAATAATTATCAGATAATAAAAATGGTTATTTCTGAATTTAATGATAAAACATTCTAATGATTAATTCGGATGACCTCAGACTAATATCTTTATTGTCCCAGCGGCGATCAATTGCCGCCGTTTCCAGAGATATGCATTTAACACCGTCAGCGATTAGTCAAAGACTTTCCCTGCTGGAACAGCGGCTGGGTCACAAGCTCGCCCAGCGCAATGGCCGTTCCGGCATTATATTGACATCCGATGGCGAATATCTCGCGGAACGAGCGGGTGGTGTTTTATCGGAACTGACCCTTATTCAAGACGGTATCAATGACAGGCATGATCGGGTCAGCGGCCTTGTTAGTCTCGTTGCTCCAATGGGATTTGGACGGCATCATATTGCGCCATTAATGGGCAAGCTCTCCAAAAAATATCCCAATCTTGACGTGCATCTTCGGTTGAGTGACGATCTCAGTCAAATACCGGAAGGCAGTTGGGATATCGCCATTCGGATCGCGCCGCCTCAGGATTCAAATTTTGTTGCAATCCCATTAGCCGAAAATCGACGGATACTCTGCGCAGCACCAGATTATTTGGCAGAATATGGCACACCGCAATCGCCAGACGAGATTGCCGGACATCGGTGCATCGCCATTTCCGAAGATGGGGATAAAGGAAGCTACTGGATATTATTCGACAAAAAAGCAAAGCAGACGACCATTAGAATCAACCCTGTGCTAGTCTGTAATGATGGGCAGGTTGCCCTCGACTGGGCGATTAATGGCCTGGGTATTGTGCTCCGTTCGGAATGGAATGTGCTCAAAGCTTTAAAAAAAGGCACGCTGGTTGAACTGCTGCCTGACTGGTCCGCGCCGCAAGCCCCGATTGTCGCCCTTTGCCGCGAACGCAGCGCCAAATCAAAGCGCGTTACGCTGGTGTTAAATTGGCTGAAAGACAATTTGTGAAAGTTTCAAACACGGTTGGGCCGTGATTTTTGATGGCCGCTTTGGACGCAAAAGCGGATATTGGCATAGTGTTGATTGATCGTCAGCTTCCGACTAAAAAGCAGTCGCTTTGACCAAGAGGCCGACTAGGAACCCCCCCTATCATAAGTTGACTATATTACCACTTAAGGTAAAACTCCAAGTGTATGATATTCCAAGGGTGTATTGATGATGGCTAAACGCCTTCTACTTGGATCTTTTGCCGCGATTGCAGTTGCTGTGGTCGCTGTCTTGTCTTGGTCGATTTGGCCGAGCACTGTCGACCGTCAATCACCCGATCCTGCTGTGAGCCTTCTCAACGCGCCTCTCGGTGAGCGCGGCAGTTTACAAGAAGGCTATTTTGAATATGCTGACAATAGGCTGCATTACGTCGAAGCAGGACAGGGCGAGACTATTGTCTTTCTGCATGGTTTTCCATCATCCTGGTTCTCGTTCCTGCGTCAGGTCGACTACTTTAAAAGCGATTACCGAGTTGTAGCAATTGATGGGCTTGGTGCAGGTAAATCCGATGCGCCGACGGATGAACGAGACTATAAGCTTGAAGCGATGGCCGAACATCTTGCTGCATTGCTCGATGAACTGGGAACGCAGCAGGCTCATATAGTAGGTCACGATTGGGGTTCAGCCTTCGCCATCGGGTTCGCGCAGCGTTATCCGGAGCGGGTGCTCTCAGTCACCGGCCTCAGCGCACCCGCGATCAACGCCAGCCTCCACGCCTTGGAAACCGATCCCAGTGCTCGAAAGAGCGCGGGCTATGTCGAACGCTTCAAGCAAGCGAACCCGCCGCTGTTGGTGCTTTTAGGTACGGCGGATACAATTTACGACGGGGCGTACCGTCCGCTGGTCGAAGCGGGAAAGCTTACCTCCGAAGAAGGTGATTTGTTTCGCGCTGCCACCAGCGACCCAAAGCGCACCAACGCGCATATCAATTGGTATCGTGCCAATCTGCCCCATCCTGATGATCTGGCAGAGGTCGATTTTTGGCCGTCTCGTAACGCGCGCGTAACGATGCCTGCGTTGTATATATGGGGAAACGATGATCCGATCTTTAACCAGACTGCGCTCGACCGACTGATGGGACTCTCAGATAAACCCAAACTTCTGACTTTGCCGGATATTGGTCACTGGCCCCACGTCCGCGAAGCTGAAATCGTCAATTCAGCCATCCGAACTCATATTGAGGCAGCCTCGGTGAATGCAGGCGCGGACTAGTCTTCAAGGGCATAGGCGATGACGTAACCGCCTTTGCCGTCCACAACGCTTTGCGAATCGATATACTGGTTCGTTATTGGATCGCGCGGATAACGCCATGTGGGGTTGGGTACAGTAACAATTAGATATTGTTTGCCGTCACGGGTGGAGCGGTATGTCATTGGCGTTGCGAGGCCGTTGCCGGGAAGTGGAGCCTCCCATTTCTCTTCGCCCGTGCGTAGGTCAAAGGCCCGGACTTTTGCATCCATGGCAGAACTAAGAAAAGTGAGCCCGCCACGCGTCGTAAGCGTCCCAGCCCGTACCGCCGTGCCAACATCGTAAGGAATACCAGAGCGCAGATTAAAGGGACCAGATTGGCTCATATCGCCAGCTGGACGGCTCCAGAGCAACTCCTTAGTGTTGAGGTCGATCACTGCGATTTGAGACCACGGCGGTTCAAAACAAGGAACCTGCGTACCGAGCCGCGACATAAACGGTCCAGGGTAGCCATAGGCCTTGATCTGACGATGATCGAAAGGATCGCCCGGATCGGGGTCGCCCAAAAGTGGCATAGAACCGTCTTCCTCATAGCGTACAGCCGGGTGATTGGAGCCCAGGAAGAGACCTGCAATCGGGCCGGCTTCGGCGACTTGTTCAGGCGTCACCATTATGAGACGGTGCGCAAGCATCATAGGCGCAGCGACCAGAAGGCCGTTGTCCGCATCAACCGAAACACTGCCCCAGTTAAAGCCGCCGAAATTACCCGGATAAAGCATAGTCCCGGTTTGCGTGAGGCCTGTGGCAAGCGAAGGAGGGGTGTACATCCCTTCATAATTCATGGTCCGATATTCGATCCGGCAGACCATTTGATCGATTGGGGTAAGGCCCCACATATCCTTTTCGTGGCGGAAAGGGTGAAAATTGGGCAGCGGTGACTCTGGCTGGGTAGCAGCAAGTTTTTCGGCTTCGACCCCACCAGTTTGCGGCACAGGCTTCTCCACAATTGGGTGCACGGGGGTGCCGTCGCGCCGGTCAAGCAGAAAAATATCGCCCATCTTTGTCGGAACCGCGACAGAGGGTACCAACTCGCCTTCGCGCCGAACATCGACCAGCACGGGTTGCGCTGGCAGATCGTAATCCCAAACGTCGTGATGGACGATCTGATAATGCCAACTTGCTCGACCAGTGCTGGCATCAATTGCCACGATTGAGGAAGAATATTCCTCGTCAAAATCGCGCCGCGCCCCGCCAAAATAGTCGGGCGAAGGATTGCCAGTCGGAGCATAAATCAGGCCCAGATCCGCGTCATAACTCATAATTGACCAGACATTTGGCGTGCCCGGCGTGTAGGTCTTACCCTCGGCTGGGGCTTCATTATTGCCTGGATTGCCAAGATCCCAAGCCCAAACAAACTCGCCCGTTATCGCATTAAAAGCGCGTACAACGCCCGATGGCAGTCCCAAATCCTGAGTGTCGGCTACCTGACCTCCAATTACCAGATTGTCCCCCGCCACTAGCGGAGCCGAGGTGACCCAATATTCGAACCGCTCGTGCTGGTCCGCGCCCAGTCCTTGCCAAAGGTCGACCACGCCGCCTTCGCCAAAATCAGAGCAAAGTTCTCCGGTATCGGCATCCACCGCGATAATCGTCGCATCGACAGTTGAGGTAACAACCCGCTTGGCGCATTGGCCCGTATATGCTTTTGGTGCCTCATGATATCCGACCCCGCGGCAGGTGCGCGCATATTGGTTTTCCATCGGCGGTTCGATTCCATGGTCGTAGCGCCAAAGCTCTTCGCCCGTTGCATCATCCAGTGCGATCATGACATTGCGCGCGGTACACAGGAACAGCTTTCCTTCGATGTTAAGAGGGGTTGCCTTAAAGTCTTCTTCAACACCCGTTCGATAACGCCAGACTTCCTTCAATCCCCCAACAGTTTCGGTGGTGATATCATCGACCGTAGCAAAACGCGTGCCGCCTTCCGTGTTGCCATAGTGCCGCCAGTCATCAGCGGCCGCGACCGCGTCGCCGCTGCGGACGGTGCCTTCGCTGTTGCGGACATAGCCTTGAAGACTTGCTATTATCAGAAGAAGGACGGAGGCAAGGGCCGATGCACCGATCCACCAACGGTTGGGCGGTAATGCAACATCGGCTTCTGAATCTTTCTTGTTTATCAGTGACTGGCGATACCACGGCGTCAGGAACCAAATGCCGAGACCCAGCCACATGGCAAGACGTGGCAGGAGTGCAAGGAAATGCAATTCGGCCTCGAACACTGACCAGACCAAAGTGGCGACGAACAGGGCGGCATAGATCCAAAACGCCTTTGCACTTCGCCTGATCGTGAAGAAAGCGACCGCGAGAGATGCGATACCGGCCAGGATGTAATAGAAACTACCGCCGAGATAGATCAGAAGACCACCGCCCAGAGTTAGAAGCAATCCGATCAACAGGAACAGGATTGCGACAGTCCAGTGCAGTATATTTGAAACACTCATGATCTTATCCTTCGCCGTTTTTCTATCGCACAATCGCCCAAGTTACAGAGGGTAGATGGTGCTCCCGCCGTCAAGAACGATCCCTTGACCGGTCATGAAGTCACTCTCTTTCGACGCAAGGAAAACCGCAGCACCTTCCATATCCTCAAGCTCGCCAATGCGCCCGATCGCGGATCTGCGGCGTGCGGATTCCTGGAACGCCTCGCTCGTATCAAGTGACATTTCGGTTTCAATAAAGCCAGGTAAGAGAGCGTTCACACGGATGCCAGCCTTCCCCAACTCGACGGCAAGCGCTTGCGTTAGTCCGAGCACCGCTGCCTTGGTAGTCGAATAGCCGGCTGCGCCTCCCGAGCCAATCAAGGCCGCAACCGAAGAGGTTACGATCAGTCGGCCTGGAATCTTTCTTTCCAGAAAATGCTCAGTAATCGGGGCCCAGGTCTGCACCACACTCATCAGATTAAGGTCAATTGTATCGAGCCAGGCTTGTCGACCAATGGTGTGCGAGGCGCCGCGAAAGCCGCCGCCACCTGCATTGGCAAAGCAGCTGTCGACCTTTTCAAATCGGTTGAGCGTTTGCTTGAAGGCGGCGTTGATCTCTGCCTCGTCGGTAACATCGCAGACAAAGGCTTCTGCTTTGCCGCCCATCGCTCGAATTTCTTCAATTGCAGAGGCATTCTTGGCCTCGTTTCGGCCCCAGATTGCAACCTTTGCGCCGCTTTTCACCAAGCCCCGGCAATAAGCGAGCCCTAGCCCGCCATTTCCACCTGTGACAATGGACACGTGGCCCGTTAGATCAAACATTAAACTATCCCTCATTCTATTCCGTTGTTCCTGAAATTACGCGACGAAACTAACGCGTCGGTCGGCGTCACCTGCAGGCCGATTAGGTTGCCGTCCGGGTCCCGGCCAAAGATGATTTCCCCGCCGTCCATCGCGGTGGGGCCTGTCTCGATTGTGCCACCGGCTCGCTCAAACAAAGCGCGCGCCTCGTCGAGATTAGAAACATCAAGGACGATCATATTATATCCGGGCGCATCGAGTGGCCGCGGCGTCCCGGGGGCTTCGGTCGGATGGCTATGAAACTGAAAGATCTCAAGCTCCAGATTGCGGATTTGAAACCATGCAGCTTCGCCCACACCATTATCGAGGCCTGAGACCGCATCGGACTTTTCGCCTTCCATGCGCAAGAAAGGCCATTGGCCGAAACGGCGAAACTCAGGCTGTCCGAGCAGTGCCGCATAAAATTCCGTGAGCCGATCTACGTCTGGCGTGGCAAGGGCGACATGGCGAATGCGACGTTGGTTTTTAGGGGGCTTAGGAAGATCGAGCTGAGCAATGTCGACATGCTCGATCTCTGCAATTAGCCCATCGAAGTCGCGTGAATAGGAATAGTAGACCGGATTGCGCGGGTTGAGCTGCTGCATCTCCTTTTTACCCAAATGGGTCGCGCCGCCCGCTAGAAATTTCTGATATGTCTTGGTTTCCTGATCAACCTGATAGCAGACATGCATGATACCCGGCCCAAAAACTTCTATCGGGGACGTTGCTTGCGCTTTGGCAGATGGATTTGCAAACGACATAAAGCGCAACTGCATATTAACGCTTCGCATCATACGGGTTTGCGCCTCCACCCCTTCGCGCCCCGCCAGTTGATCGAAGGCCTTATTACCTGTGATGGCTGTGTCATCGACTTGTTTCAGGTCGATCGCGTCCTCGTAAAGCGCGGTGGTCTTATCAAGATCGCTGACAACCGCGCCCACCCAGCCTACGCCTTTTATCACCGAATCTTCGGGAAGTTCAGAAGTTTGCGATGCGCACGCGCTCATGGTTAATGCGCCCGATGTCGCTAACGCTAGTTTCCACATCCTCATTGCTATCTCCCATATGGTTGATGCCGCGGCTCATTGAGTCGCCGAGCGACGGTGTTGTCAAGATGCACCATTAATCTCTATATTTACTAGAAGTCAACATAATGTGTAAAATTCCTTGTTAAAAGAGCGATAGTACGACATTACGTTGCCTAAAGTGTACTTTATTATCACTTAATAGAGGGGATAGACTCATGAAAACGACATATCGCGCATTGCTTGCGGGGTTCAGCACAATTGCATTCTGTGCCACATCAACAGCCGCTTTCGCGCAAGACAACGAGGCCGCTGCAAGTGCCGTAGAGCCCGATAGCAATCTGATCATTGTGACCGCGTCAAAGCGTCAGGCGACCTTGCAGGAAACGCCGATAGCGGTTTCCGTCACCACGGTAGAACAAATCGAAGACGCGCAAGTGCGGGACCTGCTCGATATTCAGACGCTGGTACCCTCACTGCGTGTCAGTCAGAGCAGTCTGTCTACGAATACAAACTTCATCATCCGCGGTTTTGGCAACGGATCGGCCAATCCCGGGATTGAACCTTCAGTCGGCGTGTTTGTAGACGGTGTTTACCGTTCACGCGCTGCTGCGCAGATCGCCGATTTGCCTGACCTGCAGCGAGTCGAGGTGCTCAATGGCCCGCAATCGACTTTGTTTGGCAAGAACGCCTCCGCGGGGATCATCAGCGTCGTCACGCGCGAGCCACAATTCGATTTCGGAGGAGTTGCCGAGCTTTCTTATGGTAATTATGATGCAGTCGTTGCCAAAGCCAACATAACGGGCCCGATCAGCGACACGCTCGCGTTCAGCATCGGCGGCAATTACAATCGGCGTGACGGCTATATCGAAGACATTATCATCAATCAGGATATCAATGATCGCAATCGATGGGGCGTGCGCGGGCAGTTGCTGTTCCAGCCTAGCTCCGTCCTCAAATTCCGCGTGATTGCCGACTACGACCAGATCGACGAAGTGTGCTGCGGAGCGACGAATGTCGTTGATGGGCCGTTGGGCGGGTTGGTGCGCGCGATTGGCGGCGAGTTTGTTGCTAACGAGCCGCTTTCGCTACAAAGCACGGTCAACTTTGCGCCAACAAACGAGGTCGAAAACTACGGCATCTCATTACAAGGCGATTGGAGTACGGGTAATATAGATGTGACGGGAATCGGCGCGTATCGCCGCTCCGACGTGTTCGTAAATCAAGACAGCGACTTTACCAGCCTCAATTCGATTGGCACCAATATCAACACAATTGATATCAAGACATATACGGGCGAACTGCGCGCCGCATCCGATTTCGACGGTCCACTCAATTTCCTGATCGGTGGCTTCCTTTTCCATGAGACCATCGATCAAGGTGCGGAATTCGGCAATGGCGAGGGTTTCCTGCGCTTCGCTAATGCCGTCACCGGCGGCGCTTACAGCGCGCTTGAGCCTACACTGCGGGCACTTGTCCCCGGTATTCCTGCGGGCAGTTTTGGCGGCGTCGGCCAAGGACGTACGCTCGATTACGACTATGAGAATACGTCGTTCTCAATCTTCGGTCAGCTCGATTTCGAGATCACCGACGGCCTTACGTTCACGGTCGGCGCAAATTATACCGAGGATAAGAAAGAGGTCGTATCGAATAATGTGAGCACCGATGTCTTCTCCGGCATCGACCTTGTTCAGGCGGGCTTTAACGCAGCTGTGGCTGGTGGGGCTCCGCCAGCGGTTGCCAGCGTTCTAGCCTCTGATCCAGCGACCAACCCGTTTCTTGGACTGCGCGGGCTGCAATTCAATCCACCCTATCTGAACTTTCCCAACGCGGTCGAGGACGGCCGCACGGATGATCAGGATCTATCCTATACAATCCGCCTTGCTTATGATGCATCCGATAATGTGAGCCTTTACGCGACTTATGCGACCGGGTTCAAAGCCTCGTCGTTCAATCTATCTAACGACAGCCGCCCATTTGCCGCTGATTTCGTGCCTGGTTCACCGTTTCAGTCGCCCCCGGTGGCAGCCTCACCAATACGCGATGCGGGGCTCGCCGTGCCGAACCTCAGGACCGGATCACGATTTGCGGGTCCTGAGGAATCAGAAGTCTACGAGATCGGTATCAAGGGCAGTTGGGATGGCTTCTCGTTCAACCTAGCGCTCTTCGACCAGACACTCGAAGGGTTTCAGACCAATGTCTTTACCGGAACAGGTTTTATTCTCGGTAACGCTGAACAGCAATCGGTCACCGGCTTTGAGTTCGATGCCAGAATCTCGCCGATCCCTGAGCTCACCTTCACTGCAGGGGTAACCTATCTCGATTCTGTTTTCGACACGTTTACTGGCGGTACCGCCCTCTCGCCTAGCTTCACCGTAGTCCCGACGGATCTTAGCGGCGAGCGTCCTTCCGGTGTACCTGAATGGTCAGTGGTCGTTGGGGGAACATATGTACTCGATGTTGGCGATGATGCGACGCTGCGCTTCCACGCTGATTATCTTGTTGAGAGCAATGTCGAGATCGTGAACGGCCTGTCGAACTTCAAACGTGCGGTCGAAAATCTCAACGCCTCTGTCACGCTGGGTCTCGCCAATGGACTAGAGTTTTCGCTCTGGGGTCGCAATCTCACCGACACAGCTTATCTCAACCTCGTCTCTCCCGCAGTGGGTCTACCCGGTTCGCTTGTCGGCTTTCGCAATCAGCCACAGACTTATGGCGGCCTTGTGCGCTTCCGGTTCTAGAGCTCTCCCTGAGGATGCGAGAGGGTGGGCGGAGCGCTCACTCTCTCGTCTTTTTTTTCTGCGCCGGGTCAGGAAGGATGGCTGAGGGCGGCCTGACCTTTGCCTGTCGCCCGAAAGCATCGTTGCGCAGTCCAGCTACGCTCCCAAGGATCATTGAGACGGTGATATCCTCGATCATTTGGCGATCCATACCGCTCCGGACCAAAAACTCCCCAGCTGCCGCCGGCATACCGAATGAAATCTCTGTCGCCGCTATAGCTACATCAAGGGGAATGTCGAACACCTCAGCTGTGACCTCAGAGAAATAGTGAATGGAAGGTTCGCGATTATAATGTGTCGGGTCCTGGGCCTTGGCGATATTTGGGTAGGCTTGGAGCCTCTCGATAATCAGGCCGCGATCTTCAATGCAAAGCAGGTAGGCACGGGTTACATTTCGAACGAGTTCTTCATAGGTATCCGCGCTTTCTGCCGCGGTAAGCTGTTCTGTCCGCAGATGGCGATATTCGCGGTTTAGAAGCGCTTTGAGCAGCACAACCAAGCTACCGAAATAGCGGTACATGAGCGTCTTGCTGACGCCTGCCTTCTCTCCGATAACTTCCAGTGAAAGGTCAGACGTGCCATGCTTGGCGATAAGCTCCGCTGCGCTGTCGAGGATCATAGACTTGCGTTTTTCCGGGCTGAACCGACGCCCCGTTCCTGTTTTCTTGTCAATCTCCATATCAGGTTTTGAAGCCTCCACTTGCATCCTACCAGCGCCAATTCTCTTCAGCTGCACATATCTTGGTTTTGTATACGCGGGCGATCATGGCCAATCAGCAATGGCGATCAATTTCAACATGCACAACAAGCCTGTGGAGCATGTCTACTTTTGAAGCAAGCATCGACGATATTAATCCGGTGGCTGCTATCCAAACAATTATCGCAGTTTAACAAAGCTAATATTAGTGTCCGCTTTCGGGGTTTAGCGGATATATCAACAACAGATCGAAATAAGGATGGCTTGCCTCCATTCTGCAGACCGGATAATGTTCTTGAATGAAACTCGGTATAGCGCTTTTTTTGGCTAGTTTTATTGGACACGCCACCCCAGCTGAAGCTGACATGCTCGGAGATGTTTCGGCACCCACCGAACGGCAATTGATGGGGCTGACGGTCGGAGAGGCCGATGCGTTGATATCGAAACTGGAAACCGCGCAAGAAGGATTGAGAAACGATAAGTTACAATCCTTTGAATTGCTGGCAGGATCAGTGGCGTCCTATGACCAAAGCAAGGTGTCGGCGCGGGACGTGTTTTTAAGTGTACCGTTCCAAGAAGTTTGGGAGGTGAAGCGCATAGTGTCAGACAACCGATTGTCGCAACCCTTTCGTCTTTCATATGCTCCAAACGGCCTTGGAAAGCTCTTTTGGGACATCACTGTGGTCGTCGGTTTTAGCGGTCAAATTGAACGCGTCGAAATGATTTATAAAGCGCCAGCACCGTTTTGAATGACCCGTATTTGAACCAGCGACTAGCGGTCGCTCAAAATTCGTACAAATTGCTATGGATTTCTAAGGGGAATGAGTGGAGCGGGTGAAGGGAATCGAACCCTCGTCGTAAGCTTGGAAGGCTTCTGCTCTACCATTGAGCTACACCCGCCTATTTCCAAGCGCCGCTATTGCCACCGTGTTTGCGGCGCGTCAATCAGGAAACGGCACCGGCCGCTTTTGTTTTTGTCGCGCGAACCGCAAACCATTGCGCCACGGCGGCTTTTTCCGCTTCGCTCATATGCAAACCCAGCTTTGACCGGCGCCACAAAATATCTTCCGCGCGGGTGACAAATTCATGGGCAATCACCCAATTTAGTTCTGCTTCATAAAGGCCGGCTCCAAAATAGGTGCCCAGCCCGGACGGGTCCTTCACATCATCGAGAATTTGCGCACAATCGGTACCATAGGCCCGAACCAACCGCGCGATTATGTCCTTGTCGAGAAAATCCCATTGCTTTGCATATTCAGCCGTAAGCGCATCAAATCCGTCCGCAGGAAAATCGCCACCAGGCAGCGGCACAGATTTGGTCCAATCATCAGTGTCGACATGCAGCACCGCCTTCAACGCCTTCATCGCTTGGCGCGCCAAGACACGGTAAGTGGTTATCTTGCCGCCGAAAACCGACAGGACCGGCGCTCCGTCTTGGTCATTATAATCAAACACATAATCACGCGTCACCGTCGATGCCGACTGGCTTTTATCGTCAAATAAAGGGCGCACTCCGGAATAGGTCCATTGGACATGTTCGCGGGTTACCGGCTGAGCAAAATATTCGCTGGCCGCGGCACAAAGATAGTCAATTTCTCCGTCGCTAATCTTCGCTGGCCCTTCGTCATAGCTCCAAGGCTGATCGGTGGTTCCGATCAGAGTATGATTGCCTTCATAAGGAATGGCAAAGATGATCCGGTCATCCTTATTCTGGAAAATATAGCTGTGATCCCCTTCAAATTTGCGCGCAATCACAATGTGGCTGCCTTTTACCAACCGCAATTTTGCAGCGTTGCTGCTTTGGTCATAAAGCGCAGTGACCGGGTCAACCCAAGGTCCCGCCGCATTGACCAGCACTTTGGCTTGTTCGCTCCCGGCTCCATCCGGGCCATTCAGCTGCAAGGTCCAGTGATCAGCGCTGCGTGCAATGCCGACACATTCTGTTTGCACCCTTATGTCGGCACCACGCTCTTTGGCATCGCGCGCGGTCAACGCCACCAATCGCGCATCCTCGACCCAGCAATCAGAATAGGCAAAAGCTTTTTTTAATCGCTTTTGCAGAGGCTTGCCGCGCAAATCTTTGTGCAGATTAAGGCTTTTCGTACCCGGCAGAAGCGAGCGGGTACCGAGATGATCGTAAAGAAACAATCCCAGTCGCAACAACCAGGCCGGACGCATGCCTTCGTCGACCGGCAAGACAAAACGCATCGGCCAAATAATATGCGGCGCGTTGCGCAACAGCACTTCGCGTTCCTGCAAGGCTTTGCGGACGAGACTAAACTCATAATGTTCCAGATAGCGTAATCCGCCATGGACGAGCTTGGTGCTGGCCGATGAGGTATGCGCCGCCATATCATCGCGCTCTACCAGCAAAACTTTCAGATCGCGACCAGCGGCATCGCGAGCAATGCCCACGCCATTTATGCCGCCACCGATAATTGCCAAATCAAACATGGAACGCCTCATAAAGCTTCCGGCGCAATGTTCAATGTTGCACTGCAATATCTTACAGATAATTGCATCCGGTCGCCGTTATCGTCAGCCGGAAAACACCTTCTCATTTGGCCGAAGGTTTCCCATTGGATCGGCGGGTTAAATCCCGTCGAGATGCTCAATCTCGGGAGCCGCTGCCATACAGGGCGCCAATTTGGGGCCACTGGCGCGAAAATGATCAGATTTGCCATGCGCGTCCAGCGCCGCTTGATCGACATAGCGTTCCAGTACTTTATATTGTTGCGGGTTATCCTTGCATTGGAAAACAGAGTAAAATTCATTGCCCGGTTCATTGGCCCGAACCGCAGCCATTAACTCACTAAATGCGGCTTCAAAATCGGCATTTTTGCCCTCCGCTACGGTCAAAGTCGCGATCACGCCCACTGCTGGCATAGTCTATTCTCCTGAAAATTATATGTGTCAAAAAACGAGTGTTGCGGACTGGGCCGAACGGCGCAACCTTAATCTGCACATTTACCAAAACCGGCTGCCAGGAATGCCTTTAAAGGGGCCAGCAACATGGGAAGAAATCCAGCCACCATAAAAGCCGCCCGGTTGCGGGACAACCGTTTCGCCATCGACCAAACAACGATCAAAGGGCGCCGGATAAAAGGCCACATGATTTCGGATCATCGCAAAAGAGCTGTTCGGATTGGCATAGGTCCAAGCGACCATATCCAATGTGTCCCCTTCGATCACTGCGTCCAAATATCGCGCTTGGCCTTTCCATTCGCAAATTGTACGGCGCGGACTGGTGCATAAATGAGTCCAGGCGACATCTTCCGGTGGAAAATAATAAGTGGGAGGATGGCTGGTTTCCAATGTCCGAAAACCGGCTTTGGTGCTGGCAATTTTCACCCCCTTATGGATAATTTCCAAATGGTGGTGATTGGGCTCTGCAATGGCAGGACGAGGATAGTCCCAGACGCTTTCCTGGCCGGGTTTCACCGGATCTGGTGGAATATTCATGGCCTATATTCCTTACTAACACACTGTTGGAGCAGCGGACGGGCGATCAGAAATTTCCTGTAAAACCATTCCAGCAAACGCAAGGCATAAGGTCGCCGCGCCCATAGTCCGAGCGGCCGCAATAGCGGTATGGCGCGCCACATGGCGGCAAAGGCCGCAGCCCCGGAAAGAAGCCGTCCCTGCTCTTGCGCATGGAATCGCGCGCGCATCTGATGGCGATCCTTGGGGCAATCCGATCGGTTATCGGCAATATCGACAAAATGGATGGCTGCTATGCGATCCAGTCGCCGCATCAGCGCAATTTCCCGCGCGCATAGGGGGCAAGCGCCATCAAACCAGACAATAACCTCACTCATCCTCCTCTTTTAGAAGAGGAAATCAAAATCGTCTGGCTGTACTTTAGGAGGTATTATCGAGCCGCCGCGACGGCTCGATAATATCAAAGATCACAAAATTTCGAACAGACCGGCCGCGCCCTGGCCACCGCCAATACACATGGTAACGACGGCATATTTGGCACCGCGGCGTTTGCCTTCGATCAGCGCATGGCCGGTGCAGCGTGCGCCGGTCATGCCATAAGGATGGCCAATGGAAATGGATCCGCCATTCACATTGAGCAATTCATCGGGAATACCAAGCTTCTGCTGACAATAGAGCACTTGCACCGCAAAGGCCTCGTTCAATTCCCACAATCCAATATCATCCATTTTCAGGTCGAATTTTTCGAGCAATTTCGGAATAGCGAAAACCGGGCCAATGCCCATCTCATCCGGCTTGGTTCCAGCCACAGCCATACCGACATAACGGCCCAGCGGATTGAGACCGGCTTTTTCAGCGGCACTGGCTTCCATCACCACACTGGCGGAACTGCCATCGGACAATTGCGATGCGTTGCCGGCCGTGACAATCTTGTCTTCACCCAGTACGGGTTTCAAAGACTGCAAGCCTTCCAGAGTGGTGGAGGGGCGATTGCCCTCATCCTTACTCAGGGTGATTTCATGCATGGAAATTTCTTTGGTTTCCTTATCCTGCACACCCATAGTTGCAGTGACTTCGACAATCTCGTCGTCAAATTTACCCGCTTCTTGGGCAGCGGCTGTGCGTTGCTGCGATTTCAGCGCATATTCGTCACAGGCTTCGCGCGAAATGCCATAGCGCGCACCGACCACTTCGGCGGTTTGCAGCATTGGCATATAGATATCATCATGCATCGCGACGAGCGCTTTATCAGGTGCCATACGCATTTCCGGCGTTTGCACTGTGGAAATGGATTCCTGACCGCCGCCAACAACCACATCCATACGGTCAACGGTCACCTGTTTGGATGCCGTCGCTATGGCCATAAGGCCGGAGGAACATTGGCGATCCAACGTCATGCCCGGCACTTCAATCGGAAATCCAGAACGCAGCGCCACATTGCGGCCAAGATTGCCGCCCTGTGATCCCTGTTGCAACGCACTGCCCCAAACCACGTCTTCGACCATCCCAGGGTCAATGCCCGCGCGTTCAACGGCTGCTTTGGCGGCGAAGCTGCCCAGTGTCGGGCCGGCTGTGGCGTTAAATGCACCTTTATAGGCACGGCCAATGGGAGTTCGAGCGGTGGAAACGATGACGGCGTCACGCATGATTGAGATCCTTTTATGATGGATTAGAGTCGAATTTGGCGCGTATTCTCTCTTTTAATCGCGCCATTAACAAGGTTTTTCTTTGCCACTGGTTGTGACGTTACGGCAAGCTAGCCCTCTTGTATATGAACCGGGAAACCGGCTTCAGGATAAGGCAAAGTCATCTTGCCATCCGGCGCCGCTGTGAAACTGGTTTGGGTTGGATAGGCAAATTCAAAGCCTTCTTCATTGAATTTTTGCAAAATCGCCAAACCGATCTCGTGCCGCCCTTGGTATACAAGTTCATAGTCATTGCTCATTATGTCGAAATCCAGCTCGAAATTAATCGCACTATCGCCAAAACCGACAAATCCGGAGCGGACAAAGCGACCGCCATTATCTTCAACAATTTTTTGTAACAAGCCGGGAATCCGCCGCGCTTCATCGGGTGGCGTTTGATAGACAACCCCGATGCCATAGCGAGTTCGCCGGCGGCCCAATTGCGACAAGTTGGTTATTTCCTTATCGAGCAAATTGGTGTTGGAGATGATGATTTCCTCGCCCGTAACCGACCGCAATCGCGTGCTTTTCAATCCGATTTTTTCGATGGTTCCCACGGTATTATCATAGGTAATGGTTTCCCCGCGACGAAAGGGTTTGTCGAAAATGATCGACAGGGCTGCGAATAGGTCGGAAAAAATCCCCTGAGCCGCAAGACCGATCGCAATCCCGCCGACACCCAATCCGGCAACCAAACCGGTCACGTCAACGCCGAGATTGTCCAAAATCACGATCGTCGCAATCGAAAAAATGGCCGCCGTAACCAACAAGCGGATCAAGGTCATCGCGCTCTGCAAAGTTTCGTGTTGATCAGAATCGGTCGACAATTTGCGGTTGAAAAAGCCCAGAATTAATTCGCGCAACCAGATGGCAATCTGGATAACCACCGAAATGGTGAACAAAAACCCGATGGTCTTGGCAATTTCAGCAGGCGCATTGGAATAGATGACAATCAATTCAGCGGCGATCATGATCATGAAAAACTTGCTGGTTTTGGCAATTGCGCCCGATATGATCGCTCGGTACCCGATCAGCCGATCCTGCTGACTGACATATCGTGCCGCCCATCGTTTGATCATCGCCAAGATGCAAAATATAATCAAGCCAACAATCATCGCGATGATCAGCTCAACATAATTTTCGGTCAGCCACGTCAAACTGTCTTCAAACAAGGACTGAGCGGCGACACCAACATCGAAAATGGCAGGATTTTGCGCGCTATTTGTGGCTTGGGTCATAGACAATCTCTGCTAATGAGGATGAAGCAGAAAGACAAGTCGCCTAGCGCGGACTATTATTGCGTGGACTATTATTGCGCGCACTGTTTCTGCGCGGCGATGAGAAACTCAATATTGCCTTTGGGGCCGGTAATCGGGCTTTGAACAAGGCCATCAACTTGCCAGCCTTTGTCGATCAACCACATTCTCACCTTATCGCATGTCGCTTGATGGATCGCTTCATCGCGCACGACGCCGCCTTTCCCGACATCAGCCCGTTCCGCTTCAAATTGCGGCTTGATCAAAGCAATCAGAAAGGCATTATCGGCGACAAATTCCATTGGCCGTTCCAATATTTTGGTCAGCGAAATAAAACTCGCATCACAGACAATCAGGTCAATCGGGTCTGAAATATGGTCGGCGGTCAATATCCGCGCGCTGGTTTGTTCATGAACAATCACGCGGTCATCTTGGCGCAGTTTCCAAGCCAACTGGTTGGTCCCGCTATCCACAGCATAGACTTTTCGGGCACCGTTACTCAGCAATACATCGGTAAAACCCCCAGTACTGCTGCCCACATCCATTGCCATCATTCCCGTCACGTCCCTGCCAAAATGGCGCAACGCATGATCCAATTTTATGCCGCCGCGAGACACCCAGGGATGATCTTTTCCCTTAAGCTCTATTTCCGCATCATCGGCTATTTTCTGACCGGGTTTTTGTATTTTCTGATCCGCAACAATCACAAGGCCCGCCATGATATAAGCCTGCGCCTTGGCGCGGCTTTCAGCCAAACCACGATCCACCAGCAGTTGGTCGATGCGAGTTTTTACAATCTTGGGGGCCTTGGCTGGATCACGCGACATAAAATGGGACTAGCCTAGCGCGATGCTTTTGACCATATTCATCCGCTATGAGAATCACAATTGCCTTTTCCGCCATATTGTTAGCAGCCGGCTGCTCGGCCGTGGTCCCTGCGCCTGCTCCCTCACAATCAGCAGCGGCCGCGCCCACGCCTGCCCCTGCCCCTGCCTCTGCCCCCGCGCCCAAACAGCCTGAAGGCAATTGGATTGACTGGCCGCTCAGCGCTGGTGATTGGGTTTACCGGCAAGATGACCGTGGATCGATTGCTTTATTTGGACCGCCCAATGCGGAGGCAATTTTCATGATCCGCTGCGATCAGGGACGCAATCAACTGTTCGTTTCACGCGAAGGCACGGTCGCCAATAGCGGAGCGCAAATGACCTTGCGCGCGAGTTCCGGATTGCAAAGCTTTTCGGCGCGCAACAGCGGCGGCACACTCAACTATGCCGCGACGATGATACCGGTTTCAGATATTATTATGGACCGCATCGCGTTTAGCCGTGGCCGTTTTGCTGTTGAAACCACCGGTTTGCAATCCATCGCAATCCCGATCTGGCCGGAATTTACCCGGGTCGTCGAAGATTGCCGTAGCTAATCGCAACGGGTACACAAAAACCGATTGATGGAGCAGCGCTTAAGATAAGGTGATTTTGGACCGAGCGCGCGATTTTGACAGCAAATTAAATTTTTTCAAGTCTTGTTCGCACGAGATGAATGATTCACATTCCGATTATCGAACAAGCGGAGAATTTCAATGCAACAGTTCGTATCTTATCAACAAGCGAAAGGAGGTGGTCCGATGTCTCATGGTTCAGCACAGGGGTCGGAAAAATCCGTTCGGGGAACCTATTTGATTTAACTATCACGTTCTCCGGCAGCGGCACTTCCAACCGCTGACCCATGTTCAGAGGCTGTTGATCCAAAAGCGATCAATAGCCTCTTTTCAATCCACATGCGTTTAGGTTTGTTGGTCGGTTTTCTCGAGATATTCTTCGCGGATCATAAAATCCCGAACACCAATGCGCACTTCTCTCAAAAACTGGATAAGCGCGATGGATAAAAGGCTCATCGCAATGATAAACGCGCCGGCAATGACGGCAGATAAATTATATCCGGTGAGCCCCATGACAAAGAGCAATCCAATCAAGACACAAGCAACAATGGCGCTAATCACACTCAGGTATATGGCGCTGTTGACGATCTTGATCCTCAACTGCAAGTCATGCAATTCTTCTACCACGCATTTATGGTCATAGCCTTCGGTTTCGTTGAACAAATCTTGCAAAATGCGGGACCGATCAATGATCCGCGCCAGCCGGCCTGCAAAAAGGCCGAGCATGCCGCCAACAGCCACCAGCAAAAAAGCGGGCGCCAAAGCGGTTTGCAACACCGCAATAATATCTGCTTGCGCCAAATCTCCCAATGCACTGATCTCCCTTTTCCCAGCCGGTTATGGCCCATCATAACGAATAAGCAAAGTCAGCCCCATTGTCCGCGTCGAATCAAAATCGTCCAACGGAAAAATTTCCGCATCCGCCCGGGCTCGAACCAGAAGAGAAGGGGGCAAATTATTGGCGGCAAAAATTGCATCCGCTTGCCCTAAAAGACGCGCCTGTTTGATCGTCAATGCATCGGCATCCGGGCTGTGCAAGGTCAATTCCACCAGGCCGGTTGCCGCTCCGGTCCCTGGTTCAGCGAGCCATGTGTCGAGCCTTTGGGCAGCGGTATCGGTCAAGGGATCCAATGGGCCGCCCGGATCCAATGCAGCATCTATGGCGCGGCGGCGGTCAGCGCCATCCGGCCATTTGTCTTTAATCTGCTTGCGCGCGCCGAATAGATTTCGGGCCAGTTGCCCCAGATTGGCTGGCAGCAACTGCTCCAGCCGTTGGCGCAATGCTTTGGCGAGCCCAGCCGAGGCGCCGCCTGTACCAATAGCAATGAGCACAGGTGCGCGGTCGATAATGGCTGGTGTTGTATAGTCACATAAGGCCGAACGATCGACCGCATTGACCAACAAACCGCGCTGCTTCATGCGTTTTACGGCCACTGCGGCTTCTACATCATCTTCTATCGCAATGACCGCCAAAGCCGCGTCAGCATTTTCATCATCGGTCAGCAGCGCACCAGCCCGTTGATAGAGACGCTTTTTTGCGTCCGCCATTTCACCGCTGCCGAGCAATATCACCTTGCGGTCCTTCAGCGTCACGAAAATGGGGAGCTGCTCCATCGCTATTTCAGCCAATCGGGAACTTGTTCTGCGGCCATGATGGTAGCGGGATCAATCCGTTCGGCAACCACGGCATATTGATCGCCATCAACCAACACTTCCGGCACCAGTGGACGGCTATTATAGGTATTGGCCATGGTTGCACCATAGGCACCCGCGGTTCGGAAAACACCCAGGTCATCCGTTTCCACCCGATCGACCACCCGCTCCTTAGCAAAAATATCGCTGCTTTCGCAAATTGGACCCACTATGGACGCGGTCATCGTTTTACCGCCGGGAACAACCGCTTCGAAATGATGCCACGCGTCATAAATGGCCGGACGCATAAGATCATTCATGGCCGCATCGACAATCACAAAATCACTATTCACACCGGGTTTGATGCGGATAACCTGCGTCATCATGACACCGCTATTGCCCGCTATAACCCGGCCTGGTTCAAACATTAATGTAACGTCCCAATTCTGTGTGACCCGCGCGACCATAGCGCCATAGTCCGCAGGGCTCGGGGGAAGATCTTCCGGCTTGTAAGGGACACCAAGTCCACCGCCCAGATCGACATGAGTGATCACATGACCTGCCTCGCGCAAATCTTGGACGAGCTGTCCCATGCGCGTGTAGCATTTTTCCAACGGGTCGAGATTTTGCAACTGACTCCCAATATGCACAGCAACGCCGCGCAAATTTAGTCCGTCAAGCTTGGACAATCTGGCAAATATGTCCGGCGCAACATCAATCGCCACACCAAATTTATTCTCCGCCTTGCCGGTGGAGATTTTCGCATGGGTCCCCGCATCGACATCAGGATTAACCCGCAATGTGGCACAGGCCTGTTCGCCGCGTGCCGCCGCAAGTGCAGCCAACATCTGCCCTTCTTCTTCGGATTCGAGATTAAATTGGCCGATCGCTTTGTCGAGGCCCAATGTCAGTTCGGCTCGGCTTTTTCCCACGCCCGAAAAAACAATATCTTCGGCCTTCATACCAGCGGCCAGCGCGCGTTCCAATTCTCCGCCCGAAACAACATCTGCGCCATAGCCTTGATTGGCGAGAATTTTAAGGACAGCCAAATTGGGGTTGGACTTCACCGCAAAGGCCAAATGAATCTTCCCGGCGTCTTTCAATCCTTCCCGAAACACACGGGCATGGCGCTCCAATGTCGCCCGGGAATAGACATAAACCGGCGTACCGATTTTTTCAGCAATATCCGTAAGCGCGGTATCTTCGGCGTGCAGCACACCGTCTTTAAGTTGAAAATGGTCCATATTTCAGGGCTTTCGGAAGGAACATAAGGGAGAAGGAGAAGAAATTTCAACCCGGTGGCGGGAGATCAAATTTATCATCCTGGCGTTTTTCGGACCGCCGCAACAATTCATCGCTTCGCTCTGGTTGGGCCTGTGTTGACGGCGTGATCAAATCCTCGCCGGTCCGTTTTTCGGATTCGCCATAAACAGCAGGGGGAAGCGATTGGCCTTGCGGCGGCTCCAAAGCCCCTCGATTTCCGCAGGCAGTCAAGACAGTCACAGCAGTCAACGCGGCGATTTTTCGATAATTTTTCATAAGCGATTCGTCTGTTCGAGCATTGCAATTTGATGTCTTACCTGCTCGGGCGCGGTTCCGCCATAGCTAGTCCGGCTGGCCACTGATCCTTCCACACTCAAGTCTGGCATGGCATGCCCGTCAACCCGCCCATCTATCGCAGCGAGATCTTCTGGCGCCAGATCCGCCAGTCCGCATCCCCGATCTTCACACAGCTTGACCGCCGCTCCGGTAATATGGTGTGCTTCGCGAAAGGGGATATTCACTTCCCGCACCAGCCAGTCCGCAAGATCAGTGGCGGTAGAAAAGCCGCTATCCGCAGCAACGCGCATTTTTTCCGGGATAAATGTCACCGATTCAACAATGCCGGTCATTGCTGCCAGCGACAGACCGAGCAAGTCATGCGCTTCAAAAACTGGTGGTTTGTCATCTTGCATATCCTTGGAATAAGCGAGTGGCAGGCCCTTCATGGTCATCATCAACGCGTTCAGACAGCCGCTAATCCGTCCGGCATGGCCGCGCACCAGTTCAGCCGCGTCGGGATTGCGCTTTTGCGGCATGATCGAGCTGCCTGTGGACCATTGATCCGACAAGGTGACAAAGCCAAAAGGCTGCGAAGCCCAAATAATGATTTCTTCGGCCAAGCGCGACAGGTGCAATGCCGTTTGGGAGGCGGCCATCAGATAATCGAGGGCAAAGTCGCGATCGGAAACGCTATCCATGGAATTGTTGGTCGCATTGCCAAATTCCAATGTCTCAGCGGTCATTTTGCGGTCAACAGCAAAACCGGTCCCAGCCAAAGCCGCCGCGCCGAGCGGACATTGGTCAAGACGCTGTTTGGCCGCCCAGAAGCGGCTGCTATCCCGCGCAAACATCTCATAATAGGCGAGCAGATGATGGCCCATGGTAATCGGTTGCGCGACTTGCAAATGGGTAAAGCCCGGCATGATGGCATCTGCTTGCTCTTTCGCGCGGGCAATTAATGTCTCGCGCAATTGCCACAATGCTTCTGATGCTTCGTCTATGGCATCGCGCACCCACAGGCGAAAGGATGTCGCGACCTGATCATTGCGCGATCGCGCTGTATGGAGGCGGCCAGCCACGGGTCCGACAATCTCGGTGAGACGCGCCTCGATCGTCATATGAATATCTTCCAGATCGAGATTTTCCGGAACTCCGTCGGCTTCATATTCTTGCGCGATCTGATTGAGGCCTTCAATAATCCGAGTGGCATCTTCGGCTTCAACAATGCCTTGTTTGGCAAGCATGGCGACATGCGCAAGCGAAGCGCGAATATCTTGTCGCCATAATTTCTTGTCGAACGGGATAGACGCGTTTATCTCGCGCATGATTGATGAAGGGCCATCGGCAAATCTGCCGCCCCACATGCTGTTGGAATCTGATGTGCGATTAGTGATACGAATATTCCTGTTTCTGGCCCTACCGACAATGGTTGTCGCCTGCGATAAGCAATCTGAAGAAGCGGAGCAAGTCAATGATGGCCTGGAAGGCGCAGAGACCATCGAAAGCGATAGCGGTCTGGTCGGGCGACTCGACATTTCCAAGCGCGGCGCCCCGATGATCGATACGCCGTTTAAAGACCCGGAAGGCCAAACGGTCCGTCTGGCCGATTTTATCGGCAAACCCGTATTGGTCAATATTTGGGCGACTTGGTGCGCGCCCTGCGTGGTTGAAATGCCGATGCTCGATGAACTGGCCGCACGCGAGCAAGATCGCATGAAGGTTTTGGTGGTGTCCCAAGATATCCAGGGCGCGGAAAAAGTAGACCCGTTTTTTGCCAAAGCCAATTTCAATCAATTGGAAGCCTATACCGATCAAGAAAATGGTCTCAGCTTTGGATTCGGATCCGGACTAATGCCCACTACCGTATTATATGACGCCCGGGGCAAGGAAGTGTGGCGTGTCATCGGGGCCATGGATTGGGATGGGAGCCGCGCGGCCATGCTTATGGAAGAGACGCTCGCGGAAAATTGAACAACGGGCAGAAATTACTTCGCTTTTATCACTCCATCGTTTCGGAAACCGCTGGAATGTGGCGCAACAAATCGCCGGGTGTGCAATCGAGATAATCACAGATTTTGGATAGGGTTTCGAACCGAATCCCTTTCACCTTTCCCGATTTTAGCAACGAGAGATTAGCATCGGTAATGCCGACATGAGCGGCCAGGTCCTTCGACTTCACTTTGCGAATCGCGAGCATCACATCAAGGGTTACTTCAATAGCCATCAGACAATCTGCCTTAGTTCATCCTGGATTTCGCGGCCTTCTCTCAAGGCGCCTGCTAGCGCTATCAGCACAGTCCCGATAAGCAAGGTCAGAACATTGGGATCGATCAGGTAAATAATAAAGTCGATACTATTTTCAATCAGTGCGCGCGGCTCAATCAACATCGGCAACAGCACGTCAAAACAGAGAAAGACAAGATAGAGCAATATCATCGCTCTACCCATGCGGGCCAAAGCATTGGCAGTGCTGTCCAAAAACAATTCGCGCCGTTCGGCATGTTTCAAAAACTGATTAATCGACCGAAACAGCAACCAAAAAGTTATGATAGCGAAACCGCTTGTAAAGACGATCGCCGCGTAATCGATCATGTCCAATGTCGGCGCTTTTGAATCCACCTCAATAAAGTCCATCAGCATATCGGTGTCGCCGGCCAAGGCCGTGCCTGCGGTCAGAAGGATCATCAAGCCGACAAAGGACGTCATAATCCCGGCAACGATGCGCAAGACTCGATAAAGCCATCGATTCTGAATGAGAGCTTTCTGATTCATAGAAATTACCTTTTGATTGACAGATAAAAATTATTGTTTAACAGAAAATTTTATTCATGGTTCAGAAAGATTTTAGAGTGTAACTGGCCATATTCAATCAAAATATTCATTGAAGGAAATCTAGTTATGAAACTCTCGAGAACGGGCATGATCTCAACCATCGCATGCTGCAGCCTTGTGCTAGGCGGATGCGCGAGCCTGTCTTCCGGCTATCGGCCGATCGTCGATGGCTATGAGGATGAAGCCTATCACGCCGACCTTGCCGACTGCCAAGCCCTGGCCAAAACCAAAGACAAGGATAGCGCCGAAATTTCTTTTTTAGCCGGTGCGCTTGTAGGCGGTGCTTTGGGTGCTGTCGAAGATGATTCGGCTGAGGGCGCGTTGGTCGGTGCGCTGCTGGGCGGGCTGATCGGCGGTGCCAGCGGCGCGGCCGACACGCATGAAGAGCGCAAATATATTGTCATTCGCTGCATGACCGGTCGCGGACATCCCGTGGTGGGTTGATATGGTACAATAATTCCTAGGCGCTGATCCCAAACGGCCAAGCTTTCGCTCGCTCATCAGCGCCGCACATTCAAAAATTCTAACAATTTTACTACCGGGCCGGCGGTTCTGGAGACGGTCTTGCTGCGCCCAAATTTTCCCCAAATGTCTAGAAAGGACACATTATGAAGACGACCCTGAAACTATCAACATTGGCTTTTGCCCTGACCCTCTTTGCAGGAACCTCGGTTGCCCATGCCCAAGATAGTGAAGAGAATTTTGAAGGTATTAAATTTGGCGTCCAAGCCGGTTGGGAAAGGCGCAAAATAGATGAAACCTTGCTACCCGCTCCCAATAGTGCGCGATTGGATGATAAAAATAGCGGGATAACATATGGCGGATTTGCTGGCTATGATGCGCAATTTGATCAGATTGTTCTAGGCGTAGAGGCCGATTTCAGTCCCAATGGCAAAACATTACAATCCTCCTTGGTCAATGGCGGTTCGATTGAACTGGATTCCAAATGGGCAGCGAGCGCTTCAGCTCGGGCCGGTATTGCGATCACGCCGAATGTTCTCGCTTATGGCCGCCTCGGCTACGGGTTTAATCGATATCAGATTCGCAGCCTTGCGGCAGGCAATAGCACGCCGATTGCAACGGAAAGAGTCACGGGCGAAGGCCTGATTTACGGCGGCGGTCTCGAATTTGCGATGAACCGCAACGCCTCTTTCCGGGTGGAATATCGGCGCAATGATTATGATCGGTCGCTTCGCTCGGACCAAGTGCTGGGTGGCTTGACCGTGCGCTTCTAACCCCCCCTTAGAAGCGCCCTTCTGGAGATCGGGCGATGGCTATAGACACCCGCTACGCCATCGCCCGGTCTCAACCGCATTAATCCAACGTCATAATGGACCGCACCCCTTTCATGAGCAGGCACAGCCCTCCCGAGCTACAATCTGCCGCACAGCAGAAATTGGCTATTGATCAAAAAAGAGCCCATGGGCCCAATCTACTCTATTGGCTGGTTCGATTGCTGATCTGGGGTCAGCGCAACTGCTAAGGGATTAGAGCTTCGCAACAACCGGCGCAGCTCTTCTGGGCATCCTTTGATCTCGAAGCATCTTACCCAAGGAAAATGGTGGGCGATGACAGGCTCGAACTGCCGACATCTTCGGTGTAAACGAAGCGCTCTACCAACTGAGCTAATCGCCCTTGCATGGGTCAGACCCAAGAAGTGTGTGGGGCCATTGCCAAATCAGAACGGCTTTGGCAAGCATCTTTGCGCAAGCTTTTACGAAAAGCAAAAATAGGACTGCCTTTCCCGAGTTCAATCCCGGCCGCTAGTCAATCTATCGCAAAACCCAAGCTCCTTCCGCGATTCGCAGCCTATACCCGATTATCCACAGAATTTTTACTTTATATTACAGCTAGTTAGATGGATTTATCGATTTTTCCACAGCTTGCCGCTGTCAATCTAATTATTTCATTTTTTTTACAAAGATAGCCTTGATCGACTCGCGCAGACACGCTTACTAAGAGACATCGGCTGGCGGTCACGGATTCGAGAATCCTGGCCTCTATGACATGGAAAAAAATAACGCTGAAACCTGTTTTCAGCAGAGGCGTTTCTATGCCTGTCGGTTCCTATGGCTGGGAACCGCTTGAATCAGGGTAGAAATTTCCAGTTGATGAGCGGTTCCGCAATAAGGCGGGTGGAGACGATTCGGGGGAAGTTAGTGGTTCAAGGTTCAGGAAAATCGGGCGAAGACCCGGCCAATGCGGCGACGGTCACGGATAGCGATCAGCGGGATTCGGGCAACCAAGACAATATCTCGCCTGCCCTCCTATCCGCTTGGCAAAATATCAGCAGCGGATTGCGGCGCGACTTAGGCGCGCAGATTTTTGGCCAATGGATCAAACCGATAAAATTGTCTCATTTTGATTCCGCAAATGGAAATTTGCAATTGGTCTTACCCTCTGAATTTGCCGCCAACTGGGTGCGCGATCGCTATGCCGACCGTTTGCTATTGGCTTGGAAAAGCCAGGATCTGGCTGTCCAGAAGCTAAGCTTTTCAGCCAAAGCCGGTGCTGCGCGAATCGCTCAGGTTAAACAAAGCAATGCCGCGGCCAGCGCGAAGACACCGAATCACAAAACAGCAAAATTCCATCTCGATCTTGATCCGCGGATGCGCTTTGAAGAATTTATCGCGGGCCATAGCAATGTACTCGCACTCAATGCCGCGCAACGTATGGCATCACCGGAAAAACCGCTGTTCAGCCCGCTCTATCTGCAATCTTCAACGGGACAGGGAAAAACCCACTTAATGCATGCCATTGGCCATGCCTATCGCGCGGAATTTCCTGACGCGCGGATTATCTATATGTCCGCCGAACGTTTCATGATTGAATTTGTTTCCGCCATGCGGCGCAATGAGACGATGGAATTTAAGGCTGATCTGCGCGAAGCGGATTTGCTGATGATCGATGATATACAATTTATTGTCGGCAAAAATTCAACCCAGGAAGAATTTTTGCACACGGTCGATTCGCTAATCAGTCGCGGCAAACGCATTGTCGTGGCCGCGGATCGCCCGCCGCAAGCCTTAGACGGAGTGGATCAACGGCTATTGTCACGACTGTCCATGGGACTGGTCGCCGATATTCAGTCGGCGGGACTCGAATTGCGCCGTGATATTCTTCAGCATCGGTTGGCGGCGATGCCGCATCAGGATGTTTCGGAAGATGTTGTTGAATTTCTCGCGCGCACGATCAGTCGGAACTTGCGCGAGCTGGAAGGCGGTCTCAACAAGCTGCTCGCTTATGCGCAGCTCACCGGACGTGCGATTACCAAGGAACTGGCCGAAGAACAGCTGTCCGATATTCTCAGCGCTTGCCGTCGCCGCATCACCATCGATGAAATTCAACGCACCGTGTGCGAATATTATCGGCTCGATCGCAATGAAATGTCATCCAAACGGCGCGCTCGTGCTGTCGCGCGGCCGCGCCAAGTGGCAATGTATCTGGCGAAAGTCATGACCCCGCGTAGCTACCCAGAAATTGGCAGAAAATTTGGCGGCCGCGACCACAGCACCGTGATCCACGCCGTCAAACTGGTCGAGCAATTGCGCGGCGAAGACTCAGAAATGGACAATGACGTGCGGATGCTGTTGCGCCAGCTGGAAAGCTAACGGGTCCAACGCCTAGTCGAACCCGGACTTTTGCGTCTGTTCAAGCGTCCAATAAGAGCGGCTATTTTTTCTCTGGAGCGACGGAAATGCGCACCCGTTCGCCGCTATTGCCTGGGAAATCAGTAAACATGGCTTCCACCAAATTGGGCACCAAATAGGTCAGGTTTTTCGATCGCGACAGCGCTTCTGCTTTGCCTTCGAACAACCGCTCGCCATCAGCCTGCCGGTCAATTCTCAAATCCAGTTCCGTGGTAAACACGGTAAAGCTGCGCACGCCGCCAAAACCGGAAAAGCCATGGCCGCCAAATAAAAACGGGTCATGGAAACCAAAGCGGTAGCGGTGCCGTCCGTAGAAGCCACGACGGCGACCATAAAAGCCGGTGGCATAAAAAGGATCATAGTCAGCGACGACTTTTTCCCGGCCTTTGTCGACATCATAATCCATGCTGACAATCAATTGCGCGGCAGCTGGATCTTCACTGCGCTGATAGCCCAAATCGCTCATACGCTGCTCTACCAGAGCCGCATATTGCGCAAATTCGAGACCGCCAGATAATTCTGGATCCGATGCCACCACGGCGAAACTTTCCCCTTGGGCCGGTGGCAGCGCTTCAAAGCGCTGAACATCTGCGCGAAAGGGAGATGCGCAAGCGCTCAGTGCCAGAACAGCAAGCGGCGCGATGATGGTTAACTTGAGACCATGAGGGCTCTTATTTTTGGACGCTGTCATCTTCATTCCTTCAACTTAAGAACATACCCGCCATCTGTGCATTACAATAGCCCGGTCATGCTGAACCACCATTGAACGACAAAATGATGCCGTTCATCGATGGTGAGTCTCTGCAAAATAGCAACTTTTCTCGCGGACAACAAAGCCTTGAGTTATGATTTTACATCCCAAGTCATTATGGTCGATAATATTTGGCTGCGGACTGCGTAACTGTTAAACGCTCAAAACAGAACAGACCAGTTCTCTATGATGACCAGTAAACCGGCCCCTGAAATTATTGGGTGTGCTTGAGTAAAGTATAAGAAAGTAACGGATCGCAATGCAGGAAACGACCAGCGATGATATTTGGGGCGGCCAAATATTATTGGTTTCAAACGACACCCAACTCATCGGGCTATATAGCCAATCGATAGAATTGCTGGGCGGTAAAATTTCCGCTCTGCCGATGGAATTCAGCGACTCCATATTGGCGCAATATGCCGACGTAGCCGCGATGGTCATCCATGTTACGCATTGGAACGATGCTCAGCAGGAATCGCTCAAAAGAGCGGAAATCTACTGCCAATCGCACCAATTGCCGCTGCTGATCCGAACCGATCTCGCATCACTAGATGCGACATTAGGGGCAATTAATTACAGCAATGTTGAACATATTTTGAGCGACAATATCGGCGATCTATTCGCGGCTTTGGAGCATAATATCAAACATCCGATCAGCAATTTATTCGGCGGTCAGGATAATTTCGGTCTTAGCGATCTCAAAAAAATCTCGCGCGATGTAGAACGGGTTGCAAAAACGTTGGCTCAACTCAACGCCGCAGAAAAGTCTGGAGACGCCCCTGCGCATCCTGAAAATACCGGCGCCTCCGAACAACAGACCATCAGTGATCCGATCGATCCTTATCCAACAGTGAGCGAAGACCAACAGCCGGTAACCGGAGAAGATATCCGCAAATTGATCGAAGCGCGGCGAATGCGGCACCATTATTTTGAAGCTGCATTATTTTCGGATCCCGCCTGGGACATGATGCTCGACCTGATGGCAGCGCGATTGGAAGAGCGCAAAGTGGCGGTATCCAGTCTCTGCATTGCGGCTAATGTTCCGCCTACGACCGCCCTGCGGTGGATAAAGACGATGACCGATCAAGGGATTTTTCTGCGAAAAGCGGACGAAGAAGATGGCCGGCGCATTTTCATTGCGCTGAATGAGGATGCCAGCTTGGGAATGCACCGGTATTTCACAGCAGTGCGGCATTATCAGCTATTGTCCATTTAAACGAACAAAAGAAAACCCGCCATGGTGAGCGGGTTATCTTTTTCTACCGATGACAAGCGACCTAAACAGGCAGCAGGGATTTATCCCAGAGCGGCAACCCGCTTTGTCAAACGGCTAAACTTACGGGATGCGGTATTTTTGTGGAAAACTCCGCGTGCAACGCCGCGCGCCAATTCCGGTTGAACCGCTGCCAGTGCAGTGGTGGCCGCTGCCTTGTCGCCCGCTTCCAATGCCGCTTCAACGGACTTGATTTTGGTGCGAATCTGGCTGACGCGATTTTTGTTAATCACGGTGCGGCGCTCGTTGCGACGGATACGTTTCTTTGCTTGCGGCGTATTAGCCATGAAATTTCCTCAAAACTGAAATGCTGAAGTGCCACAAATCGCTGCAACGACCCGGGCTCAAGTCGGCGGTCATTAGCTTCCTAGATGATTCCCGTCAATAGCTGAGTCAAACGAGCGAATGGCCGGGCTAGCTTTGGCATTTTCGGCAGTAAAAGGTCGACCGTCCGCTATCCACTTGACGCAATACCAGCGCGCCGCAATGGCAGGCCTCGCCTTCCCGGCCATAAACCAACCATTCTTTGGAGAAATATCCCAGATCACCGTCCGGTTGCACAAAATCACGCAGGGATGAACCTCCGGCGGCAATGGCGGATTCCAAAACCTGCTTTATCGCGATCACTAGCCGCTCATATCGGGGCTTTGATATGCTTCCGCCCATCCGACTGGGGCGAATCTTGGCCATATGCAGCGCCTCGCAAACATAAATATTGCCCAGTCCCGCTACATTGCGCTGATCAAGCAACAACTGCTTAATCGGCGCTTTGCGGTCCTTTGTGACCATCTTCAAATAGCTGCCGTCAAAATCGCTGCTCAAAGGCTCAGGGCCCATTTTGGCAAAAGGCTCAAACCCGTTCAAATCTTCCGTGCGAATCAAGTCCAAGGATCCAAAGCGCCGAGGATCGTTCAGCACCAATGTTCGGTCTTCTTCGGTTTCCAAAACCAAATGATCATGTTTTTCAATCGTTTCCGGGTCGATCCGCCACCGTCCGGACATTCCCAGATGAAAGATCATCGAGTCGCCGCGATCGGTTTCAATTAACCCATATTTGGCGCGGCGCCATAATCGTGTGACCCGCGCACCGGTCATTCTCTGGCGCAAATCCACCGGAAAAGGGCGGCGCAAGTCGGCACGGCGCGGTTCAACCAGGCGCAGCTTTCTGCCTTCCAATACCGGTCGCAAGCCAGCAACGGTGGTTTCAACTTCTGGTAGTTCTGGCATCCGGCCTCTCAAAATATCGTAACATCGCTGTTCCTAGCAGCTACAGGGTGATTGCAGAGCTGCCAAGCGTCGTCTAATGCTTGTCCCCGAAAACCGCTCTTGGACAATTTCCGAGGGCCGATTCCAAAGGTACGAGCAACCAATATATGATCGAAACCAAGACAGTCTCCTTCGGCTATGAAGATGTGGACGAAGACGAAAAAGTCAGCCGTGTCGGCCAAGTTTTCTCGAACGTCGCGAGCAAATATGATGTGATGAACGATGCCATGAGCGCCGGGACACACCGGCTATGGAAGGATCGCTTCGTCCGCCGGGTTAAACCGCGCGATGGTGAACAAATTTTGGATATGGCCGGCGGCACGGGAGATATAGCCTTTCGAATGGTGGATAGCGGAGCCCATATAACTGTGGCCGACATTAATCCCGATATGCTGTCTGAAGGGCTAGACCGCGCTATTAAAAAAGGCGAAGGCCGGCTTGTCTGGAGCGAACAAAATGCCGAAATACTGAATTTCCCGGACGCTCATTTTGACGCCTATACGATCGTCTTCGGCATTCGTAATGTTACCCATATCGAACAAGCATTGTCCGAAGCCTATCGTGTGCTGCGCTATGGCGGACGTTTTTATTGCATGGAATTTTCCAAGACATTGTGGCCTGGCTTTGACAAGGCTTATAATTTCTATTCCCACCGCGTTTTGCCCAAAATCGGGAAAGCGGTCGCCGATGATGAGGACAGCTACCGCTATCTTGCTGAATCGATCGATCGATTTCCACCCATGGAAGATTTCCGCCAGATGATCGCGGATGCTGGATTTTCTCAGACCAAAGTCGAACCGATGATGGGTGGCTTGGTGGCCATTCATAGCGGTTGGAAAGCCTGAGCATCTTCAGACAATGACATCTTCCCGTACCCATATTTTCCGCTTGCTCAAATGGGGCCGCACACTCGCCAAACATGGTGCATTGCGCGACATTGAACAGCATAAAACCACGCCCGCACCGGTACGCCGGCTGTTCCGGTTAGCCCGATTGGGAACCATCCAACCCAAAACACCCAACTATTCCGCAGCGCTTCAGGCCATCGGACCCGCAGCGATTAAACTTGGTCAGACCTTAGCCACCCGCCCGGATATTATCGGAGAAGAAGCGGCCCGTGATCTGTTGCAATTACAAGATAATTTGCCACCTGTTTCGTTCGATCGGATCAGCGATGAAATAGAAAGCAGCCTCGGTCAGCCGATTGAGCAGCTCTATCAACATATCGATCCGCAGCCCGTCGGAGCAGCATCAATTGCCCAAGTGCACAAAGCCACAACCCTTGATGGAAAATCGGTGGCAGTCAAAGTCCTTCGGCCTGGCATTATCAAGAAATTCACTGCCGATATCGAAACGTATGAATGGGCCGCGGCCCATCTGGAAGCCATGGGCGGCGAGGCCAAACGGCTCCGTCCGCAGTTGGTCATTGCCAATTTTCGTCGCTGGACCATGCGCGAATTGGATTTGCGCCGCGAAGCCGCTTCGGCCTCAGAACTGGCCGAACATATGGAAAATGTTGAGCAGTTTGAAATACCGGCCATAGACTGGGATCGCACGTCCGGCCGCGTTCTGACATTAGATTGGGTTGATGGCGTGAAAATTTCGCGCCGCGATGATTTAATTGCCGCCGGCCATGATCTCAATGATGTTGCCAATCGCCTAGTGCATACATTTTTGAAACAGGCGATTGAAGCCGGCTATTTTCACGCCGACATGCATCAGGGCAATTTATTTGTGAAAGCCGATGGCACGATTGTCGCGATTGACTTTGGCATCATGGGCAGGATCAACAAAAAGGCCCGCTTCTGGCTAGCCGAGATCCTATATGGATTGACCACAGGCAATTATCGCCGGGTCGCCGAAATCCATTTCGAAGCCCAATATGTTCCAGAGCATCACAATATGGAAGATTTTGCGACCGCTTTGCGCGCTGTTGGAGAACCCATGCGCGGGAAACCGGTCAGTGAATTGTCGGTTGGTGATATGCTAGATGGCCTGTTTGCCATTACGCGTGATTTTGACATGGAAACCCAGCCCCATTTGCTGCTTTTGCAAAAAACAATGGTGATGGTCGAGGGTATCGCAACCGATCTTAATCCCGGCATTAACATGTGGGACGCGAGCGGCCCGTATGTGAAAAACTGGATTCGCGGTGAATTGGGCCCAGAAGCGGCCATTGCCGATCGCATCAATGCGGATGTCGACACCTTGATGATGCTGCCGGATATCGTGCGGCGACTTGACCAGCAGTTGCCGCGGCAAGGCGGGGCTCCACCGCCCCCTCCGGTAGCGGAAGTCGATCTCATTTTGGGCTTGAACAAGTCCCGCCAACGCGGCGGTTTTTGGCGTTATGCGTTGACCGCGGTCATCGGCGCATCGATTGGTGCTGGCGCTTTGTGGATGTGGGGGTAATGATTGAACAATGACGAAGCCCAAACATATTCTCCTGATCATCGGCGGCGGCATTGCCGCCTATAAGGCATCGGAACTCATCCGGTTGATCAAGAAAGCCGGTATGACGGTGCGTTGTGTTTTGACCGAATCCGGTGCCCAATTTGTGACACCCATGACTCTGGCTGCCTTGTCCGAGAACGAAGTCCATACCACGCTTTGGTCGTTGAAAGACGAAACTGAAATGGGGCATATCCAATTGTCCCGCGAAGCGGATCTGGTTGTGGTTTGCCCGGCGACTGCAAATTTGCTCGCGAAAATGGCTGGCGGCATTGCCGATGACTTGGCGACCACCTTGCTTCTTGCAACCGACACACCGGTTATGGTGGTGCCAGCAATGAATGTCAGAATGTGGGACCATCCCGCTACCCAGCGCAATATCGCGCAGCTTAGCCGTGACAAAATACGCATCATGCCGCCTGAGGAGGGCGACATGGCTTGCGGAGAATATGGCCCGGGCCGGCTTCCTGAGCCGCACGCTATTTTAGAGCAAATGACGCACTATTTGGGAGAGAAAACTCCCACCGGCTTGATTGGTGAGCATGAACTTGGCGCCAATCCTCTGGCCGGCCAGCCTGCCTTTGCACCCGACCAACACCGCCCTTTGCATGGCAAGCATATCTTGATAACCGCCGGCCCGACGCGCGAGCCCATTGATCCGGTGCGCTATATCGCCAATCGATCTTCTGGACGTCAGGGTTTTGCGATAGCCGCCGCCGCCGCCGAAGCGGGCGCCCAAGTGACTTTAGTCGCCGGCCCCGTCAATCTTCCGACCCCAGCCGGCGTCATGCGGATCGATGTCGAAACCGCATTGGAAATGGAAGCCGCGGTTGCACAAGGGCTTCCCTGTGATGTGGCGATCATGGTTGCCGCTGTTGCTGACTGGCGTGCCGATGTTCGCGCGGAGCAGAAAATCAAAAAACAGCAAGGCGAAGCTCTGGCCCCCTTGGATCTGGTAGAAAATCCGGACATATTAGCGGGGCTGGCCAAGCATGAACACCGCCCTGCTCTACTGATCGGATTTGCCGCAGAAACCCAAAATATTGAAGAAAATTCCCGCGCAAAATTGGCCAAAAAAGGTTGCGACTGGATCATCGCTAATGATGTTTCGGGCGATGTTATGGGCGGTGCAGAAAACAGCGTCCATATTGTCACGCAAAATGCGACAGAAATTTGGGAACGCTTGCCAAAGCCAGAAGTGGCTCGGCGAATCATTAGCAAAATTATAGAAGAGATTTGACCCCATGTTTGAGCCCATAGAAATAGCCGTGCAGCGACTGGATAATGCCGGTGACCTGCCATTGCCCAGCTATGAAACAAGCGGGTCTGCGGGCATGGATATTCGTGCGGCGGAAGCTACAACCATTGCCGCAGGACAGCGCGGCTTGATCGGCACCGGTTTCGCGTTCGCCATTCCGCAAGGCTATGAAGTGCAAGTGCGGCCCCGTTCTGGCTTGGCCTTGAAAAAAGGGATTTCGGTGCTCAATAGCCCCGGAACAATCGACAGTGACTATCGTGGTGAGATTAAGGTTATAATCGCCAATTTGGGAGATGATGACTTGGCGGTGGAACGGGGCGACCGGATCGCCCAGATCATTGTCGCGCCGGTACAGCGCGGAATTCTGACCGAAGTGGATAGTCTGGATGAAACCGAACGCGGCGCTGGTGGTTTCGGTTCCACTGGTGTATAAATGTTTGAACCGATAGCTTTTGAAAGGAAACACCGATGATTGATCTTCTGTTCGCAATGGCCATGGCCACGACAACAACGCAGGATGCAAATTTGGCCACAGCCATGCCCGCAGATTATTCGGTGCTTGAAACCGCGCAGTTCAGAAAACCCATTTATTATGTCGAACGCCACGAAGCAGCAGCCGAGCGCAAGGCGAAAAAAGCCAAATGCAAATTTCCGACCGCAGAACGCTGGGTCTATGCCCGCATTGAAGCGGCGATTTTGGTTGCCCCCGATGGCGAACTGGTCAAAGTGGTGCCGGTTGAAAGCGGCTGCCGCGAACTGGAAACTTACACCGCCAACCATCTAATCAAATATGTCGGGAAAGCCGGCCCGGTGACCAATAGCAACACGCCAACATGGTATAAAACAGCAATGCATTTTCGCTGGCCTGAATGACCGAATTTACCGATGACCAGCTTGATCGATATGCGCGCCATATCGTCTTGCGGGATGTTGGCGGTCTTGGTCAAAAGAAGATAATCAATGCGCATATTTTAATCGTCGGCGCAGGCGGCATTGGCTGCCCGGCCATTCAATATCTGGCCGCCGCAGGCATTGGCGCGCTGACCATCGTAGACAATGATATTATATCGCTTTCCAATCTCCAGCGTCAGGTTCTGTTTTCAACGGGCGATATCGGCAAACCGAAAGTCGAAATTGCCAAAATTGCTGCACAAAAAATCAACCCAGATGTCTTAATAAACGTGGTTAATGAAAGACTTACCGCGCAGCATTTTTTTGACGATGCTGCAGCATTTTTTGGTCAGTTTGACGCCATTATCGATGGTTCCGACAATTATCAAACGCGGCTTTTGGTATCTGATTTGTCCATTGCGCACCATGTCCCGCTGGTATCCGCCGCCATCGGTCAATTTCAGGGTCAGCTTGGTGTTTTTCGCGGCTGGGAAAAAGACAAACCCTGTTACCGATGTTTTGTAGGCGACGCACTGGATCCGGATGATTGCGATAATTGCTCCGACGTTGGTGTGCTCGGCGCAATGGTCGGTTTGATGGGCAGCTTTGCCGCCATGGAAGCCATTCGCGTGGTGACCGGATTTGGCAAGGACCCGGTTGGCAAGCTGCAACTATTTGATGGATTGAGCCCGGCAATGCGCAGCATCAACCTACCCAAAGACCCAGAATGCAAAAGCTGTCGGCCGATGATGGCTTGATTGTTTTTCTCTCCGGATAAGGTAAGGATAAAAATAACCGGGGAGACGAAATATGACCTTACCAGTAACCGCTTTAACTGCAGCCATCTGTGCTTTGTTGATGCTATTCTTGATATTCAAAGTGGTCGGCCAAAGATTGCGGACCGAGACCGGCTTTGGCGCAGGCAATGACCCCAAGCTCGATATGGTAAGAGGTTGCCATTCTAATCTTATAGAAAATGCCCCAATTGCGATTTTATTGCTGGCTTTGCTCGAAATGACAAACGCCCATCATTGGGGACTTACCGGACTGGCTGGTCTCTTTCTAATCTCTCGGGTGATCCATATTTATGGGATGCACCAGCATTTTGCCGACAAAACTATTCGGCTACGGCAACTTGGCGTTGTTGGTTCCGCTTTGTCCATTCTCGCCCTCGCACTTTGGGTGCTCTATCTGTTTATCACCGTCAATCTGGTCAATTAGATCTAGACCCTGCTGCGCTAAAAGCGCGCTCCATCCACGGTGCGCATCGGCAGATCTTTCCAGAACGGCAACGGAAAAATCTTCATATTGAGGCCCATACGATCAGGCGGTGCAGTACGCGGCGTCCAATGGGTGTGGGTTCCGCAGCGATTGCAATTCCATAAAGTGATTGTTTTATCACCTTGGACATATTGGTTCAAATGATCCGCTCGGGCTTGAATGGTCACATCGTCAGGATGCCAGTAACCCCCGCGCCAGCCGCTTTTGCAGCATAGTGAACAATTGCATTGTAAAGTTTCCAGCGGGGGAAAAGGCACAATAATCTGCACGGCGCCGCAATGGCATTGGCCTTTCATCTCACCCATTGTGCAACATATCTTCCACCCAGACCGGCACCAATTGGCCAGCCTTGCCGAGGCGGCTTTCATCAAAATAGAGGCTGCCCTCAGATGGATCCAAATTTATTTCCAAAGTCTGGGCACCATAATGCTGCGCCGAACGGACAAATCCAGCGGCAGGATAGACTGCGCCCGACGTGCCGATTGAAACAAACAAATCACATTGCGCCAAAGCCAATTCGATCCGTTCCATTTGATAGGGCATTTCTCCAAACCAAACAATATCCGGCCGCATAGCCACTTCACCACAATGCGGACAGGCTGGATCATCCGACAATCGCCCACGCACTGGCGAGCGTGTTTCGCAGGCCAAGCACAGGCCGCTAAGCAGTTCGCCATGCATATGCAACAAGCGATTGGATCCCGCACGGTCATGGAGATCGTCAACATTTTGCGTGATCAACAAAAAGTCGCCACCCCATTCTGCTTCCAGTTTCGCCAGAGCTTTGTGCGCAGCGTTGGGATGCACTGTTTTCAGCTTGGCGCGGCGCTCATCATAAAAGGTTTGAACCAGCTGCGGGTCTCTTTGGAAGGCTTCGGGCGTGGCAACATCTTCGACTCGATGACCTTCCCACAACCCATCGGGCCCGCGAAAGGTTGCGACACCACTTTCTGCGCTAATTCCGGCTCCGGTAAGAATGACAATATTGTTTATTTCGCGCATCACGCTATGCCAGCAGCTTCAGCCAAATAAAGCAAGCCTATCGGTAGGGAAATATGACAGCAATCGGAATTATCGGAAGCAAGGGCCGCATGGGACATGCCTTGATCAATGCCATTGGCGAACAAGAGCAAATGGAACATGCTGGCGGCGTTGATCAAGGCGATGATTTTGCCCAGCTGGTTGAAAAAAGCGATGTGCTGGTCGATTTTTCCGTCCCTGATGGGCTCGGTCAACGTCTCGATTTATGTGCGGCAGCCGGCAAGCCGGTTTTGGTTGGCACAACCGGACTGGAACCCGCGGATCACCTATCCATCGACGCGGCCGCTCACAAAATCGCGATACTCCAGACCGGAAACACATCATTGGGCGTCAATATGCTCGCAGCCTTGGTCGAGGAAGCCGCCTCGCGTCTGGGCGACGACTGGGATATTGAAATTGTCGAAATGCACCATCGGCACAAAGTAGACGCGCCATCAGGAACAGCCATTTTGCTGGGTGAAGCAGCGGCCAAGGGTCGCGGAATAGCGCTAAAAGATCACCGCGAAAGCGGCCGGGATGGACAAACCGGCGCACGGGCCAAAGGCGCTATTGGGTTCGCGGCCCTGCGCGGCGGTTCGGTTGCTGGCGATCATCAAGTGATATTGGCGACCGACGAAGAGCGCATCGAATTGGGTCATCGCGCGGAAAATCGGATGATATTTGCACGGGGCGCGATCAAGGCGGCACTCTGGCTCACCGCGCAACAGCCCGGTCGCTATAATATGACCGACATGCTCGGCTTGAAATAAGCGAAATCCCATGAAGAAAGATGATATTTTTGAATTTTACGCGCGTCTGGCCGCCGATAACCCGTCCCCGGAAACAGAGTTAAACTATGGCAATGTCTATCAATTGGTCGTCGCCGTGGCGCTGTCTGCACAGTCGACGGATATAGGCGTCAATAAAGCCACCCGCCTTTTGTTCGAAACGGTCAAGACACCCGAACAGATGGTTGCGCTCGGACTAGAGGGTCTCAAAGAGCATATTAAAACCATCGGCTTGTTTAACACCAAAGCCAAAAATGTCATCGCACTGTCAGAAATGCTGATCGCTGATTTTAATAGCCAAGTTCCCGCTGACCGCGACGCGCTCACGACATTACCCGGAGTCGGTCGCAAAACCGCAAATGTTGTCATGAACTGCGCTTTTGGCGCCGAAACATTTGCCGTTGATACCCATATTTTCCGCGTCGGTAATCGCACCGGACTCGCTCCAGGAAAGACGGTTTTGGCGGTGGAAAAAAAACTGGAAAAACAGACGCCAGCGCCGTTTCGCGTCCATGCCCATCACTGGTTAATCTTGCACGGCCGGTATATTTGCAAAGCCCGCAAACCGGAATGCTGGCGATGTCCGGTAGACGATCTGTGTCGGTTCAAAAAGAAAACACCGGCGCCCTAACCGGCAACAGCGCCCCAATTCCTCCCGTCCCGTTCAGCTTGGAGAAATCCCCAGCGGCGTAATTTTTACCTCTGGACCGTTCGTCACAGGCTAGGAGATAGGAAATGAAAATTTTGATACCCGTCATTTTGGGCGCATCTGTTGCCGTTGCTGGAGCCGCTTATGCCGGCAAAAAAACATCCAAAGACGACAAGTTTATAATCAAAACTGTCGGTGAACCGAAAACGTGCATTCGGCGCAATTTTATCCGGTCGACCAATGTCATTGACGATCGCACGATCGATTTCAAAATGCGTAATGGCGATATTTTCCGCAATGCCTTGCCAAATCGTTGTCCGGGCCTGGGCTTCGAAGAAGCCTTTAGCTATCGCACGTCAACCAACCGCTTGTGCAATGTCGATATTATCCGCGTTCTCGACAACACCGCAGGTAGAATCGATACACGGGCAGCCTGTGGTTTGGGCAAATTTCAAGAAATTACGAAGACTAAACGGAAGAAAACCGAGGGCTGAGTCCGCTGAGACCAGTTGATTGCCCTTGTCGGCAAAATAGGGATTGGCAAAGCGCCCCAGCCGCTGCTAAGCGCGTACCCGCTGTCAATGCATCAAGCACCCGTAGCTCAGCTGGATAGAGCGCTGCCCTCCGAAGGCAGAGGTCACAGGTTCGAATCCTGTCGGGTGCGCCATATTTTGCAATCGCTTATGACAAGCTTAGAGAAAGCAAAATTATTCTGGGCAGCACCGGGGTAGCACCCTATTCTTGGACAATCCGATATTGAATCACCAATACACTTTCGATTCAACTATGAAGTTTAGGAGCATTTTAGCTTTTGGAGGCACCGGATACACAGGTAAAGATGCAGAACAGTTGCGATCTGTATGAGCCAACAAGAGTTTTGAAAAAGTTGAACTTCGGAACTGCATGAGCAGTTCATAATGAGCGTCACCGACCAGAAGCAGCACGAGTCAGAAACAATTTTATTATCCCAATAGTCCCATCAATTGCTACAAATCCGTGTTTGCAAATAGAGGTGAGCTTTCGGCTATTTACTAAAACCAATGGGACTCCAATCCCTCTGCAGAACACAGCTATATGACCCGTCATTCCCCCGTCTGATACAACTGCTTGGGCTGTGGACATGATATGCATAAAATTGTCTGGAAGGGCGCCTTGGAAATCTGATACTACCAGCACATACTCTCCTGTGGGCCTTGCCAGCTCAGCCGCTGGCCACATCACCGGTCCTCCCCAACCAATTCCGTGACTTCCTGGGCGTCCGCGTAAAGATCTTCCATTTGCCGGGAGAATAACTTCGCCGCTTTTTTCAATTTCGTTGAATACCAGTCCTCTCAGCGCATACTGCAAATTTTTTTGAAGGCTGTTGATGTCGTTTTCAACGTCCCCTTCTATTTCAATCCGAATTTTGTGCCCCGATAGAACTTCGCTTATGACCGTCTTAACAGTCTCGGCATTGTGTCCTGATTTCAATTTGTGGAGCTGAAAAAGCATCTTTAAATCACGCCACGCTAGAGCTACGTCAAACCGTGTGTTGTATAGTGATATAGCTGCAATGTTTCTGTCCGATAGAAATAGCTTCAATTGTTGCGGATCTTGGTAGAGCTCTTTGAGTACTTCAAAAATTCCGCTTGCCGTGATGTTCAAAAGAAGCTGCGCGATTAATGATTCTACTCGGGGGCTGTTAGCCTCTCTTCTGCTTTCCCAAAATTGTTTGGCAGTGGCTTCCAAGGAATGTTCAACATAAGTTTGTCTCAACAATCCTATTATGCCTACATCCTGGAGATAATCGTTTCGAAGACGCTGCATAACCACTTCGCCAACACTGTTCGTAAGAGAAAGTGACAGCGCCTTAACAGCTATATCATCGACTTTCGACCAGTCGTTTAGCAAGTCATTCAATTTCATTATCCACTTTTCATTGATCAAAAATGAGTCAGCTTTTCCTTTATCTCTTCGGCCAATCCCAGCAAGGGGTCGTCTGAGCCATTCGGGTAAAGTGCGGCATCTGGCACACGGGGGAAATTGCTCTTGGGTCGCCAAAACTGTGTAGGATTGAATCGGAATTTGGCAGCCAACCTCAATCCAAAATCGGTCTCATAATTTTTGTACATTCCTTTTTGACTCCAGTTCCTAATTTCAGGATATTCTCCTAGAAGATAACCCTCTTGAATATGGGGCCTTACTGCCTCTGGTGGGCAAATTGAGGCAAGCCTTAAGACTGTGACCGAAGCTTCAGCACTCGCTGTAATTGCGCCGCTGATGTTCGGCACTCCTAGCGCAAAAATAAATGCATCAGTTTGACGGGCTTTTGTGGCAAACGAAGCGGCAATTCTAAGAGAATGAGTCACATCGAGAAGGGGGGTTGCACAAACTTCATAGTGCTGCAGAATTGCCCATCTTATCAATTGCTGTTTTTTGAGCCGATCCTTTAGTGGAAAACGATATTTCTCAACCAGTAGTCGTTCCGCCTCTTCCAAAAGATGGTAACGGCGCGCAATTGCGCCTTGGTCCTCTCGCTCGTTCCCGGTGTTGCGAAACATCGAAGGTCTGATTGACGAGTTTCCTGCTCGATTTTTGTAGTCACCGGATTGCCCTCTCAACAAGAAGACATACCCTCTGTTTCTGAACTGCAATTCAGCAACTTTTTTGGCAAGCTCCAAGTAGTCCGGAACAAAAAGTCCAGGATCTTTTCTTACTCGAGTATTTGAAACCTGCTCGATCTTCTCCGAATCTGACAACCAAGACCATAGTTGTTCACTACCTATTGACTCCAAGATCATTTCCTTCGCAATATAATGTGTTTACAGAAAAACAAAGACTACCGATGGAATTATCTAACTATTCTCATTAATGATAAGGTGTAAAGCTAAATGGATTGGTCAACTCAAGTTGGAAATGTTGGAAATGATCAATATGACAGGCGGATTGAGAAACTGAAACAAGGCGGTATTGATACAAGTTCTATCGAAAAGACGGTAAACCAAACTATTGGGAACTTGAAACCTGGTTGTGGAAGTTCATTCGTGATTTTTGGAGAACCGCAAAGCGGCAAGACGGAAATGATGATTGCCTTGAATGCTAAACTTCTTGATGAGGGCCGGCGGATTATAGTTAACTTGCTTACTGATAGCGTTGATCTTTTAGGTCAAAGTTTAGGCCGATTTCGCAAGTCGGGGTTGAGCCCTTCACCGAAGAATTTCGATGAACTTCCGCCGAACGCCAAGGAGCTAAAGGGGAAAAAATGGGTGATTTTTTGCAAAAAAAATGCCCGGAACCTAGAAAATCTAATTGAACTCCTCCGACATGAATCGGATTTCGTGATTATAGATGACGAAGCAGACTATGCATCTCCAAATGCAAAGGTAAACAAGGATGCGAAAACGAGAATCAACGAGTTGATTACCGATCTTATTGGTTCTGATGGTCACTATATCGGTGTCACCGCAACTCCAGCGCGGTTAAATCTCAACAACACTTTCGACAATGTTAGTGAACTTTGGATCGATTTTGAACCACACCCCGAATACGTCGGGCAAGATTTTTTCTTTCCTGGCGGAAGCTCTGTAGGCTTTAAGTTACATACGTTCGATATTGATGAAGGATCAGAAAAAGCAGAACTTGAAAACGCAATTCTAAATTTTCTTTGTGGAGTAGCGGTACTTCACAAAAAAGGGGTGGACAAAAATTTCACTATGCTCGTCCACACGAGTGGCAAAAAAGACGATCACGCTGAAGATATGGAAGTTATCCATAATACGATTAGCGCCTTATCAAATCCGACATTAGCAAAATTCGATTCATTGGTGAAAAGGCTCGAGAAAGTTGCCGTCAATCACGATGCAGGCGAATCGGTTGATATCGTGAAATTTGTTTTGAATAACATCGATAAGAACCTCATAGTGGAGATTAACTCAAATAAATCCAGCGGTAAAGTTGCTGATGTTGCTGAGCCTACTAGCCTTTTTTCATTCGGAGCTGGTGGCAATATCATTTCGCGAGGTGTAACTTTCAGCAATCTGCTTTCAATGTACTTTACACGCTCGGTCAAGGGCAAGTTTTCGCAGGACACTTATATTCAAAGAGCTCGAATGTTTGGCGCTCGAAACGCATACAAAGAACATTTCCAACTTTGGATCCCGAAAGAATTACTGGCAAATTGGAACAAATGTTTCGAGTTTCACAAATTAGCGATTGAAGCCATGAAAAGTGAAGCGGGAGCTCCGGTATGGCTTTCTGATCATAAGACAACTCCCACTAGTTCTGCATCTATTGATCGATCGTCAGTCGACTTTGAGGGTGGCGAAATGTCTTTTGCGTTGTTCGACTTTGATGAAAGCCTGCATAATCAGCTTATGAATAGAGACGGCCGGACCGATAAAGAAATGATAGAATCGCTAGGGAAAATTTTATCAAAAGCTGAGTTCCCAGAATTTGTTCAACAATATCTAATCAACGATGTTGACAAACATAAGTCGAAGATAAGTTTCCATAAACCAAGTTCGTTTGGTACTAGAGCCAAGACATATTCGGATATAGAAAAAGCCAATGTCCGCAGAGACAAAGGCATTTTCGCTACGAACGAATACGCCCGTAGCGAAAGGCCAACTGCAAAACATCACTTAAAAATATTCTTCAACGAAACTTCAAATGCCCGACTCTTCTACAAGATAAATGGGAAAGCAATTCAGTTCATGCACAATAACAAATGATACGCGATTCAGATCGTTACTATGGGGTTGTACTCAATAAAATCGTTGATCATTTCGCTGGGCCAACGTCGATCGAAAAAATACCAGGACGCGTTCCCGGTTTTTACTTGTTACGAGATAACCTTCCGATTTATGTGAAATATTCAACGTCCAGGCGCGGACCTTGGTCCTTCACCTTCCACAGATCACACCAATTGGCTCAGCAAAAAATGGCGGCGCAATATGGAGAATGCATCGTAGCATTAGTTTGCGGACAAGATGGAGTTGCCGCTATGGACCATTCGAGCTTTCGAATGGTATTGGACAATGATTTTGACGAGCAAGAAGCGGTACTAGTACGCCGGAAACTAAAACAAATGTATCGAGTCAGCGGAAAAGATGGTGTTTTGGAGAGCAAAGTTGCACGCAATAGCCTCACAAAACTGATGAGTTTGAAAAAATAGTCTAGCAGGATATTCAATGAGACACATTCATCCCTTCCCGGCCCGAATGGCGCCAAGCATCGCCCTTGATAAAATCAACACATTGAAAAGTGGTCAAACAATCTTGGATCCAATGTGTGGCTCAGGGATGGTTCTGGCTCAAGCTTCAAAGCAAGGTCTAAATTCAATCGGCTATGATTTGGACCCGCTAGCGCGCCTCATTTCTCGGGTTGGTGCTACCAAAGTTGATGAAGAAAAAGCCAGGCGAGCCATGAGCAGGCTCATTGAGAAATGTCAGAAGACTAAGACAGAGTTGAAGTTAGATTGGATTGATGGTGATCCCGAAACATTGAAGTTTGTTCGGTTCTGGTTTGATCCTTTGCAAGAGAAACAGCTGCGCTCTCTATCAAAGTTTCTGGTTGTTAACCCAATAACTACCGATGCCAAAATCTTAAACTTGTTGAAGGTAGTGGTTTCAAGATTGATCATAACTAAAGAGCCAAAAGCTTCTTTAGCTCGAGATACTGCACACAGCAGGCCCCATCGAACTATCACAGACAATCAGTTCGATATTTTTGAGCATCTGCCTGGATCTCTGAATCATGTGTTGAAAGCTCTACAGGCATCGTCGATCAAACAAAATGCTAAGACTTATTTGGGAGATGCGCGAAAGCTTAAGAGAATCAAAGATGGGTCAATAGACGCTATCATAACTTCGCCGCCCTATCTCAATGCCATTGACTATATGAGGGGACATCGGCTTTCGTTAGTGTGGTGGGGCTATTCTCTCAGTGAGCTGCGACTTATTAGATCATCCTCAATTGGTAGCGAACGAATGCGTGATTTCGAACCGGAGGAAATGTTCAGCGGCATCGCCAGAAGGCTTGAATTTTGCAATGTATCAAAAAAACATCGTCGCATGCTATGGCGATACTTTGTCGATCTACAGAATCAAACCAGCGAAAGCGCAAGAGTCCTTAAGGATAGAGGAACTGCTTTGTATGTTATTGGGAACTCCAACATTCACGGGACCCACATTCGAAATAGCGAGCTGTTAAAAGAGGCTGCCGCACTTGCAAATCTAGAGGTCATTTCGGAAACTACTCGCGAAATTCCAAACAATAGAAGATACTTGCCCGTAACCGTGAACGCTTCGAATGCGCTTGCCTCGCGAATGAGGTCTGAGCATCTAATTGAATTTGCGCGCACTCGATCCAATGCAGTCTAGCTGAGGATAAAATTTGATGCTGACCCAAATATGGAGTTGAATCAATGGAGAGCATCTCTTGAAGAATTTACTAGAAGAAGTTTTGAGACTCCAACTTCACTATTCATCGCTGAAAACAACAGAGATGAGCCGGCGCGGTGAGATTATCAGGCACGAAGTTCCGGCATGGATTGAGGGCCTACCCTTAGCGCAGGAATCATATTTCGGAAAATTTAAAGGGGAGTTCAAAGTTCGTGGGAAGGATGGAACTGGTCCTAAATCGCGTGTCCCATGGGTCCGAGTTTTCTGTCCGGACTTATCGCCGACACCAAGAGTTGGATGGTACGTGGTCTATCTATTTCGTCCTGACGGCTCTGGTGTAGCGGTTTGTCTGGCACATGGTTCCACAACATGGGATGGTATGTCATTTATACCTCGCGATTTAGCGGAAGCAGCATCACTCATGCATTGGGCTAGAGAACTTTTAGTGGATCACGGACTACCTTTGGAGATGAAGGCGGGATTGGATTTGAATTCTGAATACTCTCTGGCGAAAGCCTATGAGCGTACGACTGCTTTTTCAAAGATGTACGATGTCAGTAAAATTCCTAACAACAAATCAATCGAACGAGATCTTAGCGTTTTTTTATCAATGCTCGGAGTCCTGTATCGGTCAACATTGGATGGAAGGGGGCCAGGGACATTGGCCCCAGAAGTTATCGATGCCGAGATGGCGGTGGCTGCAGTAGCGAATCCAAGACGAAGCAGTCGAAGTTCATCCGGGCAGGGTATGGGCTTATCAGCGGTTCAAAGACTCGCTATTGAGAATCGGGCAATGCGATTGGCGGAAGACTGGCTGGTTGATAAGGGTTTTTCCGTTAAAGATGTACATCGGACTCAATCTTGTGATTTCATCGCTGAGCGCGATGGCACAGAGCTGGTAGTAGAAGTGAAGGGAACGACCGGGGCGGCTTCATCCATTCTGTTGACACGCAATGAAGTCAGACTCCACAAAGAGCGGTATCCTGATAATGCGCTCCTAGTTGTTCATGACATTGAACTCGATCGTGATACAAATCAAGCAAGTGATGGAAATTTAAGGATATACTTACCTTGGCGCATCAAAGAAAAATTTTTGGAACCAATAAGCTATCAGTTCAATCTAGACACAAATGATGCTCAGAGGTTGGATTGACAGTTTGCCTTTGAGACCTCGAAAATAGAACGGTTAGTAGTTACCAAGTAAGTGATATTCAAGGCAACACTATTGTAGGTCAAGAGCAGAATATTTCTCCACTTAGTTTGTAAGAATGAAAAATGACTCTCAAAAACGTACGACATAAATAACGTAGGAGTCATTATTCTTTTTATCAGAACCCAAATGATCTGAGTCGCGAGTAAATAACTCCTTTAAGTAATGAATTCGCTTTTCGAATTTTTTAGTGTACTCTCATAAATGATCAGAGTCGCATAAATGGGGTGAGTTTATGTCAATAAACATTGTAAGATGTATTTTAACTTGCTTGGGCACTGCTTTGGTTTCTTCTCCAGCAACTTCCCAATCTATATTGCAACCAGGTGAGCAATCAGCCGTTTATGTAGAACCCGTTTCATTAGCGGAAACGCAGTCTTTAAGCGGGTTATCGCTCAATGTCGCTGCGGTCGTTTCCGACAAAGACTTTGCGGACGGGCTTCAAAAAGCCGCAGATGTTTACGGCATCAAATTAGATTTGTTCCTCTCGCAAAATATCGAGTATCGAAGAGAAGCTGCTGAACGCTTTATTGCTCAAGATGATAGTTATCTCGTTGTTGATCAATTGGACGGAGAAAACTGGCGAGACATCGATAAATCAAAATCTGTATCCGAACCATCTGTCAAATTATGGAATGGAAACGCTTCGCCAGATAATGCTTTTACTGAGGGGTTCAATACTTTGAGAGCTGCTCGGGATTCTATCGTAATGAAAATTCCTAAGTACGAAGAAATTCTTCCCATTGCATTCCCAATATCACCATTGCCAGATTCATTCTTTCAACCATCAAAATTTCCGTATCCGTCACCTCTTGTGAGAGTTGCAAGGACGCACGAATCTCTTAGTGCTTCTGTTCATGCTCACACATCTTGCAATATGGTAGCTCAGACTGGAAATATGCTGCACAGGACTAGTTCCTTAGACAAAAATCGGTTGCTGATGGGTATGGAAGGAGGAAATCTTTCTCTTCATGCGCAGCCGGGAGCGATTGCCAGCGACAAAATTTCGGCGGTCATGACGTCCTGGGTACTGAATGTCGATAGATTTGGAGCCAACAGAGAAATTTTGGTTGAAAATAATGGGTTAGATTCCTCCGTTTTTTCGGTCGGTCTTCATGCTCCTGAAGAGTTAGAAATTGCGTTGGAAAATATGCAAAAGAAGGGAGATATCTTAAGCTTTCAGATTTTGGATCATGAGCTAATCAAAGTTGTAGGATCCGACGGTAAACCAAGAACATTTCGAGCAGGAATGTTCTTGGTAGCGAATGACAAGAGCACGAAGGGCCCTGAAATCATCGTGGGCAATGATAAATATGGGGCTATGACTCTAGATTTCTTCAGTACCCAAGCCTTTGTACAACAGCTAGTGGAGCAGGTCGCGGCTTCGGAAAAAAAGACGAAACACAATGAAACGGGTGGGATCTTAACTGCAGGGGGGACAACGGTTGGGAACTCAATTGGCAGGCCTCTTGCGGAAGCAATCCGGGAAGTTCCACAATCAAGTGCGCCAGTAACTCCTTACGTATTTAGTTTGGAGGGTGGATTCATAATTGTAACCCCCGAAACACCACTCACCAAGAATATTTTGGCCGCTCCAATAAGCAAAATTTATCTGGACCTCAGGGGACCTCTAACTTCTGACCAAACTATTACGGTTCACTTGTCCAATTCAGCTACAGAAAAAGTAGTCTTTCGGCGAACAATCATCGATTTTGATCAATTTAACGATGCGCTCGCAGCGCTACAGGCGATGGGTATGATTTCAGGTTGGGAGTTTGAAGGTTCTAGGGGGCGAGGTTTGTTCGCCAATGTTGTGTTGAAAAACTTCTTAGGTAAAAATCGGAAGTTCATGTCTTCGCTTTCCAGTTGGCCTACGGACGAACTTCCAGATAAACCGTTGGTGAGAATGTATGTGGACGGCATGCAACGCCTGAATTTTGGTCTCTTGACACGAGAAGGATGGCGGCAAGAGTTTGTCGAAGTACCGCTTCGCATTCCACCTGTACCTCGAGATATTTCGCTTTATTCTGGCAAAAGCTCATTGGATTGAAATTATCATCACGCAGTAGGTTTGAAATACAAAAATGATCCGGTTTTTGAGGAAATATTGGTTTTTGAATGTTTTGGCGTTCTTACTTATTGGAAGCTCCGCGGTAGCTTCTGGGGACAACGGAGATGGCAAAAAAATCGTGGCCGAAGATGGTTTCCTCCACCAACCTTATTTGAGAAATTCTATCGACGGTCACGTGCGGCAAGATGATATTGAATTGGGGAAATGGACAATTGACCAGCTTCATCAGGCGGGACGGTCGCTTTTTGTTGCTCAATTCACGAGAGCAGATGGTGCTGGAAGGCCAGGAGCAACTGGAAATGGTAGCCCGACCCGACGTCCCCTTGGAACTGGTGTGGATTTTGTTAGAACTGCTGGACCCGACTCAAATTCATGCGTCAGTTGCCACAACCGGCCCAACGTAGGCGGGGCAGGCGATTTTGTTTCAAACGTGTTTACTGGATTAGCTTCAAGGCATCCGGTTTTCTTTTCTGTTGATGCCAAATTTTCGGCTGAACGAGATACGCCCGAATTACATGGGGCTGGTTTAATAGAACTTCTCGCTCGAGAGATGACCTTAGACCTCCATACAATTCGGACAAGAGCAATTTCTGAAGCTCAAGCTACACAAGCGCTAACAAAACTGCCGCTTATAACTAAAGGCGTAGAATTTGGACATATCCAAGCGCATCCTGATGGCCGAGTGGATTTGAGTGGGATTGTTGGCGTTGATCGAGATCTGGTGATTCGCCCTTGGACTCAAAAAGGAACCGTAACTTCTTTAAGAACGTTCACAGTCACATCTACCAATCTTCATCATGGGATGCAGGCCACCGAAAGATTCGGTTATCACCTAACAGGATCCCACGATTTCGATAGAGATGGAAAGTCTGCGGAGCTCACAAGAGGCGACATCACGGCATTAGTTGTTTTTCAGGCAATGATGCCTGCTCCCGGTCGTATGATGCCGAACTCAGCCAAACAACGGGAAAGGGTTTCGCGTGGCGAACAGCTTTTCAAGAAATCTAAATGCAGTTCGTGTCATATGCCGGAGCTCCCCTTGAATAGCACGCTGTTTGTTGAACCAAGTCCTTTCAATTTAGAGGGTACTTTGAGGCAAAGTGATGTGGCAGTCCCTTTGCGTTTTCAGGTCCCCTACTTTAATCAAATAGCTCGAAAATCTAAACCTATAATGATCCCCTTGTTTTCGGATTTGAAGAGGCACAAGATTTCTGATGCCGAAAAACCTCATTTCGCAAATGAGACAATGGTTGAGGGTTTGACCTCAATAGATGAGTTTTTGACAAAGCGCCTTTGGGCAGTTGGGAATACGGCACCTTTCGGTCATCGAGGAGACATAACACAAATGCGCGAAGTTATCCTTCATCATGGAGGAGAAGCTCGAAAGGCGCGCCTTGAATTTGAGACACTCTCAAGAAACGATCAAAACGATATAATCTTGTTCTTATCCAGTCTTCAAGTTTTACCACCGGGCTCTCCCGAAACGGTAGTCGCTCCCAAAAAACCAAAATTGCCTTATCGAAAGAGATAGACTGATGGGCGGAAAACTCCATTTTCAAGCACTCTTAGTATTTGCAATGTTCTTCATGATGGGTGATTCTGTCTTAGCGACTAGCAATGCCGATACAGAAAGTTCAAATGATTTCAGAGAAGGATATTTGCTTCGAGCAAATGCAGCTCTTGCCCGAATATCTCTGGCCTCGCAAAGATCTTATGTGGCATTGCATCGCATAAGAGACGAAGTCGCGTTGGCGAACAGTGTTAAACGTCAACAGATAGAATTGGCTACCCCTAAACAGCTGCCTAAAATTTTGCCGGATCAGAAGATGGGATGGATCCGCAGTCTAGGTTTGGCGGAAACCGAGTTTCAAAAAAGTATTCTTTACTACCAAACCGCACGAAAGATTTTCCCCCATCGCTTCCCTGTAAAGAGAGAAATCATAGGAGAACCGAAATGGCTGGAAGCGATTAGAACGCCTCTTCAAATCCCTTCCGAAGATTCTGAGGTTGGAAAGTTTGTCGAATATTTGGATCAAATTGCGTTTCGGTCTGAACAGTCGGTGCAAAATATCGAAATTGTGGAAAACCAATCCATCGCACTGAGGGAGATGAAAGAAAACACCTCTCCAATCAGTCAAAGACCTAGCGATCTTAACAACAATGCATGGGAGTTCCTTGGTCCCTCTGGCATTCCAGAAGGCGAAGGTTACAATGGCGCCAGAGTGCCAGTGTCTGGTCGCGTCACTTCGCTGCTTTATCGAAGTGACCAAGATGGGACTTCCTTAATGCTGGCTGGATCTGCGCATGGCGGTATATGGAAGAGTTCCGATAAAGGTACATCTTGGAGACCCACTAGCGATTTTGCGACATCGCTCGCAATCGGCGCACTCGCATTTGATAGGTCTAACCCAAACCGAATCTATGCCGGAACTGGAGAGGCAAATGTAGCTTTTCGTAAGCGTGTAATCGAGGGAGACAGAGCTTTGCCGGGCACTAAGGGCCGCGGCATTTTGATTTCCAACGATGGTGCAAATACGTGGCACACAATCCAATCAGATCCATTTGTTGGCCACTCATTTTCGGAAATCGCAGTAAGCGGTGATTCAAAGCAGGTCTTTGCTGCCACGACTAACGGCCTCTATTTGAGCCATAATCAAGGCGTTTCTTGGAACAAAATTACGATAAATAAAAAGTTTCCAAACGAAGCCTCTACCGCGGTTGTTGTGCATGAAAAACGTCCAAGGCACGCATTTACTGCTATATGGGGAAGAGGAGTTTTTCAGAATAAATCAATCGATCGAAATCCAAACTCTTGGATCCAAGTAACCGGTGGTCTTCCTTTATCGAATATCGGACGCATTAGGTTGTCTTGGGCACCGTCAAATCCTGAAACAATTTACGCATTGATTGGAACCGCCGATCACCGATTGAGGGGCTTATACGTAAGCCATGATGAAGCAAGGAGCTGGGACCGGATTGATGTGGCACCAGATCTCCTCCGTGGTCAAGGATTCTATCACATAATGCTTGGCGTCGACCCTCATGACCACAAAAGAATCTATGTGGGAGGGGCTGGGGACCGCACACTGCACCCTTCGAGTTTGTACAAGATCGAAGATGAAAATGATAAATGGTATGCCACACCAGTAGGAAGTGAAATGCATGTTGATTTTCATGCGATCGCCTTTGACGTTAGAAAGAGAGGCGATGTCGTTGTTGGAAACGATGGCGGAGTATGGAGGTCTGAAGACTCCGGCCAAAGCTGGACTCCGTTGAATGACGGCCTTGGTATCACCCAAGTAATATCCATCACCCAAAGCTCAGACAACCAGGCAATATTCGTCGGCACACAAGACAACGGTACATTAAAATATCAACCCAACACGATTTGGCAACACGTTGACAATGGAGATGGTGGCAGGGTTGTCGTCGATCCGGAAAGCCCAAATATTGTTTACAACGTTTTCTTTGCGCATCGAATCGCACGTTCAGAAGATTTTGGTAAAAAAGGAACATTCAGGCCAATTTACCCTGAAGTAACCTCCGGCGAAATCCCATTTCTCTCACCCTTCGCTCTTAATCCTGAAAGATCAAATGAGATTGTTTTAGCGGCTGACCAACTTTATTTTTCAAACGACAGAGGAAATACCTGGATTTCTTTGCCACTTGAAATTTCTGAAAGCTCAGAAGAATTGAAAGTATCGGTCGTGAGTTACCTCGATTGGCATGACGATGGGATAATTCTAGGAACATCGACCGGCGATATTATCAAGCTAAATAGAAAATTCGGAAATTGGCGGGTAACGCGCCTCAATAACTCCGACGATTGGTTCAAAGAACCTTATATTACGGCAATCCTGAAGAATAAGAATCGGGATCAATTTCTGGTGTCTATTATTGGAGATCAAGCCTCAAATCTTTGGAGAAGACAAAAATCGGGAAAACTAGTGCAGGTCGACCTACAATTGGAAGAAGGTGAAGCCTTCGATTCCATTCTAGATTTGGAGGAACATCCGTCATTCAAAACCAAGGTTTTGTTGGGAACAGACCGTGGGATATATGTCTACGATACCACTTCTGGAGCTATCAAGAAACTTGGTGAGGGACTGCCTGCCGTGCCTGTGATGGAAATTTCAATCGACCGGAGTTCAGGAACCATTTTAGTTGGAACGTTTGGGCGGGGTATTTGGAAGCTCAACTAAATTAAAAAAAATTTGCATGGATTGGAATCAATATGAAAAACCGAATTATCGCTACGGCTATTGGCGGATCACTATTAATTTCAAATACCGCGCATGCAAACCTGTCTCAGTTTCAGGGCGTTTGGACAGCTCTTGATGGGACTGATGAGGGGCGAGCCGTTGATGCACGAATAGTTTCTGAGCTCACTCTTACAATCTGGCAGGATAAGTATATTTTGAGTCTACCAGACGGCCATTTCTCAATGACTATCCAAAACAACAAATCTGAAGAAAATGGATTTACGTTGATACGAGGGGACGGCCAGTCAGGTAAAAGAAGATTCGACGGCAATTATTCGATGACGGATGGGATTTTGACGATTTCTTACAGTCCTGAAGCAGTTGATTCATCATCGAACGGCGACCAAAACGAACGACGTATTTTCCGCTGGCGTAGAAGCCAGCAAATTAATTTGCCTTTGGGATCAAAATCTTTCCGTAATTCGCTAGGAATGCAGTTTTCCCTAATTCTCCCCAATACTTTTGTAGCAGGTGCTCAATCACATGAACCTCGCCGTCAGGATGAAATCCAGCGTAGGATCACAATAAGCCGTCCATATTATATTGGCATTCATGAAGTAACGGTCGGCCAGTATAAAATTTACAAGCAAGAGGTTGGTGATTCTGAAGAGATAGGCGGGATATCAACCATTGTTGATGGGGTGACTAGATATTCTGGTTCATCCAGTTGGGATAACCCTGGCTTCGAACAGGGAGATAATCATCCCGTGATATTTGTAAGCTGGAAAGATGCGGTTGCGTATTGTGATTGGTTAAGCAAAAAAGAAGGCCGGAAATACAGATTACCCACCGAAGCGGAATGGGAAAATGCGGCACGGGGAGGGAGCCAAACGGCCTACTGGTGGGGGGATGAGGAAAAACACGCCAAGGGTCGAGCCAACATTGGTGATATGATGTACGCCAAGAGTTATCCTAATCGAGATTTTAGAGTTCGTCATAACGACGGCTATGTTTTTACTGCTCCTGTTGGCTCATTTCGTCCCAACCAATTTGGCCTCTATGATGTCTCTGGTAATGCGATGGAGTGGGTCGATGATTGGTGGAATCTTCCTAGTGTCCAGCCGCAACGCGATCCCTCTGGGCCAAAAAATGGCACTCTAAAGGTCGCAAAAGGCGGAGGCTGGGCGAATAAACCTGGTGAAGCTCGTTCAGCCTTCCGGTTTCGGGAAAATCCAGAGTTGCGATTTGGCGGCACGGGATTTCGGATATTGTTGGAAACGCAATAGACTAGGGCGCCTGCTCATCAGCTTGGTTGGATCTCGAACATATCGGCAAACGGTCTATGGCAATATCGAGTTGCTACATATCTGTGTTGGAAGTTAGAACTTTTGTGAAACTGAGACTTTAAATTCAGCGACCGCATACCAGACAATGCGGACACTAGCTTTGCACGCCAAGGTCTATCTTCTTATAAGTCGGAATTTGCTGCTGAAAGTAATAAAAAACTAGGTTCTTCTCCGGTCACTCCCGAACTATAGGGGACAGTCCTCAACCCTATAACTCGAAAGTTTTTAGCAGGCTGGTGGTAAGTAATAGAGGCCTTTCAGGGGGCCAAAAAGAGCTAACTTCCACGATTTTGTTGCTTTAGACCTCGCTACTTACTCAGTCGCTTACCGACCTATTTATGACTAGTGACAGCTTGACTAAGTGGGTCTGCCAAGCCCAATTATTTCATCCAGAATAGTGGAGTTTCCAAATCGATTTCATCCTCCTGTTTTTCAATCGCTTTCGCAACGCCACCGTCATCGTATCCATGCCCTTCTGCGGCAATCTCCGCCTTCATGTGCAAATCATGCAAGCTCCAACCGAGATACTCTGCTTCTTTGTCAACGTCTCTGGTTACAAGTTTGGTCAATTGGAAATCCTCTCCGTTAGAAATTAAAATTATGTTATGTTTTGTTTCCTCACCACCACCTACCCACTCCCTATATAGGGAGTGTGGGTGGTGTAAGGCTGTGGGGCACTCCTTACCTTCACACCTATCCCCACCTCGCTTTTCACGTGGTAATATCATTTGGATCCACTTCTCTATCCACCCGAACATAAGGAGAAGTGCGGCCTTTTTCAGTCTTGCTTTTCTCGACCCTAAACGCACCATTCGACACCCAAGTTTTTAGAATTCTAGAGACTTTTTTCTTGTCGGCATCCGCACACATTCCAGTGACTTCTGCAACGACTTTTCCAGCCCAATCATCGGCTTGAACATTCTCCCGATAATTACCTAATTTGATAATCTGCTGGGTTTCGTAGACATGACGCGCGGTGATATCAGTTAGTGCATCAGGTAAAGCATAAGGCTCCAAGACGCCGATACAATCTGGGACTAAGCCATTGCCCAAACTAACAGATTGGAAGCGCATGTATTTGCTTCCGGCACCGGCTGATTTATTCGCCTTACCCATATCAATACGAACTATCGCTTTTGCATCTTCAGCGGGGATACAATGTCTTTCCGCATCTGCAGCTGAGACCTTGTTCATTGCAATTCCAATACGAGCTGCATCGATCAATGCACTAGCTCCGCGCGCATCCTCAACCGAAGAATCACCACCTCTAGTCTTTGATGAATGGTGCACCAAAACAACGGCACAGTTAGTTTCGGCTGCCAGCCGTTTCCAGCGCTTTGCTACCGCATCAATTCGGGTGTTATCGTTTTCATTTATTTGATGGCTAGATACAAAAGGATCAACCATGAAAACCTCGATGCCCCTCTCCTGAATAGCAACCTTCAGAGCATCATAAACAGGCTCCGCAATCGTCAACCCGTCACGGGATTCTGTTGCTGTTATCAAAGGTTCATCAACACCCGAATTCACAAACAAATTTTCTCTATGAGCAGATTCATCGATGCCGTGATACTTCCCCGTAGCGGCAATCAACCTACTCAACTCTTCCATCGATTCTTCTAGGTTATAGAGCCAAGTCTTTCTTGGACCGCCATACACCGGCAACCCTATACATGCCCTTCCAGTAATCAAACTTACTACGATGCCCAATGACAGTGCGGTCTTGCCAGTGCCACCTTTTGCGGCAATCACGGTTAGTTCTCGCTGCAAAATATGCTCGCCCAGTATCCATGGACGCGGAGGAATTGAAGTCGGATTTGGCCAATCAAACATGTTGGCTTTCACCGTCGGCCTGTCATTTCCGGCCATATCTTTGAACAATTCGACAATATGTTCATCTTCGATATCAGCGAAGTCAACGCCACTGAATTGCTTGGTCATATCGGTGACCCCGGCAAAACTATTTGGGCTCCTGTTAGTTCACGAGCTTTTTCAGCGGCAACATGGCCAGCTTGATCATCATCAGCACAGATGACGAGCGGTATGCTGGGCAAGCGGAGATGAATGATTTCGGCAACAACAGGGAGATTCCCCGCATCCATCGCGGCAATTACCGTGGCTCCTGTCGCACGTCGAATGGCCTTCATCGTTGCGACACCTTCGCCAACTAAGAAGCGGCTGCGGTCCCAACCGGCAGCCCAAAAATTGCCCTTTTTCTTTGCTCCTTTTGGAAACAGTTTTCGGCCATTTGGTTCAATTGTTTGATAACTCCAAATAGCGCCCTTGCAGTCGGTGATCGGAACCAAAAGTTTATTGTCTTCTTGGGCAAGGCGTTCGCCGTCAATGCCCTTCGCAACTAGATAAGCATGCAAGGGGTCCGCGTTGCCTGCTGCTGAAAGCCTGTTTATCGCATGCCTTCTGGCATCAAGCTGCATTTGCTCACGCCTAACTTCATTGGCCTTGATGGATTGCTCAATCGCAGTAGTTTCAACTTTTGTTAATGGCCGGGGATCGCCGTCCAGTCGCATTTTGTACGTCGATCCTTCTTGCCAATTACCGAAGGCAATAAAACGGCCGAATGATACCAACCAGAGCGGTTTCTTACCCTGTTTTCCGTTTTTATGATTGCCTCTTTGTAAGTCACCCTGATAGGTAACGGCATCCTCAATCAAACTCTGTTCTGGATAGATGCCCACTGTTGCTATCGCAGCAGATATGGCATTTATGTTTAGGTTATAATGGCGTTTGCGTTCGATCAGGAGAGGATTGGTCATATCACTAGCTCCGCCGTAGAATTGACGGAGGCACTCATACGCGATGACGCCCAGTCATCCAGGTCACTGATAAGATACAGTGGAAATCGTCCCATTTTCTGAAATCGGGGGCCGCCGCCAATACAAGCCAATTTCGCTAGCGTTTGCGCCGAATAGGTGCCGAATTTATTTTGGAGATATGCCGCAGCGTCAACCCGGCGGAGGTATTTCTGATCGTTCATAGCCATCCTTTCAGATACTTGCGAAGGAATTTCGCGAGATGGCCTATTATTGATTGGATCGGATTTTAGTTCACGATGCAAACATGCAGCTTTGAGTTTTTGGCAGTTTGACAAGACTTTACGACTAACATCTCCTTGCGGTAACGTAATTCTTGTACCAATCCCGAAGCCTATTTTCGTCTAAACCTACAGGGTTCTCAGAACGTTCAGAGAACTCCGAAGCTACCTCTTTAAGAGCTGCAGTTAACTGCCCTCGATCCCGCTCATCATCGATCAAAAGGTAGACTTTTCTGCCCCATTTCATCTTGTCCACTCCCGCATATGTGGAATTCAGTCGTCCTTGTCGTCTCACTAACCCGAGCTGTTTGATGAACTCCTTCGGATTTTTTTCTGCATAAGTAATTGCTCGATCAAGCCATTGCGCAAGGTCATTCGGAATAGGATCGCCATCCTGCATATATTCTTTAATCGAGTACAAATGACCCCATGCTTCGTCTGGATCTTCTGGGGTGAGCAGTGGCGTTTCAAGCCCATATGGGAACAAGTCTTTCATATTAACCATTCGCCTTCCCTTTCAAAGCGGCATCAATCGACGTCGAGATAGTATCTGACGCCCGCCTCAATGGGTCGTCCGCGAAATGCGAATATCGCGCTGTAGTTGATGGTGAGGCATGTCCCAATAACTTGCCTACAATACCAAGCCCCATACCCGCTGCAGCACCGATAGAAGCGTAGCTATGGCGTAAGTCATGGACACGCAGATCAACAAGACCAGCTGCTGTTTTAATGCGCTGCCAAGGCCTTTTTAAATCGCTTCGTGGCTTATTTGGCTTTGCCCCTGCGATTACATATTCAGCACTTCGAGGCAGTTCAGCCAATACCTTTAAAGCCGGTGCGCCCAATATCACCTGCTTCGCACCTGTCTTAGAATCCTGAAGATTCAAAAAACCGCGCTCAAAATCTACATCGCTCCATTTCAAGTTCAAGATTTCTCCGAGACGACAACCCGTCAAAAGTAACAAACGAATTCCGGCTATAGCATAAGGTGAAATCACTTCCCGCTGGTTTTCTAACTTCGCCGGTCGGTGCTTGGCGTTTGCACCTTCATTAAACTGCCAAGGCAGACCATCTGTTTCAGCTTCGCGTAGGGTTTCGCCCAGTTTTCGTAACTCCGCATTGGAAAGGAAGCGCTCACCCTTTTTGTCCGCATAAACTTTTACTCCCAGTCGGGGATTGGTTTCAATATAACCGCGATCAACGGCATAGCTAAATATACCACCCAATAGCCGAACGGTTCGCGTCGCCGTCCCTTTGCCGCCTGTAACAATTGAACGACCAAATTTTCTCGTCTTTTCATCAGTAGCCGTTTTACCTTTGGCTACATCACGCAAAAACTTCTCTATGTCACCGCGCTTAACTTGCCCGACACGTTTCCGGCCAAGTAGAGGTTTAATATGACGAGCAATGCGGCCACGATCCGTAGCGATTGTGGACGCCTTCTTATGCTCGCATCCATCTTCCAAATACTCGTCACAGAGTTGCGCAATGGTCATTTCGGCCCTTTGGATCGCTCGATCACCCGCAACGTCCTCCCCGAGCTCGGCCTTCGCTAGAACCTGTCGCGCCATTTCTCGAGCTTGATCAACCGTTAGCTTGCCATAAGAACCGATCGTCACTTTGCGAGTCGGACTATTTCGTCCGCCCACACGATATTGAACAATAAAGCTTCTGGTCCCAGTTGGCCTGACGCGGCAACCGAAACCTGGAAGCTTTGCGCACCATTTTACATAGTCGCTTTTCCGTGGTTGGAGTGCATCGACAACTGTTTTCGTCAATCTTGCCTTCGTCATTTAATAATTTCCTCTGGGTAGCACCGGGGTAGCACGGCGAGGGTAATTTCAATACATTAAGAGCAAAGCAAGGCAAGGGCCGTAGGTAACCTATCGACGAGTTATGAACAGCTTTGTGACTTGAAGTAATCTCCGGGCATCACAATAAAATGTATTCCCTTGCCCTCCGAAGGCAGAGGTCAGAGGTTCGAATCCTCTCGGGTGCGCCATGTTTTCAAAGGTTTATGCTAAATCTCTTGTGCAGTTAATTGCAACGTGGAAACATTTCGATGTCATGTTTGCGCGGCATCACAAATAATTTCATTATAATGCCAAACCCTCAACAATAGAGCCTGCAGATTTGTCTTTTACAAAGGCCAACATATCGCGAAGTTCGGTTTCCTCCAGATCCCGGAGGATGAAGACGATCCGCGAACGGCGGTCTTCGCTGGGCCAGTTCTCCAGAATTTCCGGTGGGTGCCAGATATGCTGTACGCCATGAATGACAATGGGTTTGTCCAATTCTGCTAGGTTGATAATGCCTTTAACGCGCAGCACGTTGACGCCATTAAATGTCACCAGCATTTCCAACCAACTGTCAAAGACCTTGGCCGGCAGCGGCGTATCAATGGTCAGGCAAACCGACCGGATCCGGTCGTCATGCCGATTCACATCATGCGAATGATCGTGTTCGTGTTCGCCATGACTATGATGGTCGTGATGATGCTTATCCTTTTCCTGATAAGCTTCCGCTGCCAGCCATTCCGTGACGTTTTTTTGCTTCAGCTTAGGATTAAAAGTCGGACCTTCGAACAGATGACCTAGCTGTTCGGTGTCGGCGGGGAGCGAATGGATTGGGGCAGCGGGGTTTAAGCCGGATAAGCGGGTCTTCAAACCCGCGACTGTTTCGACGGCCGCAATATCTGTTTTCGAGATTAGCAGCTGATCGGCAACCGCAACCTGTTTCACCGCTTCAATTTGGGCATCTAAAGTACCGTTTCCATTATAGCCATCAACCAAAGCGATCACACTATCTAGGCGATAGATTGATTTTAACTTGTCGTCCACCATCACAGTATGAATTATCGGAGCAGGATCGGCTAGACCGGTGGTTTCAATCAGCACACGGTCAAACCAGCGCTCGCCGTGGCGAGCAAAACGCCATGGAGCTTCCAGCAGCGTTTTCTGCAAGTCTCCCTTGATCGTGCAGCATAGACAGCCATTGGCCATTTCCACGATCGTATCATCTTCATTGCTATGTGCCACCAGATCGTGATCAATACCGATTGATCCAAATTCGTTGATAATGATCAGCGCCTTTGCCATTTGCGGCAACGGCATTAGCTGGTTCAACAATGTGGTCTTGCCGGAACCCAAAAATCCGGTGAGCAGCGTAACGGGACAACGGCTATCAGACACAGCAGATCAGTCTTTCACTGGGTTTAAAACCAGCAAAAGTCGCTTTTCGCCGGAACCATCAATCGGCGGTGACCGGTGAATGACGGGTTGGTTATTGTTGAGCTTACCTTTGAACAAACCAACATCGCCTGGTTCCAGTTCATTAATGTCCAGCGGTTCTAGGCCATCAGAAATGCGATCAATGTCATATTGATCGATCCATTGTGTGCCGCGCCCGATATAAGTCGTGATCAGGCGTATTTCGACATAATCACTGTGAAATTTCCAGCAGGAATTGCCGGTTACCAACTCTACCCGGATTTCGATTTTGGGATAGTGCACCGTTTTACCAAACAGCTCGCACAGATCCAATATGTCTTCGATCAAGAAAGCAGATGCCGCTGATTTTGGAAAACCGCATTGGTCCATTTCGCTGCGCAACATTGTCTCTGGGTCGGAGGCAGGAACAGTGACTCGAACATTTTCAATATTGCTATCGAGCAGTCCGGCATAATTCATGGCCAATGATCGCTTCCAAATCGCCAGATTATAGTCCTTGCTAGAGATTTTTTGCAATATTGCGGGCTCATTTGCGGTAACGGTGCTTGCTGATGAATTTGGCGAGGAAACTAATAAATCGGCCATTGCTTTTCGGGCTCCAGATCAGTATGATATGTTATTACATTACATTAGTGTTTATATCAGCGAAGTTCAATGAAGAAAAATGGTCTTTTTCAAGCCGTGCCTGCAGCGGATCGATGGGGAATAATTCTCTCTGCTCTCTGTCTTGTTCACTGCCTTATATTACCGCCGTTTTTGGCAGTGATGCCATTTCTCCTGCTCGAGCCTTTACCGGCATGGATGCACGAAACGGAACTGTTACATGCCATGCTGCTTGTGCCGGTTTTGGTCGTCAGTGGACCAACCCTTTTAAGAGGAGGAAGAAGTGATCGCCGGATTTGGGCATTCGGAACAACCGCCTTTACGATGCTATGTTTAGCCTTATTGGTGGATTCTGAAGAACTTGAAAGGCTGATTTCGGTGGCTGGTGCCATTCTGCTCGTGATCGCACATTTGCTCAACATGCGAAGAAAAGGCATGGCATGACCGACAAAAGCACCCCGCGGCAGAGACGGAGTCCCGCTGAGATAGAAGCCATTATCCAAGCGATCGTTCACGCCGCTGGTGCGCCGATCGGAGCCTATGATATTGCAAAGGTAGCTACCCAACAAAATTGCAACATGTCTCCTGCACAAGTTTATCGAGGTCTTAATCGCTTAACGGAAATGGGTTGTGTCGAGCGAATCGCATCATGGAATGCTTTTGTGGCAAACGATGGCGCGCGCCGGGTACATCTTTTGTGCGAAAATTGTAAGAATCATCATTGGGCGGAAAAGCGTTCCGTTCATGCTCAGCTGCAAACCTTGTGCGATCAGGCCGGATTCAAACCAATTTCACAGCATGTCGAGTTGAATGGTCGGTGTGCTTCTTGTGAAACTGGACAACTATCCTAGTTGTGTTATAACATCTCTTCAATTGGAGATTGATTATGCGCGCTGCAGTTTGTTTTCTGGCGATGTTGACAATGGCACAACCGGCCTTTGCCTGTGCGATGGACGGCATGTATGGTGCGCATCGATTCAGCCCCTTTCAAGGCATGCAAATGGGTATGGGTGCTGATCTGACCGACCAATCTTCCAATTCTGCGGACAGCGAGGAAATCTATTCCTACAGGAACGATAACGCTGACGTTTCCAGTAACTCCGATGCCGAACAGGATATAGCGGAGCTCAATCCCGACGATCTCCCGCGCAGCTAGAGTTAAAATCAAAATGAGCAATTGTTCCGGCAGAACCAACCGGATTCGGTGCAAGCATGCAATTGATTGTTGATACGATTTCAAAATCCTATGGGCCCGGCGCAGCGATCCTCGATTCTGTGTCTTTTACACTTCCAGAAAGTGAACAGGCGTTGCTATTGGGACCTTCAGGTTCTGGAAAATCAACCCTTCTCAATATAATTTGCGGGCTACAACGACCCGATAAGGGGCAAGTTTCTATCGGTGGAAAACTCATTGCTTCGCCAGATTCAAAAACATCTGGAGACTCGGTGCGCCGAACCTCACTCGGCATCGTTTTCCAGACATTGCGATTGGTTTCGGCTTTGTCGCTGCGTGCTAATTTGGAGCTTGCCCAGAAACTGCAGAAGGGCAGCATTGACCGTAGTCTGATCGACGAGTGCCTCGAAAAGCTCGGAATTGCTGACCGTGCCAATGCGCGACCGTTCGAGCTTAGCCAAGGCGAAGCTCAGCGCGCTGCGATTGCTAGGGCCGTGGTTGTATCTCCCCAGCTCCTTATTGCTGATGAACCCACCTCTGCACTCGACAGTGACAATACCGAGCGCGTCGCCGAATTGTTGATTGAAATGGCGCAGAGCGTAGGGGCAGGCCTGCTAATTGCGACACATGACGAAAGGCTCAGCCGCTTCTTTTCGAAGAGCTTCGCGCTCAAACAGGGCGAGCTAAACCCATGCTAAGCCTAGCATATGCCTATTTGCGGGATAGACCGCTGACGACCATTCTCAATATCCTATTGCTGGCTATATCGGTGGCGATGCTCGTCTTGTTGCTGCAATTTGGTTCCCAGTTCGAAAAGCGTTTTCAAAAAGACGCAGAGGGAATTGACTTGGTGGTCGGATCCAAAGGCTCACCATTGCAGCTTATTCTTTCTAGCGTTTTTCATATTGATCAACCGACCGGCAACATTCCGCTCAGCAGTTTGGATCTGTTGCGCAATGATCCGGCAACGGCCCGTGTAGTTCCGCTTGCACTGGGTGACAATTTTCAAGGGTATCGGATAGTCGGTACCGACGCGTCTTTTTTGGAAATACACCAGGCCGAATTAGCGCAAGGAGAAATGTTCCGTAAACCGCCGCAAGCAGTGATAGGCGCCAATGTCGCTGCCGAAACCGGAGCGAAACTGGGCCAGAAATTCATCGGCAGCCACGGTCTCTCCGAAGATAGCGAAACCGATTCTGGGCATGATCATGCGCCTTTTGAAACGATTGGGATATTGGCACCAACTGGAACTGTCGTAGATCGATTGATCCTCACGTCGGTAGAGAGCGTTTGGGATGTTCACGGCATCGCCCATGAATCCGAACATGAACATGAACATGGCTCAGAGCATGATCATGACGCAGAACATGACGCAGAACATGACCATGATGCGGGGCATGATCATGACCAGGATGCAGAAGAAGCGGAATCGGGTGCACAGTTGCAGGATGCCCGGGCCGCTCTGGAACCCGAATTGACCGCATTGCTCGTTTCCTATCGCAATGCCTCTGGCGCTATCCGTATTCCCGCCATGGTCAATCGCCAAACCGAAATGCAGGCTGCTGTGCCGGCAACTGAAACCGCTCGACTGCTAGATCTGCTGGGCGTCAGCCTTGAAGGCGCGCGCATATTTGCTTGGCTGCTTGCGGCCATTGGCGGGTTGGCAATTTTTGTGGCGCTCTTTTCGATGGCCCGCAGCCGTGAAGGAGATCTTGCCTTATTGCGTGTCATGGGAGCTACCCGGCCGCAACTTTTTAGTACGATCTTGCTTGAAGGTCTGGTTACTGCCGCAGCTGGCGCTTTCCTTGGTTGGATCCTTGCCCATGGCCTTATAACGGTAGCTAGAAACAGTTTCGCCACTATGCGTGACTTAGGTCTGACGGCATGGCAGCCGGCTCCTCAGGAAGGGTTCATCATCTTGGCGGTATTGCTAATTGGGGTCATCGCTGCGATTATTCCCGCATTACGTGTCATGCGGGTTGATCCCGCCGCCATATTGTCTCGAGCCAGTTAGTGAAATAGGAATTGATTATGAAATCCGTTGGACAAATGATTAAATTGGCTGGGATTGCGCTGATGTGCACGATGCCGCTGGCTGGTACCACCACGCAAGCCGCCATGCAGTCCGGTGGCAAAGCGCCGGTTGAAGATATTTGGAAACCAGCCGCTACCCCGAAGGGAGGTGTTTCCTGGAAAACGCTGGAGGCAACTGGCGAAAAAACCCGCAAGGATAAGCAGGGTTATATCCGTTCGAAGCCCATTTTCGCGCCCAAAGTGAAAGCGCTCAACGGAAAACGGATCAAGGTTGCTGGATGGATGATGCCGCTGCAAAACTCCGCGAAGCAAAGCAATTTTGTGTTGCTTGCCTATCCGCCGGGTTGCCCGTTTCACTTCCACGCTGCGCCTACCCAGTTTATCGAGGTCGAGGCCGACATTCCTTTTCCAACAAACGAGAAAAAGGTCCATGTCGTGAGTGGAGTTTTAGAGCTGACCGGTCAGGATGAAAGCGGAATATTCTATCGTTTGAAAGCTGCAAGCCCCAGCTGAACCGGGGCTTGCTTGCCCTCAGAAACTGATCCTTGCAGAAACTTTGATATTTCGCCCTGATAGCGGCACAAAATCCTTGGTGAAACTTGCATGTCGGCGAGCATCGCTATCAAAGATATTATCTGCTGAAACTATCAGAATATGCTCGCTATCTTCGCCAAATGGCTTCCAAGATAGGGATGCGTTCACTAAAGTGTGGCCATCCGTCGGCAATTCAAATTCCGTGGTGCGGTTCTGATCGTCAACCCACTCCACTTCCACACGGCCGCCGAACGGACCGCTTCTGGCTTCTACGCCACCCAGCAATCGCAGCGGAGGAATTCGAGGCGCCGGTCCATCATCTTCGATTGTTGCTCGAACAAAGTCGGCAACTCCATCGATAGTTACTGTCAGATTATCTGATTGTACCACATCGACGGCCGCTTGCGCTTCAAATCCCCAATATCGGGCATCGGACTGGAAGAACTGAAAAATCGGCAAACCATCGGCTTCACCCCCGGTTTCCACCTCGTAAATATAATCATCAAACCAGCTGTGATAGGCGGTGAATTGAAAGCGGACCGGTCCGCTTTCTCCGCGCAAATAGGCTTCGATACCCAGAGCTGTTTCTTTGTCGAAAAAAGGGTTGCCGATTTCAAAGGCCTGAGTGGCTACGTGAGGGCCGTTGGAAAATAGTTCCTCGGCAGATGGCGCCCGTTCAACCCGGCTGGCATTGAGCCCGATACGAACATCGGAAGCCACGCGGTAATTGGCTCCCGCCGCAAACGAGAATGCACTAATATTCCGGTCAATCGGCACAATGACGGCATCTTCTTCCAGCCCAATGGCCACGCTGTTCGACCGCACATCCGTCTTTTCAAAGCGGGCAGAGACTTCCAACCCGCCCTTGTCCCATTCAAATTCCTGTAGGGTGAACAAGCCATATTGATCAGTCACGTTCGGCGGCACAAAGGCTTCTGCGCCTATCGCGACGAAATCGCGCGTCAACGCCTGAAAACCGGTAACACCGCGCCAACCATCTTGGTCTGCCTGTACAAATTCCAAACGCGCTTCAAACCCTTGGCTGTCAAAAACGGTGCCGACCTCGTCCCCTTCAAATTCGATATGCTCATAGTCGGAATAACCGGCGCGGAAGCGGATCGATTCGAGAAAACCGCCCCCGGTGAAGAATTCACCGCGCAGATCCGCACGCCATTGCCGCAAATCGATAGAAACTGGTGCTTCTTCTTCCTCGCCTTCTTCGCCCTCTTCGCCTTCTTCTCCATGGTGTTCGGCACCGGGGCGCGCGGGTATGCCATAGCGGGTATCAAAATAGCCGATTGACGCGCCTAAGCTTCCGCGTTCGTTGATCAACGCAAAGCCTGCGCCAAAAGTATATGTTTCGGTAAAACTATTTGGAAGCTGATCCTGAAGGTTCGCCAATTCGAGGGCTTCCGCCGCCTCATCGAGATTTCCTTCTTCCTGCTCTTCAGCCGCAACCTCAAGCTGTTGAGCCCGCAATGCTGGGGTGAGCACAAAGCCGCCAACGTCGACATCCTCGGTTTCGCGATAGCTGCCATCGATATGAACCACAAACTGATCACTGAGCGCCAGTTCGAATGCGCCGCCGACGCTATTTTCTTCAAATGCGCTGCTGTAGCTGCCAATCACATCGACATGATAGCCTTTTTCGGGAATTCCACGCGGAATACGGCGGTCGCGAGCATTGACAGCACCGCCTATCGCTTGGCTACCGAATAACAGCGCCGCAGGGCCTCGGAATATCTCAATTCGTTCGGTGGTTAGGGGGTCAATGGTGACTGCATGATCGGCCGACGTGTTGGAAACGTCCAACGTTCCGATCCCGTCCGTCAAAACCCGGATCCGCTCCCCTTGTAAACCGCGCAGCACGGGTCGCGATGCCCCTGGCCCGAAGGATGTCGCTGATACGCCCGGCTCACTGGTGAGAACATCCCCGAGCTGCGGCTGTAACTTACGGAAAATATCATCTCCCGCAATAACGGAAGTCCCTGCCAGAATGTCCAATTCGTCAATATAATCGGCAGTGACGATGATGGCGTCATCGTCGGAACCATGCACCGGATCGCGGTCCGCTTCGATTGCATTTTCAGCCAATGCCGGTGTTGATAGCAATCCACACATGATTATAAAAGTTTGCTTCATAAGGATATTCCATTAATGTGATGTTATAACATCTCATATTATATCTGATTGTCGGTAATGCGCAAGTGAGAATTATTAGCAAAAAGGCAAATTCGCTTGGTCTCACTAAATCATGTGGCAAGATATTTGGCTGTGCCTTGAAACTGACACAGCCCTGCTGCAAGCTCAGGTAAAAGAAAAAGGATTCGTTTTCATGGGTGACCTGCGATCTCAAAGACTCCAGTTGAGTCGACGCTATGCCATCAAGGCTTTTGGTAGCAGCGCCATTGCTGCGCTTTCGTTCACTTTGGGGGCTCCTCTTCTTGCTGCTCCCATTTTTCGCGCTTACCCCTTTCAATTGGGTGTGGCCTCTGGCGAACCTGCTGCTGATGGTTTTGTTATATGGACGCGCCTTGCCCCGGACCCACTCACAATTGGTCATGGAATGCCCGCGGCCACGGTTGAAGTGGATTGGATAGTAGCAACCGATGAAAGAATGCGGGATATTGTAGCGCGCGGAACTGCATTTGCGCGCCCAGAATTGGGACATGCTGTTCATGTTGAAGTTGGTAATCTCGAACCCAACCGACCATATTGGTATCGGTTCCTCGCCGGCCGCGAAAGAAGCGCCATCGGCCGCGCGAAAACCACACCGGCTATCGGTCAGCCTGTAGATAAGGTTCGATTTGCGGTCGCCGGATGCCAGAATTATGAGGAAGGCTATTATACCGCCCATCGCTTCCTGGCGCAGGAAGATCCTGATTTCATCTATTGCTATGGCGATTATATCTACGAATATCGAGGGAACCGCTTTCGCAATTGGTCAAGCGGCCCTCATGAAGTGGTTCGCCAGCATGTTGGAGACGAAATCTATACACTGGACGACTATCGCCGGCGTTATGCGCAATATAAGATGGATGTCGATTTGCAGGCCGCCCATGCTGCTGCCCCTTGGTTCCTCACTTGGGACGATCACGAAATCGATAATAACTGGGTAAGCGCGGCCGACCAAGATGATACCCCGCAAGCCGTTTTTAACTTGCGCCGTCAAATGGCAATGCAAGCCTATTACGAACACATGCCTCTTCGTCCCTCAGCTTTGCCAGTGGGGCCAGCAATGCAGCTCTATCGTCAAGCCCAATATGGTAATCTGTTGGATCTCAACCTTCTGGACACTCGGCAATATCGAACAGATCAACCCTGCAATGATAAATGGGGTGTGCCCTGCGCAGAGGTAAATCGAGAAAACGCCGAGGTGCTCGGCCGTCAGCAAGAAGATTGGTTGTTTGACAAACTGGGTTCTTCTTCGGCCCGCTGGCAGGTCCTTGCGCAACAAGTGATGATGATGGATCTGGATCGAATGCCGGGCGCCGAGCGGACAGAGAATCTCGATAGCTGGGCCGGATATCGGATGCCGCGCAAACGCGTGTTGGAACAGGTCAGCAATTTGAACTTGAACAACGTCATTGTCCTCACGGGGGACGAGCATCAAAATTATGCTGGCGAGCTCCATCTCGATAGCAAACGCCCAGGGCGCGAACCTATTGCCACCGAGTTTGTTGTTACATCCATCTCATCCGGCGGCAATGGTGTAGATCAGCGAGAAAGCACAAAGGTCATCCAAAAAGAAAATCCCAGCCTCAAATGGCACAATTCACAACGCGGATATGTAATCTGCGATGTAACCGCTGACCAATGGACGACCGAATTTAAGACGGTCGATAATGTAACCGAGCGCGGTGGGCAATTGAAAACCCGGAAACGGATGGCGGTGGAAAAGGGATCACCAGGGTCGCTTGCGGAAGCTTAGGCGGGGCTTCAGACGACAATATAAGGGCCGAACCTATCGGTATATTTGGGTGATGAAATTCAGTGCTTTTCAACGAATGCTTGAACTAGTATAGATTGCAACGATAAATGATATGTTATATCATTTTGGCCTTGAAGCCAAACGACAAACAAAATTAATTGGGGATGGTTTTTGAAAAAACTGAAAAATGTTGGAATTGGTCTTGCTCTTGCTCCGCTTTGGGTTTCTCCTAGTTGGGCTAAAGAGGGCATGTTCACTCCGGATCAGCTGCAAGAAGTTAGCGGTGAACTCAAAGAGGCCGGAATAGAGATTGCGCCTGACGCCCTAGCCGATCTTACAGGTTTTCCAATGGGAGCCATTGTTTCGCTGGGCAATTGTTCGGCCAGTTTCGTTTCGCCGGAAGGGTTGGTTGTAACCAATCATCACTGTGCCCGCGGTTCTGTGCAATTTAATTCAACAGCTGAAAAAAATTACCTGGAAGATGGGTTTCTTGCGGCCACAAAAGGAAATGAACTTCCTGCAGCGCCAGGTTCACGAATTTATGTGACCACGCGAGTAACCGATGTGACGGCTCGCATGCGAGCGGGAACAACCAAACTTGATCCGCTTGAACGCTATAAAATTGTTGAACAGCGCAGCAAGGATATTACCGCGGAATGTGAGCTGGATGCTGGATACCGGTGTCAGGTTGCAAGCTTTTATGGAGGCGCGCAATATAAGCTCATGCAGCGCTTGGAAGTCCGAGATGTCCGGCTTGTTTATGCGCCGGCCGATGCAATTGGGAAATATGGCGGCGATATCGATAACTGGCAATGGCCGCGCCATACGGGCGACTTTGCCTTTTACCGCGCCTATGTCGCGCCGGATGGATCCGCCGCGGATTTTGACGAGGCAAATGTTCCATACCGGCCAAAACATCATTTGAAAGTCAGTGCATCGGGTCTGAAGGACGGGGATTTTGTCATGGCTGCCGGATATCCGGGTTCGACAAATCGCTACACATTGTTGGCCGAGGTCGAAAACACATTCAATTGGACCTATCCGACCTTTGCGGTTCTGCTGCAGGATTGGATCAATGTGATTGAAAAGGCTGCCCCGGAAGGCTCGGATGCCCGGGTCAAATATGAATCGAGACTTGCGGGCCTCAACAATTTCGAGAAAAATTTACGTGGCCAAATGGAAGGAGCTCGTCGGGTTGGACTGGTCGATCGCCGTCGGTCTCGGGAAACCGCATTGGCGAATTGGATCGCCAGTGATGGAAAGCGCGCAGAATATGGCAAGGCGATATCTTTGCTGGAAACACTGTCTGAGGAATCGGCGCAGGCAGCGCGCAGCAATTTTTGGTATAATAACGTCTCGCGCCCGCAACTTTTCTCTGCAGCACGCCGGCTTTTCCGGTTGGCCAAAGAGCGCGAAAAACCAAACTCAGAACGCAAGCCAGGATATCAGGATCGTGACATGACCTTTTTCCGGCAGGGGTTGGAGGTGATTGACCGGCGATTTGATCCCGGCGTCGACCGGGCGGAATGGTTGCTGTTCTTGCGCGGATATCTCAAACAACCGCAAGAGGAACGGATCGCAAAATTCGATTCCGCTTTGGGTCTGAGTGCAGAAACTAATGATGAGCAGCTCGGTGAAATTCTCGATCGATATTATGCGAACACAAAGTTAGGCGACAGCGAGACACGTCTAGAGTTGATGGATGCCACCGTGAGTGAACTGCAAGCGGACGACGACCCGTTCATGCAACTTGCCGTCGCGATGTACGACTATGGTCAGCAACTCGAGATGGAACGTGACGAGCGCTCGGGACGGGCGCTTGCGCTGCGTCCGACTTACATGGATGCGATTACCAAATGGCAACGCGCCCAAGATCAATTGACCTATCCCGATGCCAATAGCACTTTACGCATCACCTATGGAAAGGTACTTGGCGGGAGCCCACGAGACGGGCTCGCTTATCTACCTTTTACCAGTTTGGAAGGGATTACGGCCAAAGATACCGGCGAGGATCCGTTTAACTCACCCGCCAAGCAGCTCGAACTCATTAAGGCCAAAGACTTTGGCTCCTACACACTGGACAGTCTGGGCAGCGTTCCAGTCAATTTTCTGACCGATCTAGATTCAACCGGTGGCAATAGCGGATCTGCAACGCTCAACGCGAAGGCTGAATTGGTTGGACTGTTGTTCGATGGCACGTTTGAGAGCGTTAATTCCGATTGGGATTTCGATACGCGAACCACCCGCACCATCCACGTGGACTCGCGATACATGCTGTGGGTTATGGACAAGGTAGATGGCGCAGATTCGCTGATCGAAGAAATGGACATCGCGCGATAGGTTGCGCTTTCACAGATATTGAGGAACTTGCTTTGAGAATTCTAACGTTTTTCGCATTATTGCTCGTCGCTTCACCAGCGTTTGCACAAGCTATCCAGCAAACCAAAGGAGATTTTGAAGACAAGTTCCGACAACTGGATGAAGTTTTACCCGACGCCAATGTTTATCGGAATGCCTCCGGCGCGCCAGGGCATCAATATTGGCAACAACAGGCCGATTATCGGATTACCGCTACACTGGATGAAAAGAAGCGCCGTCTGACTGCCCAGGCCAGCATAGGCTACACCAACAATTCGCCAGACACATTGCCATGGATCTGGTTGCAGCTCGATCAAAATATCTTTCGCAAAGATTCGATGGCTGAGCTCACCACAACATTTGGTGGGCCTGGGCGGCGTGGACCGAAAGTTGAGCTTGCCAAAGGCGACAAGCCAGCAAAGCTCTCACTCAAAGAATTGCGGCGTCAACAGGCTATGGCGGACAATGAATTTGGCTATGACATTACCAATATTCGCTTGGCCGACGGAACGGCACTGGATCATGTGATTGTCGGCACGTTGATGCGGATTGATCTGCCAACACCGCTAAAACCAGGAGAAACCCTGGACTTCGCCTTTGATTGGGCTTTCAACATTGTTGAAGAGAATACGATATTTGCGCGTTCCGGCTTTGAGCACTTCCCAGACGATCCGCGCAAAGGCGGGAATGATATTTTCCTCTTTGCGCAGTGGTTTCCCCGACTGGTCGCCTATTCCGACTATGAAGGGTGGCATAACAAAGAGTTTCTCGGCCGCGGTGAATTCACATTGGAATTTGGTGATTATGATGTCACGATGACCGTGCCCGATGATCATATCGTTTCATCCACGGGCATTTTGACCAATCCCGAACAAGTTCTGACCGCGACCCAGCGTCAGCGCCTCGAAAATGCCAAATCTGCCGACAAGCCTGTGTTCATTGTTACACCGCAAGAGGCCGCAGCCAATGAACGATCCGGCCCGAACGGAACCAAGACTTGGCGGTTTACCGGAAAGAATGTTCGAGATTTTGCTTGGGCCAGCAGCCGAAAATTTATGTGGGACGCACAGGGGCACAAACAGCCGGGCGCAGAGCATGAAACGGTAATGGCGATGTCGTTCTGGCCCAAAGAAGGTGGCGATCTTTGGCGGAAATATTCGACTGCCGCCGTCGTACATACGATGAAGGTCTATTCACGCTTTAGTTTTGACTATCCCTATCCAACCGCGCAATCGGTCAATGGACCGGTGGGCGGGATGGAATATCCGATGATCACCTTCAATGGTCCGCGAACCACTTTGAATGCTGATGGAAGTCGAACCTATTCTTTGTCGGAAAAAGTCTTTTTGGTTGGCGTAATCATCCATGAAATCGGGCATATCTATTTCCCGATGGTCGTCAATTCCGACGAACGGCAATGGACTTGGATGGACGAGGGAATCAATTCCTTTCTCGATAGCGTTGCGGGTTATGAATGGGATCCCGATATGCCGTGGACACGTAGCCTGGCGCGCGACCTCATCCCTTATATGACCTCCAAACAGCAAGTCCCGATCATGACCCAATCGGATAGTGTCCTGAATCTCGGACCGAATGCTTATGGCAAACCATCAGCAGCTTATCATATCCTCAGGGATACGATCATTGGACGCGAGCGCTTTGATTTTGCGCTTCGAGAATATTCCCGGCGCTGGAAACACAAGCGGCCAACGCCGGCTGACTTCTTCCGCACCATGGAAGAGGCTTCAGGAACTGATCTCGATTGGTTTTGGCGCGGTTGGTTCTACACCACTGATCATGTCGATATATCACTCGACACAATCCATCGGTTGCGTCTTGATACAAAAAATCCGGATGTTGATCTGCCGCGTCGCCGTCAGGAACTCGCCGATGACCCGGAAAAAGTTGGTAATCGATTGAACAGCGAAGCGCGGTTGCCGATCTGGGTGCTGGAAAATCCAGGCATTGAAGATTTTTACGACAGGAATGACGAATTCACAGTTACGCCTAAGGATCGCAAGACCTATGATGAATTTCTCAAATCATTGGATGAGCCTTGGATGCGTAAGACGTTGGACCGTGCTATTGCCGAAGACGCCAACTATTATGTCTTGAGCTTTACCAATAAAGGTGGCCTGGTCATGCCGATCATTCTCGATCTGATTTTTGCCAATGGCGAAAAGCAACGAATGATGATTCCGGCTGAAATCTGGCGACGCAATCCGCACCAAGTCAAAAAGATGTTGGTCTTTCCCAAAAGCAAGTTGCTGAAGGAAGTTATCGTCGATCCGGATTGGGAAACGGCAGATGCCAATGTCGAAAATAATCATTATCCACGCCGCATTATCGACAGTCGGGTGGAAGCTTTTAAAACGCCGGAAAGCAAAAAACGTGTGAGCCGAGATCTGATGGGCGAAACACGTGGAACTGAGAAGAATAAGGCGGGGAGGAAATGAGGTGGCTCGTCCTGTTGACTGCGCTCTTATTGGCGTTCCCTGTAACGGCACATCAGCAGAAAATTGCGATTTCAACAATTTCGCATAATCCGCGAACCAATTTGCTCGAGGTGACCCATCGCGTGCCGTTGCATGATGCAGAGCACGCCTTGAAATCGCGCGGCGCGAAAGCACCCGACATCGTCGCCAATGTTGAAACGAGGCGTATGTTTGCCCGCTATGTGAGTAACCGATTTTCTATCGGCCAAGAGGAAGCTGATCCTGTCGAACTGTTGTTGTTAGGCAGTGAGATAGAAGGTGGTTATATATATATCTACCAAGAGGCCTCTTCTCCGGGACCAGGAACCGAATTGCTCATATTTTCGGGGATCATGACCGATATCTGGTCGCGGCAAGAAAGTCGCGTGAATATGGGGTCTGGAACCCATGTCGAAACATTGATTTTTCAGGCAGGCGATCGCCCGAAATTAGCCATTTTGCCTTAGAATATTGCGCTTAAGCTGGTTCTGTTGCAGGTTCGCCCCAAGTTGGAAACGGATCGGCCATATCCACCCAATTTTCCGGCAAAAACTTGTCGGATGGTACGAGGCATGACTCGAGCGCAGCCGTTATATTATTCTGATCCATACCGATTCCGATAAAGACTATTTCCTGACGCCGATCACCCCAGTCCGGATCCCAATGTTTGAGAACAAATTCCTCAAAAGTTCCATCTTCGGGCCAACGATTCTTTGGCACTGCCGCCCACCAGCGACCCATTCGGCTAACATCTTTTTGTGTCCCCGCAATGGCCAGTTCACCCAAGTAGTCAGGCCGCGTTGCCAGCCAAAAGTGACCTTTCGATCGAATGACCTTGTCAAGGCTATCGCTGGTAAGAAATTGGTAGAATTTGGCCGGATCAAAAGGACGACGCGCGCGGTAGACAAAGCTTTCTACGCCATATTCTTCGGTCTCAGGGCGGTGATCTGCAAAATCGTATAGCTCCTTGAGCCACAGCGGGTGTTGCGAAGATCGTTCCTCATCGTAAAGGCCGGTATCGAGAATATGGTCGAGATCAACCTTCCCAAAATCGGCTGCAATGATACGCGCATCGCCGTTCAGTGAGGCAACAACCTTTTTCACGATTGCGAGTTGCTCTGCGCTCACATCATTGGCCTTGTTCACGATCACGACATCGGCAAATTCAATCTGTTCGACCAACAAACTGACCAGACTGCGATCATCATCTTCACCAGCGGTTTCGCCACGTGCGGAGAGAAGATCACTACTTGAATAGTCGGTAAGCAGGTTAATCGCGTCGACCACCGTAACCATGGTATCAAGCTGGGAAACATCTCCCAAACTTTCGCCATATTCATCTCGAAAAGAAAAAGTTGCGGCAACAGGCAAGGGTTCAGAAATGCCCGTGCTTTCGATGACCAGATAATCAAACCTGCTATCTTCTGCGAGCGTACGCACTTCCTTCAACAAGTCATCACGAAGGGTGCAGCAGATGCAGCCATTGGTCATTTCAACGAGCGTCTCTTCCGACCGCGATAGAGTTGCTTCGCCGCCGCGCACGAGATCAGCATCGATGTTCACTTCAGACATATCGTTGACGATCACTGCCACACGCTTGCCTTCACGATTGGACAAAATGTGATTGAGCAGCGTCGTTTTTCCAGCGCCCAGGAAACCGGAGAGGACAGTAACAGGAAGGCGTGGCATGCGAATATTCATAACAGTCCCTATTTTTTGGAAAGAGATGATATATTATTACAATAAAAATTTCTGACGCGCAACGAATTCCGGTCCGAGATGCAGAATAACCTGCTGACAGAAATTCATTTGCCTAGTGAGGTTCGTGCCCGCTTTCAGGGTGAGGAGTATAATTTAACTGCTACGGGTTTCTTAACTCTATTTCTCTGCTGAGTGTTGCCGAACCGGTGAATCTCAACGTGGGGTAGCCCGCATTTTATAAACAGTCTTCCACGTCTTCTTTTCATCCGACGATATCGCTAGCTCCCAGTCAAATCCTGTTGCTGTGGGAACCGAAAATCTTATCCGACGATAGGGTTTAAATTCCGGAGTGACATAGTGCATTTCAATCGAACCATCGTCCAGTTGATTGGCGATCAGCCTACTCATTGCCTGAGAACCTTCTCCGGCGAAAACGACATCCCAGCTCTTTTTTTTCGGATCGTACATTCTAAGCGTAGTGCCGAAACCACCAGCTTTGGGCATCCAGAAATCCTGAACAGAAATACCGTTGCCAAGACAGTAGAAATCCCACAAGCCGCCTTTTCCCAAGTCCCAGCTTTCCCCATCGCTGGATAAAGTTGAATCTTGAAACGACCATTTGCCAACATATCTTCCAAACGCAGAAACAGGCCCAGTTTTACATGCTTCAGTTTGATCTATGTCCGCATCTTTAAAAGGATCATGAAACGGATTGCTCTCCTCATTTGAGCTAGTATCACTGGCATGCGCCGCGCTTCCTGAAAAAAGTGCGACTATAATTATCTTTGCTAGCTTGTTCACCATTACAGCCCCTGATTTAGTTTCTATAGAAATTGTATATGTTGAGTGTGCTGCCGAAACAAGTTGGAAGAATGCAGCCCCGATGAAATTCACAATATCGGTTCCAGGGAGGGGGAAGGTGGATAACCGTATTGCGAACCTCATCGAGTAGCTTCATGAACAGTTTTCAGAGAATAACTTGCGCTCCGATAACAAGTATCGCTGCCCATGAAATTAGGTAGACTGGAGTCCGCAAAGCGGGAATGGCCAGTATATAGACGACAGCATGTGCTATCCGGGCAAAGAAGAAAATCTGCGCCCAATGTGCGACTGTTGCGGCGTTTTCAACATTGCCCAAAAGTCCGGCAGCGACAACCACGGCGATAAAGGCCGGCATCGTTTCCACCATGTTCAAATGGGCTCGTTTTGCGCGATCCATCCAAAGCGGTGTTTCCGGTTCTTCCTTTGGAAAATTATCCGGGTAGTTGGTCAGGAAAGTTGGCAGCCCCCAAACAAACAGGCGGCCAACAATATATGGCGTCCACAGCAGGACAGTGAGCAGGCCGCTAAGGGCCAGGTAAAAATATGCGGTTTCCATGATCTTCCTCCTTAAGGAAAAATGAAAATGGGCGAAGACAGAGCTGCGCCCAAATTTGCTTACAGTTCGCGTGCAGCGGTGTGACGGATTTGCTTCCAGTTTTTCTCAGCCTTGGCGATCGTACCGGCTGGGTCTTTTTGGTAAGCGGCGAATATTTCTTCGCTCAGGAATACGTATAGCTTGCCATTGCGAACGTCGGCCCAGCGTGGATTGCCGTCAAATTTCTTGCTGACTGAAACGCCGAAGGTGCAGAATCCACCATTTTGAGGCAAGTAACCGGAAGGGTTTGCTTTGAATGTATCCAGATTGGCCTGGGTCGCAAAATAATATGCAACGCCGTCATGAACGGCGGCAAATTTTGCAGCGCCCTGGATACGGTTGCCGGTTTTGATGAAGGCAACGGTATCGACACCATGCAATGCAAGCGGTGCGCTAGCGGCAGTCAAGCCGGATGAGACATTATATTCATCAGCTGCGATAGCAGGGGATGCGGCCAGCGCTGACAGTGCGATGGCGGATACAAGAGTGATTTGCTTAAACATAGTAAGTTCCTTTAGATTTGTATTTTAGGGGATTAGGCCGCAACTGCGCCCTGGGTATTCACGACTGGAAAGTCGATTTCTGTTCCAACCAAATGGTTGAAATAGTTGGTGAAGATATTCAGCATTACATGTCCGAATATCTCGAGTATCTCCTCATTGGAGAATCCGTTGCTGTGCATGAGCACGAGACTGGTATCGCTTACACGGCCCTTGGCTTTGACAATGTCATTGACGAAATCCAGCACCAATTTGGTCTTTGGATCACTGGAGTTGCCGCGCAGGTTATCCGCAAGTTCATTATCTTCAATGCCTGCCATCGAGCCGAGCGCGCTGTGGGCGGAAGCACAATAGTCGCATTGGTTTGCGCCAGCGACGGCCAAAGCAATTTGCTCGGTAAGCTGATTACCCAGCAGGCCGTTTCCTAATGTACCTGAGAGGCCCAAATAGCCTTTCAGTAAAGTTGTTGAATTGGCCATAGTGGCGATGATATTTGGCACCATCCCCATGTTGGATTTGACTTCATTCAGTAGCTCGACCGCTTCATTGGACGTTGTGACTGGGTCGATTTGTTTGATGCGTTGCATGATTGCTCCTTCGAACGTTTGTTGTGGGAGCACTGAATATTCATTTTGGACGTTATAGCAATATTTAGGGATTAATAGGAGAGTTTCTGCATATTCGTTCGGACGATATGCAAATGTTATGCGATTTCATGCCTATATTTCGTTGGTGCGATCCCAAATTTACCCGCAAAGGCACGAGTGAACGCTGCTGGTGACTGGTATCCCGTTTTTACTGCGACCTGCTGGATCGAGATGTTACTTTCATCCAGCAAGGACAGTGCTTTCTGGAGACGCCAATCTGACAAATAGCTCATCGGCCCCTGACCAATGAGATCCGCAAACCGATCGGCGAAACTGCTGCGTGACATCCCTACTTCTCTGGCTAGGCTTTTGACGGTCCATTCGGAAGATGGTTCCTTGTGCAGTAATTCGAGAGCCTGCCCCACATGTGGGTCCTGAAAGCCTTTCAGCAGCGGCTCCATTTCTTTCTGTTCCTCTATGCCCATTCGCAACAGCTCGATGAACATCACCTCGGACAATCGTCTAACCGATGCATCGGAACCAACATGTTCGGAAAACATCTGCCGAGAGATCAGCCGGAGAATTTCATCGAGCCATGGATTTTGCGCACGCATGGACGAGGTTGTCAGCAGAAAGTCGGGAAGCGCTCGCAGCATAGGATGGTCAGCATTTTTGCGGAAAGTGAAATGGCCGCATATCAGTTGTGTGCTTGCTGCTTTATCACCGTCTCCGACGATAAGGATGCCTTCGCCGTCATATTCTACCTGTTCCAACACGCTTTCCAACGGCGGAGCGCTTTCAACAGGACTGTCAGATAGTATATGAGTTTGTCCGCGAGGAATGAGAATGAGATCACCGGGGTTCAAAGTCATCACCCGATCGCCTGGCAGTGCCACGGTACATTGGCCCTGGACCACAAGATGAAAGCGTGCTGCTCCTTCCAGAACCGGCACCGTCACTGACCAGGGTGAAGAAAAATCTGTCCGGAAGTATAAAGCACCATTGAGATCGAGCGTATCGAGAATGTCGTTGAGAATATCCATGATCGCATCCTACAAGTTTGCAGATGAACCATCAATTCTGAAATACCTTGCATATTATCCAAAACTATTTGCAGTTCGTCCGTGCCGCATCGCCGCAATACTGAAGATTTCTAGCGTCGGCTTTCGGGATGTAGCAGACGTCAGCAACAGTGTCCGCTATGGGTGTCAAAGCGGACGATTGGTTCACCACTGATCTCTTGCTTCAATAGATTGCGAGCAATATACCAAAACGCGATGCAGCATCTTGCGCGATCATATATCCATTCTGCTTTGCAGGTACGGCTGGTAGTTGGTATCAGCATAGCTGTTGTGTTTAACGGAATCTATTGTCTCGCCTATCGCTATTCATCTGGCAACCCAGCAACGCTGTTTGAAGCTTTTTCCTGGGGCGTGATCAATATCGCACCATGGATTGCGGCTGTTGAAATTGGACGATCATTTAGCCGTTTTTGGCATATCGCGATGTTTTTGTTCGTCGCCGCAATTGTCTCCTTATTCCTAGAGACGCTGATCACCTTAGACGTTCCCAGTCTTTTTGATGTTGTGAGACGGGTTCCTGGTGGAATGATTGCGATAACTGCTCTTGTTGCTTTTGCATTTATATCAAAGCGCAACGGAAGACCAAAGAGACTGGAAGAAGCGGATGCACTGTCCGTTTCCTGCGACTGGGTGCGCTCTGCAGGCAACTATGTTGAGTTGCATATAAACGGCAGTAAACCGAAACTGGTGAGAACCACTTTGGCTCGAGTGACCGAAGAACTCCAACCCAAACTCGTCCGAATTCACCGTCGCTATGCGGTTTTTCCTGCTGCAATTGAGCGTATCGAACGGAAGCATGTGCTTTTGAACGACGGCGTCCGGCTACCCGTAGGTGATCGCTATCGAATTCAGCTTTCCCATTTGGAAGCATTGGTCCCTTCATCCCAAAGTCGTTGATTCTGATTTCTTGACGTGGCGACGTGCAGCCATGAAAAAGAAGCTCCTCATTCCAGTTATTTGCAGCATATTGCTTAGTTTACCTGCTCCCCTTCATGCCGAGGCAAAGCCGTCGGATCTGCAACATGAACGCATCACAGTCTTGACATCTGAGGGTTTGGCGCTGTCTGCATTTGTGACGCGGGCGAAATCTGCCAACGGTGCTTTGCCAGCACTGTTTTTTACACAAGCTGTATCCTGCGGTTCCATTGCTCCCAGACCTGACCGGTTAAGTAGACAGGAGCGTGTCGCTCTCTCTGCTGGCTACGCGATAATTCGGGTTGACCGTTCTGGCAGCGGTGAAAGTGATGGTGCTGGTTGTGACAAGCTCGATTATGACACAGAAGTTCGCCACTATCGGGAAGCATTTGATCAACTGACCCGGCATCCATGGGTAAAACCGGATCAGATAGTAATCATGGGAAGCAGCCTTGGTTCGACTACTGCGCCGCTTGTGGCGCAAGGGAAATCCGTAATGGGCGTTGTCGTTCAAGGTGCGGGAGCATTGACCTATTTTGAGCGTATGCTCCATTTTGACCGCATCCAACTGGAGCGGCAGCAGGATTTTCAACCTGAACAGATATTTCAGGAAATGCAAAAAAGGATCGAATTTCAACAGCATTACCTGCGCGGAAAAGAGACACCAGAACAGATCGAAGCGAAACACCCACATTTACAAGGAGTATGGCAATCACTGCTAGGCACCGATGCTGCTCCGCACTATGGTCGTCCTTATGCATGGCATTGGCAAGCTGCCGACAAAAACTGGTTGGCAGCTTGGACCAGGATCGATGCACCGGCGATGGTTGTTTACGGCGAATATGAGCAGTTTGAGAGTAGGCATGGTCACCGTCTTATCGTGGATAGTATAAATCGGTTGCGCCCCGGTACTGCAACTTGGCTAGAGATTCCACGTGCTGGTCATGGGCTTAGGATCTACCCTGATCAGGTAACAGCTTACACTTTTGAAGGTGGTCAAGATAAGCCCGAGTTATTTGTCCAGCCGGTTGCGAACTGGCTCAGAAAAATATTGAGAGATCGCCAGAAAAAATGAGGCATTTAGCACTAGTGACGTCCGCTTTCGGGATAAAGCGGACATAATGAATTAGACAGCGACTTTTTGAGTTGTATCGGAATACGGTTGCTGTATTAATATTATAATACAGTAAGGAAAATTGATATGCGCAGTGTCATGATCGTAATTGGATTGCTGGTTTTAGCCGCTCCTGCATCTGCCAAAAATATCAAGTTGGACGTCGACATTTCCCAGGCTCAACGTCTGCTGGACATTGCGTGTTCAGGCACCCAAATTGATGAACGGGAATGGAGAGATTCTGTTCCGCTTCGGGCGCAGTTGGCACACCATCGTCAGTTTGCACCGCGTTTTACAATTGAAAACTATCTTTCTGGACTGAAAAGTATCTCACAATGTGAAGTCCCAACGTCGGACCCGTTTCGATTTTCTGCACTTGTCGAGCGTAGGAGTGAAATGAGCGAAGCCATCGATTTTTTGTCCCAAAACCGTCAAAAGCTGATGACGCGCGTTATCGAGCTTCTGACGCCGTACGTTCCTGATGACTTTGAATTTGATGGAAAAGTCGTTCTCACCGGGGCCAGCTTTTCCTGCGGAGGGTTTCAGCATGACGGCATTTTTTTTGTTGATGTTCCCTGTTTGGCAACGGATATCGAAAGCGAATATGAGGCCATAGTCAAGCTGATCGCTCATGAAACTTATCATTCCATGCAACACAGGTTTGCTTACGCTGCATCCGCCGGTCTGAGTGAAGTTAAGACACCAAATGCCGCCTATGGTTTCATGTTTGAGCGCCTAGCCTTGGAAGGATCGGCTTCTCATATTGGTGATATGCGAGAAATCAAAGGAGATGGGCGGTACTCCAAGTTCTCTCGTTCATTGGCTCAAAGAAATTACCGCCACCTAAGCTATAATTTCCGACTATTTGACTATATGATTGAGGCCATCGAACACAAATCAACGGAGATTGAAACGCGGTTTCCCGATATCTATGGCTTGGCCTTTGATGGTTCATTTGGGGAGCATTCCTATTTTGTAGGCCAACAGATGACGGCTGAAATTACTCATAGTTTTGGTCATTCAGCGATCTCTTGTTTGTTGAAATTGCCTTTCGAAAATTACTTGCTTGCCTACGACCATGCCCTTCGAGATGGAGATAACCTCAAAGAATCAGCACGGTTTTCCGATGAAACAATTGAAGTCGCCAAAAATCTTAATGAAGCCGGATCAGTTATGCAGGGATTAAGGGCCTGTATTTATGTCAACCAGTAGTTTCTAATGTCCGCTTTCGGGATAAAGCCGCCACAACTCTAATGTCTGCTATGGGCGCAAGCGGATGTTAACTTCGGTTGGAAACAGGTCCTCTTTTTACATCGGCCGCTGAATCAATAGGCGGGCGTGTGCGTGCACGAATATTATGTGCATCAACGCCCGAATTGCATTCGGGGCATTGCAAAACAGGCTGGATATCATGGCCGCAAGGAACATGCCGCCTTAATATTGGGGGTCCTGCTTCATCCGAGTAATATTTGTCTCCCCAATTTAGAATCGTGGAGAGAACCGGATAAAGGTCGCGACCCTTATTGGTCAGTCGGTACTCAAACCGATCGGGATTGGTCTGATATTGTTTGCGATACAGGACATCATGCTGTTCAAGCTTTTGAAGGCGATTTGCTAGCGTTGTCCGGGGAATTTCCAATCGCCCTTGGAACTCTGCAAATTTACGGACCCCAAGAAAACAATCACTCAATATCAACAAAGTCCAGCGATCACCCAACACTGCTGAGCTTCGTGCGACGGAGCATTGTTGATTGCTGATTTCATCCCATTTCATATCCAAATTACTTCCGTTCCGAACCAAATTTTTTGCAATCTAGCACCAAGACTCGACAAAGTCTAGTTTTTAGACTAACTAGGATTGGAACTGAGGAGAAGTCTATCATGCCAGCAGTAGCCCCATTTGATCCGCAAGCAGTCGCCAATGCGAAATATGAGAAACGCAAGTCTCGCCCAGGCTTAACAACTAAGCGGACAATTTGTGCAACCTGCGACATAGCTTGCTCCGTGGTAACGGAAGTTGAAAAGGGCCGCGTTGTAAAAGTTCGTTCATCCGACAATCCGATTTTCCGGGATAATATCTGCATGAAGGGCATTGTCGCTCCCAAGGGGTTCGCTAATCCAAACCGGATCATGCATCCGATGAAACGGGTTGGCGAGCGCGGATCGGGCAAATGGGAAAGAGTGACGTGGGAAGATGCATTCGATGATATTGGCTCGCGCTTGAAAGCCATTATCCGAGAACACGGTCCCGAAGCCTGGAGCGTGTCGACAAGCCAGTGGAACACCGCAACGGACCATGGGCTGCTCCGTCGTATCATGAATCATGTTGGGTCGCCCAATTGGACCAGCGGCGTGGCTTTATGCGCAGGAAATACCGCCGCGATCAATCGGTTTACATATGGCTGGTATCCCATCGGCGACTTCCAGAACACAAAATGCATCGTTCTGATGGGGCACAACCCGCGCCGGCACAGTTGGACGCCCATGTACACTTGGATTAAACAAGCACAAGCGCGTGGCGCTAAACTTATCGTTACCGACCCGCGCAGGAGCTCAAGTGCAGAGCGTGCAGATATCTGGCTACCGCTAAAAGTCGGCAGCGATGCAGCCATGATGTTCGGATGGTTGAAAGTCATCATCGATGAAGAGCTCTACGACAAAGACTTTGTAAAAGACTGGACGATCGGTTTTGAGGAACTGAAAGAGCGCGTGAATGAATATCCGCTCGAACGCGTGGCTAAATTGACCGAGTGCGATCCAGAAATGATTGCCAAGGCGGCACGGATGTATGCGACCGAAGGGCCGTCGATCATTCCATGGACTCCGATAACCGACATGCAGCGTAATTCCACCTCCGCTATTCGGCTGCAAAGCATCCTGCGTTCAATATGCGGATATGTCGATGTTCCGGGCGGAGAAACTCTGCAGGGCTTTAACCCAGACGTGATCAATGAATCTGCTATCGAAATGCACGAGATTCTATCGGACGAGCAAAAAGCAAAGCAACTTGGTTCAGATAAATATCCAGCATTCACCTATCGCGGTCAGGAACGTTTTCGCGGGCCAACCAAGAAGGTCTGGGGGCAAGAATATGCAAATTTGGTAATGGGTTGTCATATGACGCCGCCTTCATCACTGTTTCAGGCGATGGCTGGAGAAGGCCCCTATCCAGTGAAAGCTTTCTTCTTCCTCGGCAATAATCCGATGATGAGCTATGCCAATATGAACCTGATCATCAAGGCGATGATGAACCAAGATCTGATTGTCGCGCATGAGCAGTTTATGACACCGTCCGCTCAACTGGCCGATTATGTGCTTCCTGCGGACAGTTGGCTGGAACGACCTTGGCTGATGGATTCCTTCGGGTGGACTTCGACAGTCCGTACTTCGGAAAAATCGATGGAACCGCCTGGTGAATGTCGCTCGACATATGATTTTTGCAAAAGCCTTGCAGGTGCGTTGGATCGTCCGGAAATTGTTCCTTGGGATACGATAGAGGATTTCTACGATTATCGACTGCAAAAGCTCAATATGAGCTGGGATGAATTTGTCGCCAAGACAGATGTTCACTTCGGCCCGCCGGAGTTTCGCAAATATCTCAAGACTGGTTTTGCCACACCCACTGGAAAGGTTGAGTTGAAGTCCACCGCGCTTGAAGAGCTTGGATTTGATCCATTGCCCTACTTCCGCGAAGACCCACCGGTTGATCCGGATTTTCCGTTGAAACTGTTCACCGGCGTCCGAGAAGACGGATTTTTCCAGACTGGGCATAGGCATATTGAAGAAATGCGCAGACGTCATCCCGAACCCCTAACATTTGTGAGTCCGGGCACAGCAGAAACCTACAATCTTGAAGATGGTGAATGGGTAGAAGTCGAGAATGAACTTGCGAAAATTTCAATCAAGGTAGCGATCAAGGATGCCATGCCCGATGGATTGATCAGAATCCCGCATGGTTGGTGGAAACCGGAAATGAAGCAAGGTGCGGGCCATCTGTCAGGAGCGCTCAAATATGCAGATGCGCAGCTTTGCCGGGATGATGAAGACTATCTTGATCGCGAACAGGGCATTCCGCATCTGAAAGGGGTTCCGTGCCGGATCAACAAAGTAGAACAACCGGAACAATCTAGTACTCCTGCTGCCGCACTAGAGCCGGCCGAATGAGCGCGGAGGAAAAATCCATCAAGAAACGCGAACGCTCTGCCAAGCTGAATATGTGGATGGCCAAGCGCAGTTCCTATAACAAATCACTCTTAGACAAAGCTTGCAGATGGATGGTGAACCACGCGACTGCCGTTCCCCCGGAAAAGGATTTTTTGCGCGATCCGTTGATCGACAATGATGAGGGATTTGATCCGGATGAGCTGGATCGGTTTCAGAAGGGTGAAACGACTTAGGAATGAAATCTGATATAATGTCCGCTAAGGGCGCAAAAGCGGACATTAGATATTCAGCTAATCGACAAATTCTCGCAGCCGTCATAAGTGTATGAAATGACGGCAAGCACGAGGGATCAGAATTGAGCGCAACTCTATTCTTCTGGGCAGCAGCTTCGATTTGCTATGCCACAGTTCTCATCCACATATTTGCGGGAGGAAGGGTGTTTGTCCGACCGTTCATGGCCGCCGAGATGGAACCCGATCTGAAATGGATGGCCTACTATAGCTGGCATATAGCAACCATTGTCATTGCTGTGGTTGCCTTAGGTTACACAGTTGCGGCTATATGGTCAGAGAAGCTGGACTACGCAATCATCTCCACCGGGATTGCTTTTTCTCTGGTAGCTCTGGCAATTGGCGTGGCGGTAAAGGCAAAACTGCCTTTGCGGACATTCCCAGTCATTCCGCTTTTTGGCTTGGTAGTTCTTCTTGGACTAGCTGGTGTCTTGGTATAACGCTTGTTGTTTCGCGAGGAGAGTCTCCAATCTCGAAAATCAAAGTCATTGGCCCATCAATTTCCCCCTTTGTGACAAAGGTAAAGGCGGCGATTGCCTATAAGAATCTCGCTTTCGAGCATCAGGAGTATGTGGGCATATCTGAGCTTAGGAAGCTAAACCCGCACACCGGTAAGGTACCAATTGTATTGTTTGGCGACGAGGTGGTTTTTGATTCCAGCCTGATCTTGCGCAAACTGGATATCGAAAAACCATCGCCACCTCTGATTTCAAAAGACGCAGCGGTCTCTGCCAAGCAATATTTGCTCGAAGATTGGAGCGATGAATCTTTATACTGGTATGTTCAGGCTCTGCGGTGGAACAATAGAAACGAACCACGGACTCTTGAGGAAAACAGGCAGTTTGTTCCTGCTCCACTCCGCTTTTTCGCAAAACCGATATTGCGCCGACTGGTTGGCCAACAACCGCTGGGCCAAGGACTGGGACGGTTACCATATGAAATTCTCGTTGCCGAGTTGGAACTGCGTTTGGACAATCTTGCAGAACTGCTCAAAGAACACCCGTTTTTCTACTCCGACCAACCAAGCATTGCTGACTTTGCCATCTACGGTATCAGCGCCACCGGCTTTTCTGGGGCCACTCCAGAATTTGCTGAGGCTTTCTCCAACCGAGCGGAGTTGGTGAGTTGGAGATCCAGAATGGACGACTTAACCTGAAATTGATGGACAGTTTTAATGCCCGCTTTCGGGATAAAGCCGCCACACCGCTAATTTCCGCTATGGGCGCAACAGTCGGTGCTAGAAGTCCGTCCTTTTAAGCCTTGGCCATTTGTTGAGCCAATCCTTGTCATTCAGTCGCTGATGATAGATTTCACGTTTCACTGTCATAAAATTTGGGATTGGACGGAGAATCAGCCCAAGCAAGTCATCCAGTCCATATGGGCAAATGGTTTCGCAAATATCTTGACTATTTCTTCGCGCGGCGACGGCCGTTGCAGTCTTAGGCCAATAGCGCATGGCATCAATAGAATAGCGGCCCAAAGGAACAACATCTGAGATTATTATTCCAAATTGGCGGGGGCATTGGGTGCAAAAGCGGACCCAAGCATTGAACCAATTGGTCAACAGCGAGCCGCGCAATTGCTAACCAATCGAGCCTAATGTAGACCCTCCGCTCGATGAAAAACTATAATGATCACGCTAGGGAACTGGAAAAATCGGGCATAGTCAAGCTCGAGGGATTTGTTGCGTCTGAAGATGCTCGAGCTGCATATGACATGGTCTTGGATCTTGCCACCAAGCATGGAGTTTATGCCGCTGGTCGCTGGATCAACTCACAAAGTCGTTTTGGCTACCCTAAGCTATTTCGTAAAGCACTTAATGGACTAAACAGAGCCGCGCAATTTCCCAATCTGATTGACAATCGACTAGCACCTCTTATTGAGCAGCTTGTCGGTCAGCCGGTAACCCCATTGTGACCGGGTCAGCAAATTTTGTTTACTTTGCCTGGCGATGACAATTGGTCAGTCCCCAGCGATGCCTGGCATATCGATTTGCCTAAATTTGGTGAGCAAGCCTCGCCGGGGTTACAGGCCTTCACGTTTCTCGATGATGTCGATCCTCAAGGTGGGGCTACGCTTGTGATTGCAGGATCACATCGTTTGTTGAACAATTCCGCGGGCCTTTCTTCCAAGGAGCTCAAGCGCTGCTTGCGGGAAGAGGATTATTTCAGATCCCTCTTTAATCCCAATCGCCCGGCTATTGTGCAACCGGATAAGGCAGTGGGCCGCGTCGGAGATGTTGAACTGCAAGTGACAGAACTCTCCGGCCGCGTTGGCGATGTCTATTTGATGGATTTGCGCGTGCTCCACACTCCCGCGCCAAATTCTTCCGACAAAGCGAGGCTGATGTTGACATGCCGGTTTCCAAGATCAACTATCGCCGCAAGATTTAGCGATCCAAAAATGATGACCTGATTGGGAAAACGCCCGCGTTCGGAATATTGCAGCCAAATGCTCGCGTCTAGCCGAGCTCGGACTCCCACCGATCCAAATTGACTTGGAGCAATGCGATCAATGTTCCATCCAGAACTTTACAAATAGCGAAACCTCCAAGTCCATCATGGCCAGATTTCGGTTCTGAGAGACATTGGAACAGACCGTCGCGGCCTTTGCTCATAACAATAAGACCGTCTAAAATCCGTCTGTGGGTATTCCTATTGTCGCAACGCTCCAGCCAGCTCGGACTGGCGGGCCCAGGATACCGTAAAGCGCATAGCCATTAATGGGTGCGTAAATCCGTTCGACTTCCTTACCGGAATAATCCCGGATCGTTCCAATCAGGTCGCCCTTAAAAAGATATCGGCGTTCGGGGTCATCCGGATAGAAAAGCCCTGAATGTGAGGCACGGGCAGCGGTTGTGCCTTCAAACAGACGCAGCACCGGCGGTACGTTATGGCTTGGCTTGTCCCAGATGCCGAGGATGGAAAGGGCATTTTCAACCCCGGTAACAATACCCGTAACAAATTTTTCATCGCGCCGGCCATTCTGGCCGAACTCCACCAGCACAGTAGGGATGCCGCTCGCGACGCCTTGTCGATTTAGCGAACGACCGGTGTCCACTTGCCGCTGCGTGTTCATAGAATAGCGAACGAGATTGGGAAATCCAAACCCCTCACCCACTTTGCGTGCAAGCGCAAAATTGGATGCGAGCGGTCCGCCATATACACCAATAAATAGTTCGAGAAATTCTGCCCCGTCGCCGCAATGCAAATCGAGCAAAAAATCGGCCCGCGCGACCACTTCCCGCGACAAGATATCGGCGATCCGCTCGGTTGAAGTGCCCGTCGGGCTGCCGGGAAAACTGCGATTGAGATTTTTCCCGTCAATGGGATTGAGATGGGGCGATTTCCCTTCGTAAGACGGAATATTGGCAATGCGCACGAGAATGAGGGTTCCGGTGAGATCCTCCGGATCAATCCGGTCCGCGAGACGATCCGCTGCAATGATTGGCGGGAATTCAAATCCGTGAACACCAGAAACTGCGGCCAGCACCGGCCCCGCTTCATCGCCATGGAGAATAGTGACAGGTATGAACGTGCCTGGCTCATCGCCGCGTGCGGGCACGGCTAAACGAAGGTCGGCGCGCGTACCGGGCGCAATAATCTGATCGCCAATGGTAAATGGCTGCACATCTGCAGCCAGAGTCGGAACCGCAATCAGGGCGAAGAGAGTCACGAAAATTGAACGAAGCACGTACATGAAATTCCTCGGGATATTGCTGCTATGGTGGCGGCTGATAAGCGGGCAGACCATCTAGCAATTCTGCATCAAATGGCCTGTCTGGAAACATCAGTGGGTAGTGAAATGCGCGTAACTCTGCGTGAAATGCGCGAACAGCATCTTCATAGGCGATCATCGATGTTGCATCAGTTTTGGCAAGCTTTTCAAAGGCGCGCTCGACAAAGGAAGTCGGCGATAGCATGGATACAAGACGGGCCTGACGATCGCGCGACAATCTGCCTTCACGATATTGTTGAACCAGCGGCGCTGTTTTCTGGTCACCAACATGCTGGAAAGCATAATACCATTTCCACGCCCACGGACCATCGATCACAGCGTGATCCGCCAATTCGGGATGGTCTTCAACAAAGGGGATCATCGTGTCTTCCTTGGGCAAGTCCCAGGCATCATTGACGGTTTCGCGCTGGAGCAACAAAATCTCTCCGCCGTTGGGCACGGGATTGCTGGCTTCAATCATAGACTTGGATAAAGCGGGCATTACGATGGCGAGTGCCAGCCAGATGCCAATCAATGTTGTCAGCAAAATTGACGGTGCCGCATCGACGCGGCTCACCAATTCGGCGATGAGCCACCAGATCAGCAACGACCCGACAACAATAGCACTCGCTTGCCATAAGGCCGTTGCTGACGATCCTTCGATCAGCGCCGCCAGCCAGAGCGGAGCAAGCAGCAAAAGCGCCAGCAAGCCAACCCGAACCAAGGCTCTTGGTAACCATAGTTGCAAAGGGGAACCAGCAGTCGCGACAAGCAGATCATGGCGCCTTACGGTCCGTTCAGATGCACGTAGATCATAAAGCAGGAGGATCAGAAGTAACGGTGCGACCGATGCCGCGAGAAAGGCAAAGTCAAACCGGCCCACCAGTCCGAAATCAGCGTTCCGGGTGTCAGATTCGTGGATCTGTCCTTCCAAAGCAAGCATGCGGATCCGGTGTTTCCACGGGCTGCTGTCACGCTGTCCCATGGCAGCAAATGCAAAGTCAGATGGCGGCGCAAAAGTGAAATGAAACGCATAATAGGCGGCGCTGCCCCATTCTTCCTGCCCCTTCAAAGCGTTGGTGCGATCCGCCGCATCTTCCGCGATCAAGGTTGCAATTGTTTCGCGCTGCTGGCGAACTTCATTCACACCAAAGGAAACGGCTATAACGGAAAGCGCAAAGGCTAGGAATAGCCAGAATATTGCGCCCCGGTCTTTGGCGAGGAAACGGGCTTCGCGAACAATATTCCTGAACATTACAGACGGATCCTTCGAGCGGAAAAGAACACAACAGCTCCCGCGATTAATAGCCAGAAAACCAATATGCCCAAAGACAACATTGCCCGATCCGACCGCTGAGCCGCGCTGTCCGGGACAAAACGAAATGTATCGAGCACTTGCCAAGCCCCCGCATTAACTCTCGCTCGCCGCGAGGCCTCGGAATCGGCATTGCGGTTCATATCGGTTGCATAATCTAATTTTTCGGCATGGACGGCATTGAGTGACTGCACAAAATCAAAACGCAGCGCTTCGCTTTCGCGCAAGAACCGGTGGTGTGTTGCCAAATCTGTTCCGGCCAATGTTCGGGAAGCGGAACTGATGGCGATTGTCGGAGACGCAAGACCGAAAAGACCGAAGATATCTGACTGGCTAGCCTCCAGATTCATCCGGTTTTCGGCATAGCTGTTTAGCAATTTGGTCAGTTCGGCTTCTGAATAGGAAGCCACCACACCGCGCCAGTTAATCGGCAATTCCTCGATGGTTTCCACTTCATATTGTTCCAATACTTCCGCTTGAAGTCGTTGGAACGCTGGATCGGCAGCATTGTGGCCATCGCCCAATTTGCGCTGTTCAGCGAGCATGACAAGATCACTCTCAATCTTTCCAGGCGCATCAACCATGGCACTGCTGGCATTGATCGCGAAGCGCGGAACAACCAGGGCCGCGAACAGCCAAGCAAAGATCAATACGCCGAGCGATACTGATCTTTGCTTCAGAATGATCGAAGCGGCCAGAACAATAGCGCCCCAGACGCACAGATAAGCGAAATAGCCGCCGACGAGCGAAAATGCGGCGAGGCCGCTTTCTCCCAAGCGCATCGAATAGACCGCAACCGCGATGAGCGGGATCATGAAAATAACAATGACCGAAAGCAGAGCCAATGCCTTGCCGGCCGCGAGTTTCATCCCGGACTGACCTTGCGCCAATATCACCGCCAACGTCCCGCTTTCCCGTTCACGCAGGAACAGAGCATGACCAAGCACGATGAGAAGCAAAGGCAAGAGCAACTGATACAGGCTGGCTGGGGTGAGCGCAGCAAAACCGCCTAGATCAGCCGCCGCTTTTGTATCAGCGAACATGGCCGTATTCTGGCGATGGCCTTCGAGGAAAATTGACTGACCGGTGACCGCATCCACACCGGGTTCAAACATCGCCAACGGCGGGGGCGGGCGGAAAGCATAGTGACCATAGTGCACCATCCGATGTGGATGACGGTCAGGTTGGGCAAAAAATGTCCGTTCCGCAGCAACCTGCTGTTCCAGCCGATCCGATTGCTCGGAAGCGATCCGGTTGATTGTCAAAATGGTTGTGGCGGCGAGAAGAACAGCAACGATCAGGGCTGCCGCAACAACCACATTAGAGCGCAACCATAGGCGCCATTCTTCACGCGCTATGCGGCTGATAGCACTCATGCTGCTTCTCGCTCTGCAAAGGCCGCATGCACAGTTTCGGTATCAATGCGCTGACCTTTTTCGGCTGAAAAGCTACCCACCAGCTTGCCTCGTCGCAGCAAGCCGACCCGGTCTGCAACCTGACATGCCCCATAAACATCATGCGTCACCATCAAGATGGTTTGCCCACCCTCAGCCAGCGTTTTGACCAGATCGTGAAATTCATCAATGGCCACCGGGTCCAGCCCAGACGTTGGCTCATCGAGCAACAAGATCGGCGTCTCGCGCAGAAGCGCCAGTGCAATAGCAGTCTTTTGACGCATCCCTTTCGAATAGGACTGTAACCGTCTGGATCGCGCTTCTTCTGGCAGAGCCACGCGTTCCAATGCTGCGTTGAGTTCATCGCGGTCCGCTGATCGTCCGGCCAGATCAAGAAAATAATCGAGATTTTCAAAGGCCGTCATATGTCCGTAAAGCGACGCGGCTTCCGGCAAATAGGCGATTGCGTTACGCGCAATTGTGACATCGCTGGCGACGCTCTGGCCATTGACCAGAACCTCGCCACCGGATGGCTCGAGAAACCCTAGAAAGGTTAACAATGTGCTTGACTTTCCCGCACCATTGCCGCCGAGGAGCGCAAATATCTCGCCCTGCGCAACCGTAAAGGAAACCCCATCTAATACTAGATTTCCTTCACGATCGAGCGAAAGCGAACGGGCTTCAAGAGGCGATGTCATAACTAAATCCTACCTTTCCTAGAATTTAAAACGCGCCGATACGCGGGCCGTTGTGGGTGCACCGGGTTGAACCCAGACATCGGCAAAGGAGTTGGTATAAAATGTCTCGTTAAAGACATTGTCCACATCCACTCGCAGCGCCAGATTCTCGACAATCTCCACTTCACCAAACAACCTGACTGTGGTGTAAGATGGCAGCGTGAAATCAAATCCGGTCCAGCCATTGCGCTCACCGACATGCAGCAGACCGCCGCCCAATTGCACAGGCACATTGCCAATGTCAAAGGCCTGACTGGCAAGCACGCTCAGTTGGTGTTTGGGAGAATTGATAAGCTGGTCGCCGTCTTCGACACGCCCACCGAATCCGGATTCATCCAATGTACTGTTGGTAAATTCAGCGTCAGTATAGGCATAAGAGAACCAGAGGCTAAACCCGCCATCGGTCGTCAAATTTGCATCAAATTCGAGGCCTCGGCTGCGCGCTTCCCCGGCGGTGAACAGGAAGAATCCAAGATTGGTAGCATCGGGACGATCATCGTTTGCCAAAATGTTGCTTTGATCAACGTGAAATGCCGTCAGAGAAACACTACCTTGCACATTGTTGAAATAAGCGGCGAGGTCAGCCTTGATCCCGATTTCTGCAGATTTTGTAATATTGGGTGCGAACTGATTGCCTTGGAAGTCCGACCCGGTTTGCTGACGGAAACCTTCGGCATAGGAGGCGTATATGCTCAAGCCATCATCGGCCCGATAAACAGCACCGAATTGCGGTGAGAACCGCGTGTCATTGCTGGTCGCCGTCGTTGCCGGTGTTGCCCGCAAATTGGTGAGGTCCTGTTTATAATCATCAAAACGCCCACCGATACGAATTTGGAAGCGGTCGGTGATGTCGATTTGATCCTGAAAATAGAAACCAAAACCCTTGAGTATTTCCTCACGGTCCGTGTTAGGCCCCGACACGGGTTGCGGGAACTGGCCATAGACTGGATTGTTCGCGTTGAGAAATAGATAAGTGGCGGGATCCAGCGTAGTGATATCCGCATCCGCTGCCACAAATGGCGGGCGGAAACGCAGAATGAACTGGTTATTTTGAAACCGGTCATAATCCGCTCCGAAAATCATGCGGTGGCGCAAAGAACCAGTGTTAAATTCCCCTGCCAATTCACCACGCAAGACAAAATAGTCAGAGTCAAAATCCCGGAAACGGAAAAAGCGCGTGATGGTTTGCCCATCGCGCAAGTAAAGCTGGCGGCCACCGAAATTATTTTCCGATGCGTTGCCCGTCAGAGACGTTTCGCGATAACCCAATCCGGCGAGAAAACTCCAATTGTCGGAAAAATTATGCTGCAATTCCAATTGATGGCCGACAACTTCAGTCTCGATAGGACCGTCACCTGGCTCGCCCGTAAAGGTTCGGCGCGGGGAAAATCCAAACTGTTCGGAGAAAATTACGCCCCGATCAAATGGCACTTTCTGTTCGGTATATTCCAGCTCATAAGTCGCCACCGTATCCTCACCAAGCTTGGCGGTTATGGATGGATAGATACCATAGCGTTCCGTCTCCACGGTTTCACGGAAACTGCCGGCATCTTCATAGAAGCCTGCAATTCTGACACCGACATTATCACCCAATGTCGTTTGAAGATCGATATCGCTACGATAGAAGTCGAACGATCCCGCTTGGAACTGCACATAGCCCGATGTTTCAAAACCCGGCCGTTTTGTAACAAGATTGACGGTACCCCCGGGCTCACCTCTCCCAAAAAGGGCGGAACGCGGACCTTTTAGAACCTCGACTGATTCGATACCGGAAATATCGCGGGGCCCGCCAAAGCCGCGACCAGCGTTGAAACCGTTGACCAGAAATCCGCTGGGCAAGTTAATGTCTCCGGAAAATCCTCGCACCGAAAAGGCGTTCCATAGTCCGCCGAAATTATTTTGCCGGGCAACGGATGCAGACAAATCAAGCGCCGCGTTCAGATCAAGCGCATTGGCGTTTCGCAACAATTCTTCGCCAATAATCTGTTCGGCTTGCGGAATTTCGAGTTCATCAAAATCTCCGCGATAAGCAGGCCGGACGCCCGAGACGATGATCCCCGCATCGTCATCGGAGAGCGTGTCGGACGATTCACCATTCTGAACTTGTGCATAAGCAGCATTTGCAAAACACAAAGATGCGCTGCTCAAAAGCAAGCGCATGACGTTTAATTTGGTCATTATTATATCCCTGAAAATCAAAAAAGACGCGCCCAATCCCTTTGGACGGCGTTAAAATATCTTTGAGACAGCCAAAATCAGACAATCGCGCAACAACAGTTATTGCTGGTTAGCTGTTTGGCTTCAGCAATGGGGTGGTGCGCGCGCTTTTTCTTCCAGCGCTGCGATAGAAGGCTGTGCTGTGGCCAACTCTGTTTGCCACAGATTGAGAAAATCTGGATTTGGCGCGCCAATAACAGAAGGTATATCGAGATCATCACTCTTCCCGGCCTGCGCACAAATGACGCATTCTGGCTCCGTTGAGCCGTCCGTTTCCATTTCGTGAAAATGATTGCCAGCAACAATCTGCCCAATTAGAAAAAGGCACAAAATAACAGGCAGCCAAACTGGCTTTGCCATTTTTTGTCCAAAATGAATCGCGCCCGGTCCCATCGCGATGTAACTATATAACGTTACATATTATTGCAATAGGTGCGATGGGTGATGCACGCGATTTCCAGCTTGCGGCAGAAAGACTGCTTCGCTTATGTTCGCAATTCTCAGATGGGATATGTTTTATTTGCCAAAACCCGATTTTTCTCAATGAAAGCCCTGATATGAATTTTTCGATCAAGACATGGACCCGGCTGGGCCTCACCCATATAATTATTGGCACTGCTCTAATTTCCTGCTCCCCCGGTCAAGACAGCGACGCTGATGGTGGCGTCGTCACGCAGTCCAGCATGATGGAGGAGGGTGAGAGCGGAGAAGCGGGCCATGATATGGCAACGCTGCCCTTGCCAAAACGTTTGGCGTTTATGTCAGGCCATGTCCAAGCCGGGCTCGCCCTCTATCGCGCCGGTGAAGCCGAAATGGCAGCGCCGCATTTGCTTCACCCCGTTTCGGAAACCCATGAAGCGGAACGCAAGGGGCTTGATGCACTGGGTTTCGACGCTGCACTTTTCGAGGGTGTTTCCGCAGCATTGGAAGAAGGCAGGCCGGCGTCAGAAGTAGAAGATCAACTTCAGAAAGCAGAAGCGAATATCGCCGCAGTCGCTGAAAAAGCCGGCGGCAATCCGGCCGATATTATTGCCTATTTGATGGATACGGTTATCGCGGAATATACTGTCGGTGTAAAAGAGGGCAAGGTGACTGATCCCGGCGAATATCAGGACGCATTTGGCTTCGCCGTTGTCGCGCTAGCCATGGCCGACAATCTCGATGCAAATTCTGCAGAAAAGACCAAACAAGAGCTCAACATTTTGATTGCTTTGTGGCCGGAAGCCCCTATCCCGCCCGAAGATCCAACGCCTGTCACCCAGATTTCAGCACAAGCATTACAAGTCCAATCAGCACTGCCCGGCAAGTGACCCGCCGTAAGAGAAAATGGCAATAACGCCAAAGCTTCTCGGACGTTTCCTGACTGATCACGCTGCTCATCGCTGTGATGACTGCTACGATCCGCTCACTGTTTTTTGTTTTGTGCAAATTCCGACATCAAGCCTTTGAATAAGCTGTAACAACAGACCAACAGCACCAAGGTGAATGGCAAACCGCTTGCAATAGTCCCGGCTTGCATAGCACCTAAGGCTCCGGCACCGCCGCCGATCAGCAATGCGGCCGCAACCAAGCCTTGCAATATCGCCCAAAATATCCGCTGCGCAACCGGTGCATCGGTTCTGCCGCCAGCGGTAATGGCATCAATAACCAGCGATCCCGAGTCCGAAGACGTCACGAAAAACACAATGAGCAGCAAAATTGCGAGCGATGATGCCAGATAAGGGAATGGCATATTTTCCAACATCTGAAACAAGACCAGTGGCGCTTCGGTTATACCTCCCGGCAACTGTCCAATTCCCGCTTTGACCTGTTCGATGGCGGTTACTCCAAAAGTGGTAAACCAGATAATCGCAACAATGACCGGGACAATGAGCACCACCGACAGAAATTCGCGGATGGTTCGCCCTTTTGATATGCGCGCGATGAACATGCCAACAAAGGGAGACCAACTCACCCACCAGGCCCAATAGAAAATCGTCCAACCATGATACCAACCCTTGTCTTCCCGGCTGGTCCAGTCACTCAAGGGAATGGCATATTCGGCATAGCTTAGCATGGCCGTACCGAAGCCAGTTAATATGGCCAAACTGGGACCGGCTATAAATACAAAGGCCAGCAAACAGGCCGCCAAAACCATATTGATGTTGCTGAGCAACTTAATGCCGCCATTCATTCCGCGCACAACCGACACAATGGCTAAGCCGGTAATCACAGCAATCAACAATAGCTGTGCCATCAAACTGGCTTCCACTCCAAAGAGAAAGGACAATCCGGTTGCGGCTTGCTGAGCGCCAAATCCCAAGGAGGTTGCCAATCCGAACAAAGTCGCAATGACCGCGAGAATATCGACAAAATGCCCCGGCCATCCCCAAATACGCTCTCCCAGGAGCGGATAAAAGGCGGATCTTATCGTCAATGGCAAGCCTTTGTTAAAGGCAAAAAAGGCCAAGGCGAGACCGATCACGGCATAAATGGCCCACGGCGTCAGACCCCAATGAAATACGGTTGCTCCCAAGGCAAGCCGCTGCGCTTCTGGCGTGCGCGGCTCAACATTTAGAGGTGTCCCGCCCCAATCGGTATAATAAGCCATGGGTTCCGCTGAACCATAGAATACCATGCCAATGCCAATGCCGGCTGAGAAAAGCATCGCAATCCATGACAAGGTTCCAAATTCGACCTTGGCCTCCGCCCCGCCCAACCGGATTTTGCCCAAGGGTGATGCCGCAATTGCAACACAGAAGAGTAAAACAATATTGCTGGAAATAACAAAAAACCAATCAAAATATTGCAAGGTCCAAGCTTTGGTTGCCTCCAAGCCGCTATTTGCGGACTCGGGAAATAACAGCGTCAATATGACAAAGGCTATGGTCAAAGCCGCACTGATAAAAAATACCGGATTATGCATTTCCAAGCCAAACGGATTGACGTTGTCTTGCCCGGCTTGATAGTCGGTTTGATATTCGGTTGCGCCAATATCGGCCGTCACATTAGCGGTCGCTGCGTCGGTTCGGCTCACTGTTGGGACTCCAATATTGTCTGGCCCAGCGCATCTTTCAAAGGTTGCAAATGGGCTTCATAATGGCGCCATAAATCGACGCTTGCTTTTGTAATGGGTTGACGCACCTGCTCTGAACTGGCCGTGCGTACGGCCCTTTTCGTTTTGTGAAATTCGATGCAAGCTTGTTCAAATGGCAGTCCAAGATAGTCCAACATGCGACGCACTTCAGTCTCCAGGTTGTCCAGTATATCTTCATGCTGCACTCTTAATACCGCATCTGGCAGAACCGCATCCCAGTGATCCATCAGTCGGACATAGTCCTTATAATAGCGGCCAATTTCGTGGAGCCCATAGGTAAACTCCTGTCCTTCGGCAAAAAGCTGCTTAAATCCTGAGAAACAGCAAGCCATAGGTTCGCGCCGCGCATCGATGATTTTGGCGTGCGGCAAGATCAGTTTGATCAGTCCGACATGCCGAAAATTATTGGGCATCTTGTCGATGAAAAAAGGCGCGTCTTGCCGGTGAATGCGGGTGCTATCGATAAATTCCTGCCCCATGGCGTGCAACTGATCGGCGTCTAGCGCGTCCAAATTGTCAGGATATAGGGATTGATTGCTCGCTTGTTTCTGGCGCCGTAAACGGTGCGCCAAGGACAGAATATTGGGCAATTCCAATGTGCCGTCAATTTGGCTGTGAGACGCCAATATCTGTTCCAGCAACGTAGATCCGGCACGGGGCAAGCCCAAAATGAAAATCGGATCGGGTGCTGCACATCCCCTGCCGGAATGCTTGGCAAATAGATCCGGCGTACAAGCGGTTATCTGATTATCGAGCTCAGCGGTCATCTGATCCGCATCATAGCGCGACTGCACGCGCTTCAACTCATTGCCGCGCTCATAATATTCAAAAGATTTGTCATATTCCTGCCGGTCTTCATAAGCTTTGCCTAAAGCAAAGCAGATATGAATCCGGTTCTGGTAGCTGAGCTGATTGCCGTTTTCCTGACTGTTCATCAACTGAAGCTCGTCGTCGCTGAAACGATAGGTCTTGAGATTGGCCAGTCCATAATAGGCATCACCATAGCTGGCATCGGACTGGAACGCTTTTTGATAAGATTGCACCGCTTCTTCTTGGCGACCAAAGGTTTTGAGGGCATGGCCTTTGGAGGTTAGCGTCACCGGGTCATCGGGAAGTTTTTGCAAAACAAGGTCGAATAATTGTAGCGCTTTTTCATAATCCCCGGTCTGCATTAACTCGATTGCATAAAGCGATTGGAAAACCGGGTTGTCCTGATCGCGCTGATATAACAGGTGGCTTTGTTCGAGAGCTTCGGCAAATTTCTGTCGTTTGCGCAGCGTTTGAATATAATCAATCCGAACTTGAATATTGTCGGGTTCAAATTCAATCGCACTTTCCAAGAGAAAATCAGCGTCTTCCAATATCCCTAAACGAACCCCAATATCAGCCAGCAATCGCATCGCTTCGACATGGTGTGGGTTGCTTTGCAAAAAATGCCGACAAGCATTCTCGGCTTTGACCAATTTTCCTTCATGCAACAAATTTGAAACGGCAATTAGTGGTTTGGGCATCGCGGCAATCCGGTGCTCTTGTCCGCGCATTTCCGCTGCGGCGTCACGGCGCCCCCAGCCTTCCAATATATCAGCTTGGGCTTTCCAACTGGCTTGCAAAGCCGGATTGCACTGGCAGGCTCGACGATAAGCTGACAAAGCGCTTTGCTCATCGCCAAGAGCTTTGAAAATATGACCTTCTTCTTGATAGGCCCTGCCAAAATCAGGTGACAGGCTTTTCAGGCGATCCACACTGGCCAATGCCGTTTTCATATCGCCGAGATACCGTTCACAGACCGCTTTTATATACAGCCCGTCGATATTGTCGGCGTCATCCTTCAATAGGCTTTGGGCAAGTCCCAGCGCCTCATCAAAACGCCCTGCATACATTTGCGCGCGCGCTTGCTTGAGCATTTCAGCAATTTCAGGACCCGGTTCAGACATTATTTCGTGGCTTTGTCCCCAATTCGTGACTTTGTCCGCAAGAAAGAGGCTGACCGTTCAGCCAGCCTCCTCTTTTAACATTATCCTCAATAGGTAAAGGAAAGCCGGGCGCCAACCGTAAGCGGGCGATTGACCGTGACCCGGGCCCGATCATTGACGAAGTTCCCACTAATTTCAGCACGCTCATCCGAGAGATTTTCTCCAAATATTTCGAACGACCAAGTGTCATTGGTAACGCCGGCTGTGAGACCAAATGTCGTCCAGCTGTCCAATGTTATCCGGTTAATCTCAATAATATCGGTCGCGGAAGAAGCCGAATGCGTGATTTGAGGCTGCACATGAGCGGTCCAATCACCGAAGGCATTCCACTCATAGCGCGCACGCAAATTACCTTGGAAGCTCGGCGCATAGGCCAAACTGCGCCCGGCAATCACATCGTTGGTTGGCGTGAGAACATCGGTAATCTCAGTGTCCAATATCGAAAATGCACTGCTAATCGTCAGACCATCGAGAGCATAAGGAGCAATGGTTATATCCGCCTCTATACCTTTAATCTCAGCATTGGCTGCGTTGTCCGAGAAAAACAAATTTGTGATCGACGGATCCAAAATAGTGGTTTGCAGATTTTGGATATCGACAAAAAAGGCATTCCCGTTAAATCGAACCTGATTGTCGAACAGTGATGTTTTCCAGCCAATTTCATAGTTGGTCACATCATCCGTATCCAACACAAACGGGACGTTAAACCCGTTGGGGCCTTGCGCACCGCCGGGGCGATTAAGCAGTCCCGGACGGAAGCCTTCGGAATAAGTTGCATAGAAGAGCAAGTCATCCGTTGGTTTCCAAGTGATGTTGGCTTTGAAGATAAAACCGTCCGTGGAGGCTGTGTCAGGTGCATTGAGTGCATTGAAGACTTGCTGCGCTTGCGCCGCACTCAGGCCAGCGGCTTGAATGTCGGCGACAGATTGACCCAAAGTAAAGGTCTGGCGCAAGGCGTCATTACAGCTGCCTATGAAGGTGAAACTGCCATCGCCATCATAAAGATCACTGATATTTGTTCCAAAGGCATTTTCGTCGACGCCGCTTGAGTTACAGAAGGATGAGTTCGCACTCCCTTCCAAATCGACCTCAACATCATAATAGCGCGCACCAAAGGTAAAGGACAATTGGTCCGTGACATCCAAGGTCGCTTCCCCAAATATGCCAAATTGTTTGTCAGTGCGGCGCACATCATTGCGGAAGATCACACCGGCCGGATAGGCACTATTATCTGAACTAAAGCCATTGGGTTGCGAGAAATTCGCTGGGAATGAACCACCGAAAAGATCAATTGCGGTGCTACCAGGATAGGTAAAATCATTCAGTTCGAGCAATTCCAAATCGCTATAAAAACCACCTGCGGTCAATCGGATTGGATAATCCTGTGGAGTGTTGAACCGCAATTCATGGGTCATCACTTCCGTTTCTGTTCGCGAATTGACAAACAGATTGGGCGCCTGACAGGTTCCCGTTGGTGCTCCGCCCGGATAGGAAACCGACCCATCACAAATATAATAAGGCAGATATTGGCCGACGAACAAATAGTCGGAATAGTCTACTCGCTGATTGGTTTCCCGTTTGGTGTAAGCGCCGGTGTAAACCAGTTCCAAAGCGCCGATCCGGCCTTCCAATGTCCAACTGGTATTGCTGAAGTCATCTTCAATTTCATCGCGTTCAAACCGCTGAATTTCGAGATCACCCAGCGTTGGGTCTTCAAAGAAAACGCCGTCTGAATCCAAACCCTGGCGCGCATGAGCAATGGTCAAATTCCAATCATTGGAAAACTCATATTTACCACTGACCCGGAAGCCCAGATATTGCGTGTCGTTGAAGTTATTCTCCACCAAGGCCGCATTGTCCGCGAGAATGAAATTCACTGCGGTCAGATCTGCGCCCGCTTGAAGGCCACCGCGATTGGCATTGACCACAACGCCGTTGTCGCGCACCGTTCCTGAAGGGCGGAAACGGGCGCTTTCAGCTGTGCTCAGCGTACCGGCAACATTGTCGATATAACCGCCCTTATTGTCATAATAACCAACCGCGCGAATAGCGAACCTGTCCGTGACGGGAATATTCACCATCGCTTCAATATTGTTACTGGGGTCACCATTTTTGGTGAACGACAAACCGGCTTTCGCTTTAGCCTGAAATTGCCCAATCACGGGTTTATTGGTGATCAAACGAACCGTACCCGCCTGCGAGCTCGCGCCAAACAAGGTTCCTTGAGGTCCGGAAAGCACTTCCACCCGTTCAAGGTCAGCCGCGTAAACGTCCAAATTTCGGCCTGGCTGCGAAACCGGCTGTTCATCAAGATAGAGAGCCACATTGGGTGCAAGACCAGCCACGCCAGCGGTGGTCAAATTGGGTGTGGTTGACGCCAGACCGCGAATATAAATTGTGCTTTGACCCGGTCCACCTCCGCCAGCGGTAACCCCTGGCAGCTGTTGCAGATAGTCATCAAAAACCGCAACGCCCAGTTGGTCCAGCGTTTCTTCGCCCAACGCTTGAACGGCGACTGCGACATCTTGCAGATCCGCGCTTCGCTTTGTCGCGGTAACGACAATTTCCTGTACGCCCTTTTTTTCTTCACTCTGTCCTGTTTCTTGAGCTTGTGCCGATGCACAGCCCATAGCTGCGATAACCGCAAGCGATGCGCCCGTTTTTAAATAATTCAAGTTAACCCTCGTGTGGTTTTTCGTTACTACTATAGGGAAAAACACGTCCGACCGGAATCATCCTATCGAACCCATTGCAAAGCCAAATTACTTGTCCCCTGCGAAATTGGCCTTCAATCAGTGGGCGTTCTATATCTATTATTTCACATTTGTGAACCGCAGGGATAAATTATTTCCACAAAATGTACCTTAAAGGACACAGAATTTCGTTTTTGGGAACAATGATTTACAATTGAGAACAGGGTTTCAATCGGAATTCCGGACGTTTTTGGTCCGCGTGGATGGCTTCAATAAGATCTCAAAATATAGGCCGGCCACATAGTGATCTCGCCATTTTCGCGGCAGTATTGGCTGGAGAGTCAAGTTATTATCAAATAACGACTTGCACTCCAATTGCTAGGATTGCGGCTACAATCAATCTTATGGCCACCTCCGAAAATCTCGTTGTTAGAGAGTCAGGAATATAGGTTCTATCCGCAACTATGGCCGATGCCGTTCATCGAAATGATCATCGTTTTGATCGAAATCGCCTGATCAAGTTTCGTTTGTTACGATAACCAAGCCTCTCATATTCTTAAACGCATATTTGAGACGGGAGGGCGTCCGCATGCAACAGGCAATCACCGCGACCGTGCTTAAGACAAGGTCCGCACTATGAATCTGACCAACATAGCCCTTAAATATCCAGCCGCCATTGCCGCTGCACTAGCGCTTGTCGCTTTAATTGGCATCGTTTCCGCGATTAATACGCCGATACAATTATTCCCCAATATCGAACGCCCGAGCCTGAGCGTGCAAGCCAACTGGCGGGCCGCCAGTCCCAAGGAAATCGAATCTGAAATCACGATTCCGATTGAAGATGAATTGCGTGGCTTACCTGGTCTAACCAGCGTGCAGTCCTGGTCAAATAATGGAAATGTCTGGCTCAACCTGGAATTTGCCCTGGGCACCAATATGGATAAGGCATTTGCGCAAGTTTCGAGCCGCGTCCAACGAGTACGGAACTGGCCATTGGATGCCGATCGTCCTTCGGTTGGCGGCGCCAACGGTGATCAAGGTGAATCCCTTATATATCTGTTCCTACAGGCTTTGCCGGATAGCAACCTTGATGCCGAAGCGCTGGCAACATTTGCACGCGATACAATCGCGCCTGAATTGGAATCGGTCGGGGGCGTCCAAGGCGTCAGCGTGGAAGCACCAACGGGCGAACGGATTTTGCGCATACGTTTTGATCCCTGGCGCTTAGCGCAGCTCAACCTTACGATCGAACAACTGTCCGCTGCCGTAGGCCGGTTCCAAGATGTGGGTGGCGGAACAGTAGATGTCGGACGGCGCGGCTATGCACTGCGCTTTGAAGGCAATTTTTCAGCTGAACAAATTGGTGATCTGACTGTGGCTCAGCGCGGATCGACGGTCATCCGCATGCGCGATGTGGCGGATATTAATGTCGGTCCTGACAAAGCTTTTGGCGTAACCTATCAAAACGGAAATCCCGCAATCGGGTTGCGTGTGGTTCGTCAACCGGGCAGCAATACGCTGGATGCGATTAACGGTGTGCTCTCAACGATAGAGACATTTAACGAGAACGAACTGAACAGCATGGGTGCGCGGATTGAGAAAAGCTTCGATCCATCTGTTTTTATAAAACGTGCTCTTTCCTTTCTGAGCGGTAATTTGTTGCTCGGTACATTGCTTGCCGTCGGATTGCTCTGGCTGTTTGTCCGGCGCTGGCGCGCTACATTGATTATTGCCGCTACCGTCCCCGTCTGTCTTTTGGCAACACTGGCTGTGATCGGCATGACTGGGCGCACCATCAATGTGATTTCGCTTGCTGGTCTGGCCTTTGCTACCGGAATGGTTCTTGATGCTGCTATTGTGGTGATGGAAAATTTCGTGCGCTTACGGAACCACGGCCGGACACCAGGAGAAGCCGCTTTCGAGGCAGTTTCGCAAGTATGGCCCGCATTATTCGCATCCACGGCCACCACCGTGGCGATATTCATTCCGATCATGTTTATAGAAGATGTCGAAGGCCAGCTATTTGCTGATCTGGCTTTGACAATTGCCATTTCTGTTGTCGCCAGTCTGATCGTTGCGGTCACCTTGTTACCCGCTGCCGCTCGCCATTATGGGGAGGTAGACATGGATGACAATGAACGCCGTTGGCATGGCTATGCTGATCGAATTTTTTCTTTAATCGACAGCAAAAAGAAGCGAAATATTTGGATCCCTTCGCTGATATTGGCACCTCTAGTGATCTCCTATTTCCTGTGGCCACAGACGGATTATCTGCCCGACGTTAAACGAGACGCAGTTGATGCATGGGTCGGGCTACCTTCCGGAGCAACGCTGGAATCAGCGCGAACCGAAATTGCGGAAGAAGTGGTCGAACGCCTTGACCCCTATTTGAAGGGAGAAAAACAGCCAGAGCTGTTAAACTATTATCTGTTCGTCAATCCATGGGGCTTGAACACCGGCATTCGGATTAAAGATCAGTCCCGCATCGATGAAATGACGGGCCTTGTGAACAGTGAAATTCTAGCCGGTTTTCCGGATGTACAGGCCTTTGCCCAACAAGGCAGTTTATTTGGGAATTTCGGCGGTAACGGGTCAATTGAGCTTTATCTACAGTCTGAAAATGATGAAGATCTACGCGAAGCCGCCTTGGTGGCTACCGACGCTATTCAAGCCGCCTTGCCGGGTGGTATGGTCCGCCCCAATCCGGATCCCAATGTCGTTGTTCCAGAATTGCGTCTAACCCCCAATGATCGCCGCATAGCCGAATTGGGGATGACCCGTGACCAGATTGGCCGCGCTGTTCGGGCGTTGGGAGATGGCCTCTATTTAGGCGAATATGTTTCTGATGGCGAGCGGATGCGGGTAATCATGCGCGGTTCCGAAGCCGCTGATCCGGAGGCGATTGAAAGTGCCCCGCTGGTGACTCCAAATGCCGGGACAATCCCGTTGGGCGAAGTCGCTACCTTGCTCCGCGGGGTAGGCCCAACACAAATCAGCCACGTGGATGGCCGCAAAACCGTGACATTGAACATTAGTGCTCCTCCCGGCATGGCCCTGGGCGAGGCGTTGGAAAAAATTCAAACGGATGCAGAGCCAGCGATCAGAGACGCACTGCAGTCGACTGGCACTTTGCGCTATGGCGGTGATGCTGATGCCTTGATCAAGGCGATTAAGTCACTGAGCACCAATTTCATCTTGGCTGCGGCATTGCTGTTTGTGATCATGGCATCGGTCTTTCGTTCTGCCAGAGACGCCGCATTGGTGATCATCGCTCTTCCTCTCGCGACAGTCGGCGGCGTCATAGCGATCCAGATACTCAATATGTTCAATCCTACTCCGCTCGATCTATTGGGAATGATTGGATTTGTGATTTTACTCGGCATCGTGGTGAACAATGCCATCTTGCTCATGTCACAAGCGCGGGACAGTGAACGCGAAGGTATGGACCGGACCGAAGCCGCTCGCACAGCATTGCGCCTTCGTCTTCGTCCAATTTTGATGACCACCGGCACCTCTGTAATGGGCATGCTGCCTTTGGCGCTGGTTCCTGGTCCGGGCAGCGCTATCTACCGGGGACTGGCTGTGATTATTGTCGGGGGCGTTCTGGTTTCAACAATTTTCACCTTAGTCTTATTGCCCGCCCTTATTCAATTGGGCACGGCCAAAAAAAATAAACCAATGCCGCCAGACTATCACGAACCATCCCCTAAACCTCCCGCGCCTCAACCCGATTTTGGCAGTGGACCTATGCCGGAGCCTGCAGAATGAGCTTTGCCCTACCCCCTGTATTTCGTGAAAATTTGCGCTGGTTCTTGGTTGGTGGCGGTCTGCTGATCATCGTCTTGGCCTATTTTCTGTTTTTCACTTCCGATGCCGCAGAAGGCCAAGCCAGCTCCGGGCAAGATGGTCCGCCTCCCGCAATTGTGACATTGGCCAAAATCGAAAAACTGGCACTCACACCAAATTTCACCGCGCCAGGCGATATTGTAGCCAATCGCGATTCCATTGTTGCGGCAGAAGTCGCTGGACGGATTAAATCAACCCTGAACATCGGGGCGCGAGTGCGCCGCGGCACAGTCATCGCGGTCATCGATGATCGCACAGCGCGATTGGCGCGAGATCAAGCGCGAGCGGAAGTAGCGCGCCTACAATCGGATCTAACCTATCAAGATCGGTTGGTTGGCCGATTGCAGCAATTGCTGAAAGAAGAAGCGGAATCCGAAGCCTCATTGGACGAAGCGATCTCAGCGCGTGATCAAACCCGTGCGCGTTTGGCCGCCGCTAAAGTCGCCATGGAAACGGCTGAAGTCGATCTTGGACGCACGCGGATCAGAGCGCCGTTTGCCGGTCAATTGGTGGAACGCCGAATTGAAGTGGGCGAATATGCAACGCCGGGAAGAGAAATCGGCCGAATTGTCGGAAGACAAGGGTCAGAAGCCCGCGTCCGTGTACCGATTGCCGTGGCAGGATCTCTATCGAACGGACAAGAAGTCACCATTTTGGCAGACGGAGAACGACGGTCTTCGCGCGTACGAACCGTTATAGAAACCGGCGATGAAGTGAGCCGGACGGTAGAAGTCCGCGCACCGATGGGAAGTCATAATCTGAAGATGGGTAGCGCAATATCAATCACTGTGCCCACCGGCGTAGAACGCGATGTTAAGACCGCGCCGCGAGATGCGCTGGTGCTGCGCGATAGCGGTATCTTCGTCTATGTTATCCATCCCAAGGACAAGACAGCTAAGCGAGTAGACGTAGAGGTAGGCGAGCCGGCTGGCGACAGGGTTGCGATTTCCGGTCAAATCGCAGTCGGTGACATGATTGTTGTTCGGGGCGGTGAACGGCTGCGAGACGGTCAAAACGTGACTTGGGAAGACAATAAAAAGTCTGATAACAAATCTCAGCAATCAGCAGGATGATCGCTATGCATGCGCGTGTAACTCCCTTCATCATGTTGGCGCTGTTGTCGGGTTGCGCTGTGCGCGGAGCTCCCGAATTGGACCGTTCAATCATACCCATCGCCCCCGATGGCTGGTCTGCGCGGCCTGACTTAGAACCGATCACAGCCAGTAATGCCCAACCCGCAAGGGAAAGCATGGGCTGGATCGACAGCTTTAAAGACGAAGAATTGGACAGCGCGGTGCGTGAGGCCTTTGCCAATAATCGCAATCTGCAATCGGTATTGGCCCAATTACAAGCATCGCGAGCGGCCATGCGCGTGGCGCGCGCTGATCTGTTTCCCTCGGTTGATTTGTCGGGTCGCGCTACAGATACTGAAAATACTGAAACGATTTTTGATGGCACGTTGGAAGCCAGTTGGGAAGTTGATATTTGGGGACGCAACCTTGCTTTGGCGCGGGCTGGAAATGCCGATAGGCGCGCCGCTGCAGCAGAATTTGCGGCCGCACGGCAGGCGCTAGCCGCTGCTGTAGCTCAAGCCTGGTTTGATCGCAGTGCAGCACGGATTTCAATGGATCTTGCCACCAGTGATCTCGAACGCCGCAAAGACACGCTACGCATTACCGATGCACGCTTTCGCGCTGGACTTGCCTCTCGCCTTGATGTCCGATTGGCGCAAGTGGCTGTGTCCAACAGCGAAGACCGTCTAGAAACCGCGCTGCGCACGGCCAAAAACGCAGCGCGGGCACTGGAAATTCTGATTGGACGCTACCCTTCTGGCGAGGCCGCGGGAGCCCGCGAACTCAACATGGCGCAACCACTTCCCAATGTGACCGCGCCGGTTTCTGTCCTGGCCGGACGGCCTGACCTCATCGCCGCAGAAGCCCGTGTGGATGCCGCTGGTTTACGGGCTAAAGATGCCCGGCATGCGATGTTTCCGCAATTGAGCCTCAGCTTTGAAGCCACAACCCGGAGCGGAAATTTTGGTGATCTTTTTGATCCATCAACTTATATTAACGCACTGTCGGCCGGGTTGCTGCAACCCTTGTTCCGAGGCGGGGCGCTGCTCGCAGAGGCAGATCGCCAGGGCGCTCTCGCCAAGTCCACTTTATTTGATTATGCCCAAGCGACGTTGACAGCCTTCCAGGAAGTGGAAGATCGGCTTGACGCCGAAGCCATTGTCGCCCGGCAAGTGGCGTCCGCTGCTACAGCCGCTGAAGAAGCACGAGCCGCCGTCAATTTAACGCGAAGCCGATACATAAATGGTCGCTCGACAATATTTGATCTTATCGAAGCGCAAACGACAGCGATCGCGTCGGAAACACGGGCAATTGAAACCCGCCGCGCCCAAATAGAGAACCGAATCAATCTTCATCTTGCATTGGGCGATGAACCGTTACCCAATATTCGTGGATTGTAATCTGGATCCGGTTAGCCATTAGCTAGGACAATAGAAAAAGGGGCGCTTCTAAGGGAAGAAGCACCCCTTTTTGTGACGAATGCAATGATGTGAATTTAGAACTTAACACCCGTTGTAATTCCAAAGGACCGCCGTTCACCGAAAAACTCACCATAAGTGTTACCAAATGGCAGGAGAACGACAAAAGCATTGGATAGATAGCGCTTGTCAAACGCATTGCGCACCCAAAGTTTGACATCAATATTTTCAATGTTCACGCCAACACTGCCATTTACCAAGAAACGGCTTGGAATGATCCCGAGATTAGCGCTGTCGGCGAAAAAGTCACTTTGCCAACTTACGTCGGTCCGTAGAAAATAACTGCCATCATCACCCAATGGTCCATCCCATTGCGCGGCAAAAGAGGCTTGCGTGGGCGGAGTGCGTTCCACTTCATTGCCGCTAATATCGCCATTGGTGTTACAGACAATATTATCACAAGGCGCAGACACTCCAGGTGTTCCGCGACTGAACCGACTATCCACCGTACCGGTGCTATATTCAGCATCACTGTGCGAGAAAGTGGCATCAAAACTCAAATTATCTGTCGCTTGCAGCCGCGCAGCCAGTTCTACACCAAATACTTTTGCATTACCCAGGTTCAAAGTGATTGAGGGCACGTTAGGATTGGCGGGATTTGCAGGATCTTCATCTGCTGCATTGACCTGAATATCGGTCCAATCCGTGTAAAAGATCGAACCATTCAAGGTAAGAATGCCATCAAACAAACTGCTCTTCGCACCCAATTCGTATGTCCAATTGCTTTCCGGTCCAAAAACCCGCTCATCCGGAACACCGGCACCAGGGTTGAAGCCCCCAGCCTTGACCCCTCTGGCGGCAGAAGCAAAAAACAGAACTTCATCATTCAAATCATACTCGGCTGTAAAGCGGGGTGTAAATTCCTTGAATGTCTCGCTTAAAGGATTGGTGGCCGAAATGCCGACACGGTTGTTGGTCGCGGTAATTTCGGTTTCCGAATACCGGCCTTCAATGCCCAGGCGCAATCTGCCATCACCAGATGTCCATTGGGCTTCACCAAAGACCGAGATAACTTCTGTTTCAATGGTCTCATCGGTCAGCAAAATATTAAACGGGCCCGGATTAAAGCTGAAGTTCGGTACCGGTGTCCCGTTAAATGGCACAAAATTGGCGCCATTTGTAATGGGCGCTATATTGATACTGCTGAAGCGATTATTGTCCTCGCCATCGGAATAAAACCCACCAATTGCAACCCGAATTGTACCATTGTCATAGGTCAATCGCGCTTCATGGGTGTCATAGTCAATATTACCGACAGGGGTTTGCTGGAAGTTACACAAAGGTGCAAAACCACCCGCTGGTCCAACCAATGTACCACAGTTAATAGGATCTGGTTCTCCGCTCGTCCCGATGTTCACATCACCATTAACATTGGCGAATGTGTAACTTAGATCGAGATCATCCGTTAGCTCCGCATCAAGAGCAAGCCGGAAAATACCGGTTTGAGCCTGTGATGCAAAACTCCGTGGATCCGTAACCACACTATCTGCCGGTCCCGGTAATTCTCCACAAATTAATGGACTGAAAGAAAAGAAACGCGTCGCTCCACAATTGGTAACCGGCACCAAACCGTTATTGGTCGGCGTAATCGTCGCCGGATCCAGCAGCCCTCCTGCACTATCTGCAATGAACCGGGATGCGCGCGCTTCGCTGTTGGTATCGAAATAATTATAGGACGCCTCTAACGTTACGCCATCAAATGGTCGCACCGCAGCCGATACGGACAGAGCTGTGTTGTCCCATCCCCCCACTTTGCCTCTTGTGCTGGGTCCGTCGATATCCAGATTGGCAAATGGATGGGCATTGTCCCAAGAACCGTCATATTTAGAATAGTTATAGGACCCCGCCAAAGCAAAATAATCATTGACTGAGAAATTCAAGAAAGCGCCGAAATCACGCCGCTCGTCAATACCAACGGTCGCTTCGATCTCACCCGAAACCTCTCCATCAATCGAAGCTTTGCGCGGCAGGTAATTAATCGCACCAGCAAACGCATTCCGGCCATAACGAGCGCTTTGCGGGCCTTTTACCACTTCGATCCGCTGCAAATTGGCAGTCCCAATATCCACCGCCCAAGAACGGGGAATATAGACGCCGTCAAAAAATGTAGACACATTTGATTCCAGCGCCGTGACGCGAGTCTGAGCCTGACCGCGAATAACCGGTGCCGCAAAGCCACCGGAAAAATCCTCAAAACTAAAACCTGGAGTGAAGCGAGCAACATCGTCCAGCTCTTGGATACCCTGTCGCTCGATGGCTTCTTCGTCAAAGGCTGTGATCGCGAGCGGGACCTCTTGGATATTTTCTTCCCGACCACGAGCGGTAACAACGATCACATTTTCATCAGCGGCTGCGGCAGCATTTTCTTGTTGTGCCACGGCTTGCGATGGGATCGCTGCGGTCAAAGCAGTCATCAACGCAAGTCCGCTTACTTTATTGAGCAATTTTTCCATAATATAGTCCCCCGAATCCTCATTTTTCGATGCAGGCGCTTCCTACGAGCTGACCTTGTACCCTGATCATAAGGACAGATTGAAAACTGCATCTGGGCAAGTGCAAAATGCCCGACAGTCGGATAGAAAAATCGACGAAGCTAATTTCGCACTTTTACAAATTTCTTGCCTCTCAGTCCAAAAAAATCATCAAAGAATCCCATCAAACCGAGCCTTAGCGCCTTGTTTCCGAAAACTAATCGTAGAATTTTTACGAACCAATTTTATCTCAAATATCTGCACAATGAACATTTTTTGTGGCACGCTAAGCGAATGAAAGCCTATCCCCTATGCAATGTCTCTGTCCATAATCGGGAACCAAATCATGAGCATTATCGATCTTTCCAACAACGGTGCTAACGACGCGGCAAATGCCTTCCTCGCGAAAAACGTGCACAAGAATTTTGTCGATGGGGAATGGGATACATGCGCTTCGGGTGCGACGTTCGAAACGATCGATCCAGCCACGGGTGGCCGACTAGGCGACATTCAACGCAGCGCGGCCGAGGATATTGATACAGCAGTATCTGCGGCCCGCAAAGCATTTGATACCGGGCCTTGGCCCCGCATGACGCCATTGGAACGCAGTCAGATGCTTTGGAAAATCGCAGATATTCTAGAAGCCAATATTGATGAACTGGCCGAACTGGAAACGTTAGATCAAGGCAAGGCACTCTATGTCGGTCGTTGGGCTGAGATTCCCGGTGCGATTGCTCAGTTCAGATATTTTGCTGGCATGGCGACAAAACTCGAAGGGTCTACAATCCCGACCTCGATCAACTATCAACCGGAAGGCAAAGAAGTTTTTGCCTATACCCTGAAACAACCGGTCGGCGTCGTAGGGGCTATTGTTCCATGGAATTCGCCTTTGGTCCTGACCGCGATGAAACTGGCCCCCGCGTTGGCGGCCGGCTGCACCATCATATTGAAACCATCAGAAGACACTTCGCTCACTGCAATTAGATTGGTCGAACTCATCGCCGAAGCCGGCCTGCCAAATGGTGTGCTAAATCTGATCACCGGCTATGGATCAGAAGCAGGCGCCGCTTTAGCCTCTCACCCGCAAGTTGATAAAGTGAGTTTTACCGGCTCAACCTCAACCGGCCGCGCAATATTGGATGCCGCCAAAGGCAATTTGAAGCGCGTCACATTGGAACTTGGAGGTAAATCGCCGGTCATTATCATGCCCGACGCTGATTTGGATGCGGCGATTCCCGGCGCGGCCAACGCGATATATTTTAATGGTGGCCAAGTGTGCATCGCCGGGTCGCGCCTTTACGCGCATCGCAGTGTTTTTGACAAAGTCGTTGAAGGTGTCGCCACGCAAGCAAATCAGATCAAGCAAGGTCATGGCTTGAACCCCGAAACGCAAATGGGGGCACTTATCTCAAAGCAGCATGCATCAAAAGTCGCCGATTACATCGCGGAGGGGAAAAAGGCTGGCGCTTCGGTTTTATGCGGTGGGGAAACGGCAGGACCCAATGGCAGTTTTGTAACGCCGACAGTTCTAACCGATGTAAAACCAGATATGCGCGTTGTGCGCGAAGAAATATTTGGCCCCGTTGTCGTTGCCATGCCTTTTGATGATATTGACGAAGTTGTTACGGCCGCAAATGACAGTGATTATGGACTGGCTGCAGGCATTTGGACGGAAGGTCTTTCGAACGCTACGCGAATTGCCAATCGGTTACGCGCTGGCACAGTGTGGATTAACAGCCATGCCATGTACGACGCTTCCCTCCCGATTGGCGGGGTAAAGCAATCAGGCTGGGGAAGAGACAGCGGACAAGCTGCGCTGGAAAATTATCTCGACCTTAAAACTGTTTGCGCCATCGTTTAATCTCAACCTCCCAATTGCCCGGGATAATGGGATTCATGATTTTCTGCGTACCAATCTGAAATTTCTTCTCGCCGCGCCCACCAAACAGCTTCATGCTTTTGGGCATGCGCGATAAACTCGCGGATCGCGCGAACACGGTGCGCGCGCCCCGACACATGAGGATGCAAACCAACATTCATGATCCGCGACGTTTCAGCACCCTCGGCATATAGCGTATCAAATTCCTCAATCAGCTGATCGCGATATTGATCAGTCGTGAGCGCTTGCCTCGTAACCATGGTAAAATCATTGATCACATTGGAGTAAGGAACACCCACAATCGGGCCATGCTGGGTTCGGATCATAAAAGGTTGATCGTCATTCATCAGATCACAGTAAAATTTAAAACCCTGATCAGCCAAAATCGCTGCCGTGTTTAGGGTTCCGCGCAATGAAGACGACAACCACCCGACCGGACGCTTGCCAACATGTTTTTCATAGGTTTCAATTGATCGCAGGATGACGTCCCGTTCGGCCGCCTCGTCATGCGCAAAATTGGTAAGCAGTTCGCCTTGCTCATAGTTATGAGCCAATAGTTCCCAGCCCCGTTCAATCACTGCATCGGTCATCCCACTGCGTCGTTCAAAAGTGACCGCGTTGGTTGTGCAGCTCGCAGCAACGCCCATTTGGTCGAACAAATCAATCAACCGCCAAATCCCTACGCGCTGGCCATATTCGCGCCATGTATAATTGGGATAATCGGGTGTGTTGCCAGGAAGAATATCCGGCAAGATCGGAGGACCACCCGCGTAATAGGGTTGCTCGGTATCTTTCGTTAGATCCCAGGTCTCAAGATTGAACGTGAAAACAAGCGCCAGCCTTTTTCCTCCTGGCCAGACCAGAGGGTTACGCTGAGGCATGGGCACATAGTCATATTCGAGCATGATAATCCTTTAACAATCTTCAAGCAGGCGGCCAAAACCAGCAATCCGGTCCATAATGCCGTTTTGTCGTAAGGCGTTCCAGTAAGTTGCTGTGTTAATCGCGATTACCGGTTTTCCCAAATAAAGTTCGGCCGCAGCGGCAAACCGGGTCATTGATAAATTTGTGCCCACCTGCACTAAAGCATCGATATCATCACCATCCAGTTTGTTAAGTTCCTCCCGCAAAATTGCTGTGGGAACTTGAGCGATGGAAGTCCAACTCGGACAGCGCAAACAGGAGTCCCGGACAACCGCGATGCCGTGGTCGGACATGAATTCCGATACCTGTTTGTTGGCGGAAGGATAATAGGGTGACAAAACCGCGATTTTTTTTATGCCGCCATAAGCGTGAAAGGCTTCGATCAAAGATTGCGATCCCGTGCAAAGCTGAAGGCCGGCCTCCCGTTCAATATTATCCTTCCATTTCTGAGCCCCTTCAGCGCCACCATAGAAAGTTACAGCTGACATACCCATCACCAGATAGTCCGGATTGCAGGTCAGCACGCCCTTCACTGCTTCTATCGTGTTGCGCGAGATTTCCAACGTGCCGGCCATAAATGTCTCATCCGAAATTGCTTGCGCATCTTCGACGACAATCCGGCTATAATGATTGGTCACTCCGTAAGGGCGCAAATCATCAAAATCGGGTTGGACGATAGTGTTGGTTGAAGGACCCAGAACACCGAATAGAGCACGATGGCCAAGAGCATCGGGATTGGGTCGCGGTTTAATTGGCATCAGGCGACCGCTTTTTCCAATTCCAGGCTTTCGATCATGGACTGACGCAACAAAAAGCCACGCCGGGCTTCAGGATCATCATGCAAGCGCATCATTTCCTCTTTGCGCTTGTCATGAACCCCATCCTCACCTTCCGACAAATATTCCATATTCCGAATAGTTTGCGCCTGGATAAAATCGTGGGTGGTCTTATGGCGCTGCCGTTCGAACAATCCCAACATACTATCCGCATCCGCTGCATCATTATATATGCGGACGAGTTTGTCACAAAGATTAAAAGCATCGTGAATGCCGCTATTCATTCCAAAACCACCAATCGGATTGTTCAGATGAGCAGCATCACCGATAATGGAAACGCGGTCATGTACAAATTTTTTCGCCACTCTTTGGTGGACCCTGTAAATCGTACGGTGCTCTGTCGCAACGCCAGCCCCATCGCCCAGCAACCGATCGAAAACATCATTTTTTTTGTGGTCTGCTAGTAACTCTGCATCGGGTTGCTCTTCTTTTGCAGGAACGAGAACGCGCCATAGCGAGGGCACTTTGAGTAGGACCATCCATTCATTCGGATCCGAAACATAATTTACATGACAAAGATTGGGGAGCTTGTCCTCCAGCCTTTCTTCGGTCGTGTAGCAAAGAAACTTCTCTGGATAAGTGAAACCATCAAAATCCACATCCAGCCATTTGCGGACTATGCTGTTCGAACCATCCGCTCCAATAAGGAAATCGGCACGGATCTGAAGAATGTCGGTTGGGCTTTCTGCATAAATATCAACCCCATCCTGGTCCTGATTAAAACCAACCAGACGGTGAGAAAATTTCACATCAGCGCCCGGTTGCGCAAGAACCGCTTCGGAAAGCATACGGGACAAATGATATTGTTCGCATTGGATCCGATAAGGGAAACGCGTCTCATCCGCGATTTCTGTCATGTCAAAGTCAATGACTTCTCCAGTTTTCCGTTCCCGAAAATGATAAATGGGCGCTTTCAATCCCCGCGCGATCAGTTTTTCGGTAATGCCAAACTGATCCAGCATTTCCAAAGTCGGTGGGTGAAATGTGGATGCTCTTAAATCGAGCGCACAATCTACCCCGGACTCCAGTAGGATAACGTCAATACCATTCATCGCAAGATAATAGGCCGCTACGCTTCCCACTGGTCCAGCGCCCGCAATTACAACCTGTGTTTTCAGATGCCGCATCCAAGCTGCTCCCGTTTTCTGAAGCCGCAGCTATAGGCATAGTTGAGAAAGGACTGCATGGCCGTCTCGAGCAGTCTCCGCACAGCGGTGAAGCTAATCGGATATTATCCGTTCGGCGGATAACCGGAATGCCACTTCCCATATAATAGGCAAGCGCGGTAAGACCGCTGTCACTTATCGAAGGAACTGACTCATGGCTTTCAATTCTCGTCCGCTACGCGACATCACGCAGCAAGATATTGATGACTACCAGCGCGACGGCGCCGTTTGTCTGCGCAAAGTCTTCGACCGCGACTGGATCGAGATGCTGGAACCGCTTGCACGGGATGTCATTATCGACAAGAAAGACGTCGGATTGCTGCCTACGATTCCGGGACGATATATGGCGCGGTGCATGCCGGAATATCGCAAGTTCATATTTGAGTCACCGCTGGCAGAAGCCGCCGGCCAGGTCATGCAATCTAAAGAGATTCGATTCTTTTTTGACGAGTTTTTCGCTAAGCCGCCGCAATCTGACGCAGCGACGTTATGGCATTGCGACCGGATGGCTTTTCCTGTGGAAGGCAAAATGGTACCTTCTTTGTGGATTCCGCTCACTCCCATAGTCAAAGAAAATTGTTTAGAAGTCTTGGCTGGCACCCAACATGATGACGTGCCCTATTGGCTGTTCAGTCCCAATGCGCGGAAAATGATTAAACCCGATGATCGCGTAGCTCATCCCGATATTGAAAGTCGTCGTGATGAAGAGGGATTGCGCTTTTTAAAATGGGATATGGAGCCCGGCGATATGTTAGTCGTCCATCCCTGGGTTCTTCACTATTCAGCCGGCAATCCAACCGATGACTGGCGCGTGGCCGTCTCGGAGCGTGTATTTGGTGATGATATTCGCTGGGCCCCGCGACCAGATTGTCTGAACATTGCCGGAGTGAGCTTTGATGAAATGCTCGAGGGCGAAAAACCAGAAGGAAGTCACTTTCCATTGCTCTGGTCTCAAGACGGGCGGAGCGACGATGACAGCCAATATCCTCGTGGATTTGCAACCCGTTGGCCCAAACGCGATATGGGCGGCGTCAATGAATATGACACCTTCCAGAAAATGAAAGTGAAAGAAGATGCAGGCGAACTGTCACAAAAAGACAGCGCCCCGGTAAACTGACAATCTCATGTCAGTCTATAAACAATTATCAGACCGCATTGCTGCTCCTGAAATTTTGGTGGCGCCAGGCGTCTATGATGCCTTTTCCGCCTGGCGCGCGCAGTCTCTTGGTTTTGAAGCGGTGTTCCTATCGGGCTCTGCGGTGGCGATGATGCATTTGGGACGACCCGATATCGGTTTGCTCACCCTTCCCGAAATGGCGGAGATAACCGGAAGAGTAGCTGATCGCGTTGACATCCCAATATTTGTCGATGCCGACCAAGGGTTTGGCAATGCCGCAATGGCTGCTCGGACCATGCAAATGCTGGAACGCGCTGGCGCCGCTGGCATCCAGATGGAAGATCAGCAATCCGCCAAACCCTCGCGCGCCATGTTGAGTCGACCGCTCGTCTCAACCGAGGAAATGGTCGACAAAATCAAGGCGGCGCTCGATGTTCGCAACAATGCCGGTCTGATGCTTAGCGCGCGCTGCGATGCGGCTGCGCAAGAAGGCGTGGAGGCCGCACTGGATCGCGCCGCGGCTTATGCCGCTGCCGGAGCCGATATGATTTTCGTGGAAAATTTGACCCGCAAAACCGAAATGACAATGCTGGTCGACCGGATCGGATTACAAAAACCATTGCTCCACAATTTGCTCCGTACCGGTGAAGAAGTACAAGATGCTGCGACCTTGCAGCAAATGGGATATAGCGTCGCCCTGTTTCCCGGCATCATTCCAAGCGCCGTCGGCGTCGGCATTGATTCGGCTCTTGCCGCGCTCGCCGTGCAATCCAAGGTAGCAAATAATAACCCTTCCACCGATCGCATCAACAGCGCCGACTATCTTAACTCATTCAGGACCGACTAACGGGAGTTCCATCTTATGAAGCTTTTTTATTCGCCCTTTCATACCTTTGTTCACAAAGTGTTGGTCACCGCCCATGAATGCGGTCATTGGGATGAAATTGATTTTGTGGCCACGTTCCCGTTCAAAAATCTTGATGGCGAAGACCAAGGTGATGCTTATTCCATCGCCGCTATCAATCCGCTGGATAAAGTCCCCACGTTGGCGACTGACAGTGGGCAAGTTATTTTTGGCAGTCAGGCGATATGCGAATATCTTGATGCCCATAGCACGGCGCGGAAATTATATCCGGCGCCGGGGCCGCAACGATGGGACGCGATTACCCGCCTGGCGCTTGGCGACACAATCTTCGAGACCACCGTGCAGATGGTCGCCGAACAATGGCAAGAACCAGAGCAATGGAATATCCGGGTTTTTGAATCGTTATGGCCAAAATATATACGGTCGCTGGACAAACTGGAGTCTCAAGCCCCCGGCTGGCAGGGATTTGATATCGGTCATGCGGCCTTGCTTCACGCGATCAGCTATCTTGGTTTTCGAGCAGAATTCTATGAAGCAAAAGATCCGATCCATCCGGATTTTCGTTGGCGTGATGGCCGTCCCGCTTTGTCTGATTGGTATGATGAGGCGATCCAGCGCCCTTCGGTAACCGCTTTTTACAATGTCGATTTTAGCGGTGATAGCAGCGCTCAACGATGCCAACAGGCGGTCCGTGATGTGCTGGCCTTGCAAAAGGAAAATAAGACATGATTGACTTCTATTATTGGCCCACACCCAATGGCCATAAAATTGCGATTGCATTGGAAGAATTTGGCCTCGAATACCGGGTCAAACCGATCAATATTTTGAAAGGCGAACAACATGAAGCGGCTTTTCTCGCGATCAGCCCCAATAATCGTGTGCCGGCAATTGTCGATCATGATGGCCCTGACGGAAAGCCTCATTCGGTTTTTGAATCGGGCGCGATATTTTTATATCTGTGCCGAAAGACCGGCCAATTTTGGCCCGCTGATCCCGTTCAGCAATCGATTGTCACCCAATGGCTGTTTTTCCAATGCGCCAATGTCGGTCCAATGTTCGGTCAATGCGGTCATTTCCGCGGCTATGCTGATGAAAAAATAGAATATGCAATCAACCGTTATCAAGGTGAAACCAAAAGACTCTATGGCTTGCTCGATCGAGAACTGGCTGGGAAAAACTGGATTACCGGCGGTGATTTCACTATTGCGGACATGGCCACTTATCCCTGGATGGACAATCGACAACAGGAATTGCACGGCATTGATATCGGCGCATTCCCCCATGTTGCCCGTTGGCTTCACGATTGTGAGAAACGTCCTGCTGTCCAGCGCGGCATGGCCGTGTTGGCAGAAGATATGAAAGTGGGCAATCCGACCGAAGAAACCAAAAAGGCTTTTTTCAACCGGGCCTAATCATCCTGTAATGCGCGCAACAGAATATTGACAATTTTACTGTCATCATATTGAAAATTCACTTGTCCCGTGCGGGCAATAGTCAATCCAGCTGATGGAATAATATACACACGCTGCCCGCCAAATCCGTCGAAGAACATAATATCATCCGCTAGATATTTTTCGCTGTGCAGCACCGTAAGCGGGTTTTCCGGATTGTAGCGACGTTGTTTTTGCCACTGTGCGCCGCGCCAGATGTGCAGTCCATAAGCGGCGTTGGTCGCGGCGGGTTCCGCCATTTTGGCAATCCAAGACGAGCCAATAACTGCCGCTTCGCCGACATGACCTTGATTGCGTATCAATTCGCCCAGGCGTGCCCAATTTTCCAATGATGAGAATAAGGCAGCAAAATGATGAATAGATCCATCTTTACGGTCGAGCCAGAAATCGGCTTTGCCGTTACCGATCGGGCACCAAATTCTTTGCTCCACAAAACGTGGATAAGATATTTTGGCCTTGGACTGCAGCGCCCGTGACAGGGCCAACCCTGCCAATTGGCTGTTAACATTATTGTATTTAAACTGTTTTCCTGCTGGCTCCGTCGCCGGATAGGACAAGGCTACGGCATTAATGTCTGATTGCAACATCAAAGCAAGCGCCTTTGAACCCGGTTCCTGAAAGGAGTAGACTTTGAGACCGCTTTCCATGTGCAAGACTTGGCGCAGCGTCAAATCACCGCGGGGATCGCCATCCCATTCTGAAATATAGCGGCTGATTGGAACATCGAGAGACGGAATGATACCATCTTCTAGTGCCGCCATATAAGCTAGGCCCAAAAGCGATTTATTCATCGAATAGCTGTCGGTCTGAGTCTGCGCATCTGTCCCTTGTTCGTAAGTTTCGTGAATGACGGATCCATTCCAAACCACCATCAATCCAATGCCTTTTTGTGCATCTGAATAGCTTTTTGCTTGTTCCAGTGCCGCGTTCAAACGATCGGTCACCGCTGAATCATTGCGCGCTATCGGCCGCACCGTGCATTTTTGTCCTATGGTTTCCACCGGTTCGAATCTGTCGACATCGAGAACGGTTGCACCTTGTAGGAGTTTAGCCTGTTCGGCGATATTGCGCAGCGGGACCGGTTTGCTGGAAACCGATGAACAAGCAGACAATATCATCACGACCGCAGTCATTGCTAAGGCTCTGCACAATAACATCATATTCATTTATCCTTACTGATTGAGACACCCGATTGCGCCAGTGGATGGGAATGGGGAAGATGAGGTTTCAAATGAAAGTTGAGAAAGGAGATGGTTGTCTGCAACGCATGATCAAACCGCTTGTCAATGACCGAAGACACCGGTTTGATTCGTCCAAATTTGCCGCCAAAATAATGGTCAACATCATCCCCCACCCAAAGCCACCGCGCTCCCATGGGAGTCGCTGCATAACTGGCTTTGTGGAGTTCCCAATTATCAATGAAACCGGGTAAAATATCTGCGGTTCCGGTGATCGTAAGACTGGGAACAGAAATGGTTGACCAGCCCTTTTTATCAATGGTTTTCGCAATTGGTCCCGGCGGTGACCAGGCCACCAAAATATCCGCATCTGCAATCAACCGGTTGGGCTGTTGGCCATCTGGATCCCGTGCAATCGCCCCCGCACCCAATTGGGCGATGAGCGCACCATAGCTATGCCCCATTAACGCCTTTTTGGATGAGTCGATTTCCAATCCCAATCCTCGCAATCTGGCGCGCAAAACTTCTGGTTCTGTAGCCAAAAAAGCCACTTCTTCATTGCGGGTTCGCCAGACACGGGCGGCTTTGGGTTTGGGCCGAAGCGCCAATATCTCAGCATCCAAATGAATCGGAGCAACGACGATATAACCTGCCGCCGCAAGCGGGCGCAACATTTCACGATACCGATCAGGGCTTGAGAAATTTCCGGTAGAGAACAGGATCAAGGGAAATTGGCCCTTTTGATCTGGTGCAAAAACCACTGTTTGAAAACGATGCCCGCTGGGCGTTTCGAGAACCTGCTCCAAGCCCTGAACACTCATGTCTGCAAGCGGCGCTACGTTGCTGCCTAACTTGGGCGTGCAGCTGGCCAAGTGCAAGGATATGATCAGAACGACAAGCTGGCCGAAAAGGCGTCCGCAGTGTCTCACCCCTGCCCGGTAAGATCGCCAATGACAGAGTCGATAATGGCGCCAGTCTTGTCATCAAGACGCTTTTGCAGGGCTTCATCGGGCTGATAATTGTTCACGGCGTGCGAGACATCTATGCCTTGATCCGCCAATGCTTGTTCCAATATCAGTTGCCGGTCCGTCAACACACAAACTTCCCGAAGCAAACTGATTAATGCACGCCCCAGATTATCGGTCTGCTCAGGTAATAGCAGCGAGCCATCCGGGAAATTGAAGCTTTTCGGATCTTTAAAATCGGGGCCGCTCATATTGGCTTTCGTCCTCTCACAATATGCGGGTAAATCCCTTCAGCAGAGGTATCGACAAAGCCCGCCTCTCGAGCAATTTCTGCCAAATCAAGGCTTGCTGATTCCCGCCAATGCGGCTCGCCTCCATATTTTGCTCCACGGTCGGCTTTCCACGCAGATAGCTTATCGAGATCGGCATAGCGTGTGACGTCGGACATGATCAGATCACCGCCTGGTTTTGCGACCCGAAACGCTTCTGCAAATATGTTCCGGATGGCATCAGATGGAACTTCATGAAGTAAGATATAGGATGCCACCAAATCGAAACTATCGTCGGCAAATTGCGTATTCTCAGCCGGCTGTTGATAGAGCTTCCAATTCCATCCGTTGGCATTGGCCGTGCGCAAAGCATGTTCCAGCATTCGCGCAGAAAGATCTACGCCGGTGATTTCCGCATCGGGATAGATTTCAGCCAAGGCCGTTGTAAAATGCCCACTGGAACACCCCATATCCAAAATTTTATCATAATGGTCTTGCGGCGCCATTTGGGCGATTTTTCGGCGTTGCTCAAAAATACCACCTGGAAAAAAGCGCGCCACCATTTTTTTATGAATTATCTCGCCGTGGACATAGCCCATATGTTCATGGCCTTCCCAGCCGCCAGTTGTGCGATGAAAATGCACGCCCTCCCAATAGGCAGGCGCTTCCATTTGCGGATCAAGCGTGAGCGTTGCCGGCCCGTGCGTTGTCGCATCCAATATAGGTTGCAAATCGGTTTGAATTTCCTGAAAGGCTTCAATAGCAACCTTACCATGAGACCGGCCATGCCAATCACCCATTAAACGCTGGGTTGCAAATGCGGTAGATTGCGCCAATGCCGAAGTTATCGCGGTATCGCGGGCGTCGAGATCGTCCGGCAAATTATCTTGATCAACCAACCGTGCGATATCCGCGTTCAGTTCATCCCGAACCGGTGCTACCGCCATACCCATTTGTGCTAAGAAATTCACCGACGCACGGCCGCGCTGCTTCAATTTTGGATCCTGCAATTCCATTTTCACGCTCCTTTACTGTTTGCCGTGCCTGTCACCTCTTCTTCTGTCAGCTTATAACCCGATAACAGCCATATGGCGATCACACCAAATAGCGCCGGCAGCCAGCAGACGGCAAATAACAGAGCCGTGTCGACATTGCCGCCTTGCGGCACATCAAACGGCAATTTATTGTTAAACCCAGCAAATGACAGGGCAAATCCGACAATTAATGGGCCCACCGCACCCGTTAGTTTTTCAACAAAACTGTACAAGGCTGTAAAGGCTCCTTCTCGCCTTACACCTGTTCGCTGTGCATCCTCGTTGATAATGTCAGTAAGCATCGACATGGCCATGATCACATTGCCGCCAAAAGCAATGCCGACGAACGCACCGCGCAGGACGATCGACCAGATCGGCTCCCCTTCCACGGCGAGAGACCAGCTGAGTGCATAGAAAATATTGACGCCGGCAGCGACATAATAAGCGCCTTTCTTGCCGATCCGTTTGGACAGTCGAACCAAAAGCGGCGCGAAGAAAATTGTCGAGACTGTCACTGTTAAACCAAAAATTGCGAGTATGTTAAAGTCGCGGCCCAAGGATTGGACAAAGAAATAAGCAAATGCCGCTCCCATGGTTTGCACGCCCAAAAGCTGTGCAAATTTCACAGCAATTAATCGTAAGAAGTTTCTGTTGCTTTTGACGGCTTGAAACTCATCCACCATTTGAGCAGCGTTGCTCTTGCTGCTGGCCTCACCGGCCGCGGTGAAGCGAGCTTTGGCTGTTGTGAGATAAGCTATCATCGTGCTGACTAATATTGCCACAGCGCAGACCATACCGACAATCATATAGCTTTGGGCCTCTGTTTTGCCGAGATATTCCAATGCGACTTTCATCCCGGCACCGGCCGCTAACCCGCCCAATGATACAAATACGATGCGAAAAGCGTGAATAGATGACCGTTCATGATAATCGTCGGTCATCTCAGCCGGCATCGACATATAAGGGATATTGTAGAGCGTATAGGCAAAGGCGTAGATGCAAAGGGCGACAAACATATAGGCAGCCGTCACATATTGATTGCCCAGCGAGGGCGTGCTGAAAATCAACGCAAAACTAATGGCGCTGAGCAAAGATCCCCAAAATAGAAAGGGCCGGCGCCGGCCGCGCGGTGAATTATGCTTGTCGCTCCAGACTCCAACAATGGGGTCGGTCACAACATCCACCATTTTGGCGAGAAAAATCACCAATCCCGCAAGCCAAGGGTCAATTTGCAATATGCTGGCGGTAAATACCAAGATCAGCCCAGAAATACCGTTCATTAACAATGCGACGCCAAAGGCGCCCGTTCCCCAACCCAGCTTCAAGGAAACAGGCAGCTTGCTCCCCGTGGCATCGCTCGTGATTTTTGTCGCAGCTGTCGCCATCATCGCCCCTTTTGTGGCACTGGCATCGGGTCATTAGCTGACCGCACCATCGCATTTATGATCAAATTGGGAAGATAGCTATTATCCCACGGACTGTCTGCCGGTGGACGACCACCTGTCCGCAGAATGACCAATTGCTGAGAAGGAATCACATAGACAACCTGATTTCCATTCCCGTCAAAGAGAAACAGGTCTTGCGCAGCATAAGGCTGGCTGTGCACAGTCTGACCAAATTTCAGCGACGGATTAAGCGATCCACGGCGCTTTATATATTCACCGGCAATCCATACGCCGAGGCCCGCATGGGGGTTTTCCTGTGTCGCTGTCGTCATGCTTTTGACATAGCCTTCCGGCAGCAATTGCGCACCATTCCAGGTCCCATCCTGCGCTAGCAAAATGCCAAAGCGTAAATAGGTTAGAGCTGGTAATTGGATACAGCATCCGGAATGGGCAGTCCCCCCCGGACGGTTGACCCAGATGGTTCCTCCAGCAGCGCCCAAGGGCTCCAACAAGGCTTCGGTCAAATATTGTCCGTAGCGTTTTCCGGTCGCCCGCTCGATCACCGGGGCGACCAATTCTGAATTTGCATTTGCATATTCATAGCGGCTACCCGGACTGTTCACCAAAGGATATTCATTGATGATAATCTCATCATGCCGGGGATGAAGATAGGCTTTGTTGAGCACATCTTCCGGCCCTTTGGCTGGCCCTTGCGGCAATAAACCGGTGCGCATATCCAGCAAATGGCGCACCAGAATTTGGCTGCGCTGCGCATCATTTTTCCATTCCGTGATGAAATCCGCCACCGGTTGATCCAGCGACTTAATATAGCCCTGCTGGATTGCTCGACCGACAATGATGGCGGTTAATGGCTTGGCCAAAGACTTAGCGTTAACCAGCTTGGTCGCGCTATAACCATCAAAATAGGCTTCCCGGGCAATCGCTCCGCGATCCCAAACAAGAAAGGCCGAACTATTGCGTGTTGCGGCAAAGGCTTCCGCTTTGTCCAAAGCTTCGGACGCAATTTGTGGTGTCTCGGCAATGGGCAGAGCTTCTTGTTTCGAAGCGCCGCGAACCTGTTCCAACGGATCATAGCTAGGCAAGCCGCCGCCAATTGTTGCTGCTCGTGTTTGCGCCGCATAACGCTCCATATAAAGCGCCTCTTCATCAAGCCCGGCAGCAGGTTTTTCGGCCATGGTTGCGCAGCCAGCGGTCATCAAACTGATGGCGACAAAATATGATTTCAGGTTCATCATGCCAATAAATCCACTTCCAGTCCTCTATCTTGCGCGCAGGCGCGTTGCCAAACTCCATGGGCGGCGGCGAGGTCTTGAGACGCGACGCCCAGTGACTTGTAAATGGTGATTTCATCGCTTTGCTGGCGGCCCTCTAAATGGCCTGCGGCAACCGCTCCAATTTCGCCGACAATATGATTTTCGGTCACATTTTTGCGCTCTATTGCACCCAGCAATTCCCCTGCCGCGGCCATCGCTGCCTCGCGATAGTCAACAAAAAATCGCGCGCGCGCAACGCCGTCATCATCCATTTCTGCCGTCGTTGGTATGGCCGATCCAACAAGATTAATATGTTGCCCGGGTTGCAGATCTTTGCCGAAAATAATCGGTTGCTTCGCTGCGGTTGTTGTACAGATAATATCTGCATCCGCGATGGCAGCAGCGCTGCTTGTGGCCGACTCTATCGAAAGACCGGTCGCCTTGGCAGCGGTTTGGACAAAATCTTGGGTGCGCTCAATATCACGGCCCCAGACCTTCACCTGGGCGATATCTCGTACCGCTTGCATTGCATATAGGTGGCGCATCGCCTGTTCACCATTGCCCAGAATAGCGAGCCGGCTCGCATCATTATTGGCCAGCAAATCAGTCGCGAGCGCACTAGCGGCAGATGTCCGGATAGCCGTCAAACTGCTGCCTTCAATCATCGCCAGCGGAATGCCTTGCACGCTATCAAAGAGCATCACCATCCCGACATGCGTGCCTAAAGGGTCGTCATGGGGGCGATCATATTTACAAACCAACTTTATCCCAAAACAAGCTGGATCTCCGAGCGTACCGGGCATGATCGCCAATTTTCCAGTCCCTTCCGGAACCGGCATGAACTGCCGGATAGGCAAGGTTACATTGCGCTGCGATGTGGCCATCATGGCTTGCCGCATCACGCCCACGCATTGATCAATCGGCAACAGCCGTTCGACATCTGACTGGGTAATAATCCGCATCTTCTAGCTTCCTCGCGGAGGTAAGAACCGCATCTTGTCCATGACGTCTTGCACATTGTCAGGTCGATCAAACGGCTCCGGCATGGCCTCACCGGGTTTGCGTTGCTTACCGATGGCGTAGAACCAATCCTCCAAACCGGGCGGCATGAATACCCAGAACATTTTCATGTCGGTCTTCCCGGTATTTTTGATCCAGTGGGTGCAATTGCGTGCGAAGAGCACGGTCGTGCCGGGAACAAGCCCGGTCACTTCGCCGTCAATATCCACCTCACCCGTGCCTTCATAGATAAAGACCAATTCATGATTTTGTTTATGGCCATGTTCCCGCACCATTCCTCCTGGCGGCATGACTTGAACCCCGCTGGAAAACGTATCATAGGCCATATTATCCGGCGTCAGATTGACATCCACATAACCGCGCGAAGGCATGGGTTGCCACCAGGATGTTCCGCCTTCCGGGCCGACAATAACCGATTTTCCCTTGGTAATGTCGTTTGCCATTTCAGCCTCCTTATTCGTTCAAAAATGCCAGCACGCGCTGATTATATTTTTCTGTCGATGCGATCGGACAAAAATGCCCGCCATAGTCCAACAAATGGGTCTGCGCGCCTGGTATTAGCGCGCCCATTTCTTCGGTAAAACCGGGTGGCGTTATTTGATCATCGCGCGATCCGATGCATAAAGTCTGTACCGCAATATCCGGCAAACGGCTCCGCAAATCATGGGTGTAAACGGCATTGATCCTTGACAGTTCGACTTCCAAACCGGGAAAGGCTGCCAAACGGTCTTCCATGAATTTTCTGGCCGACGTCATTTGCGGCTGCAACACCGCACTCGGCATAGCCAAATAGGTGCCCATAGTAAGATAAGCGAGCGGCCCGCAGCCAATTAATATTTCGCGCCGCGTCCGGAATAATTCGGTCAAATAAGTGTCTGGGCCGGCCCAACTGCACGACAGAACCAGCTTGTTCAAACGATCCGGATGATCAAGCGCAATATGCTGGCCAATAGCACCGCCAGTGGAGTGGCCAACCAAAGACGTTTGGGCAATATTCATTGCATCCATCAAGGCGAGTACATCCTTCGCCATATGCTCTGCCCCATAGACGACCTTATCCGGCGTGCTTGCTCCGCAGCCGCGATGATCGAAGGTAATCACCCGAAAATCACGGGCAAAGGCCTGCACTTGATTGGTCCAAAAAGCACCGCGGCCGCCCAGCCCGGCGACGAGTAGCAAATCCGGTCCTGTACCGGTTATTTCGGTATGGATTTCGGCATCGCCGACATCTATTTTTTGGACCTGGCTGTCTATCATATTGCAGCGAATACCGATTTGGTTTGCAAATAAAGTTCGAGTCCGTCGCGGCCATTTTCTCGGCCGATACCGGATTGTTTATAGCCGCCAAGCGGCACGTCCCAATCAGCACCCATCGCGCAGTTCAGTCCGACAATGCCTGATTTAACCTGCTTTGCCATTTGATGCGCTTGGCCGAGATTTTCGGTCCAGATTGCGGCCGCCAAACCATATTGGCTGTCATTGGCCAGCCGCATGGCTTCGTCGGCATTTTCAAAGGTTTGGACAACCAAAACCGGTCCAAAAATTTCTTCCTTTACCACTTTCATATCATTGTTGGTTTGTTTGATAATCGTCGGCTCGAGAAAATATCCATCCTCGCCATGACGATCACCGCCAATAACCGTTCCGCCCTCTTCGCGGCCGGCTTCAATATAGCCGGATACACGATCAAATTGCTTTTGTGATACGAGCGGCCCCAAATCACTATCCTCATCCAGTCCAGGCGCGATTGTCATGCCACGGCCAACTGCAGCCACGCCTTCGATAACCTGATCCGCAATTTTCTCATGCACATACATGCGCGACGGCGCTGTACAGGTTTGGCCGCTGTTAAAGAATATACCCATAGCAGAAGCCGGAATTGCGGCCTCCAAATTTGCATCGTCCATGATAATATTCGGTGATTTTCCGCCCAGTTCTAGGCTAACTTTTTTCAGATCGGCCGCCGCAATTTGAGCAATCGCTTTGCCGGTTACCGTTGATCCGGTGAAGGCAATTTTATTCACCCCGTCATGAGAAGCGAGCGCCGCGCCAGTGGTCCGCCCCAATCCAGTCACAATATTCACAACGCCCTCAGGAAGCCCGGCCTCCAGCATGATTTCCCCCATCCGCAGGGCGGTCAGAGACGTATCTTCCGCTGGTTTCAGGACACAAGTACATCCCGCAGCGAGCGCCGGACCCAATTTCATTGCCGCCATGACCAATGGATAGTTCCAGGGAACAATAAGCGCTACGACACCGACCGGTTCTTTCAACGTGTAGACATGAAAATCGCCGGGCATATTCACATTATGTGTACTGCCATTTATTTTGTCAGCCCAACCAGCATAATAGCGGATAGCGCTGGCCGATGCGAAAACTTCACCGCGGGCAAATTTGATCGGCTTCCCGTTGTCCAGTGTTTCAAGTTGCGCAATTTCTTCCGCATTTTCTTCCATTAAGGCTGCAATCTTGTGCATAATTCCAGACCGCTCTCCCGGCTTCATCGTCGACCAAGGGCCATTTTCGAACGCATCGCGTGCCGCGGCCACCGCCATATCAACATTTGCTTTGGAAGACTCGCCAATCGCCGAAATGGCTTGGCCATCCGCTGGGTTGACCACATTAATCGGTTCACCGCCATCGGCATTGACCCAGTCTTTGCCAATAAGAATTCCATGCGATCTGGACAGGAATGATTTTGTTCCAGCAGATAGTTCAACTAGCGCCATTATGAAGCTCCATATTATGTAACATTTTTTGATAAGGTTTCAGTGCGAAGAAGATCAACAACAGGCCCAGAATCATGGCTGCTGGCGGCGCAAGCGCCAAGGATTGGTTGATAGCACCGGGCGTACCAAACAGATCATCGGTCAACCAGGCGATCAAAATAGGCCCGGCGGAATAGCCCACCAGATTGGCAATGAGCAGATAAACCGCAACGATCTGCGCGCGCATACGATTAGGTGTGATAAGCGGAAAGGTCGCTACACCAGCACCAAAAGGTACCGTGCCCAAAAACAGCACAAAGCCCAATAAAATCAAAGCTAGAAGGGGTGAAGATACAAGAGGAAATGCAATCGCAAAAGGCAAGGCCATAAAGACTGCAATCATCGGCAACCGAAGGGTCGCGTCTTTAATACCCCTCGACAACCAGCGTTCAGCAATAAAGCCGCCAACCACCACGCCCGTGAGACCGCTAAACATAACTACAGGGCCAAAATAGCGGCCGACTTCCCACTGCGACCATTCATGGATGCGGATAAAATAGCTCGGGGCCCAAGCACCAATTCCGAATTGCGCACCAGCAAAACAAGAAAAACCGAAAAAGAGTGGGAAGAACACTTTGGCATGCTGGCTGATGAAGGTCAGAATTTCCAGCGCTGGCGGCGCGTCATCGGCAGCGAGCACAATATTATCGTCTTTGCGCGCCGGTTCGCGGATCATCAGCAAGCAGATAAAAACCGGGATACTCAGCAGCGTGACAGCAAAAAAAGTCATTTGCCATGGCTCAAAAGTTCCAAATGGTAATTTGGTGGGGCCGCTGGCGCTTAGCTTTTCATATAAAAAACCACCGATGACCAATGCCAGTCCGGACCCGATAAACCCCGATCCCGTAAACACGCTGATCGCTGCGGGCAATTTTTCCTTGCTGAAATAATCGCTGACCATAGAAAAACCCGCTGGCGCCAAAGTGGCTTCGCCAACCCCGACCAACATGCGCGCAAAAAACAGCATCGCAAAACCGGTCGCCAATCCGCTCCCCATAGTAGCTGCCGACCAGCAGATCAGACCGCCTAAAATCACCCATTTGCGGTTGTGACGATCAGCAATCCAAGCCAGAGGAATAGCCAATCCGGCATAAAGCAGCGCGAAAGAAAAGCCTTGCAATAGGCTGATCTGCAAGTCGGTCAGACCAAGATCCAGCTTGATCGGGTCGACCAGCAAATTGATGATCTGGCGATCAACATAGCTGACAATTGATGCGAAAGAGAGCGCCGCCACGACCGACCAGGCGCGCAGCGGCGATATGGCTTCAGAGCGTTTGTCTGAATAGGCCTCATTTGCTGAATCGCTAGTCCCGGGAGCCGATGCATTCATAGGTTTAGTCTCTATGCTCCAATCAAATTCAGGCACAGTCAACCCGTATGTTTAACCGTCAGCCGGATAACGGCTTTGCTAAACTCGTCTTTGCTGGCATGACTGGGCAGTAGAGGGCGATGGTTATGGGGACAGCACAGCACACGCGAGATGATCTTGAACTGATCGAAAATCTGACCGAGATTTGCGGCAGTTCGGCGGTGTGCATCGATTCTTCCGACCTGCGCTTTTTCTCGCAAGATTTGTTTTACGAAGGGAATGTCCCGCTGGCCATTGTCGCTCCGGCCACCGCTCAAGAACTCGCGGAGCTGGTCACATATTGCCGCAAAGTAAAGCTATCCATTTTCCCTCGAGGAGGAGGAATGTCCTATAGCCGGGCTTTCCAACCCAATTGTCAGAAATCCGTCATGCTGGACCTCGCCAATCTCAATCATATTCATGAAATTTCCATGGCAGATGGACATGTCACAGTGGGATCGGGATGTACCTGGTTGGCCCTTGATCAGGCATTGGCCAAAAAGGATATGCGCGCGCGGTTTTGGGGGCCGATGTCTGGGCGGATAGCGACAATCGGTGGATCCATGAGTGTTGGCACAGTGACTTTTGGCTCCGGCACAACCGGAGCTTCAGCCAACGCAGTGAAAAGCTTTGAGATTGTTAGCGGAACGGGAGAGATTATCCATACAGGATCCGATGGCAGCCTAGGCGGCCATCCCAATAATCGCAATTTCGGACCCGATCTGACCGGCATCTTTGCCAATGATGCGGGCGCGCTGGGGATTAAGACAGCAGTAACTTTGGAAATTGAACCACGTCCTGCCCATGTTACCGGCCTATCTTTTGCCTATGATGATTTTGATGCAATGGCTGCGCTATTTTGTGCTTTGACCAGCCAAAGATTGGCCAGCGAACTCATCGCCATGGATGGTGATGTCGCGCGGCAAAATGCTGGACCCGCCAATTTGCTTGCTGATGTTAAAGCGATGTGGCGCATCGGCAAAGCGGCCGGTAATCCATTGGCCGCGCTCAACCGGATGACCAGAATTGCTCTGGCAGGCCGTCGCTTTTTGGACAAAGCGAAATACACTGCCCATTTTGTTGTTGAAGGGCGCGATAAAGCGGACTTGAAAAGTCGCATTAGTGCCATTCGTCAATTGGCCAAATCGGGATCGGAAATTGTCAACACCGTCCCATTAATGACTCGCGCTGATCCGTTTCCGGTTTTGCCGGTCACCCATCCCGATGGTCGCCGAATGCTGCCCATTCATGGTCTCTTTCCGCAATCGGCATTGTCTGAATTCCACAGTGATTATCTCAAACTCAAAGCCGAATTTCGTGACAAAATGGAAACTGCATCGGTAACTGTTGCAGAATTTTTTGCTGGCGTTGCAGGCATTGGCTTGTTGTATGAACCTGTCTTTTACTGGCCCGACAATATGCTGTCCTATCACGATAGAAATATGCCCGACTATCTTGAAGGGCAAATGCCGGAATATCCTGAAAATTTAGCGGCCCGCAATATTGTTGAACAATTTGTCAGCGCCTTTCACAAATTGACCCAAAAACATGGCGGCTCGCATTTTCAAATCGGGCGGACATATCCTTATGTTGAAAACCGCTCAAACGGGGCTGCTTCTTTGCTGCGCAATCTGAAAAACGCACTCGACCCAGATAATATCATCAATCCAGGAGCCTTGGGGCTATGATCGACACAGAAACACCCATAGCCATTATCGGCGGTGGCATTGGCGGGCTGGTGGCTGGGATTGCTTTGCAGAAAGCTGGTTTTTCCCCTCATATATACGAACGCGCATCGAAATTTGATGAGGTGGGAGCGGGCATATCCATGTCACCCAACGCGACTTTGGGATTGGAAGCGCTGGGATTTGGCGACTATCTGACCGCGCATGCCAATGAGCCTTTGGAACAGCGGCTCTATCACGGGGAAACCGGGGAATTGCTGCAAGCGATTGATCGCCGCAATTGTCGTGACACCTATCATGCCGCTTATTATCAGCTCCACCGCGCTGATTTGCTCAATATGCTGATCGACAAATTTGGTCTCGCAAATTGCACGATGGACAAAAGCCTAACCTCAATCGAAAGCGCGGATACAGGCGCTCGGTTAAATTTTGAAGATGGAACCACGGTGCAGACCGCGGTGGTTATCGCCGCAGACGGATTGCGGTCTATCGTTCGTGACCAGCTATTCGACAATAGTCCGCCGGAATTTAGCGGTCATGTCGCCTGGCGAGCTCTGGTGCCGGCAGAAAAATTGGGTCCGCTATCGGTTGAAAGGTGGAATATCAATCATCTCGGCAAAGGCCGCAACATTGTTTCCTACCCCGTCCGGGGAGAAGCTTTGGTCAATATTGTCGCATTGACCAAAGCCGACCAATGGGCGGAAGAAAGTTGGAATGCAAAAGCATCCAAAGAGGAGCTTGCTCAGCATTATCAGGGGTGGGCTGACTATGTGGGCCAACTGATTGATGCCTTGCCCGCGGATCAACTTTATCGCTGGGGCCTGTTCATTCGCAAACCACTCGACAAATGGGTCAATGGTAGGACCGCGCTGTTAGGCGATGCCGCGCATCCCATGCTGCCCTATATGGGTCAAGGCGCCTCGAGCGCGATAGAAGATGGCGTCATTTTAGGCCGCGCCTTCGCCGCTGCGGACACGATTGACACCGCGCTTAAAATCTATGCGGATACGCGAAGAGAACGCGCGTCCTTGTTGCAATCCGAATCCAATCTTGGCGGCGAGCGCCTCCAAGCCATTAATCCTGATGCTTTTCGCGACACACCGATAAAAAACGAAGATGCATTGGGCATATTCGCCTATGATCCAGTGACAGTCGCGCTCGCGATATAAAGCTGATCAGGCTGGTTTGGTAGCGATTAAAGACTGCAAAAATTCATTGCTGGACTTAGGCCCATCCTCAACAATAAAGCCGGTTTGCTCCAAAATGCCCTTAAAGTCGCTAGCCACAAAAGCCGGTGAATAAGGTTCGCAATTGTCGCGGCTATCATTGTCGATCATGAACCGATAGCCGGGAGGAACCTGTCCGTCGTCATTATTGGGAAATTCAAAAATCGAAAATTTGCCGCCGGGCCGAAGAACTCGGAACATCTCAGCAAGAATTTCCTTCATTTTCGCGACCGGCACTTCGTGAAAGAGAATATAGGCCAAAATCATATCAAATTGACCGTCCGCAAAACCGCTATCTTCGGCCAAAGCTTGCTTGAAATGAACATCCTTACCATGTTGCACCGCGCGCATATGCCCATAGCGGATTAACGGCAATCCCACGTCCAATCCCCAAATCTCAGCTTGTGGATACAGCGTTTTCAAATGCGTTGTGCATTGACCGATAGAACAGCCAACATCCAAAATTTGCTCTATTTTCCCGTCTTCCGGTTTGGTCGCTTTTTCGGCGAGTTCAATGTGGAGTTCATCCTGATCGTTAAACCCTTCGTAGAAAATCTTGGTGCCATAATGGAAGACAATCCCGCCCAGAGGGTCATCCGTATAGCCACCAGGCTGGCAATGAATTTCGCAGCGGGTATATTTTGGTGGCTCGAAATTGGAGTCGTAGTGGATATTGTCAGGATGTGATATTTCCGCATCTGCCATGTCCTGCATCAATTTATCGGCGCCGCGGACGAAACTTTTGCGCGTGCCCCGCCACATCATTTCTTGCTGCGAGCGCACAAAACGCTGCCAGGTTGGCGTGAACGGCACTTGGGCGAAAACTTTCTTGATATCGCTGAGAGGCAATTGTTCACCTTCTTCAGGCGTCGGCGTTTCGCCTTTTTCGATCGATTTGCCGAGAGCAGCTTCACCATTGGCCGCCATCACCGGAAACCCTTTTTGAATGGCAAATTTGCGAAAGCTCGTCACAAATTCGAGATAGCTTTCATCCGCCAATTTTGTCGGGCGGGGCAAAACACCTATATTTCCTCGATCCATAGTCGCTTCCTTTCCGTTACACTTTATCTGACAAATCATGGGTGGGGCGCCTCAAGAAGCCGCCAAAAACACGCTCAACCAGCTCATCGCGCTGCGCGGCCCGCGCCGCGATTTCTTCAGCTTCCGGCATATGTTTTTCTATTTCTTCACTGACCGAAATCCCTTTGTCGGCGAGAATTTTCTCCAGGACAATGACCCGATCATGGTGCGTCCAAACCGTCGCGGTCAGTTCCAGCAAAGCATCAAGTACATTATCAATCACCACATTTTCAAAATAGACACGGCCATTGCCACCAATTTCATCACCAAGTTCGGTGGGCACCTCGATTTTTTTCGACTCGTCGTTCATCATTCAACCTCGACCATTAGTTATTTGGACTGTGCCAGACTGTTGCTGGAAGCACAGTTCTGCCAGTCATATTATCCACGCAACGGATAGCGGTCAGGCAGGGTTTATCTTCTGCAAAGAATTCCGCAAAGAGAGGAACATGTCAAACCCGTTTGAAAATTATACCGAATTGCATGATTTTGCGGCATCGCAGCCTGAGCTTTTCTGGGGTGACGTGGCCAAAACACTCCATTGGTCAAAACAATGGGATCATGTCCTCAGCGAAGACGGCGGTCCGATAGCGCGGTGGTTTGTCGGAGGAGAGTTAAACGCCTGTTATAACTGTGTGGACCGCCATGTTGAAGACGGCTTTGGCGATCAAATAGCTCTCTATTTTGAAAGCCCAGTGACGCAAACCGAACGCACTTTAACCTATTCCCAATTGCAAGATCAGACGTCCAAATTGGGCGGCGCTATGCAAAAACATGGTGTATCCAAAGGCGACCGGGTGTTGATCTATATGCCCAACTCGCCGGAAGCCGTTGTCGCAATGTTAGCATGCGCTCGCATCGGTGCGGTCCATTCGGTTGTTTTTGGCGGCTTTGCGGCGAAAGAATTGGCGACGCGGATAGATGATGCAACGCCGTCGCTCGTTCTTGCGGCTTCCTGCGGCATAGAAGGATCAAAAATCTTACCCTATCAGCCTATTTTGGACGAAGCCTTCGCCATAGCAGACCATAAAATGGCTCGAACTATTTACTGGCAAAGAAGCCAATGTGAAGCGCAATTGGGTCCTCAAGCTTTGGATTGGGAAACCGAATTGGCGCAGGCTCCATCGGCGGCGTGCCAACCCGTCGCTGCCACGGATCCGCTCTACATATTATACACCTCTGGCACCACAGGTCAGCCGAAAGGAATAGTGCGAGACACCGGCGGCTATTTGACCGCTTTGGCTTGGACCATGGAGAATATCTACCGCTGTCCGCCAGGCGAAACCTATTGGGCGGCCAGTGATGTCGGCTGGGTCGTAGGCCATAGTTATATTGTTTATGGTCCCTTGCTAAACCGCAATGCCACGGTGGTTTTTGAGGGCAAGCCGGTGGGGACACCGGATGCCGGAATTTTCTGGCAGCTCATCGCCAAACATAGGGTCCGCAGTTTTTTTACAGCACCCACGGCGATCCGTGCGATCAAGCAAGTGGATCCACACGGGGAATTGGCCCTTCACCATGATTTGTCTGCTTTGCAGGCCATCTATCTCGCTGGCGAGCGCACAGACCCAAGCACATTGACTTGGATCGGAGATCTGCTTGGCAAACCGGTTGTCGACCATTGGTGGCAAACCGAAACAGGATGGGCAATTTGCGCAAACCCTATGGGAGTGGAACAGCTTCCGATCAAAGCGGGATCGACCAGCCTCGCGATGCCAGGGTGGCAAATTCACTGCCTTGATGAAGATGGTTTGCCCGTCCCTGCTGGGGATAATGGAGCTATTGTTGCCAAATTGCCCTTGCCACCCGGCGCCGCTCCAACGCTATGGAACGCCTCAGACCGCTATAAGACCGCTTATCTGGACCGATATCCCGGCTATTATTTATCCGGAGATGCCGGTTATATCGACGAAGATGGGTTTGTTTTTGTTATGACCCGGACCGATGATGTTATTAACGTCGCTGGGCATCGGCTCTCATCGTCAGCAATTGAAGAAATATTGGCGGCCAATCCCGCCGTTGCCGAATGCGCCGTTGTGGGCATAAATGACGACCTCAAGGGAAGCGTTCCGGCCAGCTTTGTTGTCGTCAAGGCTGGCATCGACCCCAATACACCCTCTTTATCCGACCAACTCATTGGCGAAGTGCGCACGGCTATCGGACCGGTGGCAGCTTTTAAAATAGTCCATATTGTCACAAAACTGCCGAAAACACGGTCCGGCAAAATCTTGCGCCGTAACATTCGTCAGATTGCCGATGGGGAAACGCCCAAAATACCCGCAACGATTGAGGACCTATCGGTGCTGGACGAATATTTTGCCCTCTTCAATCACCGAGAGGCCCAACCATGACCGGAACCCTATTGCGTGAAAAACTGTCAACCGGTCGCATCATTGCGGCGCCCGGCATTTACGATATGATGAGCTTGCTGCTAGCCAATCGTCAGGAATTTGATGCCCATTATGCTTCCGGTTATTGGGGCACTGCCTCTGCGCTGGGATTGCCAGATGTTGGCATTGCTGGCTATCGTGATTTCATTACACAATTTGGCCGGTTTGCCGAAACAAGCACGGCCCCGCTCATTGCTGATGCTGATACCGGCTTTGGCAGCATCGCCAATTTGGTCCACGCGGTAAAGGGCTATGCCCGAGCAGGTGTTGCTGCGATGCAGCTGGAAGACCAAGGTTTCCCAAAAATATGCGGCCATGTCGGCAGAGCTGTATCCGTTGCGGATGATCAAATGGTCACTCGAATCCATGCAGCGTTGGAAGCCAGAGAAACTGTCGACCGCGGCAAGGACATGCTCATCATTGCGCGGTCTGATGCCCGGCGGACCGAAGGCCTCGACCGCGCCATTGACCGACTTAAGAAATATGCTGATGCGGGCGCTGATATTTTATTTTTGGAAGCCCCGGAAGATGAGAAAGAAATTGAACAGGCCGCCAATGCCCTGAGCAAGCCGTTGATGGTCAATGCTGCCCATGGCGGTTTCACTCCCATATTATCGCCAAATGATTATGCAGCGCTCGGCGCTCGGCTGGTAATCTATCCAGCGGGCGCGCCCCTATCTGCTGCTGCGGCAGTTCAGAATTTTTATGCACAGCTTAAAGAGGGTAATCCTAACAGCACGCATGATGCGATGTTTGATTTTGCCGAAATGTCCGAGATGCTGGGCATCGATGATGTCGGCCAATTGCAGGACAAATATCCCAATGCCTAAATCTATTCGTGCGGCGGTTTGCGCCGGGCATGGCGCCGCGCCCGTTATTGAAACGTTGCTTCTCGACGATCCCTTGCCAGATGAAATGATCATAACGGTGAAGGCTGCGGCCATTTGCCATACTGATCTCGGCATATCCGAATGGTCAGACAGTCCCCGTGTTTTCGGACATGAGGGGGCCGGCATCGTCTTGCAAACCGGTAGCGCAATAGAAAAATTTCAAGTGGGCGATCGCGTAGCGGCTACATTTGGGTTTTGCGGTCAATGCCGCAATTGTAAGGATGCGCATCCCGCTTATTGTTTTGATAATATCAATCTCAACATTGAAGGTCAGCGCGCCCGACCGGCCTTATCCCGTCCCGATGGTGAAATCATTGGCGGCGCTTTTTTTCAACAAAGCACATTTGCATCCCACGCGCTGGTCACAGAACGCAACGCTATCGCCATTCCTGAAACTCTCGATTTTGTAACGGCAGCGCCGCTGGGTTGTGGAATCCAGACAGGGGCAGGCGCGATTATCAACAATTTCTCCGCAACAGCCGGACGGCCTTTGCTGGTCATCGGCTGTGGTGCGGTTGGACTGTCGGCCATCATGGCTGCAAAAATTATAGGCTGCGCGCCCATTATTGCCAGCGATATCCATTCTCATCGCACCGCTTTGGCCACGCAATATGGCGCGGATATGATAGTTGATAGCGCGGATATCGAATTTGCCGCCAAGATTATCGCTGCCACAAATGGCGGGGTGTCCTATGCGCTGGACACGGCTGGATCACAGCAGACTTTTGAGACTGCTATGGCATGTTTGCATCCTGGAGGAAATTTGGGAATATTGACCATTCCCGGTGCCTTTGAAGATAGTGTTCCGCATCCTGGCGGATTGCCCTTTATGACCACAACGATGACCGGGATAATTGAAGGAGATAGCGTACCCGATCAATTTATTCCCTGGCTGATCGAACAGCATCAGCAGGGGCGGTTACCCTATGATGAGTTGATCACCACTTTTCCATTTGAAGACATAGCGAACGCCTTTGATGCCCAGCGCAGCGGTGCCGCCATAAAACCCGTTTTAACCTTTTGAAAGAAGCCTGAAATGAGCGATATTCAAATTATCAGGACAGACAATATCGAAACAATCATGGATATTTCAATCGTGATTATCGGCGGCGGTGGAACTGGACTTTGCGCTGCACTGGCTGCACGAGACGCCGGAAAAGATGTTCTTGTTATTGAACGAGACCGGCAACCGCTGGGCACCACTTCCATGTCCACCGGACTGATTCCAGCGGCGGGAAGTCAGGCGCAAAAGGCAAAAAATATAGACGACGATCCCGAACTGTTCGCCAATGATATAATTGCCAAAACGAAAGGCAAGGTTGATCAGGAATTGGTTGCGCATCTTGCCGCTGAATCGGCGCGCACGATTGATTGGCTCATGGCCGATCATGCCATAGGTCTTAGCCTCGTTGAAGGTTTTACCTATCCAGGCCACAGCGCATTACGGATGCACGGCATGCCTAGTCGATCGGGCGGAGAATTAATGGGCGCGTTAGCCTCAGCCTGCGAGACGGCGGGCGTTGATATATTGTCCGATGCTACGGTCGATACGCTTTATCTCGACAAGGCGGACAATGTCATCGCGGTGGCAGCCACTCGTCCGGATGGCGGGCAAGACGTGATTGGCTGCGGTGCGGTCATCCTCGCATGTTGCGGCTTTGCCGGCAATCAAGAAATGGTTGCTGACCTTATCCCCGAATTGAAACATGCAACCTTTCATGGCCATCCAGGCAATAAAGGCCATGCGATAAAATGGGGGGAGCAATTGGGAGCAGCGATGGCAGATCTGAGTGCCTATCAAGGCCATGCCGGCCTAGCCGCAGGCTTTGGTATACCGATATTGTGGCCGCTTATTGCCGAAGGTGGGATTCAAGTGAACAAAGCTGGCAACCGCTTTTCCAATGAAGCCGCTGGCTATTCGGAACAAGCCGTCAAAGTTCTAGAACAAGACGGTCATATCGCATGGAGTATCTATGATGAGTCACGTCATCAAATCATGGAACAATTTGACGACTATCAACAAGCCAAGTCTGCAGGCTGTCTGATCAAAGCCGATAATCTCGATGGGTTGGCTGCATTGACCGGGATAGCGGCTGGAGGACTCAATGCTAGCATTTCGCAAACGCATAAGCTCGTGGACAGCGAAGAAACCGATGAATTTGGTCGCAGCTTTGCAGGGAAAGAAAAATTACAGGCGCCTTTTTATGCGGTTCGGGTAACCGGCGCCTTGTTCCATACGCAGGGTGGGCTTGAAGTGGATCGCAACGCAAAAGTTCGCAGATCTGATGGGTCTTTATTCCCCAATCTCTATGCAGGAGGTGGTGCCGCCCGCGGCATTTCAGGACCTGGTGCAGATGGCTATATTGCCGGAAACGGGCTATTGACTGCCACTACATTGGGACGGATTGCTGGCGAACATGCCGCGCGTGACACACTCATTCCCTCCGATTGAGGAAAAGCTTGGGCGGCCGGCAACCGGTTTAATTGGGATCAAATTGGCCTGAGATGAGCGATGCAGTATTTTGGAGCGGTTTTAAAAACTGCGCAATCGCTTCGTCTGCCTTAAAGGCTGAAACAAAATAAATCAGACCCAAAGCGCCAATCGGCTCTCTTTCGTCATTCAAAACCGGCACTGCCAACGTAGAGGTTTTCCCCGGCTCCTCATTGTAGAAATTGCGGTTTTGAATAGCATAACCATCACTGCGAATTTGATTGAGCACAACATCATCGGACAGGATGAGCAATCCAGTACGCGAGGTCTCATTGTCGGTGGCCTCCCAGGCTTCGCTGACCATCTGCCGTTCATCTTCTGAACAATGCGCCAAATAGGCCTTGCCGGTCGCGCATTCGGCAATCGGCAAAGTATAGCCGGGATAATAGTTCGTAAATGTGAGCGATGTCATTTTATGGGTAGAATCGCGAACCATCATGCGGGTTCCGACACGCGTGGCCAACGATACGGGCCAGCTGACATCCTTACACAAATCTTCCAGCAATGGGCGCGCGGCGGCAACCAGTTGATCCTCTTCCTGAAAGCCAGTTGCTAGGGTTTGAACCAAGGACGTTACACGGTATCGCTTGCGGGCCGGTTCGCGCTCGATCAAGCCTTCGTGCAACAATGTCTGCACAATGCGACAGGCCGTAGGATAAGGCACATCGGCCGCCCGTGAGATATTCATCATCGTAATGGGGCCGTCTCGATTAACCGCTGACAGCACCGCAATGCCTCTGGTTATCGCTCTGATAGGTACACCGCGCTCCATATACGAACCTCCTCTATCCGACAGGCGGATAGATAAGCGCATTTCTTCAGTGGTCGCAACAGTTTATTTTGCATGGCCGGTGCAGAAAAAGAAAAGGGGCGAGACGAGCCCGCCCCCAAAAATATTTACAGACCTTCGACGCTTTTGCTGACCAGCACATTCACAGCAACGCGGCGGTTTTGTGCCTTGCCTTCTCTGGTCTCATTATTGGCCAGCGGATCGGCTTCAGCCATACCGGTCGGCGTCAACATCCGATACGGCTTCCAACCACAGGCTTGCTGTAAGAAATTCACAACCCGGCCTGCTCGCCGTTCGCTGAGTACTTGGTTATAGTCCTGACTACCTACAGAATCCGTATAGCCGACCACCAGGAGCAAAGCATTGTCCATTGATTCAGCCTGCGCTGCTGCCGCACATAATTCGCCCTCGGCTTGCGAAGTTAAGCGCCATTTTCCGGTATCGAAATAAACATTGGTTGTGCCTTTGATATTATATTTATCGATATCGCCCATGCGGCCCCGCAGCGCCTCGGTTGCTGCTGTTTGTTCTGCAAAACCTTGCGCTGTGCCATTGCGGATCATACTGGCTGTTTTGAGATCCTTGTTGCGCAAATTAATCTTGCTCGCGACCAGTCCTTCACCCCATTGCACGGTCTTTACCGTCACTGGCAGACCATTGAGCAACGCATCCGTGGCAAGCTTGCTTCGATTTATACCGAACAGGCCTTTGCTCGCACGAATTTGCGTCGCATCCGCTAGAGTGATGGCTGTACTGTTACCATCAGGGCTAGTTACACGCATCCGGTTCGCCTCGCGTGCCGAAATAAAGCCCTCAATGTCAGGACCCTCGGTCAAGCCTGACAGGTCTGCGGGTGGCAAGCCATTGACCGTGATATCGGCTTCGGCTTCTGGCAATTCCTGTGCCGCTATCGTATTAGGCATTGCGATAGCCAGCATAGCCATCCCCATGGCGATCCCTGAACTTCTGGAAATATGTCTCATTGCTCTTCTCCTTCAAATAAAGTGAGCCGAACCCGTGTGTTCGTGGCATATAAAATCTGTCCGGTGACAGACCCCCCTGTCACCTCGCAATACAAGATGTACGGCATGGCTTCCTTACGTGTTGAAACGATCCTTGCTGGCAGATGAACGTTATCCCCGATACCTTTCATTTTGCAGGTAATCCGAGCATATCATGCGGCGAACAGATGTGTAGAGGTCGTGAAACTTACCTCATTGTCGAGCCGAGAATCACATTCCGAAGGGGAAAGCGTGGATCATTTTGTTATCCCGCAAAAGGGCGCCTCCCCTTCCACTCAATTGATATTAGCATTTGATAAACAAGCGAAATTGCCCCTAGCCTAACCGACCGGACCGACCGGAATAGGCTTAGGTAGACTAATCCAGTTTGAGCCATTACCCGCCAGAACCAAATCGACGGCCGAATTTCTCCACGCTATCATTTTGGTTTAGCGGCGCGCAAACAATTCCCGACGTTCGTTCGTCTCTTCGACTCTGGTATTAACTGCACAAAGTTAGGCAACGCAATTTTCTGCTTTCATCATTCTATACGGTGGAAATACGGAGCGCCGCTGAATGCCAGTACCTAATTCAAAACGGCGACTGCGCGCAGGCGCTTCGAGGCAAGATCGACAAAGGCGCGAACCTTGGCCGCTGCACGACGTCCTTCGACATGCACCAGATTGATCGGTAAGGGCTCTGGTTCAAAATCCTCCAGCACAGTCTGCATCGCACCACTTTCGAGATCAGGTCCGATCTGATAGGATAGAACCCGCGTCAAGCCCCAGCCTTTGCGCGCCACTTCAATACCTGCTGCGACACTGCTCACCACAAGGCGTGAATTGATCCGAACCGATTGGTCCATCGCAAAACCAAATTTCCATTCCAGAGATGGGCTGACCGGACTGATTGCAACGGTTTTGTGCGACGCTAGATCATCAGGCGCACCCGGCATGCCATGCTTGGCAAAGTAACTCGGTGAGCCGCAAATCACTCGGCGCACACGGCCAACCTTCACAGCCGAAAGATCAGATGACGGCAGATGCCCGAGGCGCACTGCGATATCAAACCCTTCCTCAACCAGATTAACGACGCGATCGACCATGACGACCTCGACCGACACATCCGGATAGAGGTCGAGATATTCCGTCAAAACAGGCATGACGTAGATACGCCCAAATTCATGCGAACAGGTTAGGCGGAGCTGACCGACAGGGTTTCTCGCTGCACCGGCAGCCGCATCATTTGCCGCCTGTAAATGTTCCAGTATCTGGCGAGCATCCTCCAGGTAGGCTTGACCGACATCGGTCAGCCTCACTCGCCGCGTGGTGCGCGTAAACAGTCGCGTACCAAGCCGTTCTTCAAGCGAGTTTATCCCGCGTGTTACCGATGGCGGACTAAGTCCGGTCGTGCGAGCACCGCCTGCAAAGCTTTGCGCTTCAGCCACAGCAACAAACACTTTGAGAGCTTGGACTTGATCCATAGGCAGATCAATTACTACTATTAAACAAAATAATCCATTTCAAAATTTCAATATTCTTTTAGCATTTGGATGGTCGTATCTCCAATGCGTTCGCAACCCGCCCAAGAAAAAAGGAAAAACCATGCGTCCCCCGCTTCCCCCGTTCACTCGTGAAAGTGCAATCGAGAAAGTTAGGCTTGCTGAAGATGGCTGGAATGGCCGTGATCCGGCGAAAGTCGCACTCGCCTACACATCAGACAGCAATTGGCGTAACCGTGCCGAATTTCCGCATGGCCGCAAAGAAATCGAAGAATTTCTGACCCGCAAATGGGCTAAAGAACTCAACTATCGACTGATCAAGGAGCTCTGGGCGTTTGACGGTAATCGCATCGCGGTTCGTTATGCTTATGAATATCACGATGACAGCGGCAATTGGTTCCGGGCCTATGGCAATGAGAATTGGGAGTTCGACATCGATGGCTACATGGCTGAACGCCACGCCAGCATCAATGAACACCCAATTGCCGAAGAAGACCGCAAGTTTCGCTGGCTGCTTGGTAGGCGCCCTGATGACCATCCTGGGCTGTCAGATCTTGGCCTTTAAAAAAACGCTATTTCGCCCATCAAAAATTCAATGAAAGGAATTACCGATGAACACCAACTTTCCCGCAAATGCAGCCCCTATCAAGCTCTTTCGCGTCGCCAAATCAGGCCATAGCCACCGGGCTGAGCTGATGCTTGCCTTGATGGATCTTCCTTATGAAACGGTGGATCTAGACATGGCCAATGGCGCGCACAAGGCGCCTGATTACCTTGTAATCAACCCGTTTGGTCAGGTTCCAGCGATTGACGACAATGGCGTCACATTGTCCGATTCCAATGGCATCATCGTTTATCTGGCTGAACGCTATGGCAACACTGCTCAATGGACGGGGCAGGATCCGGTTGAGAAAGCACAAATCCAGCGCTGGCTTTCAGTCGCGGCAGGCGAAGTCTTCGCAGGACCATGCTGCGCACGCCTCGTCACCGTCTTTGGTGCACCTTTTGATCACCAAGCCTGCATCGCAAAATCGCATGCTTTGTTTGAAATCATGGAAAAACACTTGGATGGTAAGAGCTTCCTTGTCGCAGAACGGCTGACTTTAGCTGATATAGCCGGATATACCTACATCGCCCATGCGCCAGAGGGCGGTGTAAGTCTGGATGCGTATCCCAACATCCGTGGCTGGCTGAGCAACATCGAAGCGCAGCCGCGCTTCGTTGCGATGACAAGTTCGCCGATTCCTGCAGCCGTATAAACCAACCCAAGTGAGCCATATCATGATTATAGCGCAAGACGTCTTCCATCCCGGAGATAATGCTAGAATCCGTGATACAGCAATCTCCTAGGCTAGCACGGCTGATCCGAAAGTTAGCCGCGCCAAATATCACTGTTGAAAGGACTGAAAATGACCGCAGGACATCCATGGCATAGTGGCGAGGCGCTGGTTCAAGAGCGCCGTGGTACACCCCGCCAACTATCAATCTCGGCGCCATATCATATCGAAAAGGATATGCCACAACAGCACGCGGAGTTCTTTAACGGGCTGCCTTACCTGCCATTGGCGACTATGGATAAGCGGGGTCGGCCATGGGCTAGTATTCTGGTCACCATGTCGGACAGTGATCCGTCTATTGGCATCACAACATTTAACCGCAACCAGACTGATGTCGTCGCCGAGGTGAACCAATACGACCCCTTTGTTCGAGCTCTGGGACCAAATCAAAATCCATCTGGCGATTATTGCCGCCTATTTGCTGGAGTAGGGGTCGATTTCTCCAATCGTCGGCGCAACAAACTGGCAGGCCTCATAAAGCCTATCTCACTCGACGCCGAAGGCAAAATAAGCCTGCGATTGATTTCCGATCAGCATCTGGGCAATTGCCCCAAATATATTACGGTTCGCTCGCTGGAACACAAAGCTCGAAAGGCTGAACTGGCTCTCGATAGCTTTGATGCGCTCACAGCCGCTCTGCCAGATGCGTCAAAAAATCTGATTGCTCGGGCAAGCACCGTGTTTCTTGCTACAAAACACAGTGCCCACTCTGATGGATCGTCTGAGGATCAGGGGGATATGGGCTTTAATCATCGTGGCGGAAGTCCGGGCTTTGTTCGAACTTATGAACAGAAAGACGGCGATATCATCACGTCCTATCTTGTCCTGCCAGACCATTCTGGAAACCGCTTCTACCAATCGTTGGGGAATATCGAAACTGACAAACAGGTTGGGCTTGCGTTTCCCGATTTTACCACGGGCGATGTTCTTTACATCACTGGTAATGCTGAAAACCTGTACGATGCGGATGCAGAAGCTATCATGCCGAGAGTTAGCCTGCTTACGCGTATCGAAGTGACTGGGGCGGTGTTTGTCAAAGGCGCGTTGAACCTGCGGCTTGGGTCGGAGGAACAATATTCTCCTTACAACCCGCCAGTACGATATCTTCGGTCTGAATTGGACGCGATGGGCCACATCGCGGATGTGGTTGAGGCGTCCAATCCGATTGGGGCAACACTCGTTTCGAGCCAGAAAATCTCCGATACAATTCATACATTCAACTTTGAGTTGTCGGAAGCGATTGAAACGCCAATGCCCGGCGGCTTCGGCATCTTCGATTTCTCTGGGATGCTCGATTCCGGGTATAGCCACATGAATGAAGCCAATCCACAGTTGGTGAACGAAGACTTTGTTCGCACTTGGACTCTCTCAAGCGCGCCAGAATTTGATGCAGAGAAAAACCTGTTCCGATCAACCAATCAAGTCAGCGTGACGGTCAAACGCATACCAAGCGGCCTGATGTCCAATTTCTTGCATGAATATGTAGCCCAACAGCTAGAGCAACCGATGCGGGTGGATTTTAAAGGCGCTGGCGTCGGGTTTAGTTGCCTTACTCCAGACCCCGAAGGAGGACCACCAACTATTCCGGCAAAAATGCTCTGGGTCGCCGGCGGTGTTGGTATCACGCCGTTTTTGGCGATGTGGGACGGGATTGTGAATGTAGCAAAAACCCTCCCAAAACAGTTGTCTTCTGACATCATTTTAGTGTTCTCTGGTCGCGACGATGACATCAACGTCTTGAGGCACTTCCTGGCGACTAGCAGTGCATTGCCGGAAAACCTTAAACTTCGCGTCCTTGCTTTTCAAAGCGCGGGCGAGGTTTCGGCAGAAGCCCAAACAGCGCACGATATCCTGACACAGGAGTTTCCCAATGCGGCTTTGAGCACTGAACAAAGGCGTGTCCAACTCGCTGACTTAGAAGCAATTGAGGAGTTGCTTGATAGAGAGATTTTCCTGTGCGGACCGGACGCCTTGATGAACTGGAGCAAGACCGCACTTCGTGAGCTGGGCGTCAAAGAATCCAAACTGAATCAAGAGCAGTTTGCTTTCTGATAGCAGTCATCGGTCGCAACAAAGATATTGCGAGAATATATGGCAATGGGCGCATGCAATGAGACGATATGGTCAATCCAGATTCAATCTCATACTTGAACCCGTCAAATATCCGGCACCCTCAAACTCTGGCGCACATTTGCGCGAAGCTCGAATAGGGCTTAGTGCTTGATAGACAGGGAGGGGAATTGGAAATGGGAGGGACAATCGAGGATGCAATGCCGCTTCTCGTCCGCCACGTCGGCGTTTGGCAGGGCGAGTATGTTCATCTCGACAGTAAGAACCGTGAAATTGACCGCCATCGCTCAACTTTGATTTGCCGATTGACCGCACACGATGCGACTGAGCAACTCGTTCAATCAAATATCTATGACTGGCCGAACCAAACGAGAGAGGTACGCTACTTTAAGGCAACTCTTTCCAACGACCGGTTGATTATCGAGAATGAGAATATTGTCGGTTGGGTTGCCCCGCTGTCGCTCGACCAAACACAACGCACAGTCATGGTGGCTTGGACAAAAACCGATGACCCAAGCTTTCGCTATTATGAAATGATTACTCTTGCAGAGGATGGAAACTCAAAAAGCAGGACCTGGCATTGGTATCATAACGGAATGCTCGTTAAACGCACTTTGGTCGATGAGAAGCTCATTTCCAGGGACTGGGCGACCTATGATGACCCCTCATACTATCAGTACATCCCGCGAGGTGCGCGATGACCTACTCCGTTCTTATTGTTCTCCATATCGCGGTACTGGGCTATTGGCTTGGCTCGGAACTTTGCATCAATAGCCAATACCGGTTTGTTTGTTACCGCAGCGATATCGAATTCGCCGCGCGCGATGCGGTGAACGATCATCTCATGGATATCGACCAGCACGTCAGATACGCATTGATCCTACAATTTGTTCTAGGTTCATTGCTGGCGCTGGAAATCGGCTATTTTGACGGAGGCAAACTGGCGCAATCCTTGGTTGTGACCTTTGGTATCGCTTGGCTCGCACTTGTCGAGGCGGGGCATCGGCTGCGCAAGCAGAGTGTAGGGTCTCTGCTCGCCAAGATTGATCGAGGCGTGCGTTATTCCGTCGCATTCGCTCTCCCGGCAGCGGCATTGTTCGTTTTTGCTAATGCGCCATTCTGGCTGGGTGCTAAACTGTTGCTGTTCAGTGGAGTCATCGCCTGCGGCGTGGTGATCCGATTTGTCCTTTTCAAGCATTTCGAATATTGGGGATTGATGGCAAAGAATGGACCCGATGCAGAAAATAATCAGGTGGTTCAAACCACTTACAAGCGGGCCACGGCCGTGCTTGGCATCCTTTGGCTATGCATTGCAGGGATTACGATCTTGGCGGTACTAAAGCCTACATTGGCGTAGTAAACACCCGTCAGTCATCAGGTCCGCATTGTCCTTCAGAATCGGACATGAATCTCCGGCGGCAATTGGGCCATCGAGACAAACACCACAAATCATTGATATCGTGTGGTTCTGAACGGTCTCTGGCTATCGAATGGAACTGCATAAAACCGGTAAGCACCGGTATTGTCGGGGAAATTAGGGCATCTCAATATGCGTCTAAGTATTTTATATATAAGGGTAAAAGAAATGGTGCTGCTAGGGAGAATTGAACTCCCGACCTCGTCATTACCAATGACGCGCTCTACCACTGAGCTACAGCAGCACTATGTTCAAAAGCAGGAGCGGTTGGCTCCAAGCCACGCGCCTATGGCGAAATGGTTAAGGACTTGTCAAGCGGAGTTGCATTTTTGATGGGACGCTGCCAAATATCCGCCATGCCAAAACCACAACCCAAATCTGAAAAAGAACGCAAGGAAGCTGAAAAAGCGGAACGGCTGACCCAGCAACTGCGTGCGAATCTGAGACGGCGAAAGGCCCAGGCCAAAAATCTGGAAGCGGGAAACAGCCAGTCTTAGAGCTATTCAGCCGGTATCGCGCGGTCCGGAGCAATAATTTCAAATTCCATGACTGCATCGACAAAACTCTGCGCCACCGGCGTGACCGTCTCCGTCGCAGGGTCGAACCACACATAAGTCAGCTTGACGATATTGAGCAATTTATCATCTTTGACAATATGGGCGATGGCAGAATAGCTGGTTCGGCCGAACCGTGTGATTCGCAAACATACATCAATCAAGTCATCCGCCTTGGCCGGCGCCAAAAACTCGACTTCTGCATGGCGCACCCAGTTGTCGCCGCCAAATAGTTCCACAAATTTTCCGAGCGAATCTTCATTGCCGGTGGCGCCGACAAGCGCGCGAAAATATTCGGTGACGCCAACATCCGCAAAGGCGAGATAATTCGCATTAAATACAATGCCTTGCATATCCGCCTCAGCATAGCGCACGCGCACGGGAGTGATCAGACGAAAGCCCGCACGGGGGTCTTGAATGTCCTGAGTCATAAAAAGATGATTATCCTAGAGAGAGGAGAATAACGATCCGCCAAACAAGCGCCGGATCAAAACCGCTGCTTAATCTGGACCTAAAGCGGCTGACATTGCGTCTGCAACCAATTGGCAGCTTCGCCTTCCAGTTGCGGTGCTACAATATCCAGGACTTGCTGATGATAATCATCCACCCATTGCCGTTGATTGTCGGACAGCAGCGCCCGGTCGATCAACCGCCGATCCAAGGGCGCATAAGTAAGCGTTTCAAATCCCAACATCTCTTGTTCGGCGCCAGGCACCTGGCGTTGCTCAACCAGAATCAGATTTTCGATGCGGATGCCAAAGGCATCGGTTTTATAATAGCCTGGTTCATTCGAGCAGATCATGCCCGCGACCAGTGGCTCGTTGAAACCGCCAAAGGCTGCAATACGCTGAGGCCCTTCATGAACGGAAAGATAAGCCCCAACGCCGTGACCGGTCCCATGGGCGTAATCGACACCATCGGCCCAGAGATATTGACGCGCCAAAATATCCAACTGGCCGCCCGTGGTACCGGCCGGAAACACAGCCTGAGCAAGCGCGATATGGCCTTGTAATACCTGAGTATAGCGCTTGATCATTTCTGCTGTCGGTTCGCCAACCGCCATGGTGCGGGTGACATCGGTCGTACCGTCGCGATATTGTCCGCCACTATCGACCAGATAAAGCGTTCCCGTCTCGATCGCGCGGTTGGTTTCTTCATTCACACTATAATGGCACAAGGCCCCATTTGGTCCGGTGCCCGAAATCGTGCGGAAGGACAGATCCATAAGCTTTTCAGACTGGCCGCGAAATTCAGCCAGTTTCGCTGCAACTGACAGCTCGTCGTGACCACCTTTTGGTGCTTCCAAGGAAAACCAGTGTAAAAATTTGCTGAGCGCGGCGCCATCACGCGCTTGCGCTGCTTTATGTCCAGCCACTTCCGTTTCATTTTTGATCGCTTTGGCCAATATTGTCGGATCGCGCCGCTGAACAATGGTCGCTCCGGCATCTTTCAATTGGCCAAAAATCGCCGCGACCGAACGCTCGGGATCGACACCCACAGATTGTCCATCATATTCGCTCAGCGCATCGGAAAATTCGCTATAATCTCGTACCGAAACCGCATTGCCCAGATGCACCCGCACTTCATCGCTTAGCTTTTCGGGTGCCACAAAAAGCTCTGCACCGCCGTCGGCCTTAACAATCGCATAGCCCCGGGGAACCGGCGTGTTTGCTATATCTTTGCCGCGAATATTAAACGCCCAAGCGACCGAATCCAAGGCCGCGATAACCGTAGCATCTAATCCTTCTTCGTTGAGCCAAGCCGCTATATCGGAGCGCTTGTCTGCTGCGGTTTTCCCGGCAAATTCATCTGGCTGAACGTCGAGCTTAGCCAAAGACGGTTCTGGTTGATCTTCCCAGACCTTATCAATTGGATTGGTTTTTACTGCGACCAATTGCGCTTTTTTCGCATTGAGTTTCGTCGCCGCTGCTTTCGCCCAATCTTGCGTATGTAGCCAGGCGTCATATCCAATTGCCGACGATTCCGGGGCGTTTTCCCCGAGCCAGGCGACAACGGATTGGTCCGCGGTCCCGACATATTCATAAAGATTGCCATCCACCTGATCGCGCACTTGAATAGTGTATCGCCCATCCACAAAAATCGCCGCTTTGTCTTTCAAAACAACCGCCGATCCCGCTGATCCGCCAAAGCCGGTTAACCAAGCTAGGCGTTGCGCATAATCGCCAACATATTCACTCATATGCTCATCACAAATGGGAACGACAAAACCGTCCAAACCATCTTTCGCCAATTGTTCGCGCAAAGCGACGAGCCTTGCTTCATAAGTGGACATTAACATGGTCTGCGAAACTCCTTGAATTAGCTGCTCGACAAACACATAGGTGTTTTAGACGATTTCCGCCACCAAATTCACAAATGAGAGGCGTCATGAAACTGAATATTTTTCCCCTGCTATTAGCCGCTGGTCTGGCTACCGCACCGGCTTTCGCTGATTCTCAAACAACAGAAGAGACTATGACAAAAAAACTCGACACCCCCCCGGTCGCCGAACAACGGCCCCATCGCTATGAGCGCCACGGCTATACCATCTTGGATCCCTATCATTGGCTAAAAGATCAAAGCTATCCCAAGATTGATGATGAAGATGTGCTCGATTATTTGAAAGCCGAGAACAAATGGTTTGAACAGAATATGGCGGGGCAAAAAGCCCTTACGGATTCGCTTTTCGAAGAAATGAAAGCCCGGATCAAAGAAGATGAATCATCGGTGCCTCAAAAAGATGGCGACTGGATCTACTGGTCAAAATTTGAAGAAGGCAAACAATATCGGCAACATTACCGCAAGGCCGTCGCCGGTGGCGATGACATATTGATCCTCGATGAAAATGCCTTAGCAAAGGACAAGGAATATTTCCGGCTTGGCGCCATGTCAGTATCCCCAGACGGCAAGCTATTGGCCTTTTCGGTCGATGATACCGGCGCTGAACGCTTCGAAGCGCGGATTAAGAATCTGGAAAGCGGAGAGATGCTCGGGGATGTCATTCCTGGAACGCTTTCAAGCTTGGTGTGGTCGGCCGATTCCAAAAATGTGCTTTACGGTCTCGCCAATGAAAATTGGCGCACCGACAATGCCCGATTGCACGTCGTGGGCACAGATATTAGCGATGATATTGAGCTGTACAAGGAAAGTCAGGATGGCTTCACGGTCGGCATTGGTCTGACTCAATCGGAAAAATATATCACCATCGCGACAGGCGATAACGAAACCAGCGAAGTGCGTCTCGTGCCTGCCGACAATCCCACCGCGACGCCGATGGTCATTTCACCGCGCAAAAAGGGCCGTGAATATTCAGTCGAGGAACATGACGGAACGCTCTATATTCTCACCAATGATGATCATGTGAATTTCCGGTTGGCTACGGCGTCGCTAGACGAGCCCGGCAAATGGACAACGCTGATTGCCGGCTCCAACCAATTTTATCTCACCGATGTAACAACCTTCCAGAATTTTTATGTGACAGAGGGTCGCGAAAATGGTCTCGATCAGGTTGAAATTCGATCCTATGACGATCCCGCATCCATACAGCGGATCGATTTTCCCGAAGCCAGTTACAATGCCGGTCTCGATGATAATCCCGAATATAACGTGTCGAAATTGCGGCTCGACTATGAATCCATGGTCACACCCGATACGGTTTTGGATTATCATCTCGTGGATAAAAAACTCGAGACCCTCAAGGTTCAGGAAATCCCGTCCGGCTATGACGCCAGCAACTATCGCACGGAGCGTGTCAGTATTGAAGCGCGGGACGGAACGATGGTGCCGGTATCCCTGGTCTATAAAAACGGCACCAAGCGCGATGGCAGTGCGCCGCTGCACCTCTATGCTTATGGTGCCTATGGCTATGCCGTACCGCCCAGTTTCTCGACCACACGGCTATCTTTGATCGATCGCGGCTTTATCTATGCCATTGCCCATATTCGCGGCGGCGATGATTTGGGCCGGGACTGGTATCTGCAAGGCAAATTAATGCAGCGCACCAATACATTTAATGATTTTGTCGATGTCGCCAACGGCCTCGCCGAAAAAGGCTATACTGCTAAAGGCCGGATCAGTGCCTCTGGTGGGTCAGCTGGGGGCGAGTTAATGGGAGCTATTGTCAATAGCGACCCGGACCTTTGGGGAGCAGTCGTTGCGCATGTTCCATTTGTCGATGTGCTCAACACCATGCAAGATGAAAGCTTGCCACTCACACCTGGCGAATGGCCAGAATGGGGCAATCCGATCACCGATAAAGCGGCATTTGAATATATTCGCAGCTACTCTCCTTATGATCAGGTCAGCGCTCAAAATTATCCGCCGATGTTGATCACCGGTGGCCTTAATGATCCGCGGGTCACTTATTGGGAACCGGCCAAATGGACAGCAAAATTGCGCGCGACCAAAACCGACGATAATATGCTTTTGCTCAAAACCAATATGGGAGCCGGCCATGGCGGTAAATCTGGTCGGTGGAATCGCATTCAAGAAGTGGCCGAAGAATTTGCATTTATCCTGTGGCAAATGGATTCTGACACCGCACAGAAATGAACGACTATATCCTCGAAATCACCGCCCAACCTGCGGACATTGACGTGCTCGGACATGTCAATAATGCGGTCTGGGTGCGCTGGATACAAGATCTCGCCACCGCACATTGGCAAGCCACGGCGCCGCAAGAAGATATTGACCGCTTCATATGGGTCGTAACCCGGCATGAAATTGACTATCGCGGCAATGTAAGCGCGGGCGAGACAGTTACCGGACGCACATGGATTTCGGATCCCCCGAAAGGCGCGCGGTTTTGGCGTAATGTCAGTTTCTCCGGAACCGATGGCAAAATCAAAGTATCCGCCAAAACCAATTGGGCGATTATCGATCAAACAAGTGGTCGGCCGGTGCGGGTTCCTCAAAAATTGTCCGCACTTTTCCTGCCCTAAATTCTCATAATCAAGGTGCTGGTATCGGGGTTGTGGGCGCCAAAGGCGACGGTTGATCAACCCGTTCTCCTTCTGATGTCCGCAATTGCTGCGGTTCCAATATCGCTGCCGTCTCAATAACGTCAAGGGCGCGGCGCGCTTCATTATAGCGCCGGGCGCTCTCCATCCATTGGTTGGTCAAATCGTCATCATTGTCGCTGCCTGGCAATTTTTCAATTTCCGCAATTGCCGCTTCGACATTGCCATTTTCCACATAACGTTTGGCCCGGATCAAGCGTTGCTGGGGAACCGGAGAAGGCGATCCATCCCGGCGAATGACGAAAAGCTCAGACATTTCGCGCTTTATATCTTCCCAGAATCCGGCATCGGTAGAGCCACTGGTCAAGGAAGGGCCAATATCATCGAGACTGGTTGCCAATTCTTCCAAGGTGACTGGTTCACGCGAGGCGTTGATAATTGTAGTCACCGCTCGGGGTTGCGCATCACCAAAGCGCAGGCGCAATTGCGATTCAATATAGCCCAAAGGCGATCCGCGATCGAGGGCCCGGCGAGCGGCAAAGGCGATCAGCAATCCCTCTGCGCGAGCGGCGTTACCGGAAGCGGCCTGCGCCTGCACATTGATCCGCGACAAGCGATCCTCAAGATCGGCAACGCGCACAGCAAGAGCGCGTTCTTTATCCGGTGTCAGAGCCGGAACTTCGGTGGGCACAGGCTTGACCGGTGGCGGCGGCAATACCGTTCCATCGGCGTCAATTCTATTGGCTAAGGCGGTCGCCGGATCCGTCGCAATATTATCCTGCCCGGCCGCAGCGCCAGCCGCAGTGACCGCTGCCGGACTATCGTTCTCAAACGGATTATAGCGCGAAAACAACCAACCCGCGAGGATGGCGCCGCCGACAAATGCGACCAGCATTAAGACCAGAACATTGCGGGTCATATTATTCTTTCCACCAGATGAGGTGATTTTTTCATAATCCCGGCTCATTCCACTTCCTTAGGTCTTGCTTGCGGGCGATTGACCCGATCCAATATGGCTATCGCTGACATAGGCCTCTCGCCAGAGACAGTAAAGCATCGTCAGTAGGCTGATCCGCAACCGCAACCGATTCCCAGCCTTGGCCAGCGGCTTGGGCAATGGTTGGCGACAATGCAGCAATTATATGCATCCCAGGTTCGAGACCGGCTTTTGCCATTTCTTCGGCTAATATTTTGGCGGCACGGGCAGAATATAGCAATATCACCCGACCTTCGCGTAGCGCGGCGCGCGCTTTCGCCCCGAGCGGAAGCGCGCGCGCATGATAGACTCGGCACAGCGTGAATTTGTGCTCGCTAGCGGCCGTTTTAATGTGATCTTTGCCGGACAGCCGCAATATATGATGATAGCGATCTGCCGGCAATTCAGCCAATAGCGCATCAACACCGCCGGTGCCGATTTGGGCAATGCGGAATCCTTTTTGACGCGCGCTTTCGGCTGTTGTTTCTCCCACCGCCAGCACCGGCAAATCAGCATATTGGTTCAGTTCTGCTCCCGCAAATTCCACCGCATTGGCACTGGTCACCATTAACGCGTCGAACTCATCCGGAGGCGGCGGTGTCCATTGCAGCGGTTCAATGACAAACAAGGGATCAACCGTACAGGTCATGCCCATTTGCTCGGCTTTGTTCGCCGTTTGGCGGGCGCTTTGAGCTGGCCGGACAATCACAAGTGATCGTGTCATCGGCCAAAAACAGCCTTGAGTTCGGAACTAGCCTGTCCCAAAATTTTGCGTGCTAGCCGAGCCGGAGCTGCCACATCACCGGTGATAAAATCCGAATGGCCGTTGATCGATTCACTGCCATCAGCCAACAATATTTCGACCCGCAGATTCACATCAAGCCCATCGACCTGCGCATAGGCTGCGACCGGACTATGACAATCAGCGGTCAATTCTTTGAGAAACAAGCGCTCTACCGTGACAGCGCGCGATGTGTTGGTGCAGGAGATTTCCTTGAACACACGCCGGATATGGTTCGATTCGACCAATGTTTCTACTCCAATGGCACCCTGGGAGGGCGCGGGCAGCATATCATCAATTGACAAATTCTTGCCCACTGCCTCCATTTCCAACCGGTCAAGACCAGCACTGGCCAATAGCGTTGCGGTATATTCGCCGTTGCGAATTTTATCCAAGCGGGTTTGAACATTACCGCGTATCAATCGAATATCGAGATCAGGGCGCTGCCGCAGCAATTGTGCGCGGCGACGCGGTGACGCTGTGCCAACGACAGCCGCTTGCGGCAACGACGCAATTGAATCTGCTCCCACAAGGCGATCTCGAACATCTGCACGTTTCAACATTGCCGCGATTGTGAAGATTTCCGGCCGAAGCGTTTCCACATCTTTCATGCTGTGAACGGCGCAATCAATCTCCTGGTCATGAAGCGCGCGATCTAATTCTTTCGTCCACAACGCTTTGCCGCCAAGATCCGCGAGAGCACGGTCCTGAATTTTATCACCAGTGGCAATCATCGGCACCAGTTCGACCTGATCCGGCCGCCAACCATGAGCAGATAAAATGGCCGACGCCACCATTTCTGCTTGCGCCACAGCCAATGGAGATTGACGCGTGCCAATCTTCAAGGGCCGGTCTATCCCGGCTAATAAATTACGTTTCGGACTGCGATTGTCTGTCATAGCTCTTGTCCTAATCCCACCATGGCTTAAGTAAAAGAATTATGAGTATAATTTTGGGCATTGAATCCAGTTGCGACGAAACAGCAGCGGCGTTGGTCACTTCAGATCGTGAAATTTTGTCCCATAAACTCGCTGGGCAAGAAGCTGCGCACGCCCCTTTTGGAGGCGTTGTTCCGGAAATCGCAGCCCGTGCTCATGCCGAAATTATCACGCCGCTGATCGAAGCAGCCCTCACAGAAGCGCAACTCAAACTGGAGCAAGTGGAGGCTATAGCGGCAACCGCGGGACCGGGTCTTATCGGCGGTGTCATGGTCGGGTTGGTCACCGGCAAGGCCCTTGCTATGGCCGCTGATAAGCCGCTTATCGCGGTCAACCATTTGGAAGGGCACGCTTTATCACCGCGCCTCGCCAATCCCGACTTACAATTTCCCTATTTGCTGCTGCTCGCCTCTGGCGGCCATTGTCAGATATTACGCGTTGAGGGCGTGAATGCCTATCGTAGACTGGCCACGACTATCGACGATGCAGCAGGGGAAGCCTATGATAAAACAGCAAAAATTCTAGGACTTGGCTATCCCGGCGGTCCCAAAGTCGAGGCGTTGGCGCGAACCGGCAATGCCGCCGCGGTTCCCTTGCCTCGCCCTCTCAAAGGGTCGAACGAACCGCATTTTTCTTTTGCCGGTTTGAAAAGTGCCGTGGTCAGAGCCCATGACAGCCAGGCTTATGAGCCGCAAGATATTGCCGCCGCTTTTCAGCAAGCCACCGTTGATTGCTTGGAAGACCGATTGGAAAAAGCCATTTCAGACCATGGCCCGGCCCCTGATTTGGTTGTTGCTGGCGGCGTTGCAGCCAATGGTCCCATCCGCGCCATGTTAGAACAGCTGGCCAGCCGCCATGATATGCGATTTACCGCGCCTCCTCTCTGGCTGTGCACAGACAATGCGGCGATGATCGCCTGGGCCGGTGCGGAACGTTTTGCCGCCGGCCATACCGACTCACTCGATTTTGTAGCTCGGCCTCGCTGGCCACTCGACCCTGCGGCTGAAAAAGCGCGCGGGGCGGGAGTGAAAGCATGACCCTATCGACAAGCAAAATTGGTGTGATCGGAGCGGGCGCCTGGGGAACAGCTTTGGCTCAAGTGCTGTCGCAAGACCAAGAAGAATTGCTGCTTTGGGCGCGTGAAACCGAGGTCGCAGCCGATATTAACCGCCGGCATGAGAATATGATATTTCTGCCTGGACATGCACTAAATCCGCATATTCGTGCCACGTCAGACTTGGCGGAACTGGCAACCTGTGAAATCTTGTTGATCGTGACGCCAGCGCAGTATTTGCGGGCAAGTCTCGCGGCTCTGCCGGACAGCCGGGCGACCTTAATTTTATGCAGCAAAGGCATTGAAGAATCGACTCAGCTATTGATGAGCGAGATTGTTCAAGACATCCGCCCCGACAATGCTTTGGCGGTTTTGTCTGGACCCACTTTTGCCCATGAAGTCGTTCAGGGACTTCCCACCGCTTTGACCTTGGCCTGCGCTTCCGAGCAAATTTGGAATGATCTCTATCCGTCTATCGCCAAGCCCATGTTTCGCCCTTATTTTTCGGATGATATTATTGGCGCAGAAATTGGCGGTGCAGTGAAAAATGTCCTCGCCATCGGTTGCGGTGTGGTCGACGGCGCGGGCCTTGGTCAAAATGCCCGTGCTTCGATAATCAGCCGCGGATTTGCAGAGATGCTGCGCTATGGCGTAGCGCGCGGCGCGCGAACCGAAACATTGTCCGGTCTATGCGGTCTGGGTGACTTGGTATTGACTTGTTCTTCTACCCGTTCGCGCAATTTTTCGCTCGGCAAAGGATTGGGCGAAGGGCAATCCGCGGAAGAGATGCTGGCCGATCGGGCTACCGTGGCGGAAGGCGCAGCAACTGCGCCGGTATTGCAAAAAGATGCGCATTTGCGCGGCATAGATATGCCGATTGTCGATGCGGTATGTGCGCTACTTGCCGGACAAACAGATTCGCGTTCCATTGTTGCTCAACTGATGGGGCGGCCTCTCGTTTCCGAACAACGCTAGGGCAAAAGATGACAAGCCGAGTGGAGTGCGGTAAAGCGGCGCTTCACGCAACCGGCCGTCCGTCCTTGCTTAGTTTTACCAACCGGAGACATGTTTTTTGACCAGCCCGGATTCTTCAGGTTCCCCTTCGGATTCGGCCGTCGGCAAAATGGCATCCCGATCAGATGATGGCCAAACCGAGACCGTCACTGGCGATGACAATAAAGAAGATATTGCAGCACTGGCGAAAGGTGGACGCACCAATATTTTCGGATTTTTGCTGCGTCTCGCGGCGCGCTTGCCTTTTCTTTTCATTGCAGGACGGATTTATGGCGCGGAGGCCCTAGGGCGCTTTGCCTACGCAATTTTGATCGTCGAATTTGCCGCCCAACTGGCTACTTTGGGTTTAAAAAGAGGGTTGGCCGAACAGCTGAGCCGGACAAAACGGCCCCATGTTCATGTTGTTTGGGATGGACTGTTGGTAAGTCTCTTTGCGTCGCTTCTAGCGGCGATATTACTGATATTAGTCCCGCAAATCATGTTCCCCAACAGCCAGATTAATGGCCTCGATCGATTCCTGCCCTTGGTTATATTTACCATTGCCGGAGCGGATATCGCGCTGGCTGCTCTCGCCTATCGCTATGATATTGCATCAACCGTGCGGGCGCGATCGATCGTCGAACCATGGACGATTAGCATCGCGGCTTTCTTATTTTCCTATTATTCTTTGCGGGACGGATTGATCCTGTCTTATGTCGTGTCGATGATCGCGGCATTGATCGCATCCTTATGGCCGCTGTTCAAAAGCTACGGGCTGCCCTGGGGATGGCGACCCAAACCCCTCGCCATTGCCAAATTAGCGCGCCACAACATGCCTCTGGCCGCAGCCGATGCCGCTGAATGGGGCTCGCGCAGGCTGGATCTGGCCATATTGGGGCTGTTCGCTTCTCCGGCCATTGTCGGCATCTATTATATTGCGCAGCAAGTCGCCAGCTTGCCGCAAAAACTCAAAACGAGTTTCGATCCCATTCTTGGCCCGGTCATTACCCGAAATCTTGAAGCCGGAAATATGAAAGCCATTGCCAATCAAGTTAGCCAGGTTGGTTTCTGGATTATCGCGGCGCAAGCCGGTATTGCCTTGGCCTTGGCTATTCCTGGCGAAGCGGTCATGGGACTGGTCGGTCCGAATTTTGTTGGCGGAACGGGTGCCCTAGCTTTTCTTTTGGCAGCAGAAGCCGTGGCCGCGACCGCTGTCGTCAGCGAAGCCGCGTTGGTCTATATTGCGCGCCATCGCAATTTACTTATCTCTTTATCGATGCTGCTGTTGCAAGCCGCGCTCAGCGTTGCCTTCATTCAAATTTGCATGCGAATGGGATGGTCGCCACTCTTTCAGGCTGCGGCTGTCGCCGCTGCACTTATGGTGGCTCTGGCTTATGCCTCGGTTGTCAAAGCAGTCTTTCTATCCAAATTGCTCGACGCTCCGGTCAACGGATGGCGTTGGTCGCTGATCATTGCAGCGCTGGTTGCGACAGCAATTGGATATCTCGCGACCTATCTGCCGGAATGGGCCGAGCTCATCATTGGCATACCGATGATATTGGGCAGCTATGCCTGGGTCATCTGGAAATGGGGCTTCGGGCCGGAAGACCGCAAATTGTTCAAAATGAAAAACTGACGGTAAACCGATTCCCTCAAAGCTTAACTTAGGCGATGTGCAACCAATGCGCGTAGATCAGCTTCTGGCCGCGCACCATAGTGAGAAATAACTTCTGCCGCTGCAATCGCACCGATGGTCAAACATTCGTCCATTGGCCGCTCTTCAATATACCCGCTTAAGAAACCGGCAGCAAACAAATCACCCGCACCGGTAGTATCTATGATTTTTTCAACCGGTTCCGCAGCCACGGCAAATGTCTTGCCATTTTGCACCGCAATTGCCCCTTGCTCGCTGCGGGTCACAACCAAGGTTTCAACCTGCGCTGCAGTTTGCGCCACGGCGGCATCAAAATCCTCTGTCTCGCACAAGGATTTAATCTCCGCTTCATTGGAAAATAAAATGTCGATCATGCCGTCCTTAATCAGCCGGGCAAAATCATCCCGGTGACGCTCGATGCAAAAGCCGTCCGACAAAGTGAACGCTACTTTGCGGCCATTGCTGCGAGCAATATCGATCGCCAAAGCCATGGCCGCCTTGGGTTCTTCTGCATCCCATAAATAGCCTTCGAGATATAATATCGCACCGCTGGCGATCAGATCGGCATCCACGGCCGCTGGTGGCAGAAATTGTGATGCGCCCAAAAATGTGTTCATTGTCCGCTGCGCATCGGGAGTGACGAGGATCAAGCAGCGCGCCGTTGGCGGCTCTTTCCCTAGCGGCGGTACGTCAAAATCAATACCGGTAGCGCGAATATCATGTGTGAATACTTCGCCCAATTGGTCATCTGCCACTTGCGCAATCAAAGCGCATTGCCGTCCCAAGGTGGACGCGCCGGCCAATGTATTGGATCCCGAACCGCCGCTAATTTCCCGGGCCACGCCCATATCCCGATAGAGCTGCGTCGCCCTTTCGGCGTCGATAAGTGTCATCGAGCCCTTTTGAAGCTGTTCTTCTTCGAGAAACGCGTCGTCCGCTTGTGCGATCACATCAACAATGGCGTTGCCAACAGCAACAATATCGTAACGGGCTTCGGCAGTCATAATTTATCCTTCACTGAGAGGCATTTCCGCGCTGTCCGTTACGGGTAAGGAGCGCCCGATTCAAGCAGAATTGACGCGAAGCGCAAATCCATGACATGGGTTAGCGATGATTGATGCGATGCTTCTCTCCCTTGGCCAGCTTTCCGACCGACCCATCGTGGCGCTGTTGTTGAAAGTTTTGTTGATTTCATTGCTGCTATTGGCGGTGTTTGGGGTCGGCGCGTATTTCCTCCTGGTGTGGCTATTCGCGCTTACCGGTTTAAATGATGGTGGTGTCTGGGCAGCGGTTGCGGCTGCAGTTATTGCAGCATTGACAGCAATTTTCCTGTTTCGCGTCATTGCTATTTTTGTTCTCAATATTTTTTCCGATGATGTCGTCGATGCGGTCGAAGCCCGCCATTATCCAGACCGAGCCGAGCAAGCAAAACCGCCTGGCTATTTGCTGGGATTGAAAATGGGATTGGCATCCGTGGGCCGGGCCGTTGGCTATAATTTGCTCGCATCGCCGCTTTACATCATCTTGCTGGTCACCGGTATTGGCGCACCAGCGGCCTTTTTCGCAATTAACGCTATTTTGATCGGCCGAGATCTCCAGGATATGGTGGCCGCTCGTCATGTCGGCGATATCAGGCATATTGACGACCAGTGGCAGATCAACAAAACAACCCGTTTTGGGCTGGGTCTAATCACCGCTCTGTTGCTCGCCATTCCGTTTGTCAATTTTCTTGCACCGGTTTTGGGAGCCGCTATGGCTACCCATTTGGTACATAAGAACAGAGCCATCGGACAGAAAGAAAGCAATTGATATGAAGCGCAATTTAAGTCTCTTCTTGGTGTTGCCCAGTTTGGCGGCTTGCGCGTCCACCAGCACTGTGACCACCCCAGCGCTCCCCACCGCTGCCGCCTCACCGCTTAACACGGTGGCAGGGCTGGAACTGGTAATGGGAAAAACCGCTAATCAGCTAAAACGGCTATTCGGTAATCCCCAGGCCGATGTCGTCGAACCGCCAGCCCGAAAACTGCAATTTGCCAGCGGTGCCTGCATATTGGATGCCTATCTATATCCGCAGCAATCAGGCGGTGAAGGACGGGTTACCCATATTGACGCGCGGCGCAGCGACGGGGCCGAAGTAGACCGTGTTTCTTGCGTCAACGCGTTGCGGATCCGCTAAGCTCCAAAGCCTGCCATTCAGCGGCGACATCGGGATTTTTTTCATCCTCCACACGCCGATTCTTTTCTTGGGTAAATTGCTCCAGATCGAGCTGCTGCAAGGCCCAAATTGCGGCGCCGCGGACGATTGCGGTCTCGTCATCCAAAAGAGCGATGACCGCAGGCAGCAATGCTGGATCAGCGCTGTTCCCGGCTGCGATCAGACAGTTGCGCACCATGCGATTGCGGCCGGACCGCTTGATCGGCGACCCGGAAAAAATTTTGCGAAACGCGGCATCATCCATGGCTAACAAATCGGCCAGAGCCGGTGCGGTCAGTTCAGCACGCGGCAAAAAAGCTTTGTTGGCCGCGGCTGTTTGGGCAAATTTATTCCACGGGCACACGGCCAGACAATCATCGCAGCCGTAGATATGATTGCCCATGGCCGCGCGATATTTGTGGGGAATCGGGCCTTTGGATTCAATCGTGAGATAGGAGATACAGGCCTGCGCATCCAGTTTATAGGGCGCAGGAAAGGCATTGGTTGGGCAAATGGTCTGACAAGCCGAACAACTGCCGCAGCGATCTCGTCCGCTTGGCGAGGCTTCCAACTCCAATGTCGTATAAATAGCGCCGAGAAATAACCAGCTGCCATGCTCTTGGCTGACCAAATTGGTATGTTTGCCTTGCCATCCCAAGCCAGCCGCTTCAGCTAGAGGTTTTTCCATTACCGGCGCGGTATCAACAAAGACTTTCACGGCACAATCCGCCTCGTCGACAAGCCATCGTGCGGTCCGTTTTAAGGCGCGTTTGACCACATCATGATAATCTTTGCCCTGAGCGTAGACAGATATTCGCCCATGATCAGGAATATCGGCCAGTGCAAAAGGGTCTTGCGCGGGAGCGTAACTCATGCCCAGCATGATCACTGAGCGCACCTCGGGCCAGAGATTTTCCGGACTGGACCGCTGATCCGCGCGGCTTTCCATCCAGATCATGTCGCCATGCTGACCGCCGGCCAGCCAATCGTGCAAGCGCTGGGCCGTCACCGGGGCCAAGGCGGCCGGTGCAATACCAACAGCGGCGAAACCCTGTTCCCGTGCCATTTTTTCCAGGCTTTGGCTTATTCTTAACTTGTCATCAGGCATAGGAGGCCACTATCAATCACCGTGTCCCATTAGGAAAGCCGTAAATGACTTCCAGTGCACAAGAAATAAGCGCGACCAATGCCGTTGAAGCGCATCAGATCGTCAAACGGTTTGATGGTGAAACCGCTGTTGATGGGATTGATCTGACGATCAAAAAGGGCAGTATCTTTGGAATATTGGGGCCGAATGGCGCGGGCAAGACCACAACATTGCGCATGTTGCTGGGCATTATCGATCCGGATGAAGGCGAGCGCTATTTGCTGGGGACAGACGATCCGATCAGCAAGTCCCATCAAGTGGGCTATTTGCCAGAGGAACGCGGTCTCTACCAGTCAATGAAGGCCTTTGATGCCATCGCATTCATGGGCGCGCTGCGCGGTTTGTCGCTCTCCGAAGGGCGCAAACGGGGCCGCGCGATGATGGAAGAACATGGTCTGGGCGATGCCGTCGACAAGCAAATTCGGCAATTGTCCAAGGGCATGGCCCAAACCGTGCAGCTCTTGGGGACCATCGTCCATGAACCGGACTTGATCATCCTCGATGAACCATTTTCCGGCCTGGATGCGTTGAATCAAGGCAAGCTTGAACGGCTCATTCGCGGACAAGCAGACAAAGGCGTCACGGTTATTTTTTCCACTCATGTCATTGCCCATGCCGAACGTTTATGTGAGGAAATCGCCATTGTTGCTAATGGCAAAATTCCCTTTACCGGCAAAGTATCCACCGCACGCGACCGGCTGCGTCCGCAAGTCCATCTGGAGACCCGCGACCTCGATGGACCATGGCGCTCAGCCATTCCAGCAGATTGCAAGCCGTTGGGGCATAACTGGCATTTTACCCTTCCCGAAAGCGGGGTTGAACCGCTGCTAAAAGCCCTGGTCGAAGGCAATGCGGGCATACAGTCCCTGTCCATAGAACGGCCCGGTCTGCATGACGCTTTTGTCCATATTGCCGGCGAAGCGGTTGCGAAAAAAATGGATGAGGATCTTGCGGCGGATGCCGAATTGCAAGGAGAAGCCGCATGATTGAGACTATCCGCGCCGCTTTTGTAATCGCTCGCCGAGATTTCACCGCGATTATTTTTTCCAAATCCTTTTTCTTCTTTTTGCTCGGTCCGCTTTTTCCATTGATTATCGGTATTGCCGCCGGCGGCCTCGGTCAGCAAGTGCGCCAGGATATAGACCGGCCGATCATCGGCGTTGCGCTAGAAGAAGGCCAAGCCGCCAAGCTTATCGAAGCGCGCACAAGCCTCGCCAAGAACATAGGAAATGGCGCTCTCCCAGAATTTCTCCTCTTGCCCGATGCCGATCCTCTCGATCCCAATATCAAAGACTGGCTCGATAGCGCCGACAAGCCTTTGACGGCCATCATGTCGGGCACGCTGGAAAAACCGGTGCTTACTGGTTCTTCGCGTGATGTTAAGCGATGGACCGGGAAGATCGCGCTCTTGTCAGAAACCGCCTTGTCTGGCTCCAATCCGATAAGCGTGAAAAATGACATTGTGGTTGCCACGAGCAGCTCAAAAAAGCGGACGCAACTGGCCACGGCCCAAGGCGGACAAATCATATTAATCCTGCTGACCATGATATTGGCCGGCATGGTATTGTCCAATCTGGTGGAAGAAAAGACCAACAAGATTATCGAAATACTTGCCGCAGCCATTCCCATGGATGCGATTTTTCTCGGCAAGCTATTTGCGATGCTGGGCATGGCCTTGGTCGGGATTACCGTATGGTCATCCCTCGGCTTTATCGGAGTTTCGGTGATCAGCGCGGGCATGCCCGACCTCCCTGCGCCAGCCATAGGCTGGCCGATTTTTTGCGTGCTGATGGTACTCTATTTCTCGATGGCCTATTTGCTATTGGGCTCCCTGTTCCTTGGCATTGGCGCAATGGCCACGACTGTGCGTGAAGTCCAAACCCTATCCATGCCGGTAACGATGGGACAGTTGCTGGTCTTTTTCCTCGCCGCCTTCACGGTGACCAAATTGGGCGAACCCATGGAATGGTTCGCGGTGATCTTTCCGTTCAGTTCTCCCTTTGCGATGATTGCCCGCGCCGCGCAGATGGACAATATCTGGCAACATGGCGCCGCGCTGATCTGGCAAGCGATGTTCACGCTGATCATCATCCGCTTTAGCGTGATGTTGTTCCGCCGGAATGTCATGAAGTCCGGCAATAGCGGTCGGAAAAAAAGCCTGCTGGCCCGCATGCGAGGCTAGAATTTCATCGGGCCACAACGCCGAAAATCTCGCGCCATAGCGGACATGGGCCGAAAATTTCGTTGACATTGCTGTCAATAAAGGCAGATTAAACGGGTTTTGAAACGCAACCGATTGTCAAAAATAGGCAACGGGAGGAGAGAATCATGGCCACCAGTCCCGTCTTAAACGCATCCACGCTCACCACATCGCCCACCGCTTCGGAGGCGCTAGAAGCCTGGTATAAGGCCAATCCACCCGCTGCTGATGCCAATGCCAATCCGCGCGATGTCAGTAAGGCCAGCCTCTATAGCAATGATTTATGGCGCGCGCCTTTCGCCGAGATGCGGGCCAATGCGCCGATCAACAAGGTCGAAGATTCGGACTATGGCCCCTATTGGAATATCTGTAATCACAAAGCGATTCAGCATATCGAGGCGCTGCCTGAGCTTTACTCCTCTGACGTAAATAATGGCGGCATTACCATCGCCGAGGAACGCGACAATTCTGATTTCCAGCTACCGATGTTTATCGCCATGGACCGCCCTAAACATACCGGGCAACGCCGCACTGTAGCGCCGGCTTTCACCCCCAGTGAAATGAAAAAAATGGAAGAAGAGATTCGGCACAGAACGGCCGAAGTGCTCGACAGCCTGCCATGGGATCAGGAATTTGACTGGGTCGACAAAGTCTCGATCGAACTGACAACCGGCATGCTCGCTATATTATTCGGTTTCCCTTGGGAAGATCGCCGCTTGCTCACCTATTGGTCCGACTGGGCTGGGGATGTCGAGCTTTCGCTCGCGCCCGAACTGGACGAACAGCGCCAGAAGATTCTTTTCGAAATGGGCGCCTATTTCCAGAATCTCTGGAACGAGCGCGTCAACGCGGAGCCTACGCCGGATTTGATTTCGATGATGATCCATAGTGAAGCCATGAAAGACATGGACCAGATGGAATTTATGGGCAATTTGGTCCTGCTCATTGTCGGCGGCAATGACACCACCCGCAACACTATGTCCGGTCTGGCGTACGGACTTGATCAATTCCCAGATCAGCGCAAGAACCTGCAGGACAATCCAGACTTGATCCCGAACACTGTTCAGGAGATCATCCGCTGGCAAACACCGCTTGCCCATATGAGACGCACCGCCACCGAAGATGCCGATCTGTTCGGTCACGAGATCAAGAAGGGCGACAAGTTGATCATGTGGTATATTTCGGCCAATCGCGACGAGGGCGTGTTTGAAAATGCCGACCAGATTGATATCGAACGGGAAAATGCGCGCCGGCATCTCGCCTTTGGCTATGGCATTCACCGCTGCGTGGGAGCCCGTTTGGCAGAATTGCAGATCCGTATCCTGCTAGAAGAAATGGCGGACCGGCGGATGCAAGTTAATGTGACCGGCGATATAAAACGGGTCCATGCCTGTTTCGTTCACGGCTTTCGCAAAATGCAGGTCAAACTGTCAAAATACTAGGCTGCAAACCAAACATGTCTTCTTACTAAGTCATTGTTCAGGAGATTCATTGTAACCATTTTTGATGGCGCATCGAATAACCGGTGAATAGCAAAGAAAGATGAAACATGACCGGGCTTAGCAGACGTAAACTTATCACCTCAGGATTGATTGGCGCCAGCGCCTATGGTGTGGCTAGCTTTTCGGGAATATTCCAAAACACGGCGCGGGCAAAATCACCCAAAAAGTTCAAGATCACCAGGACTGCGGAAGAATGGAAAAAGCGGCTCGGCCCTGCCCGCTATAGAATTTTGCGCCAAGCGGGAACCGAACGGGCCTTTTCCAGTCCGCTGGACCAAGAAAAACGCAAAGGCATTTTTGCCTGTGCCGGCTGTAATTTGGGGCTCTATTCGTCGCAAACCAAATTTGACAGCCGTACTGGATGGCCAAGCTTTTGGGCGCCCATCAAGGGCCGGGTAGCGACATCCACGGATTATAAAATTGGATATCCGCGAACCGAAGTCCATTGCAGCCGCTGTGGCGGTCATTTGGGGCATATTTTCAGCGATGGGCCAAAACCAACGGGCGAACGGCATTGTATCAATGGACTAGCTCTGAAATTTATTCCCGCCGGATAGCGATGGTCTAGCCGCCGTCTTCCGGGGCTTCCATTTGTTGCCAAAATTCAAGTTTGACGCCGTCACAATCGATAATCCAGGCAAATTTTCCGTAACCCTCATCGACTTGCCCGAGAATTTCGAGCCCTTTGTCTTGCAACTGTTTGACATAGGCATCGAGGTCATCAACCCGCAGGTTGATCATGAAATTTGCTGTACTGGGAGCGAGATAATCCGTGCCTTGGGGGAAATGACTGATCAGACTATAGGGACTTTCCCCTTTTTCATCCGACCAGCTTAGCATCGGACCATATTCTCCATCTAGACCGAGATAGTCTTTATACCATTTTCGGGTCACTGCTGGATCTTTGACAATATGAAAAACACCGCCCAATCCGGTTATTGCCGCCATTATTTTCCTCCCTCTCCACGAGCTGATCAACCACCTCTTTTATCTTCCGTTACATCTGGTTACGCAAGTCTTTTGGGACGATCCGCCACAGTTTGAGACCACTGTCCCGAAGATGGACAGGTTGCAACCAGGCGACGGGCTTGTCCGCCGCCAATTGCGCCCACAGACCATCCGGATGTTTATGGGCATAGAGCTTCAACTCCGGTTCTTCCGGACAAATCGCAATATAGCGGATGTTTCTGGCCGCAAGAATATCGCGTGCCGCGGGAGGGGGCATGGTGAAAATACGGATGTGATCCGCCATGGCGGCATCATTGCGATGGTGGCTGGTTGCCAAAATATTATGCGCTGTTTGCACTAATATTTCCGGACCAAAGTCGAGCGGCGCAATGATATGTGAAGGCGGCAATGCATTGAGGCGCATCAACGATTCATGGGAATCACAAGCAGGCGCGGCGCCAAATGTTTTCGATTGGGGTGCCGTTTCTTTTTCTGCTGAACCGGTGACAGCATTGGCGATTCCCAGCGCCAACGGCCCGGGTAGAATCAGGAAAACTACCCCAACAGTCGCCAATATGCGGCTCACCGGACGTTTGATCTGCCGTGCTTTTCGAAACCCATGATGGACGGCCCAACCCATTAGCGGCAAGGCATAAACCGCAGCGACAGCTGCTGCCCGCTGGACTAGCAATGAAACTGCAAAAGCCCAAATCAATGCATAGGCCAAAAGAAACAGATTCTGTTTGTCGGCCGCATCGCGCTGCTTTGCGTAGAGATAGACCAAGCAGCCCAGGCCGACAATTATCGATCCGCCAAACAGGGAGATAATCTCTTTTGCAGGCTGCGTCCAAATTGGCATGCCTTCGCGCACATTGATCAACCAATAGTCATGAACCAATGGATCCAATTCCCCAAACGCACTGCCCGCACATTGCGGAGCACTGGTATAAAAAATACCCAATGCAGCCAGTCCAGCAAAACCCAAGGCCGTTAGTCGCACCAGCCATGATTGGGGCGCAAATTTGATGGCTGGCAACAACAAGATCGCGCCTGCCAAACAGGCCAATAAATGAGCTGGTGCAATCGCGTCGCAATAGTTTCGAACGACATCAAACTGACCATGGTTGATCCCGTAGAATATCAGGCTGCTCACCAGAAACCCGGTCAAGGTCCAAAATAAGCGCACCCCTTCGTCCAGAGAGATAACCCAACGCCCCATGAGCAATGCAACAAAGGCGATGGACAGCGGTAATCCTTCCATTGAGATGGACAACCATAATGCCAATGCAAAGCCGATAACCACGCCCGCTTTGCGTTTGTTCGGCCAGAACATGGTCCACAAGGCAACCAGAGCCAGAACTATTTGCCAGCCATGATGATCAATCCGCATCGGGCGCAGCTGCGCGATGACCGGAACCGCGGTGGCGGTCAAGGCGGCGGCGAGCAGGGCCACTTTTGGTTCAAAAAGATAGTTGGTAATTTTGGCGACCAAAACCATGGCTACGCCCAAAGTTGCAAGCGGAATGATAACCATCGCGATAGTTTCAGCAAGCATCGGTCCGACTACGGGACTCAACAGTAAAATCATCAACGCAAGCGGCACTTCCACCAAGCGCGACCAATGCATCGGCTGACTGTCAGGAGAGGCGATTCGATATTGGGTGGTGTCAAACCAGCTCTGCCCCGCCAACCAGTCGCGCAACTGGACTTGACGCAGCTGATCGTCCGGTCCCCAGCCAACGCCCGACATGATCTGGTTCCAAGAGACCACAATCAGCACCGCGCAAACCGCTAGCCAGATCAGCAGCAAAGGTCCTGATTTGCGGAAAAACCCTGTCATGTTCATGATTCCGAAGCAGAAGCGTCCTTATGCTTCAAATAGAGCCACGGCACGCGCTCCGGATCAAATTGCGAACGATGATGGCGGTCATAATAGGGTGGCATATGGTCGCCGACGATTAAAATATCGGCTTCGGGAAAATCACTGGCTGTGATTTCTTTGATCAGCGCTTTGTCAATATCGTCAAAGAGCGAAAATTGACGGCAGATCATAGGGAAATTTTTCGCAAGCTCGGGTGAAACTTTCTCACAGTTATCCACGTTCAGATTCAAGCCGGTCGGGACTGGCAAATGCGCGTTTAAAGTCAACCAATACATGAAAGTGGGTTGCTTGGCCTGTTTCAGATTTTCGGCCAGCAATTTGGGAATCTGCCGATCGCAAGCACCAGCGAAAACACCGCCACACCATTCAATGCCTTGTTTCTGGAGATCTTTCCAAAATTCCTGTTTTTCAAAACCAATATTGGGATACCATTGATTGCGTTTGAAAAATCCACCCTGAAAGCTGTGCATCGCGTGGGTGGCATAGCCTTGCTTGGCGAGTTGAGCGGGCAGACAGCCATCGTCTCTCTGTTCAACCAACTCATAATAATCACCCCAGCGGCCACACATTTCGCGAACTTCGCCCGCGGTCGTGCTGTTATAATAGAGGCTGGTGCCCTGGCTGACATCATAACGTCGTTTGATCGCGCTGTTATTATAATAAGCAAAAAGCTTGTCCGCCATGATCGGATTGTCTTTGGGCACGCCCAAGGATTCTACCATCACCAATATCAAATGGCGCTTGCCATCAGCGCGCGCGGCAAACTCGGTTTGGCCGGTTGCGGACTCGAACAGAGCGCCAGCAGGCGCAGACCGTTTATAATGGCCCCGCATCCCTTGCCCCATCGCGAAATCCGTTGCTGCTAAACCCATAATCAAGCCGCCAGCGATCAGTATGAGCAACGAATGGGAAAAATTGCTGTCCCGGCGCAACAACCAGAATGCGACGATCATCGTCACCACTGCCAAGACGGCCACAATAATATATTCCATCGAACTATCAGGCTTGAGTTCAGCGAAAAACTGTAAGGAATAGATGAGCGAATAAATGTTCAGATTGAACAGGCCGCCCACAAAACTGAGCATGGAATAGCTCAACACAGCAACAAATGCGATCCACTGGAACCAGGGGGCAAAGCGTTTTACGATAAGACCGGTAAAGCCGATTATGCCAATTTCCAAATAGCGTGGTGGGGCACCGACAAACCACATGGCCATAAACCCGGCATTGGCCAGGATGATCCAAACGAAAATCCAATTGAAAAATCGGCTAAGCTCGTCTTTGGGAAACGAGAAGCGGCGCTCCATGGTCATTGCTGTCACCGGAAAACTCCAAATTTACGAGTCAGATAGACCGCAAAGAAACTCACAAATACCGCTGCGCCCTTGGCGATTACCGGCACGGTTCCCAAATTGGTCAACCAACTGACAATGCTCACCGTTATCCCCAACCCTAAAATAGCCGTTGCGATAAAGCCGATACGCTGCAGCTGCAGCGCCGCGCCATGACGGGTTTTGCCCGGAAAGACGAAGCTGGATGAAATCAACCAATGGACAATGATGCCTGCACTATAGCCGGCCGCGGAGGCCCAACCGGGGTCTGATGCAAACGCCACCAGCACCATGAACAACGCGACGTCAAAGGCCAGACTGACAATACTGGCAAGCAAATAGCGAGTGATCGAAAAGCGATTGAGCAAGGCCATCGGACCGGGCAAATTGCCGACCCAGATCCCGACGGTTGACCGTCTGTCCTGACCGCTCCGCTCCATGACGCTTACGCGGCCTTGGATGGCTTGGCTTCAGGGGAATCGCCGTCGATACGGCTGGGAACATCCCGCATGCTTTCGAGCGCGGCGGCACGATCTTCAGAAATCACTGTTTCCGCGCCTTCATCACCAGCTTCGTGATATTCTGCGTCTTCATTGACGTTCCAGACATTCCATTTGCGCGACCCGGCTTCAATATTTTCAACCGTAAGCATGGCTGTCATCATCGCATGATCTTGGTTGTTATACCGGTGCATGCCATTGCGTCCGACCATGTGCAGGGTCGGGAAACGGTTTTCCAGATCGCTGCGCATCGTTTCGACATTTTCTTCGTAGCTGTCATCATAAACAGGATAGGCTTTTTCTTGACGAACGACGGCGCCGCCGACCACGTCTTCTGGTTGGCACAAGCCCAAAATTGCCATTTCTTTTTTCGCCAACTCGACCAAATCTTCGTCGCTGGAAGACCAAAGGCCATCATTTTCGAAGCAGAAATATTCCAAACCGACACAAGCAATAGAGTCATCGGGTACCATTTCCGGAGACCAGCTGCGGAAATTCTGTACGCGTCCAACTTGCACCCGGTCATCATGGATATATATCCAGTTATCGGGGAAGAGATCTTCCGATTTGACCATTAAGGCCACGGTTAGAAAATCCCGATAGTTTAACTCCTGCGCTTCAGGGAGCGATTGGGGCAGCGGATGGATACGTGTTGCCAGTTCCCGCATCGGCGCGGAGCTGATCACATGTTTTGCATTTATCACGGTTTCGCCATTTTCGGTCGAAGCCGACACCCGCCAATTGCCGTCTGCATCCTGGGCAAGCTGTTTCAAACTATGCCCCATTAGCACCTGATTGCCTTTGCCGCGGACAAAGTCACGCGCTGCATCCCACATCATCCCGGGTCCAAGACGCGGGTAACGAAAAGTTTCCAGCAATGTTTTGGTTTCCATGCCGTCATTGGGTTTTTTGTTCAGACCCAGTGACCGCTTCAGACCGTCGACAACGGCACTCCACAGGCTTAAGCCTTTGATCCGCTGTGCTGCCCAATCGGCCGACATTTCATCACAGGGCATGCCCCATACCTTCTCCGTATAAGTTTTAAAGAAGATGGAATAGAGTTTCCAACCAAATTGATTGACCGTCCAGTCCTCGAAGCTTTTCACATTCTTGTTGGGGAATATTTTAGCCTTGGCATAGCTGACCATACACAGGGTGGAACGCCAGATGCCCAAATTCCACAAGGCTTCGAAAGCCCGCAAAGGATAGCTGTAAAATTTGCCTTCATAATAGATGCGGCTCATCCGCGGCCGTTGAATAAAGTCATCGGGAAGGATTTCATTCCACAGATCAACAACCTCTTTGGATTTTGAGAAAAACCGGTGTCCGCCAATATCGAAACGAAAGCCTTCATACTCGACGGTCCGGCTAATGCCGCCAACATAGGTCGGGTCTTTTTCGATCACGGTGACGGAATAACCCTTTTTGCTCAGCAAATAGGCGGCGGTAAGGCCCGCTGGTCCTGCGCCAACAATAGCGACATCTACGGGTTTCTTCGCTTCACTCATAAATCCGATCCCTGTTCAAAAACGAGGCGTGTAAAAGCGCCAGTTCATGTTTCAGCAACCGGAGTGAACGAAATTGGTTAGCGATAAGTTAACGGCGGTGTAAATTTGGCCAATCCGATCAAATTCTGTTGAGTTTCGCGATGATCTGGAATAATTCTCCTCCTGCAGGGGCAAAATGCCCTTGTGAACCGACGGAGCTTTTTTGCTAGAGATTGCAATAACCATCTGATTTGAAACATCTATCACGTTTCAAATCATCACGAGATCGAAGCCGTTGCACAGGGTGCACCGGGCTTTTCGATTTACCTATGGTTTAATCTACGAGTTCCAAATAATGAATATTTCAAAAGCCGAACAGCGCGTACTTCACGCGCTGGCTCAAGGCGGACTTATCCGCCATAAACGTAATAAAAACAGTAAGATAGACGAGGTTATCTGCGTTACCCGGGATGGCTATATTTTGTCAGACTGCACGCTTGATGTGTTTGCTCGTCTTCGGCGCAGACGGCTGATCCTATCGCGAAAAGGCGGTCCCTATCGCATCTCTCACCTTGGCCGCTCATCCGTACGCCCGCAACTCGACAATCGATAAAGGAAAAATCATGAACGAACGTGAGAAAAATCAAATCAGGCCGGTTATCCCAGAGGATATACCGAAATTGAAACAGATTATTGAAGCCACCAACATGTTCCCTCCGGCCATGCTCGACAATATGATTGCTGGCTTTTTCTCAGACAGCCAGAATAGCGACTTATGGTTGACCTATGATATTGGCGTCAATGATCGCAATGCCAAAGCGGTAGTATATTGCCGGCCAGAAGATATGACTGACCGAACGTGGAACCTTCTTCTCATCGCTGTCGATCCCCAATATCAAGGCCAAGGCATAGGTCGCCAGTTGATGAGCCATATCGAACATCATCTTGCCATGCATAAGCAACGGCTATTGATCGTTGAAACATCCGGAACAGATGCCCTTGCCGACACCCGTTCTTTTTATCGGCAATGCCATTATCAGGAGGCTGGCCGGATTCGGGATTATTACGAGAAAGGAGATGATAAGGTTATTTTTCAAAAAGCCATGCAATGAGCGCATGAGAAACAGGCAATGCCCAAATGGCGGTCAACTGACCGGGCATTGCCTCATGGCTCATTCCACCAAATCTTCGGGTAAAACCGGCTCACTCAGCAATTTTTCCATGGCTTTCCAACGCCAAACCGGGGCGTCGCCTTGTCGTTCAATCCAGTTTTTGACCATGTCCTGGCCCAGTCCATAGTTGATCACATAGCTGCGATATTGATCGTTAAACGACAAGGATTGCTCTGCTCGCTCTCGGCTCACCAGTTGATATTTCTGGATCAAGTCTCGGGCGACATCACGGCTTATCTGCTTGTCCAAATAGGCCTGTGCTATGACAAATCGCGCGCCTTTAATTTCGCTCAAGGCTTGCTGCAGCTGGAAATATTCCGCAGCTTTAGCCTTATCCAAACCCGCCAGAGGATAAAGTATATCACGTTCAAAAATCAGTCGCTCCTCCCCCGGAAAAGCCAGGTCAATACCGTAATTTGCGGAGCCTTCCGCGATAATCGATTGCGGAGAATAGAGCGGATAGATCGAAAATTCCTGCCATCCCCGTTCCCGGGTAAGCCGCTCTTCCAGCAGCATATTATAGACATGATGCCCAGGATAGCCTTCATGACATCCCAAATCTACCGCACGGCTGATGCGGATCGGTAAGTCGGTATTAATCTGGATCAGGCTCTGAAAATTGCCTTGATAATAATTATACCCGCTCCAGCTTTTGCCGGTGACAAATTCCATCTTGAAATTTTCTGCAGCCGGCAATGTGATATGCTGAGCGGTGCGTTTTTTGCATTCGGCTATTGCGGCATCAAAGACCGGTTTGAGACGCTCAGTTGGAATGGTGAACTGGGCTTGATAGGCTTCAACCCGCTCATGCAGCGGTCCGTCTCCCGGGACCAATGTCGCAATGGTTTCCAGAGCCGCATCATATGCGGTCAATGGAGCAAATTGCGGCGTGACACCGAATAATCCTTTCGCTTCTGTTGCAAAGGGCAAGATCTCCCCGGAAATCATCGCATGGCGCGTGCTGGCAGCTTCCAATTGCGCAAGGAGAAATTTCTTGCGCGCTTCGACCAACCGATCCGAGCTTTCCGGCAAACGCTCAATGCGCTCCATCAGCACGATGATCATATTGCCCAAATCAACCAAAGAAGCGGTGTCTTTCTTGGCTGCCGCTGCGAGTTCAGGATCACCATAATAGGCATCGACATAACCCGCTTCTTGCTCACCCATGGCGAGCGTCAGCCTAACATAGTCGCGCGCTATGCGATCAATTTCTAAACCGTCTTGCGCCGTTGCGGTTGCCGATGACGTTGAAAGGGGTTCGGGTGCCCCAACACAGCCGGTCAGCGCTGCCGCGGACAGCAAGAGTGCAGCGACCTGTTTCATGCGGCCGCCTGCAATTCCTCTTCTTCATCCTCTTCATCTTCCTGCGGCGCAAATCGCAGGATGCAATAGCCGACAATCGCGGACAGGAAGGACCCGCCGAGCACACCGATTTTTGCTTCTTCGATGAGCAAAACATCCCCCGGAAAAGCCAGAGCACCGATGAACAAACTCATTGTGAAACCAATGCCGCATAAGGTTGCAACGCCATAGACTTGCAACCAATTGGCTCCGCCAAGGCGTCCAGCAAATCCGGTTTTCACGGCCAGCCAGACCGCAGAAAATATGCCAATCTGTTTGCCAAAGAAAAGACCGGCGGCGATGCCAATCGGCAGAGGCGCGAATATCTGTTCCCAACCGATGCCTTCCAGCGACACGCCAGCATTGGCAAAGCCAAATATCGGTACGATCAAAAAGGCGCTCCACGGCGCAATACCATGTTCCAACCGGTGAAGTGGCGAATCTGCGGCATCCGGTGCACCTGGTGTTACCACAATGGGAATGGCCAAGGCCGCCAAAACGCCTGCAATGGTTGCATGCACGCCCGAGAGCAATACAGCGAACCACAAAAGCAAGGCGAAAAACAAATAAGCGATGAGCGATTTCACACCGGCTTTGTTCATCGTGTACATAATGCCCAGAATAACCGCCGATGCGAGCAAAGCGGCGCCATTAATTTCTGCTGTATAGACCAGCGCAATAATGGCAACGGCCCCCATATCATCCACAATCGCAACCGTTACCAAAAAGAGTTTGAGCGAGGCAGGAGCGCGCGAGCCGAGCAGCGCCAAAACACCAATGGCAAAAGCAATATCGGTTGCAGCGGGAATAGCCCAACCATTATAAAGTGCAGGCAAATCGCGAACAATCGCCAAATAGATTAATGCGGGAACCACCATTCCAGCGGCCGCTGCCAAGATAGGCAAGCGTCGACGTTCCCAGGAATTGAGCCGTCCATCAACAAATTCCCGCTTTATCTCCAGTCCAACCAGCAGGAAAAATATCGCCATCAGGCCGTCATTAATCCAAAGATGCGGAGTCATCGGGCCCAATTTCTTGGACAGAACAGGGCCTTTCAACTCATGCAAGAAATGGTGATACATGTCGTACAGCGGGCTGTTGGCGACGATCATCGCCAATGCCGCCGCGATCATCAGCAATATTCCGCCGGCCGCTTCGCTTTCCAAGAAATTACGTAGCGCGGAATCGGTACCGGTTCGCGTTTGTTTATCAGAGGACATAAACAACCTTTTTGTTGATCGATGATATGAATAAACCCATGCGCAGACGCGCTTGTAAAATCAAGAGGTCTATCGGAATTTTGGGTCGAAACTCTTGGTGTCACTGCGCGTGGGAATCGACAATTTCGTCATCTCCTTCAAAAAGCAGGGCTACGAGCTGATTTAAGGAGCGCTGATCCCTGGGGGGTTGGTCGGCGCCGCCTTCATCCAGCCATAGCGCCAATTTTTTGACGATATCGCATGCCATGGCGCGGATGTCCGGCACCGCAATATCGAGTATGTCCCGCGGCTCAAGCTTCATCAATCCTGTCGCATATCGGCGCGATTGCGCGATGATTATGGCTTGCATCGGGTCGCTGTTAAGCAAAGCGACTAGCGCCCGAATCTGCATGTGATCCAAATCTTGGGGATAAAGACCATGAAAGCAGGTCAACGCCTTGGCACCAGACGCGTTATAAACAAAGCGTATCCGCTCGCGTCCAAAAGCGGTTGCCCAAATTGGCGCTGTTTCGCGTATTTCCGAAGCATACCAGGTCTTTTTGGTTCGCGGACCATGCTTTAGCGGAATTCCCATTTTCTCACCCCGCGCGATATAGCGGCGCTCAGCCGGTAAAATTTTGCCTTTCGGGTTGAACAAATAGCAAGCCAGTCCAGCCGAAACGCCGCGATGGAAATCCGCTGTTGTCAATTTCACATCGGCAACATGCGCCGCCTTGCCGATACACGGGTCCATCCGGCCTATATCCAGCCCCTGTTTCTCCGCTTCGATCTGATTGAGCAGAAAATAGCGATTAGCGCCGGTGGCAATGCCTCTTTTGGTTGTCACCAAAGCGCCGAGTTTGACTGGATTTTTCGGCCCGGCCAGAGCGGTTCCATCCAGCAGGCGATCCCATTTTTTTTGCGTTTGCAAAGCCTTTGCCGAAAGGCTTGTTCGAACAAGGGCGCTATGCTCTCGCAGCTGTTTCAGCGAACAGACAGGATTGGCCGTTGGCACATAAAAACAATCTATTTGGGTAAGCGGCGCTGGGGTTTTCTCAATAAGGAGAATAGAGGCGGTGGCCATATTGTCGGCAAAGGCCAGACCGGCACAATCCATGGCCACCAATCCGCGCAACAATCCGTTGTCGAGCAAATAGCGTTTCAAGGCTTGACCATAATTGGCCGCCATCCACTCTGCTGGGATCAAGATTGCTGCCCGTCCACCAACCCGCAATTGTTCACAAATCTTCAGCACAAAATAGATGTAAAGATTTGATCGACGACTGATTTTGACACCGGTTTTCATCGCAATATGGGCGCTAAGATCATCGGCCAAGCCATGCTCGCGATGAATAATATAAGGCGGGTTAGCAAGAATGGCGTCATATTTCGCTGCCCAGCTATGGGAGAGAAAATCGCGCTGCAACAGCTGTGTTCCGGTCAAACGGCTTTGCGCTAGTTTGAGCGCAACGGGATCAATATCAAAACCAGTAAAGTCCTCACCCACGCCCTTTTGCTGACAGCGAGAGAGCAACATCCCGGGCCCTATGGCCGGATCCAAAACCGTTTGCGGATCGATTTCTGCAATCCAATCAACCATGATGTCAGCCAAAGTCGGCGGCGTAAAAAACTGTCCCAATTTTTTACGCCGAGCCCGATCATTATACGCAGCACATTTTTCTTCTGGAGACAATCGGTGGTCCGCACTGCGATCCGTGATGGTGGAAGAAGAACCCATATGTTGGTCATAATTTAATGACCAAAATTGTCGAGCCATTTGAAGGTCATCCCGCCATCGCCACGTCCTGCGGGATGGCCTTCATTCTCACCTTCCCTTATTCGGCATTTTTCAGCCCGGACAACCGCCATGCATCAAGCGGCCTGTGTGGTGGCCATCATATTGACGCGCAAGTGTAGTCTTTTGAGATAAATTTCGGCAATTTCAGATGGTGAGAAAACCGGGGGCTGTTTCAAATTGGCCTCCGCTTTGCCGTCATCACCCACACAGGCATTTATTGCCGACAAAAGAGAGTCCGCCAGCGGCGACGGATTGGTTTGCTCCATATCGCCTTTTAGCATTAAACTGAGCAGAAAATGTTCGATCTTGAGGCGCAACGGCTCATCAATCCGGTGATCATATTGCTCCTCAATCCAAGGAAAACTGCGCCGGTCCCTCGCCCGGGAGGCCCGCAATTCAAAGCTTTCGGGCGATAATAAAATCGCAATGCCTGCTGTGCAGAACCGGTGCAGCATTTTCTCTACCGGCTGTTCCACATCAAATTTGATATCCGACAATGCCTGGTCAATAGTTTCGAACAATTCCAGCCGCGAGGCACAATAAAGCTCTTCACGGTTGGCGAATTGATTATAGACAGTACGGCGAGAAACACCGGCTTCGGTTGCGACGGATTCCATCGCAAATTCCTTGAAACTATCCTCTCGTAACTTCCGCCGCGCAGCATCCAATATCAACCGCCGCGAAGAAGCCGGCCGCCATGCGGTCCCTTCTCCATGCGGGTCTGATTCCGGTTTCATACGCTTTACTGTGGTCGCCATTTTTACGCTCCTGTATCAGTATCAGCCGGGGGGTCGGCCTTTCAACTGCACGGGCAAGGTTACGTAAAATGATGTAAAATATCGCCTGCTTTTCTACGAACAGGGACTAAGAGCCGACAAAAAATACAAAGGAACAATGAACGACCAGCTGACACAAATGAACGACCTGATGGCTCGGTTTTCGGAGCCTTTTTGTCCCGGCATAAGGGAGATCATGACCGCTGCTGCTCCCGTCATAATTCTTGCTTCGGCCGTGCCCAATGCCATTTGGTCCGTCCGCTCATGCTGATTGTCGCTTCGGATAAACAATTGGTCGTGCTGTTGCGAAAGAGACGGATATCTTGCGTTGCAGCCAGCGGTAGCCGGATCATTATTCAGCGACTCGTAATATTGCGCTGCTTAGTATCGCCGCTTGCGTGGTACAAAAACTCTCTCCGGTTCAGGCAATGACTCCGCTCACTGTACTGATAAGCGATGACGAGCCGCTAGCCGTTTCCCGATTGACGGAATTGGTGAATCGGATCGGTCATATATCCATCGTCGGAGCGGCGTTTGACGGCAAGCAAACTCTCGATCTTATCGAAAAACTCAAACCGCATATCCTGCTGCTGGATATTGAAATGCCCCTTTTGGACGGCTTTGATGTGATCGAACATTTATCCTCATCGCTCGACACTGCCGGTCACTCTATTCCGCTTGTGATTTTCATTACCGCCTATCCCCAATTTGCTGTGCGCGCGTTTGAATGCGGCGCCTTGGACTTCATACCCAAGCCCGTACGCTATACCAGACTGGAAGAAGCAATAAATCGCGCGCGCGCTGCGCATCATGACCGCGAGGCTCGCCAGCGCTTGGAAATGTTGGGCACGACCTTGAAGCAATTGCGCCACGAGCGATCACAAATTGTCGATGATGATCATTATTTATGGGTTCCCAGCCACGGAGAAACCGTACGTGTCAATTGCGATCATATAGATTGGGTTCAGGCGGAAGGGGAATATGTTCGGCTATTTGCACAAGGACAATCCTACTTATATCGGCAGATGATTGGTGATTTTGTAGCTCGTTACGCGGCCATAGGCTTCTTGCGTGTTCACCGCTCAGCAGCGGTCAATGTCGCGCGCATAACCGCGATAAAGCGGAGCGCCAATGGTGCGCGCCTCGTGCGGCTCAGCACGGGTGATGAAGTGCGCATCGGTCGCAAATTCACCAAAGATGTTAGCGCTATCATTTCGTCCGGATCGCCATAGACTTTTAAGCAATAACAGTATTTTATCTGTCATATTTGTGAAATTATTTCTTTTATTTACAACGGTGTACAGCGACCGTTGCGACAAACCATCATGTTTTTTCCAATTTGCAAAACCGCATCAAATTTGATTGCCCAACCCTTTTTTCGACCTATTTGCTTGCCGCTCTTATCAACAAAGGAGCCAGCCATGCGGCCGAAACTTAAACTACCATCCTCCCTTTATTTACGACCCTATTTGACATCCGTTGGCGCGGTTGCACTGGCCGTTTCCTCTGCGGGGGCCCAAGCGCAAGACCAGACACAAGACAGCGCTGGCGATGAGGATATGGCGGATATAATCGTCGTGACCGGTTCGCGAATTACCAATCCCAATTTGGAACTGTCCAGTCCTGTCACGGTCTTGGGCAGAGAGGCCATTGATCGCGCGCCATCGCTGACCGCCGAAGAATTAATCCGGGAATTGCCCGGCGTTGTGGCGGATTTGGGATCCGCGGTGAATAATGGCAATGAAGGATCGGCGGAAATTAATCTGCGCGGATTGGGCAGCAACCGCAATCTGGTCTTACTCAACAATAGCCGGCTCGTTCCGGCAGGCTTGACCGGGGTTACCGATACCAACCTCATCCCCCTCGCCTTGGTCGAACGTGTCGACATTGTTACGGGCGGCGGTGGAACCGTTTACGGGGCAGACGCGATTTCTGGGGTTGTTAATTTCATTCTCAAACGCGATTTCGAAGGCGCTGAGATTTCGTCCAGCTATGGGGTTACAGAAGAAGGCGACGGATCGGTATTTCGTACTGATGTGACCCTTGGAGGCAATTTCGCTGATGATCGCGGCAATGCGGTTTTAAGCATTGGCTATCGCACTTCGGATCCGGTTTTGCAGGGAGACCGGCCATTCGGATTCCAATCCTTAAGTTCAGGAAGCGGCAATCCGCTGGGGTCGGGAACATCCGTACCCACGGCAGTAAACGGCCAGCAATTTAACCCTGATACGGGATTGTTGCAGGATGATATAAACACGTTCAACTTCAATCCGTTCAACTATTATCAAACGCCGTTTGAACGCTTTAACATATTTGGTGCGGCTCATTTTGAAGTGGCGGACGGTATTGAAGTCTATGGTCAGGGGCTCTATTCCCGCAATATTGTCGAAACCCAATTCGCGCCGTCGGGGCTATTTGGCACGACCTATAATCTTCCGCTGAGTAACCCATTTTTGACCGACGCGCTCCGCGACCAGATTTGCGCGCAAAATGCAGTGGGTATCAATCAGGCCGACTGTGATGCTGCGGCAGCGATTACCGATCCCAACGACCCCGCTTTTCAGGCACCGGCAGTCACGCTCAACCGACGCTTGGTGGAGCAAGGCAATCGCCAGCAATCGCTGGAATTTGACGTTTTTCAAATCGAAGCCGGCGTTCGCGGCAATATCAGCGACAGCATCGAATGGGATATTCACGCCGCACATGGGCGATCCGAGCGTGTCCGCAGCCAGAATAATAGCGGATTAAATTCTCGCATACAGCAGGCCTTGTTCGCAATCGATGCCGATACCTGCATTGATCCAACCAATGGCTGTGTCCCGATCAATCTTTTCGGGTCCGGTCAAGATATCACACCAGAAGCCGTAGCCTTTTTCAATCAACCGGTCTCCGCGACCACCAAAACCGAATTGACCGTCGTCACCGGTTCCGTCTCCGGTGATGTTGGCTTTGCCTTTCCTTGGGCGGACACGCCGGTTAACTTTGCTATCGGCGCAGAATATCGCGACAATATTGCCTCAATCGTTCCGGATATCGCATCCGGCACGCCTGATGAAGTGCTCGGCAATGGCCTGACCTTGGTCGCTCAATCCGGCAGCTATAATGTCACGGAATTTTTTGGCGAGATTGTCGCACCACTGGTGGAAGACAGACCGTTTTTCCATAGCCTCACGCTGGAACTGGGTGGGCGCTATTCGGACTATTCCAATACCGGCGGCAATTTCACATGGAAAGCCGGCGGGAGCTGGGAACCGGTAGAAGGCTTGAAATTGCGCGGTATTTATCAACGGGCGGTCCGCTCTCCCAATATTGAAGAGCTTTTTGCGCCCATTGTCACCGGATTGGACAATTTCCTAATTGATCCCTGCCAGGGTGCCAATCCGGTCGGCAACGCTGCGTTGACTGCTGTCTGCCTCGCGCAAGGGGCCCCGGCTGGCACCATCGGGGCCATCCCTGCACCTTCGGCCGGTCAGATTAATGCAACATTTGGCGGCAACCCTGATCTCGATGTTGAAAAGGCACGCACGATTACTTTGGGCGCGATATTTCAGCCCGCTGCCATTCCTGGCCTGACACTGTCCGTCGACTATTATGACATTTTGGTCACTGACGCGATCACCACAGAAACGGTGGGCGATATTTTTGGCCCCTGCTTTGCCAGTCTGGACCCCAATAGTCCGCAATGCCAACAAATTGTCAGAAACCCTCTCAACGGCAGTTTGAACGGCGGTGCAGTGGATACGCCCGGCGCGATCCTGAACAGTTCCAACGAAGGCCGTTTGGAAACATCGGGAATTGATTTCACATTGGGATATCAACGCGACCTCGACTTTGCCACGCTCGGATTGCAGGTCAGTGGCAATTTCACCCTTGAGAATAAATTCCAATCCCTACCGACCAGCATCAATCGTGAATGCGCTGGATTTTACAGCGTGAACTGTTCGAGCATCCAGCCTGAATTTCAGCTCAACAGCCGTATTTCACTCAGCGATGAGCGCGGATCAATATCCTTAGGCTGGCGGCATATTTCTGGACAGGATTTCGAACCAGGCGCCGCCGATTTAGCGGATATATTCGACGCGTTTGAATCCATCCCTTCCTATAATGTTTTCGACCTGGCGCTCGGAGCGACCGTGGCCGACAGCCTTGATCTCACTTTTGTGGTCGACAATTTGTTCGACAAACGCCCTCCCATTGTCGGCAATACAATTGGATCCACTGCCTTTAACAGCGGCAATAGCTATCCTGCTACATATGACGCATTGGGTCGGCGCTACACTGTCGGCGCCAAATTGCGCTTTTAAGGACATAGACAAGGAAAGAAAAAGGCGGCCTGTCCTGCGGGCCGCCTTTTTTCGATTCGATCAAAGCTAGCAAGCATGCTTAAGGCCGGGAAATCATTCCCCCGTCGAGCGCAATAGTTTGACCGACCAACCATGATGATGCGCGCGAAGAAAGATAGAGCGCGGTGCCAGCAATATCTTCCGGAGCACCCATACGCCCCCGCGGAATTTGGGAAATCGCCATTTTGGTCATACCGTCATTCTCGACAATTTGTTTGGTCATATTGCTCGGGAAAAAACCCGGTGCGATGGCATTGACGTTGATATCATAAGAAGCAAGATCCGTCGCGAGATGCTCGGTCAAATGGATAACCCCGGACTTACTGGCCGAATAGGCATAGGTCGGCATACCGGAATTACGGATACCGTTGATCGAGGCAATGTTGATCACCCGCGCCGGATCATCCGGATTGCCTGATGCTTTGAGCAATGGCAGAAATTTTTGGGTCGCAAAAAATATCGCCTTGATATTGATATCCATGACCTTGTCCCAGCCTTTTTCGGGAAAATTCTCTATCGGCGCGCTCCAGTTTGCGCCGGCATTATTGATCAAAATATCAACTTTTTCTTCTCGCTCTTCAATCGCTGCGACAAAGGCCTCAATCCCTTCAACATTCGACAAGTCACCCGGGATGGCAATACATTCGCCATAAGCAGACAGCTCTTGCGCCATGGCCAAGAGCCGTTCTTCCTTGCGCGCAGTGATATAGACTTTCGCCCCATTTTCGACCAAGCCACGGGCCATCATTGCGCCAATGCCGCTCGACCCTCCGGAAACCACCGCAATTTTGCCACTCACGTCAAATAAACTCTTCATTTGCAATCCCTCGTTTTCATTTTGCTCAGCGGTTCTTTTCCACAGCCCGTGCTGCTTGTCACGCAGGATCATGGATCGATCGCAGTCGATCAACCCGCTGGTCCGATGCGATGGCATTTTTTGAGATTGTAGGGGAATTTTTTGCGCAACCGCCGATGCAGCCAAATGGTGGACAGGATAGGATTCGAACCTATGTACGCTTACGCGGGCAGATTTACAGTCTGCTGCCTTTAACCACTCGGCCACCTGTCCATTTGGTTGCCTGTCTTGCCGGTTTCGCAACGAGATGCGGCTCAATGACGAAAGCATCGCCCAGTGTCAATGCCTGCCCTTGCAAAATCCCATATTTACTGTGCAAAAAAAAGGATGTGCCATATCCATTGAGCGTTTAAGAGGCGCTATGGCACGTAAAAATAAATCTGTGAAAAAAACCGGCGGTGGCCTGAAATTCTGGGGCCGCCACGCGGTTGAGGCGGCGCTCGCCAACCCGCAACGTATTGTCAAAAAAATATCAGGGACACGCGATGCGCTGGGATCGCTGGAGCTGCCGCAGGATCTTGCAGTCGTGTATAGCGATGTGGCAGATCTCGGCCGAGCCATTCCGCGCGACGCGCCCCATCAAGGCATGGTCCTAGATGTCGATCCCCTGCCCGATATCTGGCTGGGTGATATATTGGCCGAAGCGTCAGAGAAAGGCCGTCCGCTATTGGTGCTTGATCAAGTCACCGATCCGCATAATGTTGGCGCAATATTACGTTCTGCTGCTGCCTTTGATGCCGCCGCCATTATCACCCAAGATCGCCATGCCCCACCCGAATCAGGGACGTTGGCAAAATCCGCGTCTGGCGCGCTGGAAATTGTGCCTTGGGTAAGGGTGGTCAATCTTGCACGGGCGCTCGATGAAATTGCTGAAGCTGGCTATTGGCGCATCGGTATGGAAGGTTCTGCCGACGACATATTGGGAACCATTATGGGCGAAAGCAAAATTGCGTTGGTCATGGGGGCCGAAGGCGAAGGATTGCGCCAAAATGTAGCCGCTCATTGCGATGCACTGGCGCGGCTGCCGATGGCGCCGCAAATGGAAAGCCTCAATGTGTCCAACGCGGCCGCAATTGCTTTATATGCTGAATATACCCGAAGCCCGGAGAGTTAAATGAAACAGATGTTCAAAATCTTGATTGCCTTGACGGTACCTTTACTGTTGTCCGCCTGCCTCTTATTGCCAGGAAAGTTCGAGGCCAATTTGAATATTCTCGATGGCGACCGCTATGAATTTGCCTATGTCGGACAAATTCAAATGAGTGCCCCCAATGACGGCAAGTTAAGCAAACCCGAGCTGGTTGCAATTGACCCGGCGCAACTCAAATGCCGTGACCGGGTGTATAAATCCGATGGACGAATCAACCCAATTACCCCAGTTTATGGGAACGAATATGATCGGTACGGGAAAGATGCCAATCCGGACCAGGATATAAGCACCCGCAGCTATGACGTGGTCGATCGCGATTGTACGGAAAAAGAAATTGAAGATCGCAAAGCACAAGCTAAGCGCTCATACGAACGCAAAGTTCGTCGGTATGAAGAAGAAGTATCCATGGCGCGCGCCTTTTTCGGCGGAGCTATTCCCGGTGATGATGAAACCATGGTAAAATTTGCCGAGAGGCTAGAAAAATATCGCGGCTGGGAAAAAGTCGAACATGCTGGCGGGAATATTTTTAACGTCGAATATAAAGAAAGCGGAACCATTGGGAATTATTTCAGTTTCCCGATAATGCCGGATGCGCAATTCCAATATCCGTTTTTCCAACTCGTGCGGCGCGCTGATGGCGCGGTTGAACTGCTCACTCCCGGTATCGCCGGACAAGGCGGTATTTTCAATTTGATCATGCAAAAAGAAGCCGGTGGTAAAGCGCCCAAAATTTCAGACATTGACGGACTGCTCACTGTGGAAACCAATGGCAAAGTGATCAACAATAACAGCATTGATGGATTTGCCGAAAATGGTGATCGGAAAATCATGCGCTGGGAAATCGGCAAAGATGTCCCAATGAGTCAGGAAGGTCCGCGCGCGCTCATCAGATTTTAGGCAATTATGGCAGACAAAAAAAGAGGCGCTGAACCGCGCCTCTTTTGTCATGCATTTTATTCTCTAATCTTCTTCAGCAATTTTAACCTTTAAACCATCGAGATCATCGCTCAATTCAATTTGACAGCTTAACCGCGAAAACTCATCACGGTGATCACTGCTTTCCAGCAAGTCATCTTCATCTTCGCTCATTGCTGGCAATTTGTCTTTCCAATCCGCAGCGACGTGAACATGGCAGGTCGCGCAAGAACAACAGCCGCCACAAAGCGCTAACAATTCATCAAAGCCATTGTCGCGGATGGCTTCCATAACATTGATACCGCTGTCTACCGTAACGGCTTTTTCTTCTCCGGTGCGCCCGGTTACGTGAATTGTCGGCATAGAAACCCCTTAGCTGTTTTCATTCAAAATCCGGCACGCTATGTCCGCTCGGCAAAAAAGAATCAAGAGCCCAAAAGGGCAGTCAGCTGAGGCAAAGCCGCGATGGGCCTATCAAAAAAGACGATACAGACCAGCCTGGATGCGGTTGGACGGATCGAACCCGCCCTGCACAGGGCGGTTCTCGCGGCTGGTTATCCAGAACCGCGCATCAATCCGGAAGGCTATCAAACCTTGTTGCGGACCATTGTCGGGCAACAGGTCAGTGTCGCCTCAGCATCGGCGGTTTGGAACAAATTGGAGACTCGATTGGGCGCGGGCTGCCCCGCAGAAGCCCTGATCGCGACCGATTTTGATGATTTGCGGGCCTGCGGCCTTTCTCGCCAAAAGCAAGGCTATGCCCGCAGCCTGGCAGAATTGATTTTATCGGGTGGACTGGACCTGGGCAATCTCCCGCAAGATGATGAACAAGCCATAACGCTGCTGACACAAGTCAAGGGCATTGGCCGATGGTCGGCAGAAATTTATCTGCTATTCGCTTTGGGGCGTTCGGATATCTGGCCGGCTGGAGATTTGGCTATTCAGGCCGGTATTGGTGATATTTTGGGTTGTGAAAAGCGGCCTTCAGAACAGGAATTGCGGAATATTGCTGTACCCTGGTCACCCTATCGCGGGTCGGTGGCGATCTTTATCTGGCATCACTATAACACGATGGTGATGTAAAAAAGGCGGCACTGTTGCCGCTATTTTTTCAAACTCGGATTTAAAGCCATAACTTCTTCCATAAACGAACGAGGTTTCTTCCAGTTTTTGGTTTTAGCGTTGAAGCGATAGCCCAAAATCGCAATGGCTTCGCTAGCGAAATGGACGCAATTGCGTTTGTTTAAGCTATAGCTTTTTTGCGGTTTGTTTCGCCATTTTGTGACCAGCGCCATTAATTCCTGGTATTTTTTGTCGCCCACCATGACGGTGAAATGCGGATTACTATTGGCGATATATTTTGTCTTGGGCGTTTCGACTTTGCCTTTGACCGAACCCCATAAAATGCCGGGTGAAATGTTGACGGCGGTAAATCCGAAACTTGTATCAACAGCTTCGCCATTTTCCAGATCGCCTTTTAAAACAAAAAAGGCATGCGGAAAATTCTTGCCAAAATCATGGGAATAAAAGGTCACCGCCACTTGCGCTTGAGCGGGCATAGCCATGGTAAGGAAAAGCATGAATACGGCCAAAAAACGCAGGCAGAACGGATTAAAAAACGGTCTCGTCACTTATTCAACTTTCTCATTTCTAATCTGCTCATCCAGCCAACGCGCTGCCTGTTTGGGCGATTTTTTATCCGCTTCGCGGTCCACCATATAATTGGCTTCTCGCATATTCTCTACCGTGATTGCCCCGACCAGCGGCTTAATAGCATTGATGAATTTTTCGTCCTTTCCGCGTTTCGGCGCAATCAATAGCATCGCTTCATAAGATGGCACTGCACCCTTTTCATCTTCCAACACAATAAAGCCGTTTGCGGCAATTCTGCCGTCGGAAGAAAAAGCCGAGATCACATCCACTTCCCCGCTTGATAATGCCGGGTACATGAAGGTCGGATTAAACGCGCGCGCTTCCTTAAATTGCATGGGATATGCCTTTTTCACCATGGTCCATTCCGGCCGCTCCAGAAACTCAAGATCAGTACCGAAAGCAAATTGAGGTGATATCCGTGCCAAATCATCCAGGGTTGTGAGACGCTTATCTTGCGCATCGGCTGGCCTGACCGCAAAGGCATAAGTATTTTCAAATCCCAAGGCGCCGACCATGGAGACATCATGGGTGGCCTGCGCCCAGACTGCGATTTCGGACAGCATTTTTTCTCCGGCAGGCGTATCCGTTCGCTTCATCTGGTTGGTCCAAATCGTTCCAGAATAATCGATGGACAGATCAACATCATCGGCGGCCACGGCTTGAAACACCACAGCCGATCCCAGCCCGTCCTGATAGCGTACCTGATATCCAGCCTGTTCGAGCCGAGAACCAATTAATCGGGCGAGAATAAATTGCTCGGAAAAGCCTTTGGCGCCGATCACCACCACATCATCGCGGGCATTGAGCATCGGGAATAAGGCCGCCGCCAAACCGGCCGCTAGGGCCAAGCTGGCGGCCCAGGTTTTGATTTTCCTCCGATCTTTTATAGCCCGTTCGATAACCCCCAATAACATATCAACAATAATCGCCAGACCGGCAGAAGCGAAACAGCCGGTCAGGACCAATGTCCAATTTTGCGTCTGCAATCCTGCAAAAATTAAATCCCCCAGACTGGCTTGGCCCACTGTCGTTGACAAGGTTGCTGCGCCGATTGTCCAAACCGCGGCTGTACGTATGCCTGCCATGATCATCGGCGCGGCTAAGGGCGCTTCAACCAAGCGCAGTTTTTGTACAGCGGTCATCCCCAGACCATCCGCCGCCTGTTTTGCCGCAGGCGATACTTCGGTCAGTCCAGTCACTGCATTGCGCAATATTGGGAGCAGCGCATAGAGCGTTAGCGCGAGCAATGCAGGTAGAAAGCCGAGCGCCGATATACCCCCGCCCAGAAGCGCGGATACACCCAGTAAAAGCGGATAGAAAAGAGCCAATAACGCCAGCGCGGGAATGGTTTGAACCAAGCTGGCAAAAGCCAGAATGACGGTTGCTATTTTCGGTGCTCGTGCGGCCCAGATGGCCAATGGCAAACATAGAGCCATGGCAAGCAACAAGGCGGAAAAACTCAGCTGGACATGCGCCGCCAACAGTTCAGGAATCCGGCCAAAAGCCTCTTGCCAGGCATTGCTCACGAGCCTTTCCCAAGCGCTATAAGGTGGGCGGCCTGCGCACGCGGGATAGCCACCAGGGCTTCCGCTTCTTCACCCACATCACCTGATAGAAGTTGCGCAGGCGTGGCATCGGCTTTGATTTGTCCCGACTCCATCACCAAAATCCGATCCGCGAGATAAAGTGCCTCCGCCATGTCGTGAGTCACAATGACAGATGTCAGTCCGAGTGTTTCGTGCAAGGTCTTATATTGTCCCGCTAGACTATCCCGCGTCACCGGATCCAAGGCCCCGAACGGTTCATCCATGAGCATCAGTCCCGGCCGCGTTGCCAATGCCCGGGCGACACCGACCCGTTGCTGTTGGCCGCCGCTCAGTTGATGCGGCATTCTGGTTGCCATTTCAGGCGGCAAGGTCACCAGATCGAGCAATTCGGCCACCCGATCATCTTTGCCACTATTTGCTCCGGCAAGTTCCAGTCCGATCGCAATGTTGCGCGCAATCGTCATATGCGGGAATAGCCCTATATTTTGAAAGACATAACCAATTTGTCGTCGCAAGATATGGGGGTCTGTATCCTCAATATTGCTATTGTCGATCAGCAACTGTCCTGCGGCCGGGTCGACCAACCGATTGATCATCTTCAGCAATGTCGATTTGCCGGAGCCCGACAATCCGACCAGTGCGACAAAGCTGCCGGCTTCAATTTCCAGGGATATATTATCCACCGCTTTGATTGATCCATAATGCCGACTGACATTTTGCAGACTAATCGCAGGACCAGAGGCGGGTAAGGTCGAATTCATCCCACAGCTCTTGGCCTGCTTTGCCTAATAAGTCCAATCGCACTTGACCTGCTGATGAAAAACCGCTGGGATGAACATTAATGTCAATAAGACAATGAAAAGATGGTGAGGATAAAATGGGATATCAGAGCGGACAAAAGACCATATTCATAACAGGCGCTGCTTCCGGGCTCGGCCGCGAAGTGGGGCGCTATTTTGCTGGTAAAGGCTGGTTTGTCGGCATTGCTGATATCAATGAAAACGGAATGGCAGAAACCGCGTCTTTGTTGCCAGAAGGTCAAAGTTCAATTCACCGGCTAGACGTGACCGATCGTGCCAATTGGAAGGCGGCAGCCGAGGCCTTTGGCGAAATAACCGGCGGTACAATGAACGTTTTGTTCAACAATGCAGGCATTGGAGAAGGCGGCCCGATTGAGGAAATGACCGATGAAGATATCGATCTGATGATTGCGATAAACTTTACCGGTTGCATCAGCGGCACCCGCGCCTGTTTCGAAATGCTGAAAAACACGCCCGACAGCTGTGTGCTTTATACCGCGTCGGCCGCAGGCATTTACGGTGTCGCCGATCTCAGCGTCTATAGCGCAACCAAATTTGCGGTCCGCGGGCTGGCAGAATCTCACGATCTGGAATTTCGGAAATATGACATTAAATCCCGGTCGCTCATGCCCGGATTTGTTGACACAAATATAATTTCGGATGTGGTCGAAGGGACCAATCAAACCGGAAAAGAAAGATTGGAAGAAAGCGGCGTGCTGGTCAGTCCGGTGTCAATAATCGGGCCTGAAGCTTGGGAAGCAGTCCATGGCAATAAAGTCCACCGGCCCGTCAATAAAATGGCCAAACAGCTAGCATTTGCCGCGCGCTGGATGCCCGGTCGCTTGCGCAAACAGTCGGTCGAACTGGCAGATCTGGGTAATGTTCTAGCCGGATCGGAGGAAAAAAACTAAGCAAATTCTTCTATTTTATGCGCTAAATCGAGATCGCGTTGGGACAATCCGCCATCGTCTCCAGCATCGTGAGTGGTCAACGTAATGTCGACGACATTATAAACGTTAAACCATTCCGGATGATGATCAGCTTTTTCCGCATGTAGGGAAACGCGTGTCATAAAGGCAAAAGCCGCAGTAAAATCAGCAAATTTAAATTTGCGACTTATGGCATCGCGTTTGCTGTCATATTCCCAGTCCGGCAAAGCTGCGAGAGCGGTTTCCCGTTCCGCTTCGGTGAGCGCTGCAACCATATTTCAATACTCCTTGCTTGGCTTTGCTGCCATTTCGTGGCTTAAGTCTTCCCTATGAACACTGGGGCGTCAACCAAATTTGCAGACCATGAAGCCAAATCCCTGCGCGGGCAGGATATTGCCTGCGTGCGCGGCGGCAAATTGTTGTTTCGAGGATTGAATTTCGAAGTTTCCAATGGGCAAGCGCTTTTGATTTCTGGACAAAATGGAGTCGGTAAGTCCAGTCTTTTGCGTTTGGTTGCTGGGTTATTGCCGATATATTCCGGCGAGCTGTTTGTTCACCAGTCACTCGCGATTTGCGACCACCACATGGCATTGGATGAAAATCTCTCGCTGGCAGCAGCGCTCGCCTTTTGGGCGCAAATTGACGGGAAGCCGGTTGAACAGAGCCGCGCAGCCATGGCCGCGGCCGGCCTGTCCCATCTCGCCGAAATACCGATCCGCTATTTCTCAACCGGTCAACGCCAGCGTGCCCGGCTTGCGCGCACCTTTTTGTCAGATGCGAGCTTGTGGCTCCTTGATGAACCGGCCAATGGTCTGGATACGGCATCGGTCACCTTATTGGGGACGGCGTTGCAAGATCATTTGCAGCGCGGCGGAATGATCCTCGCCGCAAGTCATATTGCTTTGCCTATTCCCATCACGGCAACTTTGGATCTCACGCCATTTATCCCGCCGGATGAACCGGTATGATCGCGGTGCTCAAAACCTTAATCTGGCGAGATGTTCGCCAAAGCTATGCCAGTGGAGGCACTTGGCTACCGATTATTTTCTATCTTTCGGCCGCTACCTTATTCCCTTTTGCTGTCGGACCCGATCCCGACCTGTTGTTGCAAACGGGCGGCGGTATATTGTGGATCGCGGCCTTGCTCGCAACCTTGTTGCCGCTGGATCGATTGATACAACCGGATCTCGATACGGGATTTTATGATCAATTACTGGTACGCAATATTACCGATGAGTTGATCGCATTTGCACGCCTGGTTTCTCATTGGCTCGCCTTTGGTCCGCCGCTTCTCTTCGCGGCGCTTTTGGCCAGCGCGCTTATGGGTTTAGAAGGTCCAGCCTTGGTCACTTTGCTCACCAGTTTGGCCATTGCTACCCCGGCTCTTGCGGGTTTGGCGGTGATGATCGCAGCGCTTACAGCGGGGCTGAAAGGCGCTGGCGCGCTTGGCGGTTTGTTGCTGGTACCGCTGGCCATACCGCTACTCATTTTCGGCGCAGGCAGCATGGCGGATGCCAGCGGCAATGCGTTATTGTTACTGGGAGCGGTCTCGCTTTTGCTGGTAGCTATTACCCCATTTGCTGCGGGCGCTGCGCTGCGTGCGGCGCGCGAATAGTGGCCCGCCAAGCCGGAGAAAATTCTCGGCCGTTAGCGGCTAAATACCGCCATCGGTGACGGCATAGCCAGCGGCTTCCAATCCTTTTTTCAATATCGCCGTACAAGTCGCTAAATCATCACTATCGGTAGAGCGAATCACAAAATTGGCCCCAACCTTGCCGCTGCGGAAAAATGGATAACTGCCAATTTGGCAGCCTTCATGGGCTTTTTCCGCTGCGCTTAAAACATCGGCAATTTCACTTTCCGGTGCCCAAGCGCCCAAAGTCGCTGACAATAAGGGAGCGCCCCCTTCGAGACTTCCGGTCAAAGCATCCAACATACCCGCCGTGATATGCGGCACACCGGCCATTAAAAACAAATTCTCAATCTGGATTCCCGGCGCGCCAGACATGCGGTTTTCAATCAGCTGGGCGCCGTCTGGGACACGGGCCATGCGCAAACGTCCCTCGTTCACGCCCCCTTTATCGGCATAATATTTTTCCAATATCGCCCGTGCAGTCGGATGGATCACCACATCCACCCCCAAGGCCTTGGAAATGGCATCAACCGTAATATCATCATGAGTGGGGCCGATACCGCCAGTGGTGAACAGATAATCATTGCGCGCACGCAAAATGTTTACGGCTTCGGCTATCGCATCCATGTCATCGGCAATAACCCGGACTTCGCCTAACCTAATCCCTTGCACATTCAGCCATTTAGCCACTTGTGCGATATTCTGGTCTTGCGTCCGGCCAGATAAAATCTCGTCACCTATAACGATCAAGGCTGCGGTATAAATGCGGGTATTGCTCATGGCTGAGGATATAGAGCAGTTCTGCAAATCATCAACGTCCATTTGCAATTTGGTAAGGTCCAGCGCGTAAATTGGACTGGGGCGCATTCAATCCTCTCCAACAGGAGAATATTATGACCGTGCAATTTGGACAATTTGGTTTCCAGGCTAGCCTGTATGATGACCAGGCCAGCTTGCGGATTTTGCAGGATGGTTCACGCCTAATCATCGAAGAAACCTCAGCCCCGCCGCGTTTTGCAACCAAGCTTGCTGGAACGGTTTTTGGAATGATGTTTTTGGGCTTTGGATTATTTATCGCCTTTGCGTCGATGACAGCGGCTAGTGAGGCTTTGCGTGTTCCCGCTGCGGCCCTGTTTGCCTTGATTGGTTTGGGAATAATCGGGCTCGTGCTGCGTCAAAAGAAAAGCATCAGACGGCTTGTCGCGGACAATAGCGTCAATAGCATTGCCTATGGCAATATCCGCACGGATGTACCGGAGCACACCGATTTTCAGCCAAAAGGCTCGCTCGATTTTCAGACCATCACCCGGTTTGATACCGGCTCGGTTGATCATAGCGCGCCAGGCGCTGAACGCGCATTTACCGGCCTATATGTGCAAGCTCCCGATGGGCCGCGCGGCGGTCTGTTGGTCATGGGCGCCCTGTATGAAATCGAAATTGCGATCGACTATTTGTATCGGCATATGAACGACGGACCGGCCGGGGTTAGCAATTTTGCAGATCAAGAGACCCGATTGCCGCGCAGCTTTGTACCGCAAAACCGCGATCATTCTGATCAATGAGGACAAATTTCTCATAGTCAAATCGACCAATTGACCATATATATAAGCGATGACTGATTATCTGACTGTAGAAGAAGCCACGCCGCAAAGCCGGACCGGCGCCATTAAACTCCATGGCCCTGAAGGATTTGAAGGCATGCGCAAGGCGGGACGCTTGGCAGCGGAAATTCTCGATGCCCTCGTACCCCATGTTGTCCCTGGAGTGACCACCGGTTTTCTCGATGACATGGTGCGTCAACATGCTTTTCGCGAAGGGGCCGTGCCGGCGACACTGGGATATCGCGGGTTTACGCATAGCTGCTGCACTTCGATCAATCATGTCGTCTGCCATGGCATCCCCGGCGATAAGAAGTTAAAGGAAGGCGATATTGTCAATATTGACGTGACCGTAATCATCGACGGTTGGCACGGCGACACCAGTCGCATGTTCCTGATCGGCAAAGTTCCAGTCAAAGCGGCAAAGCTGGTTCAAAATACATATGAATGTCTGATGCTCGGCATCGAACAAGCCAAACCGGGCAATCATATGGGCGATGTGGCTCATGCTATTCAAAGCCATGCCGAAGGAAACCGCTATAGTGTGGTGCGCGATTTTTGCGGCCATGGCTTGGGTCAAATGTTTCATGATGCCCCTGAAGTGGTGCATGCCGGACGCCCGGGCACGGGCCCAGAATTGCGGCCCGGCATGTTTTTCACGATCGAACCGATGATCAATATCGGCAAATATGCGGTCAAAATGCTCGAAGATGGCTGGACAGCCGTCACGCGTGACCGATCGCTTTCCGCCCAATTTGAACATAGTATTGGTATTACCGAAACGGGATGCGAAATTTTTACCAAAAGCCCCACCGGCCTCGATTGCCCGCCTTATAGTTAAATCAGCATCGGCCTTGACCTCAGAGCGTAAATTTAGCTAGTCAGTTAAATCAGGCCAAGCCCGTGAAGGTTTGTCCGTTCGGGAGAAGAAATGATGCGCCGTTTTGCACTAGTTTTGGCTACTTTATTGCTGGCAGCTTGCCAAAATCAAACCGGTGGCGGCGGCGACGGAACTTCGGGAACAAGCGGCGCCGACTGGAGCAATATCGGCTTTGACGCAAAAGAACAGCGCCACAGCCCATTGGATCAAATAGATGCAAGCAATGTAGCAGAGCTCGGCATTGCCTGGTTTAAAGACTTGCCCGATGCCCGCGGACAAGAAGCCACGCCCGTCGTGATCGACGGCAAAATGTATATTTCCACCGCTTGGTCCAAAGTCTTCGCCTATGACGCGAAGACCGGGGAAGAATTATGGTCTTATGATCCCGAAGTTCCGGGTGACAAGGCCGTCGATGCCTGTTGTGATGTGGTCAATCGCGGCGTTGCCATTTCTCGAGGAAAATTGTTCTTCGGCACAATTGATGGCCGGCTCATTGCTCTTGATGCCAATACCGGCGCTCGGCTTTGGGAAACCCAAACCACAGACAATAGCAAACCTTATACGATAACCGGGGCGCCCCGGGTTGTGAAAAACATGGTCATCATTGGCAATGGTGGGGCAGAATTTGGCGTGCGCGGATATCTCACCGCCTATAATGTCTCTGACGGCTCACAAAAATGGCGCTTTTACACGGTCCCCAATCCGACTGGCGAACCCGATGGCGCGGCCAGCGATGAAATTTTCGCGAAAGCCGCCAACAAGACATGGGGCGAGGGAGAATGGAAAGAATCAGGGGGCGGCGGAACCGTCTGGGATAGCATCGTCTATGATGCAGAACTCGATCAACTCTATTTTGGTGTCGGCAATGGCAATCCTTGGAACCATGGCCTGCGCTCTGGTGGAGAGGGTGATAATCTATTTCTTTCTTCCATCGTCGCAGTCAACCCGGATACCGGAAAATATCTCTGGCATTATCAAGAGACGCCGGGAGAAACATGGGATTATACCGCAACCCAGCATATTATAATTTCAGAAATTGATTGGCCTGTCGAAGCCACCGAAGGCGAAACGACAGCCGTAACCGAAAAACGTAAAGTGATTTTTCACGCTCCGAAAAACGGATTTTTCTTCGTTATTGACCGGACAAATGGCCGGCTGATGAGCGCGGAGCCGTTTGTTGAAAATGTCAATTGGGCGGAGGGCTATGATCTTGAAACGGGACGGCCGATCGAAAATCCTGAAGCGCGCTTTTATAAAACCGGAAAACCCTTTGTTTCCATCCCTGGTGCTTTGGGTGCTCATAATTGGCACCCAATGAGCTATAATCCCACCACGGGACTGGTCTATATCCCAGCGCAGCAAATCCCGCAGGGATATGACATACCAACCACGGAAATCGACAAAAAGCGCGAACGTCTGGGTTTCAATGTCGGCATTTCATGGGCCATTGGTCAGTTGCCTGATGATCCGGCCATTTATAAGGCGGCTATTGCGGCCACAACCGGCAAGCTTGTCGCCTTTGACCCAAAAACCGGCAAAACCGCCTGGTCGGTTGATCATCCTGCTGCTTGGAATGGCGGGACGATGACAACAGCCGGCAATCTTGTCTTTCAAGGCACAAGCGTTGGTCTGTTCAAAGCCTATGCCGCTGATAGCGGAGAAGAATTGCTGAGCGTGGATGTGCAATCCGGCGTTGTCGCTGCACCGTCCACTTATATGGTTGATGGCGAACAATATATTGCATTCCTGACCAGCAAAGGGGGAGCCTTTCCGCTGGTCGCCGGTGTAGCTGGCGGCGCTTCGCGGACTATACCCAATATCCCGCGCCTGGTGGTTATGAAAGTTGGCGGTTCCGCCACTTTGCCTGCCTTGCCTGAGAAAAGCGAAGTGGTTTGGAATCCACCCGAGCCATCCGGAACCCCAGAACAAATTGCGCAAGGCAAGGCCATTTATGGCCGCAGCTGCCTCGTCTGTCATGGTGACAGTGCGGTCGGCAACGGCTTTACGCCAGATCTGCGTATTTCCGGAACATTGGCCAGTGAAGAAGCTTGGGCTGCGATTATAACCGGCGGTGCATTGAAACAACATGGCATGGTCAGTTTCGCGTCCCAGCTCAAGGCTGATCAGGTTGAAGCCTTGCGCCATTATGTGATCGATCGATCCCACTGGACCAAGGCCAATGTGGCTGAAGACACAGCTCCTATCGGACGCTGAAAACCAGCAGATTGACTGCCTAAAATTTGAGCAATACTGTTCAAAAATGCCTGTTTTTTGGGCGGCATTGAAACTGTCTTCGTTTGGCTTTAGCAGATTACCAGCGATTCTTTTATGCGCGGCCAACTGGCACGGTAATTGAATTGTGCTGGGCAAGTGCGCCCGATTTCGGTGCCGTATAAGCACGCCAAAGCAAAAAGAACGCGGCCAGAATATTAGGGATGGAACGAACAAAAATGAAAAAGATCGAAGCGATCATCAAGCCTTTCAAACTCGATGAAGTAAAAGAAGCGCTCCATGAAGTGGGCGTATCGGGTATCACCGTCACAGAAGCGAAAGGCTTTGGCCGGCAAAAAGGTCATACAGAATTATATCGCGGCGCCGAATATGTCGTCGACTTCCTGCCCAAGGTAAAGCTCGAAGTCGTTGTCGAAGATGCGCTGGCGGAGCGCGTCGTCGAGGCTATTTCCACTGCTGCACAAACCGGTCGGATTGGTGACGGCAAAATTTTTGTCATTCCCGTGGAGTCTGCCTTGCGCATTCGCACCGGTGAACGGGATAATGACGCCATATAGGGCGAGCGACAACTCAGAGCCATTAATTTTCAATAATCGCAATATTTAGATAACCAACCAAGGGACAATATAATGGGCAATACACCTGCAAGCATCATGAAAATGATCAAGGAACATGAGATTGAATGGGTCGACGTGCGCTTCACCGATCCACGCGGCAAATGGCAGCATCTGTCAATGTGTTCGGACGTGATTGACGAAGACGTACTTGAAGAAGGCTTCATGTTTGATGGTTCTTCTATCGAAGGCTGGAAAGCGATTAACGAATCCGACATGATCCTGCGGCCCGATTTGGACGCGGTCTACATGGACCCGTTTTCCGCCACGCCGATGATGATTTTGGTCTGTAATATTGTCGAGCCCGGCGATGGTTCGCTCTATAATCGCGACCCGCGTTCAACCGCAGTGCGCGCCGAAGCCTATTTGAAATCCAGCGGGATTGGCGACACGGTCTATGTCGGTCCGGAACCTGAATTTTTCATGTTTGATGATGTCAAATTTGAAGATGGCTATGATCGCTCCGGCTTTAAAATTGACGATGTCGAATTGCCGACCAACACCGGCCGTGATTATGAGATGGGCAATATGGGGCACCGGCCACGCGCCAAAGGTGGCTATTTCCCCGTGGCTCCGGTCGATAGCGCGATGGATATTCGCGGTGAAATGGTCGCCACGATGATGGAAATGGGCCTGCCCATGGACAAGCATCACCATGAAGTTGCAGCTGCACAGCATGAATTGGGCATTACCTTTGGGACGCTGGTCGAAACAGCCGACCGCACCCAAGTCTACAAATATGTCGTGCAACAAGTCGCCCATGCATATGGCAAAACGGCGACCTTCATGCCTAAGCCGATCAAAGAAGATAACGGCTCCGGTATGCACACACACATGTCAATTTGGAAAGATGGCAAGCCGCTTTTTGCTGGTAATGAATATGCCGGTCTATCGGAAATGTGCCTCTACTATATTGGCGGCGTGATCAAACATGCCAAAGCGTGTAACGCCTTTACCAACGCCACCACAAACAGTTACAAACGCCTCGTTCCCGGTTTTGAAGCGCCTGTTCTGCTGGCTTATTCAAGCCGCAACCGTTCCGCATCTTGCCGCATTCCTTATGGAGCGGGCGACAAGGCGAAACGCGTTGAGTTCCGCTTCCCGGATGCTTTGGCCAACCCTTATCTGTCTGCCTCAGCTTTGTTGATGGCTGGCCTCGACGGGATTGAAAATAAAATCCACCCCGGCGACGCGATGGACAAAAATCTCTATGATCTACCACCTTCGGAACTGGCTGAAGTGCCTACCGTTTGCGGTTCACTGCGCGAAGCGTTGGAAGCATTGGAAGCCGATCATGAATTTCTGCTCAAAGGCGATGTCTTCTCCAAAGATCAGATTGAGGCTTATGCCGAACTGAAATGGGAAGAAGTCAGCCGTCTGGAAACAACGCCAGCACCGGTTGAATTTGACATGTATTATTCCAGCTGATCCTAACGATCAGGTTCAAACATAAAGGCCCGGGGCAAGACATTGCTCCGGGCTTTTTTGTGGTGACTTACAGAAGATGATTTCCACGCAGGCTGATCCCGGATCAGCTACGGGTTCAGCTTTACGACAGGCTTGCCATGCTTCTGTCAGCCAACGGAGGCTATAATTGTGATACGGTTTTTGGCATTTTTCGGTTCTGCGGCGGCCTTCTTTTTTTCCAGCAATTTGGTTCTGACCAATGAAACAGAACTTTTGGAACTGGAGGGGATCAGCCTTCAAATGACAGAAGCGCAAGTGCATGCCGTCATGACAAAAAACGCCTATACAGCTTCCGGTGAAAGCACAGAAAAACCGAATATTCACGTTCGCTTTGATGATCTGGTCAGGATCAAGAGGGTCGATAGAATACGATTTGCAATGTATAAGCTCACAAGCGACCGCCGCTATGATGGGCCACAAGGCCATTTGCTGATAAGGTTCATGCCATTCAGGGACCGCACGATTGTTACATCAATCACCCTATATCCCAAGGACATACAATGGCGCACTTCGGTGATAACCGATTGTCAGAAATTTGGCACAGATATGCGCAATCGATATGCACCGGATGACACTGATGTCGCCGCTCAGCATGGCCCATGGCAGGCGCCCATGATGGTGGACGGCGAGATGAAAGACGATGGACAGCAAGTGCGCATCGCCTGCAGTCCCAGATTTAATCCGACCGTTACATTGTCCAATCCTTACGCCCAAAGGCTACTGCTACAGCAGATAAACCAAGCACTTGCACAATAGTCTACAAAATCAGAGCGGCGCCTATCGATCCGGAATAGGATGCAGCATCGTTAAAAATTTGAGCGTCGTTCCCGCTCGGCGATGCTCTGATAACGCCTGATAGGCGGGATCATTATACCAGTTTCTTGCGGCTTCAGCATTGGGAAATTTTAACAATACAACCCGCCCTTGCAATGGCGCGGCGCCTTCAAAAGTTTCTGTTTCATCGTCAAACGTGACAAAATGTCCGCCATGTTTTTTGAGGATCGGGAAGAAACCCTTTTCGTAGATACGATAGGTTTCGGCATCTTCAACGGTAAAATTGGCGATGACATGAACGGGGCTTTGGTCTGACATGGCGGCTCCTTGGCTATGAAATTAGTCAGCCTTTTTCGGATGTCCGATGGCGTTTCTAATCTCATCATTATCCGCGCCTAATGTCGGCGGATCACCATATATATTGGCCGGGCTGGCGGAATAATGAACCGGATGTTTGATCGATCGATATTTCCCGATTTTCTCTCCTTCCCGTTCGCTCCAAAATCCGACTTGCTGAAGATGCGGATCTTCCAGCACATCAGCCATCTGATTGTAGCGCATAGCCGGAATATTATTTTCGTCGAGCAACACCAGCCATTCGTCCGTGGTCTTGGTTGCGGCAATTTCTTCAATCAATGCGTAGAGCGCCGTGATATTCTTGGTCCGTTCGGAATAGGTAGCAAATCGCGGCTCTTCAAATACGCCGGGCTTCCCACCCAGTTCGAAAAATGTTTCCCACTGACCGTCGCTATATGGGACCAATCCAATAAATCCGTCCTTGGTTGGATAAGGTTTGCGATTGGGATTGATCGAGCGCGTATAAGCCAGTCGGCCGTTGCCGGGAATGAAGGTTTCTCCCCACAGATTCTCAACCATGTTGAACCATGTAAAAGCTTCAAACATTGGCACTTGGACAAATTGACCGTTACCGGTTTTCTCTTTGTGATACATAGCGGCAAGCGTGGCATTGACGGCAAATAGTCCGATCGTCTTGTCTGCCACAAGCGACGGCATATATAATGGCCGGCCGCTATCGCCGCGCATTTCAAACAGCGAGGCAAATCCTGAAGAACATTGAATCAAATCGTCATATGCTTGCCGGTGGGAATAGTCGCCGCCTTGCCCAAATCCGGCGCAATGGACATAGACGATGCCGGGGTTAATCGCCTTGACCGACTCATAATCGAGACCGAGCCGCTCCATTCCTGCCAATCGCACATTGTGGAAAAAAATATCAGCATGTTTGAGTAGCTCGACAATCACCGCTTTGTCTTCGGCTTCTTTGGCATTGAGCGTGATTGATTTTTTATTGCGGTTCAGCGAGGTGAAAATTGGTCCCAAATCGCCCGTTGGACTATCGCCAGCGTGACGCATCATATCGCCAGGGAATTTTCCGCTGTCATTTTCAACCTTGATAACTTCCGCGCCCATGTCAGCAAAATTTAAGGTTGCGAAGGGCCCCAGCACCACTGTCGACATATCCAAAATCTTGAGCCCCTTTAGCGGTCCGGTTGGTTCAACATCCCATTTTAAATCCGGCCATCCGCTCATTATATTTTCCTCAAATTATTAGGTGCATGAATATGCCTGTCTGTTATCAGTTTTAATCGATCGATGAACTGTTTATTTTGAGGGAATTTCCAGCCATGACAATCTCAGACCGCCAAGCCCCAGTTTTGATCGGCATCGGCGAATCCAGTGGCCAGTCTCTTAATGTTGAATGGCCGTCACCGGTCCAATTGGCAGCCGCAGCAGTCGAGGCGGCCCTAAACGATAGCGGTGCACCCGAAGCACTGGGGGCCTCTATTGATTGTCTGCTCGCCACACGCCTGTTCCACGATAGCGGCGTCCCTCATGCTTATGGATCACCGGCCAATCTTCCCGATGCGATTGCCCAAGCGGCAGGGCTTAATCCCGCGCAGTTAATCTATGGCGACGTTGGCGGCCAAAGCCCGCAAAAACATATTAACGAACTAGCGGTCGAGCTTTTCGAAGGCAAAATTACAGCGGCACTCATCTGCGGCGCAGAAGCGATAGGAACCGTCAAAAAGGCGAAGAAATCCGGCCATGAAATGGACTGGAATCAAACTTCAGATCGCGACTTTATCGACAAGCGCACGGATTTTCCGGTGCTGACCATGTATGAGTTCCGCCACGGTATTATCTCTATGCCTATGGCCTATGGCTTGCTGGAAAATGCTCGGCGCGCGCGGCTGCAGATGGATCGCATCAACTATGGTGAAGATATGGCCGCCTTATGGTCTGCTTTTTCTTCGGTCGCGTCATCACGCACCCATGCCCAATTTGCCAGAGACTGGAGCGCGGAGGAATTGTTACAAGATGATGGCGGCAATTACCGGCTCAATGATCCTTATCGGCGCTGGATGGTGGCGCAAGATGCCGTTGCCCTTGGCGGAGCGGTGATTTTGACAACAGCAGGCCATGCCGCAGATCTTGGCATCGCCGCCGACAAGATGATCTATTTACACAGCGGAGCAGATTCCAGCGTTCCTATCATTAGCCAGCAAAAGGATTTGTCGCGGTCGCCGGCCGTTGAATGGGCGGTGCGCACAGCCCTTGACCTGGCCGAACAACAAGCGTCCGATATTGGGCCCATTGATATTTACAGCTGCTTTCCCGTTGCAGTCTCATTGGTCATGGAAGCGCTCGATCAACCGCAACGTCCCTTGTCCAGCTATACCCTTACCGGCGGATTGAGCTTTTTTGGCGGACCCGGCAATAGTTACAGCACCCATGCGATTGTCGCGATGGTGCAAGCATTGCGCCAGGATGGCAGCAAGCCAGGAATGATCTCCGCCAATGGCGGGGCGATTAACAAGGAGTCCGTCGGTATCTACGCAGCGACGCCGCTTACCGGCGACTGGTCACCGGACCGGATAGCCACGCCCAATTATCTGCCGCCCGATGAAGGCACAAAAGCCGATCATTTTGCAAGCGGCGCCGGGATTATCAAAAGCTATGCGCTGGCCTATGCCAAAGGACAGGCGGGCGCGGCCACCTTGTGGCTGGAGGATGAAAATAACATTCCGTGCATTGGACTGTTAGAAAATGCCCCCGAGAATATCGATTTGCTCGGCAAAGCCGTAACGATCAGCTCGGATGGGAAGCGCAATCATGCCAAGCTCGTATAGAGAAATAATTAGCTATACTTACAGATAATTCAAAATTTCAGCTGATATTGTTGAGATATCGTGATATATTTCTCACATGAATGATAAAATTCAAAAAATCGATGAGAATGACAAAAATATCCTCAAGGCCTTGCAGCAGGATGCATCTGTATCTCTGGAAAATTTAGCCGCACGGCTAAGCCTGTCGACCAATGCGTGCTGGCGACGAATCAAACGGATGGAAACGCAAGGCATAATTGCCCGGAGGGTGGCAATTGTCGAACCGGAAACACTCGGCTTGGGTATGACGGTGTTTGTCGCCGTCCGAACCGATGATCACAGCGATAAATGGCTCGAAAAATTTGCAACCGCTGCAGCCGCTATCGAAGAAGTGGTCGAATTTTATCGGATGGCTGGCGAGATAGATTATCTGCTGAAATTGCTGGTCCGCGATGTTGCCGATTATGACCGAGTCTATAAGAAATTGATCAAGGCCGTACCCCTGTCCGATGTCTCGGCCAGTTTTGCTATGGAACGCATAAAATATGAAACAGCGGTCCCTGTTTGATCAGAATGGCCGGCTAGACAGCAACCACTTCTTGGCGGATCGCTCCGAAAATGGAATGGCCGTCATCATCGAGCATCTGGATTTTCACCACATCGCCAGCACTCATAAACGGTGTTTTGGCCGCGCCGTCAGCGATGGTTTCGATCATCCGGATTTCTGCAATGCAGCTATATCCCAAACCGCCTTGCGAAACCGGCTTGCCGGGGCCGCCATTGGCATCTTGATTGGACACAGTACCAGACCCGATAACTGAACCAGCGCATAAGGGGCGGGTTTTTGCGGCATGCGCAACCAAAGCCGCGAGACTGAATGTTGCATCCACTCCCGCATTCGCACGGCCAAATGGTTCGCGATTATAGTCAACCTGCAAAGGCAGATGGATCACGCTATCCTTCCAGGCTTCACCCAATTCTTCAGGCGTCACGCAGACCGGTGAAAAAGCACTGGGTGGCTTGGACTGGAAAAAGCCAAAGCCTTTGGCCAGCTCACCCGGGATAAGACCGCGCAGCGACACATCATTACACAGCATGATGAGCTTGATATGATCGGCCGCGTCTTGTTCACTCACGCCCATCGGGACATCGTCGGTAATCACCGCAACTTCCCCCTCCATATCGCAACCCCATTGGGGATCACCCAATGGAATATCATCGCGCGGGCCGAGAAATGCATCCGATCCGCCCTGATACATGAGCGGATCGCTGTAAAAGCTCTCAGGCACTTCTGCACCGCGGGCTTTGCGAACCAATTCGACATGATTAATATAGGCGCTCCCATCGGCCCATTGATAGGCGCGCGGCAACGGGGAATGGGCTTCGCGTTCGTGGAAGCGCTCGCAAGGTACGACCTCATGGTCAACATCGCGGGACAGGGCTTCCAATTTCGGTGCGCAATTTTCCCAATTGTCCAGCGCCGCCTGTAAGGTCGGTGCTATATTACTCGCCTCGCAACACCGCGTCAGATCTTTGGAGACAACGACCAGTCGGCCATCGCGATTGTCATTTTTCAATGTTGCGAGTTTCATAGGGTTCCCATCTTTAATTGAACCGCGATAGTGCGCCGGAATGTCGCAACAATCAATATGCCGTGTTTAATGTTCGTCTCTGGCTTTCTCGTGTAACCAGGCCGCATGTTGCGGCGCCTTTTTCGTCCGGCTCCATTCTTCCAGCATATCTGGAGCAACGCGTCGTAATTCAGCCATCTCGTCTTCCGTGCCAATGTCGCAGGCAATTTCCAGACGATGGCCATTGGGATCAAAAAAGTAGATGGATTTAAATATACCATGATGCGTAGGACCGAGAACTTCCAACCCTTCGGCTTCGGCATTGGCTTTGGCGGCTTCTAATTCGTCCAAGCTGCTCACCTTGAAAGCGATATGTTGCACCCATTGCGGCGTGTTCGGATCCTTGCCCATTTCCGGTTGCTCGGGCAATTCGAAAAAGGCCAGTATATTTCCGCCGCCAGCGTCGAGGAAGATATGCATATAGGGATCATATTCACCCGTTGAAGGCACTTCATTTTCCGCAAAAGCAAGATCGAAATCCATACCCATGACGCGCTGATAAAATTCCGTCGTTTCCTTGGCATCTTTGCAACGATAGGCAACATGATGGATGCCTGCGAGATTGGGCGCTGCGGTCATTCTGCAGGTTCCTTGACATCGAGAACACCGCGCGCAACTTGATCGCGTTCAATACTTTCAAACAACGCTTTAAAATTGCCTTCGCCAAATCCATCGTCGCCTTTGCGCTGAATAAATTCAAAAAAGACCGGACCAACTTGTGGCTCGGCAAATATTTGAAGCAATAGCCGCGGCTCGCCGCCTTCGGTGGTGCCGTCCAATAATATGCCGCGCGCCTGCAAGGCGTCGGCGTCTTCGCCATGACCCGGCAGCCGTTCATTGAGCATGTCATAATAGGTTTTGGGCGGCGCCGTCATAAACGGAACGCCAAGCTTTTTCAGCCGGTCCCAGCATCCGACAAGATCATCACATATTAATGCAATATGCTGAATCCCTTCACCATTAAATTCGCGAAGAAATTCCTCAATCTGCCCTTTGCCGCCTTCGCCTTCTTCGTTGAGCGGTATTTTAATTTTGCCGTCTGGTGCGGTGAGAGCTTTGGACGTCAGCCCAGTATATTCTCCCTTGATGTCGAAAAACCGGATTTCGCGGAAGTTGAACAAGCTTTCATAATAATCCGCCCAATATTTCATCCGGCCGCCATAAACATTATGCGTCAAATGGTCGATGATATCGAAACCGGCGCCGACCGGATTGCGATCCACATCCGGATAATATTCAAAATCAATATCATAGATAGTCAGCGATTCGCCGCGCTCACCGCCATCATAGCGATCAACCAAATAGAGAATCGCTCCGCCAATGCCGCGAATAGCCGGGATGTGTAATTCCATTGGTCCGGTTTCAACGCTGACGGGTTCCGCTCCATTTTCAAGCAGATGATCATAGGCTTTGCGCGCGTCTTTGACCCGGAAAGCCATGCCACAAGCCGAGGGACCATGTTCGCGGGCGAAATACCAGGCGGCTGATTTGGGCTCATAGTTGATGATCAGATTAATCTGGCCCTGACGCCACAAATGGACGTCTTTGCTGCGATGTTTAGCAATTTCGGTAAATCCCATGACCGAAAAAACCGGTTCAAGTATTCCCCGCTCGGGGGCACAAAATTCAACAAATTCAAAGCCATCGAGACCAGCTGGGTTTTCAAAAAGATCAGCCATGGGAGGGTTCCTTACAACAGAGTATAATATAGTTTCATTTGTAACTATAGCGGAGCAGATGCGTATTGGCAAGTGTATCGCATGAGCATTCTCGACTTGATACCCGTCCACGAAATCGCCAAATGGCAGGGATAAACAGAGTGAAGGGCAATCGCGTGATATCCAAAATCAAAACCATGATTGAATCGGCTTGGTTTCAAAATTTGGTCATGACTGTAATCGTTATCAATGCGATTGTCATTGGGCTGGAAACTTCTTCCGGAGCCATGGCCGCTTTCGGACCGCTGTTAATCGGCTTGGACCAGATCGCGATTATAATTTTTGTCGTTGAAATTCTCCTGAAATTGCTAGTCTATCGATTGTCCTTTTTCCGCAATGGTTGGAATATATTCGATTTTATAATCGTCTCCGCGGCTTTGCTGCCCCTGGGCGGAAATTTTGCGATCCTCCGGGCCCTGCGGATCGTCCGGGCCTTTCGCCTAATTTCAGCCATGCCCAAAATGCGTCAGGTGGTGCAAGGCTTGCTGGCCGCTATCCCGTCCATGGGTTCAGTCATATTGTTATTGGGTCTGATATTTTATGTCGCCGCCGTAATGGCAACCAAATTATTTGGCGGCGCTTTTCCGCAATGGTTTGGGTCTATCGGATCGTCGCTCTATTCCCTTTTCCAAATCATGACGCTGGAAAGCTGGTCAATGGGCATCGTCCGTCCGATCATGGAAGTCTATCCATGGGCCTGGACATTTTTCGTGCCGTTCGTCCTAGTGACTTCCTTTGTTGTGCTTAATTTGTTCATCGCGATTATCGTCAATGCCATGCACGAAGAAGCCGACGAAGAACAAAGCGCACAGCGCGATATTATCTTGGACGAGATCAGAGGACTGCGAGAAGAAGTCTCCGCCATGCGCAAAGACCAAGCGCGTTCATAAAGCCACAGGGAGAATGGCGATCAGCTGAACTTTTGAACCAGTTCCACCACGGCCATGGCGGCTTTTGCTGCTTCACCACCTTTGTCCTTCTGCCCCTTGTCCGCCCGCGCAAGCGCCTGGGCTTCATTTTCTACTGTAATAATACCGTTGCCGACTGCGGCACCATCAAGCGTCAAAGCCATGATGCCACGCGCACTTTCATTTGAGACAATTTCAAAATGATAGGTCTCGCCGCGCAGCACCACACCGAGCGCAACAAAGCCGTCAAATTGACCGCTATCAATCGCTAGCGAGATCGCTCCAGGAACTTCCAATGCGCCAGGCACAGTCAATTTTTCATATGCGTGACCGGCCGCTTCCAAAGCTGTGATTGCGCCATCGAGAAGCATATCATTAAGCTGATCATAAAAACGCGCTTCAACAATAAGAAATTTCGCCATTATACGGCCTCCGCTTGCAATTGATCTTGGCCATCAGGAATGGCCCGCTGACCGACAATACGCAAACCATAGGCGTCCAGTCCCACCAGATCATGGCTCGTATTGGAGAGCAATTCCATATCACTCACTCCCAATTCGGTGAGGATTTGTGCGCCTACGCCATAATCACGCAGCTGATCCATATCGGCTGGTTTCTCGCCTTTGAGGCGCGCGACTTGGCGCGAATAAAAATCCGGAATGCGCGGGCTGATAAAGACTATGATACCCGACCCCGCCTCGCCAATAATCTTCATTGATTCGGCCAATGTGCCTGAATGGTCGCCCGTTTTTCCAAACACATCGTTAAATATAGCGGTTGCGTGCATTCTCACCAAAGTCGGGGTTTCGGGATCCACATGGCCTTTTTGCAAAACTATTTGTTCCGATTCTGTTGCGGTGTTGAAAAAGGTCAATGCCTTCCATTCTCCGCCCCAACGGCTTTCAAAACTGGCTTCCGTTCTTTTTTGAGCGAGATGATCATGGCGCAATCGATAAGCGATCAAGTCACGGATTGTACCGATTTTCAAACGGTGATGCTGAGCAAATTCGATCAGATCATCAAGCCGGGCCATTTCTCCATCATCTTTCATAATCTCGCAAATCACACCGGAAGGATTAAGCCCGGCCAAGCGGGACACATCTACCGCCGCTTCTGTGTGGCCGGCACGCACCAGCACGCCGCCATTGCGCGCTTGCAATGGAAAAACATGACCCGGCGTCACAATTTCGCTCTTATCTTTGGTCCCGTCGATCGCGACCGCAACCGTACGCGCCCTATCGGCAGCGGAAATACCTGTCGTTACGCCTTCGCGCGCTTCGATCGAAATAGTAAAAGCCGTCTCGTGAGCAGTGCGATTATTCTGGCTCATCATATCGAGACCCAGTTCTTCCACTCGATCCTTCGCCATGGCTAGACAGATGAGACCACGGCCATATTTGGCCATGAAATTAATCGCATCAGGCGTGGCCATTTGCGCTGGAATGATAAGATCGCCTTCATTTTCTCGATCCTCATCATCGACCAGGATATACATCCGGCCATTGCGCGCTTCATTGATGATTTCTTCGGCGGTTGCCATGACGCCGCTGCCACCCCGCGCCAAATAGGTTTCCAGCTTGCCCAGAGTTTCAGCGGTCGGGTTCCAATCCGGTTGTCCCAATGCCCTTAAGCTATTGGCATGGAGACCAGCCGCGCGCGCCAAACCGGCTCGCGTTTCTTTGCCAGAATCGATCAAGTCGATCAGTTGTTCGATCAATATTTTGCTCATAGATAGACCTCGGATGATAGGATTAGCTGCGCCCTATCACACTATAATGTGATACGTCCAGAGATATATCACATCAAATGTGATAGTTTTGGAGGCACTATCATCCCATCATCGCGATCAGCTAGCTGACATTCTCGCGAATAGCTTTTTCGGCCGCCGCGCTAGTGTCTTACTGACTATAGAAAAGCCCGCAATTCTTGAACAAACTGGTCAAATTGATCATGATGTAACCAATGGCCAGCATTGGCGAAGCTCTTAACCTCGACATTGTCGCCAAAATATTTCATCCGCCCGTCTTTTTCCGGATTACTCGCCCAACTGTCATCACCATAATGCAATTGGGTAGGGCATGTGATGTTGCCCCACAGTTGCTGAATATCCGATTGCTGCAAATCGATCGAATCCCAATGTTGCACATAGGGATCAAATTTCCAGCTATAGCTGCCATCTTCATTACGGATCACCGCATGCGTCGTCAGATGCTCCGCTTGCTCATCAGACAAATGACCATTGGCATCCTGCATCCGCTTTAACGCATCATCAAATGTCTTATACCGCTTTACCTGGCGTCCGGACGCCCGGCGCTTTTCCTCGATCGAATTGCGCACGCGCTGAAGCTGCCCTATTTTCTCGCGCTCAACGAGCATTTCAGGACTAGGACCAAGCCCTTCTATGGCGACCAATTTCCGCACTGTGTCAGGATAGAGTCCAGTATAGCGCAAAGCGATATTTCCGCCCATACTATGCGCAACAATAGTAACGGGTGAAAGATCCAGTTGATAGATGAGCTGCGCCAAATCGGTAACCATGGCCATGGTTGTATAGTTGCCGTCTGTACTCCACTGGCTATCTCCGTGCCCCCGAACATCGGGTGCAATAATATGCCAGTCATCCCGCAATTCCTGGACCACCCAATCCCAGTTGCGGCAGTGATCCTTCCCGCCATGTAGCAAAATAAGCGGCGGTTTGTCGGCATTGCCCCAATCGGCATAATGCAGTCTGAGGCGTTGCGAAAAATAGCTGTGGGAAGCGGGGCCAATAAGTGTCATTTCATATTCCTAGCCATTAATAACAATGTCGCGCCTATAAACCGCCGGGTAGTGATTTGTCGAAGATTGTTTCAGGATGAAACCAATAGCTGTGTCGCCGCGAATAGATAGCATTAGGTTCAAGAGGTTCCAACGCATGCAGATTTTCTGGAAAATCCCGCTTCTTGGTCGTGCGGTTTACGCGATTTGGAAAATGGATGCGCGGCGAAAATATCGTCTGACACATAAATGGCTGAAACCGGCAGATCATCTGGTAGAAATTGGATCGGGGCCCGGCAGTGTCGTTGAAATTTTTCGCGACCAAGGACTGGAAGTAACGGCCTTGGATATAGCCGATAATAGCATTGAGAAACGCTTGCGTCCGATCATCTATGATGGTGAGATCATGCCATTTGACGATCAGACATTCGACACCGGCCTGTTGCTCACCATTTTGCATCACACAAAACGGCCTGATGTGATTTTGCACGAAGCGGCACGCATATCCAAAAGGCTCATCATTATCGAAGATGTCTATGAAAGTCCTTGGCAGGCATTTTATACGAAATGGACCGACAAGTTGACCAATATGGAATTTTTCGGCCATCCGCACAGCAACCGCAGCCATCAACAATGGCTGGCGACATTTGACCAAATGGGATTGCATCTTCGCCATAGCGCGGTTCACAAATTGGCTTATTTCTATCGCCAGGCGGTGTATGTTTTGGACGTTGATCCGATTGACTGACAATGGGCAACTTCAAGTCATATGTGCTTTTTCCATGAAAATGATACACGTTGTAACAGTTCGTCGATTTGCAGCGAATGAAGAGCAAAAGGATACATTGACACTCCCCTTTATCTAGCAAGGTTTGACATGAAAAAAAATTTGGCAACAATTTTCTGCCTACTCGCGGCGACATCAGCCCAAGCGGCAACATTTGATCATTCGGGTTGGAATAGCCTGTTGAATGACAATGTCGAAATGGCCGCAGACGGAACCAGTTCAACCGCCAATTATACGCAATTCCTAGAAGATCGGGCGGCATTGAAAATCTATCTGGACGCGATGTCATCGGTCACGCGCGAGGAATTTGATGGCTGGTCCAATCCAGATCAACTCGCCTTTCTCATCAATGCCTATAATGCCTGGACGGTGGAGCTTATCCTGACGGCATATCCGAATCTGACATCGATCAAAGAATTGGGCACATTGACACAATCACCTTGGCAAAAAGAATTTATTCCGTTGCTGGGAGAGACTTTGTCTTTGGACAATATCGAACATGACATCATCCGTGGCAGCGGCCGCTATGACGAACCACGGATCCATTTCGCGGTCAATTGTGCCAGCATTGGCTGCCCTTCGCTATTGAATGAAGCTTTTGTTGGCAGCAAATTAGAAGCGCAGCTCGAAAGAATGACAGATGGCTTTTTGCGCGACCGTAGCCGCAACCGCTTGGAAAATGGTAATTTGGCCGTATCCACCATCTTCAATTGGTATGGCGATGATTTCGAGCAAGGTTGGCGCGATGCCGAAACTTTGGATGAATTTTTTGCCCTTTATGCTGATAGTCTCGGTCTTTCAGACACTGATATTGAAGCGCTGAGCGACGGCGATATGGAGATTTCATTCTTGGAATATGATTGGCGCCTAAACGATAGCAAAGGGCCGGGTCAGGCAGAAAATTCGAATTTTATCTCACCTCTGTGGTTGATCCGTTCCAATCCGCTGCTCGGCGCGGCGGCGGGCGGCCTGTTGCTGGTCCTTATTGGCGGTGGTTTCTATCTCATCCGCCGGCGACGCAAGCAAGCGGCACAAGACTAACGAAAAAACGCTTCTCGGCCGATGACAAACAAGATCTTGTTGCCTGCCATTAGCACACCGCGGATGGTTCCGGATATTTTCGAAACACCCACCCTTCGGCGATAGCCGGCGGGGCGTTCAACGATCCGCATATTGTGCTGGACCGCCTTGACCTGCATTTCGATGGTCCAACCAAAATCACGATCGGCCATATGCAATTGGTCCAATACATCCCGGCGTATCGCCCGAAAGGGTCCCAGATCGGTCATCCGCTTTCCCCAGATCAGCCACATTAACCGAGTCGCAAGCCAATTGCCGAAAATTTGCGGAAAAGTCATTGCCCCCGCCTGTTTTCTGCCCAAGGCGCGAGAACCAATGACGAGATCAGCCTGACCATCTATCAATGGCGCGATCAGGCCGGGCCCTTCTTCGGCAATATCCGCGCCGTCTCCATCCATAAATAATATCAAATTTGCGTCATCAGGAATGGCGGCGATGCCAGCCAAACAGGCAGCGCCATAGCCGCGGTTTGGTTCGCGCACCACTTGCGCCCCAGCGATCTGAGCCAAAGATATTGTGTCGTCTGAAGAGCCGTTGTCGGCGACAATTACGTGCGGTTTTGACGGCCAATTTTGGGCGCGAATATCGCGAACCACTTGGCCAATTGACTTTTCTTCATCCAATGCTGGAATGACAATTGCGATATTGGGATGATCAAGAGGATTAAGCGGCTTGACCTTTTCTTCTTTTTCGATCCGGGTTTTCCGAAACTGCAGATAGTCCCAGCCAATTGCTCCTAATATCATCGCCACCTGGACTGCCCAGGCCCATCCATGCACTTCGAAATCGTTGAGAAGAGGGTCGTCGAGATTAAGGCCGGTCAAATAGCTTAGCGGCAAGGCAGCGGCCGCGACAAAGGGCCAGATCATCCTGCCTTTCGTCGCAAAGGGTAAAATCCACAGCAGATACCAAGCGTTTACAGCCGGTGCGAGCACCAGGATCACTCCAAAGATCAGGGCTATCGGGGCAGTATCCAAAGTCCGTGTACGGGCATGGAATATCATCACTATGGCTATGCCTATGACTGCTGCGCTGGTCCGCGCTATCGGCGGCGGCAAGGCAAAATCGAGCAGCGCAAAGGCAAGCGGATTATAATACCAATTGCTCGCAAAAACGCCGGTTGAATCGAAGCCGGCACCCTGCCCTTGAAGCAGAAACACACCATAAATAATCACCAGACTGGTCAATGCGACAACCAAGGCGCGCGCCTTCATTCGCAGCAAAAGCGGGAAAAGCGCTAAAGCCACAATCTTGGCGCCGGCTGCCAATCCGAAGAATAAACCGGCAAGCCATGGATAGCGCTTGGCAACAACCAGCCCTGCAAGCAACAACATCGCCATGATGCCATCAGGGTGGATATGGATGATAATCTCGGTAAGCACCAGCGGGGACCATGCATAGAGCGCCGTCTTGTTCGGGCTTGTCCAGCGCAGCAACAACGCAACCAATATCAAATTGGCGATCGCGAAAACAATTCTCAAACCGAGAGGATCTGTGCCTGAAAACTGGTAGATCAAAGAGAAGAGAAATTGCAGCGTTGGACCATAAATGGTCGGTAGATGCGGATTGTTTACGCCATCAAGTATCAATCCCAGCCGGTCATCCGCCAGTGTTTCCCCAAAAAAATTGGCCGGTGCAATGCCATAGGGAGTGCCGTTTTGTGACAGCATCCAGCCATCCCAGATGAATCGAAAATAATCATCTTCAAACGCAGCAAAACCAAAAATCGCGATCGCGTGCGCAATCAATGCGACTCCGAAAACGGTATTCGACCCTAACGGAGAACTGCGCCATACACTGATTGTAACCGCAAACGTGCCCAGACTGAGCAAAAGCACATAGGGCAAAATGGCGACATCGGGGCTACGCGATAACAGCACCAGCGCCGCGGTCACGGCAATCGCCATGGCCGCGCTCACCAGAGCTGGGAATTTCTTTGTCGCGGGGGAAGCGAACCCGAAGACCGCGCGCGACTTCAAGTGGCTATGCTATAGCGTTCCGAAATATAGAAAAGCACAGCTTGGCGTTGTTTCGGCTTGAGTTTAAACTCACCAGCCTTGACTTTTGCCGCGACTTCGCGGGCCATTTTGCCATTGTTGACGCCGCTGCTATATGCGCATTTCTTACAAGTGATCCGCTTTTTAAAGGCTCTTTTGCCTTTATTATACGCCACCAATCGAGGATTTCGGGGTTGAGGAGCACTGAACCCGCCGCCGCTATATCCACCACCACCGCCGCCGCCGGATGCCAATGCCGGGGTTGCAACAATGACTGATGCCGCTGCCAAAACTAAGCTCAGGTTTTTCATAATATGCTCCTAAATTACTGTCATAGATTTTAAAAGATCAATCAAGTTTCGCGGTAACTCGCGAATTTGTTACAGTCCGGTTTGAAAAAAATGAAAATTATGTAACGTTAGTCTTTTCTGTCTCGAACCGGCTGTTGGTAAAGGCCCTGATCACGATCGGATCACCATGTTTCTTCTCCGTCAGCTTGCATCATGAATCCCGTCCGACTGGTCTTGTTCACTCGCTATCCGGTGCCGGGCACGGCCAAGACGCGGTTAATCCCCACCCTTGGTCCCGATGGCGCGGCATTGGTCCACAAAAAGCTCACCGAACGAACCGTCGAAATATTACGGCAGACCGGAGCAAAAGTTGAAATTCACTATAGCGGCGGCGATGATCAGACTTTGACCACATGGCTAGGCGACGACTTATCATATGTTCCGCAACCGACCGGTGATTTAACCGCCCGCCTGCTGGCTGCAATCCACCCCGGACCGGTTATTTTTCTGGGTTCGGATACGCCTGATTTGACGGTAGATCATGTCGTAGCAGCTCAGCGTGCACTACAAAGATCCGAAGTCGTTATCGGTCCAGCCGATGATGGCGGCTATTATCTTATCGGCCTGCAAAAACCTCATTCCTTTTTATTTGAAGATATGCGCTGGAGCACAGAACATGTTATGCCCGATACGCTGGCACGGTTGCAGCAGCGCGGCATGCGCTATGAAATATTGGAAATTTTGCATGATTGCGATCGCCCCGAAGATCTGGATAGATGGCCATGGCTGACCCGATGAACCGGGTGACGGTGCTCATCCCGATGCTTAATGAAGAAAACGCGCTCCCGGCGACCATCAAAGGCATAAAGCTGCTCGACCCACAGCCTGACGAAATATTGGTTGTCGATGGCGGCAGCGAGGATCAATCGGTCGATCTGGTGAAAGCGGCTGGCTTTTCGGTCTTGAGCGCCCCGAAAACAGGGCGCGGCGCGCAAATTAACTTTGGTGTCGACCAAGCCAAGGGCGACATAATCTGCGTTCTCCATGCAGATAGTATTTTGCCGCCCGATGCCGTGACAGTCATATGTGCGGCTATGGCTGATGGCAAAACCGGACTGGCCAGTTTCACTCCGCGCATCGCTGGCCCCCAAGGCACACGCTGGGGCTCAACTCTGCATAATTGGATCAAGACCTGGTATGCGCCAATGCTCACTCGGCCGCATCTGTTTCTGCGCGGGGTCCGCCTGTTATTCGGGGATCATGCCATGTTCTTCCGCCGGGAGAATTTTCAAGCCATAGGCGGTTGCGACGAGCGCGTGGTGGTGATGGAAGAAGCCGATTTGTGCATCAAACTTTCCCGCTTTGGCAAAATTCGCATGATACCGCGATGGGTTTGGACATCGGACAGACGCATTACCGCTTGGGGGCGATGGCGCGCCAATTGGATATATCTGAAAGTAGGGCTGATGTGGGCGATGGGCGCGCGAGAAAGGCTCGCCGATGAATATCCAGATATCCGCTAACCGCCGTATTCTGCCCGCTGCTTACGGATGAAGCCTTGATCGATGGAATAGCGGATCATTCTTTGCAGCGCAGCAAGATCCATAGCCGGGCAGACCCGGCCGTTTACACGCCGCAAATTTTCAGTTTCAAATTGCGGGTCCCGTTGCAGATAAGCGGTATAAAAGGCTGCAAATTGTTTATACAAGCGCCGCTCTAGTGGCGGCAAATTGTCCACCGTAAACCTGTCGAGCGGTACCAAGGACGGAGGGTCGAGATGATCAAATTGACCAATGGCATCGACCAATAACGAAACCGGAATGGCGCGCGCGGCAGTCAAATGGATGATTGTACCCTCTGCCCTTTCCCAATGATGGATAATGTCGAGCAAGCCGGCAATGACATGATCTATGGGTACAAAATCCAATGTTGCATGTTCGGCCACCGGTAAACGACTAATATGCCCCTCAGCGAGGAGCCGGAAAAATTTATAAAAGCTGTCAAATCGCGGATAAGCGCCATCGGCATGAGCGCCAACAACAATGCTCGGACGCGCCACGACAGATTCTCGATTTGCAGCCAGCACCAATGCTTCCCCGGCGGCTTTGGATCGTTCATATCCGTTGGTAAATTCCTGTTGAACCGCTGCCGGCTCTTCAGCAATAAGACCGCCGCGAATGCCACAAACATAAGCTGTACTCACATGGAGAAAACGCGCATTGCGACATATAGCGAGCATATGGGCAACACCATCCACATTGACGCTCTGATAGACATTGTCCCCGGTGTTGAAGTCAGTGACAGCTGCGCAATGTACAACCAGATCAACATACCGTTCCAATAGTGCAAGTTCATCCTTGTTCAGCCCCAGACCGGGTTGACAAATATCCCCGCTCAGTCGGGCGAGCCGGCCAGGTTCGGGCATCGTACCATGGAAATTTGAAGCAGCCACCGGCTGGCCGTCATTGGCGGTAATATCCTGACCTTGCCTGGTTAGCGCTATAATCGAATGACCCGCAGCAAGCAGGCGCGCCGCCAGTTCGCCGCCAATTGTCCCGGTTGCGCCGGTCATCAAAATATTCATCGGATCAGCAGCAAGCAGCCGCCTCGGCGCTTTGTGCGTCCTCGTTTGCAACGAAAGGCATTTGTCCGCCGCATCCATCAAACAGGCCATAGTGGCGGGAAAAATCACCGATAAAATCAAAATAGGGCGCGAAACGTGTGCCGGCCAACATATGCCAGGAATTGCCGCAAATCGGGAAGACCCGCCCCGCTTCTATCGGATGATCCTTGTCCAGTTGAAACAACCGCTCCTGCCCCTCTATTCCGCCCTTGTAAATCACCGCCTGCCCATAATCTTCGCAAGCCATTTCCAATTCCGCGAGTTTAAACAAACGATAAGTTGCGGAATAGAAACGGATACCGTCTAGAATCGCAGCAATTTTTGAATCACCGATGCCCAAAGGCCGGTCATTAACCAATCGCGGATCAACGAAACCAGAGGCTTTTGCCTGCGCTAGAAAATCGCCCCAATATAAAGCGCCGGACAGACATTCGCCATGCAGCACCGGATCGTTGAGCAAATGCGCCGGTACGCGCCGATCAGCATAGACATCTGAGAAATAAAGCTCTCCGCCCGGCTTCAGCAAGTGAAATGCCGCTCGAAACACAGCCGCTTTATCCGCCACCAAATTGATCACACAATTGGAAACGATAATATCAAAACTATTGGGCTCGAGGCCCAATTGATCGAGCTTTTCAATATCGCCCTGGAGAAAATGAACATTGCTTTGCGCATAGCCGAACCGGTCTCGATGCCATTCCTTATGCTGATTGGCGACAGCCAGCTGTGCGGCTGTTGCATCAATGCCAGTCACGCTGCCTTGTTCCCCCACCAGCTGTGCCAACAGATAAGCATCTTGGCCAGAGCCGGATCCGAGATCCAATATATCCATGCCATCAATCAGTTGGGGCGCGACCAAGCCACAACCATAATAGCGGCTCTTCACATCCTCGTGAACATTCGCCAGTGCAGCTTTCACATGAACCGCGGGCGCCGCGGCCATTGTGCAGGCATCGGTCAGCAGATCTGAGGATCCGTTGAGAATTTCTCCGTAATATTTCTGACTGTTTTCAAGATTCATCTCATGGCTCCACAATTTTACACCACTGGTTCGTAAAATTTGGCCAAGGGGTTACAGTTCTGTCCTGCCGCCTGTAACAAAAGGAGAATATGTTGCGAATAGGTCTATATGTCTAAACCCTCTCCATTTTCCGTCCGAGATAGCGGACGGCTTGATCCCCGGAAATTTCAAGATCAACGGCAAACCGCTGCTGGCGATACGCGCGCCAGCGTTGCGATGACCGGCCTCGATACATTATGGATCAATACCGGCACTTTGTGCAATCTGGCTTGTAAAAATTGCTATATTGAAAGCTCGCCGACCAATGATGCGTTGAGCTATATTTCCCTAGCCGAAGTGCAAGTCTTTCTGGACGAAATAGCCGCTGAAAATCTGCCGACGCGAGAAATCGCCTTTACCGGCGGCGAACCTTTTATGAACAAGGATATGATTGCGATTTTGCAGCTATGTCTGTCGCGTGATTTTGACATATTAATCCTCACTAACGCGATGCGCCCGATGCGCAGATATGAAGCCGAATTACTGGCATTGGACAAACGGGAGAAAATGACATTTCGTGTCAGTCTCGATCATTTTTCTCAAACCGTGCATGAAGCGGAAAGAGGACCGAACACCTGGAACAAGGCGCTGGACGGGCTTGATTGGCTGGTTGGAAACGGGTTTCCCATCGCAATTGCCGGGCGCCATTTGGCGGGCGAAAGCGAAGAAATGGCGCGGTCAGGCTATCAAAAACTATGCGTCGAGCGTAATTGGCCATTGGCCGTGGATGATCCAGCACAGCTGATGGTATTTCCAGAAATGGATGCCCAAGCGGATATTCCGGAAATTACCGACGCCTGTTGGACTCTACTAAATGTCGACCCAGCCAGCATCATGTGCGCATCCAGCCGCATGGTGATCAAACGCAAGGGTGAGGCATCGCCGCGCGTGGCGGCCTGTACCTTGCTCCCTTATGATCGCCAATTTGATATGGGAGCAACCTTAAAAGAAGCCCAACAGGATGTGCTTTTAAACCATCCGCATTGCGCCCGTTTTTGTGTCCTTGGCGGTGCGAGCTGCTCCGCTTAACCAGCGAGCACTCGCCCTGCAATCACATCCAATTTCGCCACAAGATCGGGATTGCGCTTGGCGGGATCAGTGATCATCGCAAAGTCCAAAACCTGATCTATCGGATTGGCCGGGCGTCTTTCCGGCAAGGCGTGAGCCAGCTTTTCCACTAAGCCCCGGGCCGCCGCTGCATTGGCTCCCAACTGCGCAATCACTGCGTCGACTTCAACCGCCGCTTCATTTTCTCGCCAGCAATCATAATCTGTCACCATCCCCATTAGCGCGTAAGGAAGTTCCGCTTCTCGCGCCAATTTTGCTTCTGGCATCGCGGTCATGCCGATAATATCAGCCCCCCAGCTGCGATACATATGGCTTTCTGCGCGGGTCGAAAATTGCGGGCCTTCCATTGCCAAATACGTGCCTGTGTCGTGAACATTCGCCCCGGCATCACGCGCCGCTTGTACAGCCATTGCCGATAAGAGTGGGCAAACCGGATCGGCCATGGATACATGGGTGACCAAGCCATCACCGAAATAGCTTTTGACCCTTGCAAAGGTCCGGTCGATAAATTGATCTGCCGCAACAAAATCTCCAGGAGCCATGGCTTCGTTTAATGATCCTACCGCTGAAATGGATAGCAAATCCGTAGCCCCAGCCCGTTTCAAGGCATCAATATTGGCCCGAAAATTCAATTGGCTTGGGCCAATGTGATGCCCGCGTCCATGGCGCGGTAGGAATAGGGTTTTCACCCCGGCAATATGACCTGTTAGCAATTGATCAGAAGGTGCGCCCCAAGGCGTATCCACTGTAACCCAGCGTGCATCTTCCAACGCATCCAATGCGTAAAGGCCCGAACCACCGATAATGCCTAACGTCCATTCCTTCATATTTGGGATATCCTCTTATCGGTCGTATATTTGCCGCGTGTGCGTTGATGAAATTTTCTGTTGTCGCTGAATAATATGCGATCAATATTTCGTATATTCCTGATTTGAAACCAACCGTCCCCACGCCGCATTATAGGGATGCACAAAGCGCGTGGTTTGACCTTTTTCTGCAAAAAGTGGTCGGTTTTCGTTGTGCCATTTAAAAATACCGCCCTCGAGATTATAGGCCGACCGTGCGCCGGAAGACAGTAATATATCTTGAGTCCGATCAGCCAAACGGGAAGAGCGCTGTCCAACGGAACAGTAGAATATAGCGGTCTTCCCTTTGACCAATGCGGAAAATTTCTCGTCAAATTCTGCGCGCGAAATATCAGGATCTACACGTACCGCATTTTCTAGGTGGCTAACGCTATATTCCGACTTTTTCCGGACATCAAACAGGATGATATCTTCCGCCGCGAACGCCGACAAACGGTCGCCGTCAATATGCGCGACGGTTTCAAACTGCTGAACAATGCCATTATGGACTTTCACCAAATCGGAACTGTCGCTGCGCAGCACAACATAGCCAGCGAGCAAAGCCGGACAGCATAATGTCAAAAATAGCGCAATTTTCCCTTTATGCTTCATGGCGCGCTCCTAATGTTCACGGCGAAAGGGGCGAAAAATATAATCGCGCCAAGACCGAAGCGGAACATAGCCATCAATGCCCGTCTCGGGAAATTCACCATTGGCAGGCATATATTGCGTGCCGAAAATGCGATCGAAAAAGGAAAAGAAAGACGCATAGTTTTTACCAATATGGCGCGTGTCGCGCGTATGATGCTGATGATGATAAACATTATCCGCAATAATGTGACGCAGCGGCGCGGGAAAAGACAATGCGGGGGCATCGGAATGCATATAATAGTTGGAGATGATATAGAATGTCGTGACCAGCATGATGTGCGGCTGTGGTGCATCCACCCACAGGACAAGCGGTATCGTGATCAGCATGATATACAAAATATCTTGGCCAAAATGCGAATAGCTGCGCGCTGCGTTAAGCCGTTCAATTTGATGATGAATGGCGTGAAATCGCCACAGAAAATCGAAAAAATGTAAGGCTCTGTGCAGCCAATATTCCATAAAGCCCAAAATCAAAAGATAGACGAGCGGAAAAATCACCAGAAATGGGCCTAAATCCGACGCCGTCCAAAGGGACGTCGCATCCTGGGTTCGCAACAGATAAAAAGCCGAGCCCTGAACCAATATGGAAATGGTCAGCGCGGTCACACTAAAAATAATGCCTTCCTGATAGCGTTTGCGAAAATCACTAAACCCCAATTGACGCCATTCAATGGCAATGAACAGCCCAGCCACCGCCAGAAATGTCATGACACCATTGGCAACTGACAATAACACATCCGCCGCCAACCCCTCAATGGCGCGCGATTGCAACGCAAACCACAAGGCTTCCTGCACTTGATCCACCAGATAGAGCAGACATTCTGCAACAACCAAAAGAACAGCAAATATCACGATAAAACTGACAAAGCTGGTCGTTTGGGATGAAGCGGCAGCGCTATCAACAGTTTTCACAATTGCTTTCCATCCTTTAACTGGGCGCGGTTTGACGGCCTTTTCGATATTCGCGGTCGCGTAGGGCTATGTTACACAAGGGAACAAATTTTTTGCAACCACCGATCAAAAAAAGCCGACTGATATTTCTACCAGCCGGCTTTTTCCGGACGAAACAGATTGGTTTCTTACTCAGAACTCAAAACGAACCTTCACTCCGCCTGAATGGGATTGGTAGTCAGATGCGAAACGCCCCTGATACTCAGCACCGATACTAAACCCATTTTTGCTGACCAGATTGATTCCGGCACCCAAATCAAAGCGGGATTGAGAAGATTCATCCGCGATCAATCGGAAATTGTCCAAACCGCCATTGAAGCTGCCGTTCACGCCAAAACCATCGCCAATAAGATCATAGCTATACCCGATATTGGCAAAGGGAATGACGGACAGGTCTTTGGCATCATCCGCTTTTCCAGACAGTCTCAAACCGAGGCTGGCTTCCAGAAATTCTGCACGGTCTGTATCCAGAGTCAGACCCAATCCGCCATTTTCTGTGAAGCTATCCTGGGACAGGCTGGCATAACGCAATCCCGCCGTTGGCGTAATCGTAAAACTTCCGGATTCCAGGCGATATCCTGATGAAAGACTAGCGATAATCCCATCGGCATCGGATTCACTGGTAATGGCATTGCCAATCGCCACACGCTGACTGTCAACATCATTGAAGGAATAGCCCAGTTCGGCATTTAAAAATGCCGCTCCGAAATCCAATCCGGCATAAGCCGAAATTTGATAGCTGTTCACGTCATTTTGTGCTGCCGCTGAACCAACGGCATCAATCTCGATATCAGCATAGTTAAGCAAGATACCGATTTTGGCATTGTCACTCAAACGCGCGTCTGCACCCAATGTGAAGCTGATAGCATCCGCATCATAGCCCAATGCACTTAGGCTATCCGCATCGCGATCGGCATTGCGATAGAAAATCTGACCCCAGATACCCGACTGGTCGCTCGACAAGCGATTGGTGAGCAATCCACTGGCGAAACGCTGCGTTTCAAATATCTCGCGCGCCACACCATCTTGTATCGCCGGCAAAAGCGACAAGGAGGTTGATTCAAAAGCCGCAACATTCACGGAATTGTTCAAGGCGTTAAACACATCCGTGGGCAAGCGATCTGCTGCTACGGCAGATGTCACCGCTGCGCCAAAGCTGTTGATATTCGCATCTGCGGATATAGCAGCCAGATCTGTCGCGGTTGGCGTGATGGTAATCGAACCCAGATCGACCGTATAGTCGAGCAAGAAATCATCATCATCCACATTAACCGTCACACCATTATTGGTGAAGGTGCCCGTTTCCGTCAAAACCGCAATCGGAGCACCAGCCACCAGATTATCGGAAGCGGTGGTTGCGATGTTGACGACACTGTCAGCGCCGAAGCTGCTGTCGCCGTCAATAGCAAGGCTATCCACGCCAAGATCGAAGTTCAATATTCCATTGGATGCAAAATTGCCGGCAACGGTCTGTGCACCAGAAACGGTCAGTGTAGCGCCATCAGCAACTGTCACATTGACATTATTGCTGATATTGCCCGCCAGAACCGAATTGCCTGCCGCAAAATTGAGACTGTCTGCGAATGCCGAACCAATAAAGTCGCCATCGAGTAAACCACCGGTCTGAACAAAATTCACAGCGGATAGAGCAGTCGATGCATCCACTGCACTGGCTCCGGTCAAGCTTCCACTATTGGTAAACGTCCCTGTAAAGGCGATATTCTCAATCAGCACAGCTGCTGCTGTTTCCGATGAAATCGTGCCATTGTTCACAATATCGTCGGCAACCGTCACGGTCGTTCCAGCGCCCGCGCCATTGAACAATCGCAAGCCAGCTGACGCACCCGAAGCCTGAGCAGCGCCGCGACCAGCAATGGTCCCGTCATTGGTCAAGGCAAAGCTGCGGACGTCGCCGTCATTCACACCCAATTGAAAGGATACACCCGAACCTGCAACAGCCGCATCGATTGTACCGCTATTGTTCAAGGTGAAGCCATTGGCTGTACCATCGGCATAGACCGTTCCGTTACGCTGTGCACCAGTGCCGATAATGGAGCCACTATTGTTCACGGTCAGACCATTGCCATCAATGTTCAGCGCCCGGCTGCCCGAAGAAATGGTCCCGGCATTGTTCACCGTTGCCGCAGAGAAGTCGCCGCCGCCTGCTGGTGTTGGGTTGCCGAAATACAAGCCGTTTTGAACACCGGAAATGGTTCCGCTATTTTCAATAGTGCCCGCAAAGCTTACACCGTTGACGAACCGAATACCGGCAGTGGTACCGCTATCGCCTTCTGAATCGATCGTGCCAGAGTTGACAATGTCGCCATTGAACAAGCCGGAGCTGGTGCCATCCAGAACGCCGGCATTGCGGGTCCGCTCAAAGCGCAAACCATCACCAGCAGTGGTCAAACCAGCAGCGGCTGTGCCGCGGCCTTGAATAGTACCGCTATTGTCGATGGTGAAGCTGTTGCCAGCGGCTGATAGCTCAACCGAGAAAGCCGCACCGTCATTGCCTGCACCGGCATCAATAATACCGGCATTGTTAAGCGCAAAATCCTGCGCTGTGCTGTCCGCATAGACAGTACCATTGCGCTGGTTGCCCGTGCCGATAATCTGACCATCGGCCAAGTTGTTCACGGTCAGACCATTGCCATCAATGTTCAGCGCCCGGCTGCCCGAAGAAATGGTCCCGGCATTATTAACAATGCCGCCGCTATGATCAGCATCATTGCCAAAATATAAGCCATTATTTGCGCCTGAAATGGTCGCACCTTCGGCATTGGTCAATGTCCCTTGAAAACCGATACGGTTAGCAAAACGGACACCCGCAACTGGCCCTTGTGTGGATTCCGAATCGATGACTCCGCTATTGGTGATATCACCGGCATACACATATTCTGGTGCCAATCCGGGCCCGAAAAAGCGCAGTCCGTCACCCGCTGTACCGCCGGTTGGTGCAGCTTGGCCGCGCCCTTGCAAACGACCTGCATTGGTGATGGAACCGCCGCGAGGCTGACCGCCTCCGCCCACTTCAATAGCAATAGCCGCGCCTTCAACGCCAGCATCAATAAGGCCGGTTTCGCTGTTGGTAATGGCAATATCGTTGGATGTCCGATTGCCATAGACAGCGCCGTTGCGCTGGCTGCCGGTGCCGATAATCGTTCCGTCATTATTGAGTGTTGCCTCTGTGCCATCAATATTGACCACGCGGGAATCCGCTTCGAGACGGCCAGTGGCAGCGTTGTTAATTACCGCGCCGGTTGTGCCCTGGTTAACTTGCACCGTCTGCGTCACGGCAGTGGTGCGCAGCGTGCCGGCAACGTTAACCGTGACATCATCATTATTCACGATAACCACGGGCGCAGCATCGACCGCACTGATTACACCAATACCAGCAGTGATGATTTCACCATCTGCGCCGCTTGTTACGGTGACATTATCACCATTGTCAATGACCTGCTGAGCCTGGGCCTGTGTCGACACCAAAATTGCAATAGCCGAAGATGCCGCCAGCCATTTTCTGGCTTTGGACATGTGAGTTGGATTAGGGGAATAAGTCATAATTTTTCTACCTTCTTTTTTGCGGACATCCTCATCCGCGGCATAGTGAAAATCTGAGCACCAATGCCTTCTGGGAGAGAGCAATATGGAAGGGAGTTTGCTTTGTATAATATAAGGTTTTAATGACCATCATAACCAAAAATTATGATATAAATAATTGATATTAAACAATTAAATACGAAAAGCCCGTTCAATCACTTGAACCGGCACGCCGCGCATTTCATCATGCAAATAGGGGATCTAAAGCTTAGGCAGCTGCGGTTACTCCGCGGGGCAATTGGGCTCTGATTTTATCGCACAGCGCCATCAAAATATGTTCTCTCGGACATCCTTTACGAGACAGGAAACCAATTGTCCGGCCATAAGCGGGATCATCAATATCCAGAAAATTAACCGCCGGATTGGCAGCGCCCAAAAATGTCTCGGCCAATGTCGGCACCAGCGTTAAGCCATAGCCTTGGGTTATATAATGGGTGGTGGTTAGCAAACTGGTGGCTTGCAAATCTTCCGGGACATCTGCGCCAACAAATTTATTGTGGCATAATTTCAACGCATCATCTCGCAAACAATGGTCTTCGTCCAACAGGATCATTTCTTCCTCAGGAATATCCTGCGGTGCGATATTTTGCTGATTGGCTAAGCGATGAGAATCGGAAACGGCCAGTTTGAGCTTTTCCCGAAATACCGGAGTGAAGTTGCTGGAAGGATGATCCACTGGCCCACTGACCAACGCGATATCAATCCGGCGATTTTCCAATTCGGAAATAAGCTGCTTGGTCGGCGCTTCGCGAAAGACTAGCTTCATCTCCGCGCTCAATTCCCGGACCGTTTCTGCAACATAAGGAACAATGAAAGGCGCTAAGGTCGGGAAAATCCCAATGCGCAGAGGCACAGACATCGGATCCCGATATTCCGCAGCAAAATCTTTTATTTGCCGCGCGGATTTAAGCATATCTTTAGCAGTTTCAATAATTCGATTACCCGCTTCGGTTGCCATAACCTTGTGGTTTGACCGCGCGAAAATTTCGACTCCGAGGCGTTCTTCCAGTTTTTTCACTTGAGAAGATAAGGCTGGCTGCGAAACATTACAGGCTTCTGCAGCCCGTCCAAAATTGAGATAGCGATCAATCGCAATCACATATTCAAGATCTCGTAATTTCATAGCGGCACCTTCCCTAGACATAGGGAGTTCGTGCTTTTTGAACAAAAGTTACAAATGGTCTCAAATTTAATGCGCTCAACCGCCACGAGACAACAGTACAGGGGAATATGACAAGCTGTTAATAACGCCCGATCATTACCCCAATTGCCTGTTTGAAATGGCCGCAAGAATTGCACAAAATGCCTTAGTGCAAAGGCACACCGGCAACGGTTATCCGATTCAAATAGCGCCGGTGTCCGTGATAGTCATTTAGCGCATAATGCCATGTTGATCGATTATCCCACATCGCCAACATGCCTTCTTCCCATTGCAAACGAAAATGAAATTCTGGTTGCATGATATGGGCGTAAAGTTGTGCGAGCAGCTCCTTGCTTTCATTGTCATCTATACCCACAATATTCAAAGTAAAACCCGGATTGACATATAGTCCCTTGGTCCCGGTTTCTGGATGTTTGAGAACAATTGGATGCACGGCCTCCTGCACAGCTGATTCAGTATTACCAAAACGGCCACCAAATTTTTTCTGATACTCGCTGTCTTTACCGAAAATATGGGCATTACCATGACGCGCCTGCAAGCCTTCCAAGCGGGCTTTCATATCACCATCCAAGGCATCATAGGCGGCGTGCATCCCGGCAAAAAGTGTATCCCCGCCACTAGGCGGAATTTCGAGCGCATACAAAATGGATCCCATGGCAGGAATTTCATCATAGCTATGATCGGTATGCCAACCACCGCCAATATTCATCTGCTGATCGGGTTCTTTGAGCACTTTGGCAATTTGCGGATAGCCTTCAACCGGAGTAAAAAACCGATTGATATCAATATCATTCCATCGTTCCGCAAAGATAATATGATCTTCTGGGGTTAGATTTTGGTCGCGAAAAAACAGGGCGCCATGTTCGAAAAAAGCAGAACGCAATTGTCCGAATTGCCCCTTATCCAGCGCGGTAAGATCCACTTGATCAACCATCGCGCCGACCGCATTACTGGCTTTAACAATCTCCATTTTCCTCCCCCACATATATTATGGAATAGGCTTATATCCAATTTTTGTGATAATGTTATGGTTGAAATTAACCAGGAGCCACATCGATGACCGAAATTGCGTTAAACCGCCGCCAAATGCTTGCCACTGGCGCGGCCTCTGGCCTTGCCGTGACAGCATCCCAATCCCTCGCGGCGGATGATATGGCGCCCAATCTGAAAGGCAAAGCTATACTGATCACAGGTTGCTCCTCTGGCTTCGGCTTTCTCGGTGCTCAGCTCTATGCAGACTATGGCGCCAAAGTATTCGCTACCATGCGCAATCTTCCCCGATCTGAGGCTCAAAAATTAGCAGGTGCCGTGAAAAAGGGCGCTGATCTAACAGTATTGGAATTGGATGTATTGTCGGATGAATCGGTGACCAAAGCAGTGGCTGAGGCCGAACGCCTCAACGGCGGGGCACTGGATATCGTGATCAACAATGCCGGCGTCGGCACCGGCGCACCAGTCGAACTCCAAGATATCGAAGCAATGCAACTCCTATTTGATACCAATGTCATGGGGCCACAACGGGTAGCGCGGGCGGCTTTGCCGGCCATGCGGGCGAAGAAGTCGGGAGCCATCATGAATGTATCATCCCAGCTGGGGCGGGTGATGATCCCGGGCATGGGACTATATTCGTCTACCAAATTTGCGCTGGAATCGATGAGCGAACAAATGGCTTATGAGTTAGTGCCCCATGGTATTGACGTGACCATTGTCCAGCCGGGTGGTTTCCCAACCGATATCTGGGATAATGGTAACAAGCTGACCGCCCCGATGCTTGAGCGCGCGGAGGCTGAACGCAAGGCAGCCTATCCCGAATTGGTAGCCAGTGCGCTGCGCGATGGCGGCGGCGCAACCAACCCAATGGACGTTCCGCAAGCCATGGCGCGGGTGATGGCCATGTCACCCGGGAAAAAACCGCTGAGACTGCCGGTTCACCCCGGCCGCAAACCATCACTCGCGATTAATGAGGTCAGCGGCAAAACCCAATTGGCCATGCTGGGCAATTCCCCATTTGGCCCATGGGTCAAAGACGTCCAACAGCGCGAGTAATCAAGCACTGGCCGTGGTGCGCGGTTGTTTAACAACCGTCAAAGGCAGCAGGTAAATGAATAAAAAGCCCAGATTTGGGATAATATTGACCGCATTGCCCGACGCCACGGAGGCACTGCTGTCGATGATAAACCAGGTCAAAAATGCGTAGATACTGCCTTTGCGAATACGTTCATTGCCTTGCTCTACGCCCGGCGCACTGACGAACAGATAGAACGCACCAACGCCGCCAAACAGGCCGCCGGCTATTGCCATGGCCAGCTTCGCTTCGGGGGTGTTCAATCCCGCAACGCCGTCCGTGCCGGAAGATGCAATGGCAAAAAAGATGTTATTGGCGCCGGTAAAATCATTCACTCCGGCCAGAGCGAAAAAGATGGCGGTAATAATTGAAATAACCCCAATGATTCTCATGGAGCGTGCAGCGGTTGCAGGTGACATAATCAATCTCCTTGGTTTCTCGGGCTTTAAATCGCATCGGCTGAAGGAAAACAATTACCTCTCGGGTAAGTGCGTTGCTTGTGCCACCAGTCTATCATGGGTTAATATTTGAGCAGGAGCGTTGTATGCGAACGGAATTTGGTAATATCGTCAAGGAATGGCGCAAAGTGCGCCGCTTCAGCCAACTCGACCTGTCTCTCGAAGCCAATATGTCCGCGCGGCATCTCAGCTTTTTGGAATCTGGTCGCTCCAATCCCAGCCGAGAAATGGTGTTGCGCCTTTCCGAAGCGTTGCAATTGCCGCGGCCACTGGCCAATCAAGCCTTGCATGCCGCTGGCTTCGCACCCGTTTATCCAAGCCTACCCGATGATGCACCGGAACTTGCTCCGGTGCATCAAGCCATGGCGACAATGCTGGACCGTCACGATCCCTATCCCGGCATTGTCGTTGATCGATACTGGAATGTGGTGCGAGCCAATCAGGGCGCTGGATTGCTGCTCTCGCTGACGGACAATCCAGAAAATGTGAACATGATGGATGTGCTTATTGACGGCGCGGAGAGGAACTTGATCGAAAACTGGGAAGAAGTCGCAGTGCTCTCGCTCGCGCGATTGCGCACGGAAATATTGGAACTTGGCGGTGATGAGAAATTATCCGCCTTGATGCAACGTGTTGCCGAACTCGAGCGGGTAAAAAATATCGATATTGGTTCGATCAACCTCAATCAGGCCGTCATTCCAACCATTTTGAAACTAGGCGAAACCCGCTTGTCCTTATTTTCAACCATATCCCAATTTGGTTCTGTTCAGGACACCCGAGCTGGTGAAATGCGTGTCGAACTGATGTTCCCAATTGATGAGGATACCGTTCAGTTTTTCGAAAGGTAAAAACTGGCAATTCGCGCGTCAAAATTGGCTTGAGGGAGAATGATCCAATATGAAGATGCGCTTAGCCGGCTTGACCCTTTTGACATTCTCAGCTTGCACCGCCACTTCGGACAACCTGAACAGCGCCGCGCAAGGTGGCGACGTGGAAACGGCCTCTGCAGCCCGCACACTTGCTGAGAATAAAGTCAGTACCGACGCGCTTGCAAAATGGCGAAGCGGCAATCCAAGCTGGTATGCACCGGTTCCTCCGTTTCAGCTGATCGGCGACAAAGGTGCCGGCGTATATTATGTGGGCACCAAGAGTCTGGGAATGTTTTTCATTCCCACGTCACAAGGTCATATTGTTATCGACGGCGGGATGCCGGACCAAGGCACAATGGTCGCCGATGCCATTGTCCAATTGGGTTATGATCCCAAGGATATCAAAATCTTGCTCAATAGCCATGCGCATCTTGACCATTCCGGCGGACTGGCGGCGCTCAAAGCGATGAGCGGTGCCCAACTTGTCGCCAGTGAAGGTGACCGGTCTGCATTGGAAGGGGGATTTTATCTGGGTTCGGAAGAGGATGTTTATCTTTTCGCGCCACCGGTCAAAGTGGATCGAATCATTGATGATCGTGAAACCGTCACGCTTGGCGATGTCACGTTGACCGCCCATTTGCATCCCGGCCATACGCGCGGATGCACGTCTTGGATGATGACCGCGGAACAATCCGGGCAATCATATGAACTGCTCTTTTTCTGCTCGGCAACCGTGGCTGCAAACCGCCTGATCGACCCGCCGCAATATGAAAATATTGTCGATGACTACCGGCTTACTTTTGCGAAAGCCCGCAAACTCAAACCGGATGTTTTTCTCGCCAATCATCCTGGTTTTTTTGGTTTGTCCAAAAAACGGCAAATGCAAAAGGCGGGAAATCCTCTCGCTTTTGTAGATGATCAGCATTTTGGGCGCTTTATTGTGAGATCGGAACAAGCTTTTGAAGCGGCGCTGGCGAAACAAACCGCTGCCGCTCAATCCCGGCGCTAGTGAAAAAGAGGATTGCACAAAGCCAAAGGCTCAATCACATTTGGACGATCGATTAGAGAGGAAGATGTTGTGGCCAGCGCAAAACAAGTGATCGAGACATTTTGGAAAATTCAAAATGATCATGACTATACCCGACTCAGTCCGTTATTTGCCGATGATGCAATATTTGAAGATCCATCCATCGGCAAAGTTGAAGGCAAGCCAGCTATTGATAAATTGCTGGCAGAACTGACCAAGCAATTGGCCGACAAAAAAATGCATTTTGAAGTGCTCGAAATTGCCGGGGACGAGCATGTGGCTTGGTCGCGGTGGCTGTGGAAACGGCCCGACGGCGATATTGAAGGTGTCGGTTTGTATAAAATTGCCAATGGCCAGTTAACTTCTTATCGCGATTTTTACACCGCGCCCGAAGACTGACGAACCGCTCGCCTTTTACTCCTGCGGTTGAATATCATCAGGATAAGGATTGCGGGAAATTAAGCCCCAGGAACTATTGTTAGACAGGCTCTGCCGCGCGTCGATTTCAATCAACAATTCCTTGGTCTTAATAATATCCGCACCCACTGCTGAAGATAATGTTTCAATATTGCGCCACTTATATTTTTCTCCGCTCAGCAATAGCTGCAAACGCTCTTTGCGCTTATCATCCAATCGATATTCCCGGCGCTTAGCCAGCCAATGAGTGAGAAACACCGTGGCCAGCGATGCAACCGCACCCACAACTGTACCTAGAATAACAGCAATTTCAGCACTTACGGTCATCGCTATCCTTTAAAAAGCCACCGAACGATCGCCGCGCTGAACCATTTTTTGTTCACCCACAGCAACGCCGGTCGGTCCATCCGGCAAAAGCATCCAGAGCCGATAGAAAATGCCTCCGGCAATGGCGATCACAGACAAAATTCCGAAACTATAATTCATCAATTGTCCCCGAAAATTGACCGTTAAAAGTCGATTGCCAGCCCTTTATGCTCCCAGTCACCATAGCGGGTCGGGCCGTGTTTCTCTATGATTTCCTCCGCTTTGTCGAGCGGGTCGGGTTCCGGCAATGGGGGGTTTTTGGACAAATGAGCGGGGGCTTTGATATGTTTGGGGCGTTCGCCAGCTTGCCTTTCGGGTGCGGCCTGATCAGCTTTTCTATCGGTTTGCGCCATATAATCTATGCCCTATCATTTGAAAAAACCCGCCTCAAACCCTATATTGAAGGAGAACCCACGATAATCAAGCGAGTAAAACCATGAATTTCCTGAAGACCACTATGCTGCTGGCTGCTTTGACCGCATTGTTCATGGTCATGGGCTTTTCTCTCGGCGGACCGCGGGGAGCAATATTGGCGCTTTTGGTTGCTGCCGGGATGAACCTGTTCACCTATTGGAATGCCGATAAGATTGTGCTGAAAATGCACAATGCCATAGAGGTTGATAACACAAGTCATCCGGAATTTTATACGATGGTGGAACGATTGGCACAGCAGGCACAGCTGCCCATGCCAAAAGTCTATATTGTCGACCAAGCGCAGCCCAATGCCTTTGCCACCGGGCGCGACCCGGAAAACTCGGCGGTCGCTGCGACAACCGGTTTGCTCAACATGCTGAGCTATGACGAGATAGAAGGCGTGATGGCACATGAGCTGGGCCATGTGAAAAACCGCGACACGTTGATTATGACAATGGTCGCAACCATTGCTGGCGCTGTCTCCATGCTAGCAAATTTTGGAATGTTTTTCCGCAGCAATCGCGGTCTAGCAGGAATTTTAGCGGTATTCATTGCGCCTTTTGCGGCCATGATTGTCCAAATGGCGATCAGCCGTACCCGGGAATTTGGCGCCGACAAAGCCGCGGCGGATATTAGTGGCAAACCTTTGGCACTGGCGTCAGCGCTGCACAAAATCTCCGGTCAAGCGCAACGCATTGCGAACCCGGTTGCCCAGCGCAACCCAGCCGCAGCACAGCTTTATATTGTTCCAGCCGGTGTCAAACAGATGTTTTCCACTCATCCAGCGACAGAAGATCGCATCGCAGCGCTCCAACAAATGGCCGATCAGGGTGGGTCGGGAAGAGGTGATGGCTGGTCCTCCAATGCGGATGAAATTGGTGATATGGGAAGACTGAAACGCAAACGCAGCGCGCTCGACCCCACACGATAATATTGATCTGGCGCAGGAAATAGCGCAAAGGCTCCGCTAATTGCGGGAGCCCATCGCCCGTACCATCATCTTGACAGGGCGGAAGATGGCATCCGCCCGCGCAGGAACGAACCAATTTCAAACGACAAAAAAACTCCCGGTCTTCCCGCACGAACCGCCGCTCTGCGGTTGCTCGATGCTGTTTGTCGGCGCGGTGAAACCCTCGATCAAGCGATGGCCGGCGCAATCGCGAAACTGCACAATCCTTCGGATCGTTCGCTAGCGCATAATATTGCAGCCAATGTTTTGCGATGGATGACCGCGCTCGATGCAATGATCGATAGCGCCACCCGCAAACGGCTTCCCGACGATGCCAAGGCCCGCATGGCATTACGGATCGCTCTGGTACAAGTCTTGGTACTGGAAACGCCGCAACATGCTGCCATCGCAACCGCTTTACCGCTTGTCCATGGCGGACCCAGACGATTGGTACATGGTGTCTTTTCTACCGTTATGCGGGGGTTGGAGACAGGCAAGCTAGCGCTTCCTGAATATCCGCAATTGCCGGGAGAAACCTGGGATCGGTGGGTCGACCGATGGGGCGAGGAAACTGCCCTTGCGGCCGGACAGGCCTGGTCCCAGCCTCCACCACTTGATCTTAGCTTCCGCGATGATAAGCAAAATTCACTCGACGGTGAAACGCTGGCTGACCGGCATGTGCGCATGACATCAGGCCAGTCGGTGACGACATTGCCGGATTTTGATGGCGGCCGGTTCTGGGTACAGGATCTCGCGGCGTCCTTGCCCGCTCGCCTATTGGGCGATGGCACCGGCAAAACCATATTGGATCTTTGTGCAGCGCCTGGCGGGAAAACCATGCAATTGGCGGCGGCGGGATGGACCGTCCAAGCCATTGATAGCAGCGCCAAACGGCTTGATCGTCTGCGGGAAAATCTAGCGCGGACACAGCTTGATGCCGAGATTATCACTGCAGACCTTATGCAATGGGCGCCATCCGAACCGGCCGATGCGCTGTTGCTAGACGCCCCCTGTAGCGCCACGGGTATTTTTCGCCGCCATCCGGACGTGCTTCACTGTATCGGAGCGCACCAAATAGCCGACCGCGCAGAGGTTCAGAAAATGCTCCTCAACCGTGTAGCGCCCTGGGTCAAACCCGGCGGGCAATTGGTCTATGCGGTCTGTTCTCTCGAACCGGAAGAGGGAGAAGATCAAATGGACGAATTTCTCGATAGCCATCCTGACTATCGCTTGATTCCCATCACCCAGGATCAGTTGCCCCCAGCCATTGCGCCCACCGCTGAAGGCTATATTCGCACCTTGCCCACGATGCTGGCAGACAAAGGCCATTGCGATGGGTTTTTCATCGCAAATTTGCGGCGCAAAGACAGAACTTAAGTTAAAATCCAGCCTGTCCCCAAATTGTCCACAGGCCTTTGGTGATTGGCTTGAATCGCGCCTTGCAGGCGAGTTACAAAAACCCTAAACGCGGCGGTGTAAAGGAACCGCCATGACCAGCTCTGTTCGTATTGCTCCCTCCATCCTGTCTGCCGACTTCGCGCGCCTTGGGGAAGAAGTTCGCGCTATTGATGAGGCGGGCTGCGATTGGATCCATGTCGATGTCATGGACGGTCATTTTGTTCCCAATATCACCATTGGCCCAGCGGTTGTAAAAGCGCTGCGCCCACATAGTGCAAAGCCATTTGATGCCCATTTGATGATTTCTCCAGTGGATCAATATCTGGAAGCATTTGCCGATGCTGGCGCCGATATTATTTCCTTTCATCCGGAGGCCGGAGCCCATCCCCACCGGACCGTGCAAACCATCCAGGCACTGAACAAAAAAGCCGGGTTGGTTCTCAACCCAGCCACGCCGCTGGATATTCTCGATTATCTCATTGAAGATCTCGATCTGATTTTGGTGATGAGCGTCAATCCTGGCTTTGGCGGGCAATCGTTTATCGATAGCCAGCTGCGCAAAGTCGAAGCCATCCGTCGCCGCATCGATGCCACCGGCAAAGATATTCGCTTGGAAGTGGATGGCGGCATTGATTTGAAGACCGCTCCGCTGGCCATTGCCGCGGGCGCAGACACTTTGGTTGCTGGCACGGCGACTTTCCGTGGAGGGCCCGATCATTATGCGGCCAATATCAGCGGCCTGAGGGGTGAATGAGCGCAGATTCATCTGACAATCGCGATCCTTCAGACGATCCTGGCGCCGGCGTAAATCGATATAGCGGCGAAGAAAGTGAAGCGCCTGAAGGCCGCAGTCTTACATTGCGAGCAGATGGCGATAGAGGGCAATCTCTCGCCGAACAAACCGCGCTGCTTTACTATCGAATGACGTGGCGCATGCCACTGCATCGTTTGCGGCTATCAGGAAAATTGCCATTGCGCTTGCTTGCCGTGCCGGTCGATCCTGTCGATGGCGACCGCGTGCAAGGCACAGCCGTCCGGGCTGGCCACTTCCTGTTTCGCGGGCTGAAAAAGAAACTCGAAGGGATTGATTTTGCCGATCTGAAGTTGCCGCCAGCATTTGAAGATTATGTCCATCGCTTCCAATGGCTGCGCGATCTCGATACAGCCGCATCGCGGGATCAAGCCTTGCCCGTGGCTGAGAAACTGATGAATGATTGGCTTGATGCCAATGGCAAGAAAATCAGGCAACCGGCCTGGCGCCCTGACAATTGCGGCTGGCGCTTGTTAATTTGGGCCAGCCATGCACCGCTCATCTTGTCCTCCAGCGACCTGATTTATCGCTCCAAGGTGCTCAACAATATCGCCCGCACGGCCCGCCATCTTGACCGGACCGCCGACAAAGCCACGTCGAGCCTGGGGCGTCTGGTCGCATGGAGCGGTGTTGTCGCAGCATCGCTTCTCATCCCAGAAGGCCGGGTTAGACGCATTGTTGGCGAAGCCGGCCTGGAAAAAGCAATGGGAGAGTTTTTCTACGCGGATGGAGGATCTGTTTCACGCTCTCCGCTCAATCAGATGGACGCCGTAATCTTGCTGTCGATGCTCAAGCAAGTCTATCTCGCCCGCGAAGAAGATGCGCCGGAATTTTTGGAAAATGCTCTCGCTAAAGCCGTGCCGCCGCTCACTGGCCTCACCCATTACGATGGCAGCATGGGCAATTGGCAAGGCGGCGGTGCGACCAATGCCAAACAAGTGGAACAGGTTATCGAAGCCAGCGGCATTCGGGCTCGCCCGCTCCGCCAAGCGCGGGACTGGGGCTATCAACGGGTTTCATCAGGCCGGTCTGCGTTGATATTGGACGCCGCGCCGCCGCCTATTGCGCGCATGGCGGTTGCCGGGTGCGCATCAACCTTGGCGTTTGAAATGTCCAATGGCGACAATCGGATCATCGGCAATTGCGGCGGGGCTGGGCTAGTGGGCGCCACCATACCGGCATCGCTGGCTCGCGGCCTGCGCACGACGGCTGCCCATAGTACTTTGTGCATAGATAACAGCAACAGCACTTCGATTTTGCCGGATGGCAAATTGGGCCGCGGAGTCAATGAAGTCGAACTGTTCCGCCGTGATGTGGAAAATGCCACCCGTCTGGAGGCCAGTCATGATGGTTATGCCCGGCGATTTGGCCTCGTGCATAAACGCTTGCTGCTGATGCGGTCTGATGGACTCGAACTGCGCGGTGAAGATATGCTTATTCCCGATGGCCGGAAACGGCGGCGCAAGAAAAAGGATGTCGAATATGCGCTGCGCTTTCATCTGGGCCCCGATATTGAAAGCGATTTGATCTCCGAAGGAAAAGGCGTTTTACTGCGATTGAAAGATGGCAATTTATGGCAGTTTCGTTGCACGAGCGGCGTGATTGCACTGGAAGACAGTGTGTGGGTTGATGGCATGGGCATTCCCCATGGTGTGATGCAAATGGTGATAACCGACACAGTTGGCAGCGGCGGCGGCGCAACCGGCTGGCTGCTCAAACATATGGGATAAACACATAATATGACCGATACTATCAAGATAAAGCGGGCTTTGCTCTCCGTGTCCGACAAAAATGGTCTTGCTGAACTGGGTCAGCAACTGGCGGCAATGGGCATTGCGCTTATTTCCACGGGCGGCACCGCCAAGGCTTTGCGCGATGCCGGTCTCGAAGTTGCCGATATTTCTGATGTTACACATTTCCCAGAGATGATGGATGGCCGCGTAAAAACCCTGCACCCGAAGGTCCATGGCGGTCTGCTCGCCCGGCGGGATGATGCGGATCATGTCGCATCGATGGAAGAGCATGATATTGCCGGGATCGATCTGGTCGTCGTCAATCTTTATCCTTTTGCCCAAACCGTGGCAAAAGGGGCTGACCGTGATGAGATTATCGAAAATATCGATATTGGTGGTCCCAGCATGGTGAGAAGTGCTGCAAAAAATCACGATTTTGTGACCATTGTTACCGACCCGTCAGATTATGACATGTTGCTCGCTGAACTGAACGAAGGTGCCGGCGCCACCAGCATTGATTTCCGGAAAAAAATGGCCGCCAAAGCCTTTGCCGCCACAGCCCGCTATGACGGCATGATCGCCCAATGGTTCGGATTTGCTGATCAGCAACAAATCTTCCCGGCCACATTACCCTTGACAATGAGCCGGCCCACTACGCTGCGCTACGGTGAAAATCCGCATCAAATGGCCGCGCTGTATCTCCCCGATGGACCTTCCGCCCAAGGCATTGCCCAAGCGGAACAATTGCAGGGCAAGGCGCTCAGTTACAACAATTATAATGATGCCGATGCTGCCTTGGAGCTGGTCAGCGAATTTCGTGACGGCCCGCCTACTGTTGTCATTGTCAAACATGCCAATCCGTGCGGCGTTGCCAATGGCGAGACAATTTTGGATGCTTATCACCAAGCCTTGGCCTGTGATAGTGTTTCAGCCTTTGGCGGTATCATTGCGGTCAATCGACCCTTGGACGGCGCGGCGGCCGAAGCGATGACCGGAATTTTTACTGAAGTGGTTTGCGCCCCGAATGCCGATGCGGAGGCGCGCGCGATATTTGCGAAAAAGAAAAATCTGCGGCTGTTGTTGACCGGTGAACTGCCGGACCCGGCGAGAACCGGTATGGCTATGAAAACAATTGCTGGCGGCTATTTGCTGCAATCACGCGACAATGGTCAGTTGCAAGAAGCGGATCTGAAATGTGTCACCAAACGCGAACCCAGTGCGCAAGAAAAAGCCGATTGTCTATTTGCCTGGACGGTAGCGAAACATGTGAAATCCAATGCGATTGTTTATGCCAAAGACGGGTCGACCGCCGGTGTCGGTGCCGGTCAGATGAACCGGCTTGAATCGGCACGCATAGCGGCCTGGAAAGCAAAAGACGCGGCGGAAAAAGCGGACTGGAGTGAAGCGCGGACGATCGGTTCGGCGGTGGCTTCGGACGCTTTTTTTCCTTTTGCCGATGGACTCATGGCTGCGGTCGAGGCCGGCGCCACAGCGGTCATTCAACCGGGTGGATCAATTCGCGATGAGGAAGTGATTGCCGCAGCAGACGAAGCGGGTCTGGCAATGCTATTTACCGGGATGCGTCATTTCCGGCATTAAGGGTAGAATTCTGTCACATCCCTTGTCCCATTATGGGACTGAACGAAATTGCACAATGGTTTAAAATTTGTTAACAGTTGAAAGGGTTCGTAATTTAGCGGCATGCTGGGCTATCTGGTCGGCAAGCCCAGACAAAGGGATAAACATGAAAAAAATACTTCTTGCCTCCGCTGTGATGGCAGCCGCGGGCATGACTGCGCCGGCTCAAGCGGCGAATATTCTGGCCAATGGTGACTTTGAAAGCGGCGATCTATCGCCCTGGTTTCAGGACCGCGAATTTGGCGGTACGGTGGACTGGGCAGCCGGTTCGAGCTTCGCTCGGACAGGCGCATTCGGCGCCGGAAATTTCGGTAATTTTGAATTGCGTCAGGATTTTGCTGGCGTAGCTGCCTCATCCATTACCGAAGCCTCGATCTGGGTCCGGCACATGAATTCAGCTGGTGGCGCAGCTGTGGCGTTTGCCTTCTTTTATGATGACAGTACGGAAGATCAATTTGTTCTTTCTACATCATCGGCAGATTACGAATTTTTTGACCTGACCAGCCAGCTGGACTTGTCGAAAACACTGGTTGCCTTCTCACTGTTCGGCAATAGCGGTGCCAATGTCGAAGCCGCTATCGACGATGCGCAGATCCTGACTGCCATGGGTGCGGTGCCAGAGCCAGCAACATGGGCATTTATGATCTTCGGCTTTGGGGCTATTGGTTCTGCCATGCGTCGCCAGCGCAAAGTTAACGTAAAAGTCAGCTACGCTTAAACAGCACTAGCAACAGAAAAGAAAAACCCCGTCGGAGTAATCTTCGGCGGGTTTTTTCATGGTCGCGATGAGGAAGTGATTGCCGCAGCCGACGAAGCGGGTCTGGCAAAGCTATTTACCAGGATGCGGCATTTCAAGCACTAGCCGCACCGTTAATTTTCTTCGACCGCTTATTGGTCTTTATCGGAGGGATCATCCCGCACAATATCCGCAAATTCAGTCGTAATGGCCAACAAGGCCCAGACGCCTAGGGTCGGCAAAAGTTTTGGCGGCAAGCCGACAATGGGGTCGCTACTGTGATCCATTTTCCACATACCAATTAGGATCAAGCCGAGCACAAAAATGCTCCAATATCGACGATCGGAATAAGTGACGAAAAGAATCGACGTGACCGCCGTTGAGGTGATGATGAGCAGCAAGATATAATCTTTGGTTGCGATATCACCTATGCTGCCCAGACTGATTCCAATCACCGCACCAAAAAATATATTTAGCGCATTGATCGAGGCTTCATATTCCTTTTGGGTGAATTTGAAGAGATTGTTGAATTTTTCGTAGAGTTTTTTCATGCAAAAATTCTTCCTTCTCTGGACGCCGCTATAGCATTGTTGATCTGCTATAGAGCCTGTGATCGTCTATCCTCAACCTATTGTTTAAACGGAATTATCGCTTTCATATTAGACATGGCAGGCACGGCCTAGCCCGGCGGCGCAACCAGACCAGATTATCGCCTCTATACATCTGCACCCTGTTCGGCCAAACTGCTGCTCATGAAACTCGATCTGGAAAATAAAACCGTCCTTGTAACGGCTGGCAGCAAAGGCATTGGTCTGGCCACGGCGCAAGGCTTTCAAAATTGCGGCGCTCAAGTCGCCATTTGCGGACGCTCGCAGGAAAATCTCGATGCGGCTGCCGCAATATTGCCAGAGGCGGTCCTGCTCAAAGGCGATGTCTCGCAAGCCACGGATATCGAACGGGTGGTACAAAACGTATCCGACCGATTGGGCGGTATCGATATATTGGTCAATAATGCAGGCGGCCCGCCGCCAGGTTTATTTGCCGATCTTCCCGATTCGGCTTGGGATGAAGCGGTTCAATTGACGCTCATGTCGGTCATACGGGCGACGCGTCTGGTCTTGCCGCATATGCGCGCCCAAAAATGGGGCCGTATCATCAATATTTCCTCTTCCGGTGTGAAACAGCCCGTACCAGGTCTGACTTTGTCCAATAGCATTAGAATGGCCGTATTGGGTTGGGCCAAGACGCTCGCCAATCAGGTCGCGGGCGATAATATATTGGTCAACACCGTATGTCCCGGCTTTACCAATACCGACCGGGTCACCCAAATATTAGCAGCGCAATCCAAAGCGTCGGGCAAAAGCACAGACGAAATTGCCGCCGGAATTGCAGCGCAAATTCCGATGCAACGTATTGGCGAGCCGGAAGAAGTCGCCAATCTCGCTGTTTTTCTGGGATCACAAGCCGCTAGCTATATCACCGGTACGGCGATCCAAGTCGACGGCGGATCGGTCCAAGGTTTTTAAAAGCGCACTAAAATCTCACGATCTCGCGATCGGGCCAGCCCCGAAACTATTCTGGTGTTGCGGCTTGTGCGCTTTGGCCATCGCCTTCCGGAGCCGCGATAATATCGCGGGTGACACTGCCCTTATCGACTGTGAAGGTTCCGGTATCTCCGACAGAAGATCGGATGCCAGCGTCGGCGCTACCGGCCTGACCAACAATCGCGGACTCGGTGACACTGCGGGCTTGAGAACCGCCAAACATCGCCTCCAATGTCTGTTGCTGAATTCCACCCGCTTGAGGGCGTGGTTGGCCTGGTTGAGGCGGAGTCAGCGCGAAATCGGGTGGGATAACCAATGGAGGCTGCCGTGACACCGCAAATTCATCTGGACGATCCCGGTCAAACAAACCGCTGGAACCGCAAGCAGACAGTCCAACGAGTGACGTAAGGCTGATAGCAATTACTGATTTACGCATATTCACTTCCCTAGATTTCGTTCGGCCTTCAATATTTCCATAAAGCCTTTGGCGGGCTCTTTGCCATGGGTCAACTGTCGCCAAGCTGAATATTATTCCTCTTCCGGCTTCTCGCGTATTAACAGCGCGCGTGCAAGCAGGATTACCACTCCGATCGAAATACAGGCATCGGCCACGTTGAAAATGAGAAACGGACGGAAACCCCCGATATGCAAATCCGCAAAATCGGCGACATATCCAAGCCGCGCGCGATCGAGAATATTGCCCATCGCCCCGCCCAGCACAAAGGCGAGTGCGATAATGTCCCATTTCGCCTTTTCGCGCCACATCCAGATGAGCACGGCGACTCCGATCAAACCCGTCAATGCCACTAAAGCCCAGCGTTGAAAGTCGGTGGAAGCAGTTAAAAAGCCCATCGATACGCCATAATTTTCCGCCCAGGTCAGATTGAAAAACGGCAGCAATTCAATCTGACCTCGCGCTTTGAGATCAAGCGGATACATGACCATGAATTTGGTAAACTGGTCCAAGGCAAAGATCGCCAAGGCGACAAATATGCCGGTAATTCGATATTTTGATAGAGCATCATTCATGCGCTCAACACCTCATCACAACGGCCGCATAGCGCACCATCTTCTGCTACATCGGGCAGCAGACGCCAACAGCGCCCACATTTGCTGTGCCCGGTTTTGATCACCGTGATGTCAGCGCCATTTTTAACATCAGCAACAATACATAATTCCGCAAATTCAGCCGAATCAATGGGCAAGTCAGCCATCGGATAGGTCACCTCTGCTTCCAGGCTGGAGCGAATGGTTTTCTCTCGGCGCAGCGGTTCAATCGCTTCGGTGACATTGATCCGCGCGGTGCGGATATTTTCCCACTTCCCAGCGAGGCTCTCATCCGTCCATGTCGCATCAACTTCCGGCCATTCTTTCAAGTGGATCGAGTCCTTCTCATCAGGGAAACGGCTTTGCCAAATCTCCTCTGACGTAAAGACCAGCACCGGTGCGATATAGCGGGTTAGCGCATGGAACAATATATCCATGACCGTTCGGTAAGCCATGCGCTTGGGATCATCCGGCGCGTCGCAATAGAGACAATCCTTACGGATATCAAAGAAGAAGGCGCTGAGATCATCCTGCGCAAAGGCGGTCAACTCGCGCATGTAAGGACCAAAGGCGAAGTCATTGACATGCTGTTTCAGCTTCGCATCCACTGCGGCCAAACGGTGGAGAATATAGCGCTCCAGCTCCGGCATGTCCGCCACAGCGACGCGTTCACTTTCGGTAAAATCGTTGAGGCCGCCGAGCATATAGCGAAACGTATTGCGCAATTTGCGATAGCTGTCGGTAACGCCTTTGAGGATTTCATCGCCGATCCGGTGGTCTTCGGTGAAATCGACGCTGGCAGCCCACAGGCGCAGGATATCGGCGCCATTGACGTTGATAATCTTTTGCGGGTCGAGCGTATTGCCGAGCGACTTCGACATTTTCTTGCCGTTTTTGTCGAGCGTCATGCCGTGGGTCAGCACGGCTTTATAAGGTGCACGGCCTCGCGTCCCGCAGGACTCGAGCAGGCTCGACTGGAACCAGCCGCGATGCTGGTCGCTGCCCTCCAGATAGAGGTCAGCAGGGGTCTGATGATCCGCCCATTTGCCGCTTTCCAGCACGAAACTATGCGTGCAGCCGCTGTCAAACCAAACGTCAAGAATGTCGGTGATCACTTCATAGTCATCGAGCCTATATGCGTTACCCAGAAATTCCTGATGATCAGCATTAAACCAGGCATCCGCGCCGCCGGTTTTAAACGCGGCGATAATCCGTTCGTTGACCGCCGGATCGTTGAGATATTCACCGCTCTTGCGATCAACATAGAGCGCAATTGGCACACCCCAGGCACGCTGGCGGCTAAGTACCCAGTCGGGGCGGCCTTCGAGCATGGATTGCAGGCGGCGATGGCCGCGCGCGGGGACGAAGCGGGTCTTGTCAATTTCTGCCAATGCCGTCTCGCGCAGGGTGGCAGCAATGCCTTCGGCATGGCCAAGGACAGTCTCGCCCTCTTCGTCTTCAATCGGTTGGATCTGACTGGGCGCGGTCAGCGGCTCGTCCATCGGTACAAACCATTGCGGGGTGCAGCGATAAATAATCTTGGCCTTGGAGCGCCAACTATGCGGATAGCTATGCTGGAAATCATCACTGGCCGACAGCAATGCGCCCGCTGCCCGCAAATCTTCACAAATCGGGCCAGTGCTGCTGACAAATTTCTTGTTGATCACGCCGCCTGCGCGCTCATTCCCTCGTGGCAGCCAGTCCCAATCCTCGCGATAGACACCGTCGGCATCGACGGCGAATACCGGGTTGATGCCATTGGCCTTGCAGAGTTCGAAATCATCCTCGCCATGATCGGGGGACATATGGACAAGGCCGGTGCCCGCTTCGGTGGTGACGAAGTGCGAGCCATCAAGGAACGGGCGCGGTTTGTTGTAGAAATCGCTGTCTGGCAAGGTGACCGCCATTGGGTGAACAGCTAATGTTTCTTTCAGGTCCGCACCTTTATAGCGCTTTACGACTGACAATTTGGGGTGTGTATATTCTTTGTTCGCTGACAACCGGTTCTGGAAACTGTCCAAAAGATCATATGCGATGAGATAGCGATCTCCACCGCTTACAACACAATCGTCATCGATTTGTTCATGTAAATCGACGAGAGCATATTCAACATCTGCCCCATAAGCGAGCGCCTGATTGACCGGAATCGTCCATGGTGTGGTCGTCCAGATCACCGCATACGCACCAACTAGCTCTGGACAATTCGGCGCTTCGACAATCTCGAACGCCACATCAATTTGCGTCGACGTGATATCCTCATATTCCACTTCCGCTTCCGCCAGCGCGGTCTTCTCAACCGGCGACCACATCACCGGCTTGGCGCCGCGATAAAGCTGTCCCGCTTCCGCAAACTTCAGCAGCTCCGTGACAATCGCCGCTTCGGCGTCATAATCCATGGTGAGATAAGGCTTATCCCACTCAGCCAACACGCCCAGCCGCTTGAATTCCTCGCGCTGGACATTCACCCATTTGTCCGCATATTCGCGGCATTCGGCGCGAAACTCGCTCGCCGGGACTTCGTCCTTGTTGCGCTTTTTCTTGCGATATTGCTCTTCGATCTTCCACTCGATCGGCAGGCCATGACAATCCCAACCGGGTACGAACGGCGCGTCCTTGCCGAGCAGATTCTGGCTGCGCACCACCAGATCCTTGAGTGTCTTGTTGAGGCTATGACCGATATGGATATTGCCATTGGCATAAGGCGGACCATCGTGAAAAATGAATTTTTCCCGGCCAGCCCGCGCTGCGCGCAGCTTTTCATAAAGTCCAATATTCTGCCAACGCTCCAAAATGGCCGGCTCCTTATTGGCGAGGCCGGCTTTCATCGGGAAATCAGTTTTCGGCAGGAAAACCGTGTCTTTATAATCTGGTGCATTATCAGTCATGATTGGCGGGGATTAGGCGAGGCGAGGCGCGGGTGCAAGCGGGATTTCATCCAGGCTTGATCACCGCTAATGGCTAGCGAATAAGCGCTGGTCCGACCTTGCTAATATCCTCAACCATCACATAGCCATTAAAGCTCACGGGAATGTCCGCCAGCTGGTTGCCATAAGTCAGACCGCGCGTGGACTCGCGGTCGTTCATTGGGCCGATAATCAGCGTCCGCGCGCCAACCGCTTCCATCCGCGCGGTGGTGCGATTGGGCCATCCGGCAAAAGCCCATTGATAATCGAGCGGCACCACCAACGTCCCATTTTTGCAGCTATCCGGGGTGATACCGAGCCAGCCCATCCATGCATAATCTTTGGTGCAGGCTTTTACTCCCGGTTTCGACCAGGCCCAAATACCGGGAATCAGTTCTTTCATGCGTTGCACTGGCGCTTCACCGCCGTAAAAACCATCGCCTTCCTTGAGGGAATCGCGCCCAGCAGCCTTGAGTATCGCATAGAGCTGATCGGCTTCATCCGGATTTTTGCTTTTGAAGTTGAACAAAAAAGGTTTGAACGTTTCCGAGGCCAGTGCCTGTTCCACGGTCGGTATTTTGCCAACGCCTTTGCCGCGTAGGGGAAAGGTTTTTCCACCATCAGCCGAATAGCCATAGCCAATGTCCAGCCCCTGCAATTCCGCCAGCGTAAGGTCGCGCGTATTGCCTTTTCCTTCGGTACGGCAATCGACGGTCCAGTCATGAAACAGCACCATATTGCCATCTTTGGTAGGCGCGACATCCACTTCAACCATATCAGCTTTCATCCCGACAGCGGCGCGAATAGAATGGATCGTATTCTCGAATATTTCGCGTTCTTCTTGACCGGGCAACATGCGTACAGCTGTGCAATCATCGCGGCCTATGCCGGTCGGATCATAAATATGGTGGACTCCGCGATGGGCGATCATTTTAAATCGCCCCTCCGGTGCAGGTGCCCATCGCGAATTGTTCAGCAAAGACACAATCAAGAAGAGCATCCAGAGACCGCCCAGCCCCCACAAAAGCATCTTCTTCATGCCAGCCTTTCCTTGGCCTCGGCACAATCTTTTGCCATTTGTACCATCAGGCTATCCAGATCATCAAACTTGGCTTCGCCGCGTAGAAAATGATGTAATTCCACTTCGATTACCTGCCCATACAGATCTTCTGCAAAATCAAAAAAATATGGCTCAAGCAATTCTTTGGGGGGATCAAAAGTCGGACGGATACCGAGATTAGCCGCTCCCTTGACCACGCGGCCATCGGGCAAGCGGCCTTTCACGGCATAAATTCCATATCGCGGCCGCAGATATTGTCCGATATCAATATTGGCGGTGGGATATCCCAATTTGCGCCCATTTTTATCGCCATGGATAACCGGACCGGAAATGGCAAAAGGGCGAGTTAATAATTGTGTTGCGGTTTCACAATCACCAGCTTGCAAAGCCGCCCTGATCCGGCTGGAAGATATTGTCTCGACGCTATCGCTGACCGGGCCGACGGCCTTAGTTCTGAGGCCTAGCGGCGCACCCAATTCGGTCATCAAAGCGACATTGCCAGCCCGGCCCTTGCCAAAAGTGAAATCTTCGCCAGTGACAATGCCTGCTGCGCCAAAGCGATTGACGAGCAGCTCTTCAACAAAATCTTCCGCGCTGGTGCCCGCCAATTCTGCACCAAATTCAAAAACCAGCATGGCATCCGCCCCGGCTTGGGTAAACAAATGTTCGCGCTGGTCGAGGGTGGTTAAACGAAAAGGCGCAGCATCGGGTTGAAAATGGCGGACCGGGTGGGGGTCAAAAGTGGCAATGATCACGGGACGCTGTTCAACACGAGCCCAATCAATCGCCGTTTGTGCGACCACTTGATGGCCCTTGTGAAACCCATCAAAATTACCCAGCGCGATAATCGCACCGCGTAGATCGCCTTCAATTCTGTTTTGCCCACTCAACCGCATGATCGGGGCTATTGACCAGTTTCGCGGGATTGTTCAACCGCTTGTTTGGGTAAATCTTTGAACGGGATCAAGCCTTGGCGCAAAACCCGCAGCGCGTTACCACCCATAACAGCGCGAATTTCCGCTTCGGTGAAGCCGACATCCACCAACGCCTGTGTGATATGGACAATGCCGCTTGTGTCGAAACGCGTGGTCACCGCGCCATCAAAATCGCTCCCCAATGCGGCATGTTCAATGCCGACCAGATCGCGAATATGTTTGGCAGCTCTTGCCACAGATTTGGGATCAGTGTCGCACATTGCTCCGGCCCAATAGCCCAGACCGATAACGCCTCCCGTCGCGGCGACACCCTTAATTTCTGCGTCGCTGAGATTGCGGTTAACGCTGCAAACAGCCTGAACGCCCCCATGGCTAGAAACCACAGGACGGCGCGCCATTTTCAGGATGTCATCCACAGCTTCATGGCTGCTATGGGCAATATCGACAATCATGCCTTTATCTTCCATATCCTGAACAATCTGCCAGCCAAAATCTGTAAGACCGCCTTTATCCTCACCATGCATCGATCCCGCCAGAGCATTATCAAAAAAATGGACCAGCCCCGCCATGCGCAGGCCAGCCTCATATAGTGTGTCGAGATTTTCGCGCTTGCCTTCTAGCGTTTGCAGACCTTCGGCGGAAAACAATACGCCGATAATATTTTCCTTTCTGGAACGCGCCATCGCCAAGCCTTCGACATGACCGGATGTGCTGATCGCTACCAGCGCGCCGTCGGATGCCGTGACCGCGCGATCGAGTTTTTGAGCATGGTAAAGTTGGCGTTCGAGCAACGAAAACCAAGTTCGCATGGGTTGCAGCTGCGCGATGGTCAATAAGGTTATATTGTCGCTATCGGCGCTGTTTCGATCGTAATTTTGGTCTTTCGGGGTTTTGGTGACGCTCGAAAAAATTTGCAGGCCGACATTGCCCTTCTGCATCCGCTTTAGATCGACATGGCCATAGTCGACAGCATCGGTGATCGGGCGTTTCCACAATAAGGTATCAGCATGCAAATCAACAATCACAAGGCTATCATGCAATGCTTGTACTTCTGGCCGTATCTCGGGAAGAGGCTGGTTTTCAGTTGTGTTAAATTGCGATTCGATTGCGCGGGAATCATTGGAAAGTTCAGGCAGATAATCGGGTTCCACCTTGTTCGTCTGTTTTTCGAATATAGCCGGTGCGAAAATGAAAAAGGCGAGCGCCAATATAACAGTAATGGCCAAAACCCCTCCCACAAGGCGCTTCATCTATCTTTCCTTTTCAAGGTCACGAAAGAATAGCCTGGCTGGCCATTATTACTCCCGTGGCTTTCCCGTTCGATTTCTTCCCAGTGAGCGGGATCAAAAGCCTCCATCACCGTGTCACCCTCGGCATCCATATGCACTTCGGTGAGCGCAATGCTATCTGCCATGGGCAGAAACAGCCGATAAATTTCAGCGCCGCCAATAATCGCAATATGCGGAGCATTGGCCATTTTCAGCGCATCCTGAATATCATGGGCTACCTCGGCACCTTCTGCTTCCCATTCCCGATCATGAGTCAAAACAATATGACGTCGCCCAGGTAACAAGCCGGGCAAGCTGTCAAACGTCTTGCGCCCCATGATCATCGGCTTGCCCATGGTCATGGATTTGAAACGCCTTTGATCACTCGGTAAGCGCCAAGGAATAGTATCTTGGTCGCCAATGACACCATTGTCGGCACGCGCGAGAAACAAAATAATTTCTGGATGATTCATGCGATCCGCCTAGCCCAGATCAAATCCCGTGCAAATCAGAAAAATAATTTCGTGACATGCCCCATTTTACGACCTGGGCGACTTTCCCCCTTGCCGTAGAGATGCAGATGATTGGCCGGGTCCGCTAGAAGCGCTTGCCACTGATCCGCTGTCCCGCCGATGAGATTATCCATAGCCACATGATCCGCTGCCAAGCCGGGATCGCCAAGGGGAAGGCCGGTGAGAGCGCGGATATGATTTTCAAATTGGCTGGTTACCGCCCCTTCGATCGTCCAATGGCCGCTATTGTGCACCCGCGGAGCCATTTCATTGAACACTGGTCCGTCCGCTGTAGCAAAAAACTCACAGGTCAAAACACCAACATAGCCCATCGCATGCGCCATTTTGCTGGCTAGGGCGCGCGCTTTTTCTTGTTGTTCGACAATTTCAGCTGGCGCTGGAACCAATGATTGCGCCAATATTCCATCCTCATGAATATTATGCGGCGTATCCCAATAGCATATTGATCCATCCTGTCCGCGGACCAAAATGACAGAAAATTCATGTGAAAAAGTCACAAAACCTTCGGCCACACTCGGCTGGTGACCAACGGTTTCCCAATGCGGTGCGAGGGAATCACCCGGTTTGATCCGCGCCTGCCCCTTGCCATCATAGCCCATGCGGATCGTTTTCAATATGGCTGGCGTCCCTATTTTTTCGATGGCTTGCTCTAGGGATTCCAAATCAGTGACCTCGGCAAATGCCGCGGTGGTCCCGCCATGGACCCGCGCAAATTCTTTTTCGGCAATCCGGTTTTGAGCAATATCCAGCGCTTTTACCGGCGGATAGAGCGGTGCGAGCCCGTCAATCTCGGCAAGCGGTGCAACCGGCAGATTTTCAAATTCAAATGTGAGCACATCACAGGATCCGGCAAATTGCCGCAAAGCGGTAATGTCATGGTCTTCTGCACAGGTAAATTCGGCGGCCACTTCCGCAGCCACGCTTTCCTTATCCGGTGCATATATATGGCAACGATAACCCAGCTGCGCCGCGGCCATGGCAAGCATCCGGCCCAATTGACCGCCACCCAATATACCGATGGTGGAACCAGGAGGAAGCGCGGTCATCGTCTTGGCTTATTCCGGTTGATCGGCGACAGCCGCGCTTTGTGCGCTTCGCCACGCATCAAGACGTTCGCCCAGTTTTTCGTCATCATTGGCCAAGATGGCAGCGGCCAGTAACGCCGCGTTTTTAGCACCCGCATCGCCAATGGCCAAAGTGCCCACCGGGATACCGGCTGGCATTTGTGCAATCGACAATAAACTGTCCACGCCGTTGAGCGTTCGTGATTGGATGGGGACACCCAAAACCGGTACCCGGGTCATCGCCGCAACCATACCCGGCAAATGGGCCGCGCCGCCAGCGCCAGCAATAATCGCTTTCAGCTTTCGCTCCTGTGCTGCTTTGGCATAAGCATAAAGCCGGTCCGGCGTGCGATGGGCGGAAACAATTTTGACCTCATGAGCCACGCCCAGCTTTTCCAGAATTTCAGCACCCAAGCGCATGGTCGGCCAGTCGGACTGGCTGCCCATAATGATTCCAATTTGTGGGTTCGCTTCGGTCATTTTTGCACCTGAATAGTGTCGCGGAAGCGCAATCGTTTAGCCTTGAATTGTCTTACACGCAATGCAGCAATGATTAAGCGCAAGCATTTCTCGCTATAGTATCACAAAAAACGATGGCTTAGGTGTCTTCACTATCAATCTTGTTGACTAGATAGGCTTTATCAAATTAGGAGAACTACAGTGTAAATATTCGTAAATAAGAATAACACAGCGGGGCAGTATATTTATCCATGAATATATACAGAGATAATTTGGTAAACATATATTGGTCTATTGGATCAGCCTTCATTCTTACAATAATTTTGTAAACAGAAGAGCAGTCCAAAATGGAAAAAATAACCAATAGAGATCTATTAGCAGGATTGATAAATCGAGAAGAATTTATTCAAGCCTTGGAAAAACGTATCGAGCGTTGCCAGCGCTATGGCGACAATACCGCCTTGCTCTTTCTTGATGCCGACCGAACGCCGCCTGATCCGCACGATAAGAGCTGCAATGATGCGCTAAACGAGACGCATCGCCTGGCTGCAATATTGCAAGATAATATCCGATCGCGCGATTTGGCAGCAAAAATTGGCCACAATAATTTTGCCCTGTTGCTGGACAATCTCGACGCCGATCAAGTGGAAGCAAAGATTCTTGCGCTAATGGAGCGGTTTGACGCGGCCTATCTGGACAGCGAAGATGGCAGCGATAAACCGGCGATGTCCATCGGCTATAATTTCATTGGACCAGCGGACAGCGTCACCACGCTTATGTCCCGAAGGGATGAAGCGGTCTATCGATCAGAAAAATAATCAAGTACCAGCGGAATGCTTACCGCTCTGATAGATAATAACGGTCTTTCTCGTTCAGATCATCATCAAGATCATAAATAATCGGCTGGCCGGTGGGAATTTCCAAACCGGTTATTTCTTCATCCGAAATGCCAGACAAATGTTTGACCAAGGCGCGCAGGCTATTGCCATGAGCAGAAATTAACACCCGTTTGCCAGACTGCAGCTCAGGTGCAATGCGCGTTTTCCAATAGGGTAATACCCGCGCGATAGTATCTTTCAGACTTTCCGTCGCCGGTACTTCTATGCCCGCATAACGCGGATCTGATGTCATTTGAAATTCACTGTCAGCGGCCATCGGAGGAGGAGGCGTATCAAAGCTGCGGCGCCAGATATGGACTTGCTCATCCCCATGTTTATCACGGGTCTCCTGCTTGTTCAGACCCGTGAGTCCGCCATAATGGCGTTCATTCAAGCGATAGTTTTTCTCCACCGGAAGCCAAAGCCGGTCCATTTCACCAAGGGCCAAATTGAGAGTTTTAATCGCCCGGCTTTGCAAGCTAGTGAAACACAGATCGGATTCAATGCCCTTTTCCTTCATCAGACGGCCAGCCGCCTTGGCTTCTTCAATGCCTTTTTCTGTCACATCAACATCCCACCAACCGGTAAATCGATTTTCCAGATTCCATTGCGACTGACCGTGACGAAGGAGGATGAGTTGAGGCATAAATTGTCCTTATGTAACTGTTCAGCCCTTTGTAGCGACGAACGCTTTTCCCGCCAAGCAGGATATTGGCCCCATCTTATTCTTGTGTTCGCGCTGCCATAGTCCGCTGTATATTATTTTTCTGCTTCTACAGAAAACCGGCACCCGTTAAAATATCCGGGTCAGCGTAAAAAAAGCCCCCAAAATCCCAACGGCGTAAACCGCTGGCCATTCCAGCCATTTGCGCTGCTCCAGTCCGCTGCGGCTGGCTAACCACATCACCAACAAAAGCAAGGCCACGAACAGCAGCTGCCCCAGTTCAACGCCCAGATTAAACAATAACAAAGCCCATAATTCTTGATCTTTCGGCAGCCCAATATCGGCGAGTGCACCAGCAAAACCGAGACCATGCAAAAGACCAAAAGCCAAGGCGACAAGCCAGGGCTGCCGGATTGTTATGCTGGTTTTGCCGGACCATTTGCGGACCACCTCAATTGCAAGGAAAAATATCGACAACGCAATAAGAAGCTCAACCGGTTCGCTCGGCAAGGCGAGATAGCCAAAGGCCGTAATGGCAAGCGTGATGCTGTGCCCCAAGGTGAATGCAGTCACTACCCATAGCAATTGCCGAATCGGCGTCAGCAGCAAAAGCCCCAAGAGAAATAGCAAATGATCCCATCCCAAAAGCATATGTTGGGTGCCAATGAACAAATAGGCCGCAGCGGAGGAATCGCGCTTTTCGCCCAGATCAAGCTGAGGGCTGGCAGGACGTAAAATATGAGTCGTTTCTGCGCCATCGCCAGTCCGGATCCGGACAAATACATCGGTCAGGGTCCGGTCGAGACCCTCTATCGCAATATACCCTCGATCGAGACTGCAGCGCGTGTTCCACCGCTCGGCGACGACATTTCCAGAAATTATCTGTTCAGTCTGGGCTGGAGCACGGCATTGTGCTGGCAATACGGGTCGCATTTTGAGCTTGCGCCCTGATAAAATCGGCTGTTTCCAGAGCACAGAAACAGTTCCATCCACCTCTTGCACGAGCTCTAACGCCGCTGGACGAATTTCGTGGGCGTATACGGGCATAGCGGTCAAAGTCGTCAAAGCCACCCAAAAGAGACCGGCAAAAAATAGCATTGCGCGGATATTTTTTCGCAAGATCATCTCACTGAGAATCTCTCGGCGCATCGCCATCGGTTTCGATAACAACCGTATATCGGTCAACCAGATCAGCCAAAGCGGCTTGCTTTGCCTTGCTGTTTTGATCGTCCTGCCACGCGGTTAAGATCTCCGCCTTTATCGGTTCAAACGCAGCGCGCGCGGCGCCGTCAATCGCTTCCACTCGCACCAGATGCAAACCAAATGCGGATCCCAATGGTGCGCTCCATTGGCCTTTTGGAAGTGTGAACACAGCCTGCGCAAAATCCGGTCCGAACAGCCGCGTGACCTCCGTTTCGGGAAGAGCCGCATAGCTTCTTTTTTGAATGAACGGATCCCCCAGACCTTTCCAATTTTCTCCCGACTGCACGGCAATGCGCGCATTCTTGGCAACCGCGTCAATGCGATCCCCGTATTTTTCGGGACTGAAATAAATATGGACAAAGCTGCGTCGTTCGGGCGCGGCAAATTGCTCCTGATTCGTCTCAAACCACCGCTTCAACTCCGCGTCAATTGGTGTGCCCACCTCACTGTTACCACTGATCAGAAAATCCATCTTCTGCGCCAGCCGCCGCTTTATGATGGTATCGCCCTCTCCCAATCCCAGCCGCTCTGCTTCGCGGACCAAGGCTTCTTGCTGGACATATTGGTCGATAATTTCCTGTCGGTCTTGTCCCGTTGGCAAGCGGCCTGCCGTATTCGCCCAAAGCACACTCAATCGCTCAATCTCAGCAGCGCTTACCGTTATCGTGCGCCCTTGAGAGCCCTGATAGCTGGTCCAATAGGCATTAATCGCAACCAGAGCGGCCCCGATCAAAAGAAAATGCGCAATCGGATCAGCAATGGCTTTTCTAAGGATGTTCATCCCAATTCCCTAAACAAAACCCGCTTCCGATCATTGGCCATTCGCCGTTCAAGCAGGCGTTGGTACCAACCAAATCGGAGATGACCAAGCCCGTTCCTGAATGGTTTTTTGCAAGGCTGGATTCGGAGGAACACCAGCGCGCAAAGCGTCCCAAGTGGACCAACGACAGACGGGATTTTCAAGCACGCGCACATAATAAGATGCGCGTTGTCCGGAGGCATGTTCCGGATCCCGCCAGAATGTTTTCAACTCAGGCGCGCCTTTGTCGGTCGAAATCGAGCAATCCGACAGATTAACCGTGGCGCCATTATCCGGACACCGAGCGGTGCCTGGGTCCACCGCGCCGCCATCGGAACAGGCGACATCGAAAACCTTCTCATTAATCTTACCATTGTCCGTCCACACTTTGACAATTTGCAGCCGCTGCAGAGGCGCGCTCATCGCATCCCGCATCGCCCAGACAATGAAGCCTGGTGCGTCTTCTTGACCGATCAAGTCACCGCCCATCGCGACGCCGTTTTTATAGGCCTTTGCGACCATGTCCGGGTCATCCAGCATGGATTGATCAAAACCAAAGCCGCCGAAAAACCGCAATTTGATTCGCGTTCCGGTGGTGGCGTAGGTTTCCTTGCGACGCATCGCATCAAATATGGCTTCGCGGGTGTTTTCTTCTGCCCATACCGCGGCATAGCCAGAGGCACCCCACCGCGAGAACCAGCTCGCCGCTCTGGGATCAAGCGTCACGCCTTCCCAGCTTTTCTTCCCGCCCGGTGGGACCGAACCGCGCGATTCCGGTGTTCCATCCACCACGCCCACTTTGGACCAGAAATTCTTTTCATCGAAAGACCCGCCAGCGACATGGCTGTCAGTAGACCCGATCAATCCAAATTTATACGGGTTGCCGCCGGTTTTCTCTTCGAGCAGCAAGCCATTGGCATAAGCCTCTCGGATATAGCTCCCCTGCACTTTGGATTTAATCTGTGATGACAATAGATATTCATAAATTCCAAAATCTGCCCATTCATCATTGGGAGACAAAGACGGATGGGTTTCTGACGTTCCTTTGACCTGGGTAATCTCAGCAATGGGTTCATTGCGCATGCGCTGATCGGCATAAGCTTTGGTCAGCGCTTGCCCCTGATATGTTTCCAGCTTGAACATTTCGCCATCCGACACGTTGCTATTGTGTGGAATAGACAAACCATCATGACCGGCTGCGCGTTGATCATCCATCCAATTCCACAAATCTTCCGGATTGGTCGAATCCAGCGTGCCGAACGGCATGTCGGGTGCTGATCCGCGGAACACGACATTGCGGTGGAGATTGCCGCCAGCAAAGCCACCGCCCTCGCCTTGCGTTACCCGCGTCGCAGTATATTCATAAGCCGCAAAAGTCGTGAACTTGCCCGGCTGATTATATTTTTCCGCCGCGGCAATCGTTGCTTGCCAAACATCACCAGTGATTTTGGGGTCATAGACACCTTCCATTTTTCGGCCGTCTCTGACGGCCCCCCCGATGAGCTGGAAGGCAGCGATAATCTTGTCGGGATCCGCACTGAACATGTCCTTGGCCATATCCAGTTTCGAAATTTCTGTTTCCGGATTGTCCATCGCGGGCAAATGGCCGAGATAAGCCGCGTGATCCGTGACGGCCATAAAATCCAGAGCCGGACCTTCGAGCTTCAAATCATAACCAGAAGGATGGGTGATACCCTCACCCATCCCAAATTTATACGCATCTTCCGGTGTTGTCCGAACGTTGAAAATATAAGCATCAAAACTGTTGCGCGTATGAATATGCAAATCGCCAAAATAGACATTGCGATTGGGATTGGGTTGCTCCGCTGTTTCACCGGGCGCCAGCGCCGTCCCGGACTGATCGCTTGTATCGTTACCATCTATACAGCCAGCAAGCGCCGCGCTTATCGCGACAAGACCCCAAAAATTGCGTGTCATACTGTCCCCTCCTGCAAGCCCCGCTATACGGGTGCTGCTGTTTTGCCTTTCACATATTGATCCATCATAAAAAATGCACAACCACGCGAAACGCTTGTTCCCCTAATATCACAAAATTCAAAATTCTGCGCCGAGCTTGCGCCCAATGGTTGATTTAATGACGCGATTAAATGACTTATGCAAGCGTAACCGCAGCATATAAGACCATTCCCCACCCACCCCACTGAAATGGCCGTGTTGCGGTTGCATTGGTTCCCTCATTTCACGCAGCCATAGGCTCGCCGCCGATGCTGCGTAACATGCATCTTATATGCAACAGCGGATGATTGTTTCAGTTGATAGCCCGTGAATTGGCGGCATTTCATTGTATCATATTTACCACGGCTAGCCATTTTCTAATGGGAAACATAGATATCCGCTTGATTTAATGGCTCTGTTAAACGACCTATGCATTTGTAACCGACGCAAACAAGACCAGAGTCCTTCCCCATAATACCGGGACAAACGGCAAGCATCGGTGAATGTACAACGGGAGAGAATGATTATGAAAAGTTTGAATCGCGTCCTTATGGCAGCATTGTGCACGAGCGCAATGACCGCGCCAGCCTATGCACAAGATGCCGCTGTTGAAGAAGTGGATGATAATGTCATCATCGTGACGGCCACGCGCCGTGCACAGGATGTGCAAGATATTCCGCTCGCTGTGACCGCAGTGAGCCCCGCTCAACTGGAACAGCAGGGCGTTGTAAACGTTCAAAATATCGGCAGCGTTTCGCCAAGCTTCTCAACTTCTAATGCGCAGATCGCATCGGGTTCAGTTGTTTTGCGTATTCGCGGCGTTGGTACAACTTCGAACAATATTGGCTTTGAATCCGCAGTCGGCATCTTTATCGATGGCGCCTATCAATCGCGGCCTGGTATCGCGTTAACGGAATTTGTGGATGTGGAACGTGTTGAAGTTCTACGCGGCCCACAAGGCACGTTATTTGGCCGCAATACCTCGGCTGGTGCTTTGAATATCACCAATGTCCGCCCGGATTTGAATGAATTTGGCGGATTTGCAAATGCGACCTATGGTAATTTTGACTTGGTTAACGTCCAGGGCGCAGTAAATCTCCCGATTGTACAGGACAGTGTAGCGCTTCGTGTAACTGGTGCGTACCGGCAGCAAGATGGGACATTGGACGTGTTGGATCGGAATGGCACTGACATTGGATCCACTAACGACGTTGATCAATTTCTTATTCGCGCTCAACTTGGCTTCGAATCCTCTGGCGGGATCGAAGGGCGCTTGATCGGTGACTATTCGCGCAGCACATCAAGTTGCTGCGGCGCTGTCGAGCTTCTTCAAGGTACCGTTGAGACCGGCGGCGGCTTTGCTGCGGTTGGTCTGGGTGCTCGTGGTGGTCAATCCACGCCAATTTTTACCGATAATCCGAACGATCAGTCTACCATCACTGATATTTTGGAAGACCGGGTTACAACGGCAAGCTTTCTCCCGGTCGCTGAAGTAGATCAATGGGGTATCACCGGTGAAATTACGGTTCCCATTGGCGATACGGTTGATGCAATTTTCATCGCATCTTATCGGCAGTTCGACTCCACTGAGAATTATGATTCTGACTTTACCGGTTTGGACATCTTCGACATTGACGATCTGTCCACGTCGATTGATACCTTTACCGCTGAGCTTCGGTTCCAGGGAGAATTGTTTGATGGGCGCTTAAACTGGCTTGTCGGTGGTTTCTATTCCGATGAAACCATTGATTCATCGACGACCGCATCTTTGGGCGCTGACTATGATGCTCTTGCCGGTGCGCTATTCGGTGGCGCCGCTGGACCAGCGCCACTTGCCTTGTTCAGTGGTCAAACACCCAATGGTATTTCTAATACAAATAATTTCGAACAAGACAGCGAAAGCTATTCGATATTTACGCATAATTCTTTCGAAATCGCTGATGGTTTGGAACTGACCGCCGGTTTGCGTTATTCGAACGAAAGCAAGACAGGAGGATTTTCGCAATCTGCTGTAAATAACCCTGTTTGTAGTGCGATTATCAGCAATGTTGGACTTGGCGTCGTGCCTCCAGGAGCGGCACCTGCTCCCCCATTAGGCACGGCCTTGGGTAATGGCTTATTTGGTCTCGGTTGTTTTGCTTTTACAGCACCAGCAAACTTGCCCACAGCTGGCGCAATTCCTACGCCCGTTACTTTTGCCGGTACCACCTTCGATGACGATGAGTTTATTTATACATTGAAGGCTTCTTATGAATTTGCGGCACCCATAAATATCTATGCCAGCTTCACCCATGGTTATAAATCTGGCGGAATCAATTTGGATTCAACAGCCGCAATTGCTGGTGCAGACCCAACCTTCGCGTCTGAAGAAGTTGATGCCTATGAAATCGGTTTGAAAGCCAAGTTTCTTGATGGCGCAGTGACTTTCAATCTCGCTGGTTTCCATGAAGAATTTTCGAACTTTCAGGTTCTGGAATTTACCGGGGCCCAGTTTGAAACTTTCAACGTACCGACGGCATTGTCTACCGGTGTTGAAATTGAATCGGTCATTCGTCCAACCGACGGGTTAACGATCAATGCAGGCTTGACGTGGACGGATGCACGTTATCCGAACGATTGTGATGATGGTGATGCTCTTGCTCCAGTGAACGTACAAGGGCTTTGCGGTAACAGTCTTACCAACGCACCAGAACTCGTTGCCATTTTAGGAGCAACCTATACGCAAGACTTTTCGGACAATTTGAATTGGTTTGTTAATGGCCAAATTCGTACGGAAAGTGATCGTCGGACATCGACCCAAGCAATTATTTTGCCAAACGCTGCGGCGATTGCCGCCGCCGGAAGTATTCCTGCTGCGATTGACAACGCTTCGCCACTTCCGTTCGATGTTCAGGATGGCAATATCAAAATCAACCTGCGCGCAGGGCTCGGTAGTCAGGACAAATCTTGGGGAATTGAGGCTTGGGTTCAAAACCTGACAAATGAAGTTACACGCGGTGTTACCTTTAATACGGTACTGCGCGGGACATCTCGGTCTGCCTTCATCCAACAACCGCGGACATTTGGTGTAACGCTTCGCGGTGCATTCTAAAACCATATAAGAATTGGGGGCATTTCGTCACCACAAGAAGGGGCCGGATTTTCCGGCCCTTTTTTTGTGCGTGCGCAAAGTCCGTTGCACGGCGCCCCGATCAATGCAAAAGTCACAGCATGGATAATTATAGCTTTCAAACTGTTCCGGTTTTGCATTTTGGTGCCGGCAGTCTTTCGCAGCTCGTCGAACAAATTACCGCATTGGGCGCGTCCCGGCCGCTGATCGTGACGGACCAGGGCATCATAAAAGCCGGCCTGATAGCCCCCGTTGAAAAAGCCCTTGCGAGTTCCGGCATAGCCGCGCTAATTTTTGATGGTGTGATTGCCGATCCTCCCGAGGCCATTGTCGAGCAAGCCATTAATATGGCGCAAAGTGCGAAAGCCGATATTATCATCGGTCTGGGGGGCGGCAGTTCACTCGACACCGCCAAAATTGTTGCGGCGCTGGCGGTCGATGGCGCCCAGCCGCTGTCCGAAATTTACGGGGTTGGCGCATTGGCCCGCAAAGGTTTGCCGACAATCCTCATTCCCACAACATCGGGTACCGGATCAGAAGTCACCGCCATTTCCATTTTAACAACTGGTGAAACCACCAAGGCCGGGATTGTATCTCCTCATTTATTTGCCGATGCCGCGATTTTGGATCCTGAACTGACAGCAGGTCTGCCGGCAGATGTCACCGCCGCAACAGGCATAGATGCCATGGTTCATGCGATTGAGGCCTATACCGGCCGTCATGCCAAAAACCCAGTTTCCGATATGCTGGCCATTGAAGCTCTGAAATTGCTAACCGGCCATATTGAAGCCGCATGTACCGATGGCACTGATATGGTCGCTCGCGAAGCGATGTTGCGCGGCTCGATGTTAGCGGGACAAGCATTTGCCAATAGTCCCGTCGGTGCCATCCATGCGCTGGCGTATCCGCTCGGCGGAATTTATCACATTCCACATGGTCTTTCCAATGCGCTCGTGATGCCGCACATCATGCAGTTTAATCTGGACAAAGCAGCCACGCTTTACGCGCAATTGGCTGATGCGCTCAATATTCCCGGGGCCGAATCAACCAGCAGCGAAACCCGAGCCCAAGCACTGATTGACTATCTCGAAAATTTAGCGGTTACCGTATCCGCTCCCCGGCGACTGCGCGATGTCGGCATCGCAGAAACTGGTTTGGAAGAACTGGCCGAAGCCGCAATGCAACAGACAAGATTGCTGATCAACAATCCCAAAGAATTGGATTTGGAAGACGCCAAGCGGATATATGCCAATGCCTGGTAAAACGCGCTCAGTCCCGGCTTCCTGGAATGACTATAAGGCAGGCTCTGCGATTACCACGCGCTGGAATGACAATGACCCTTATGGCCATATCAACAATGCGGTTTATTATTTCTGGTTTGATTCCGCCGTCAATCGCTATCTCATCGAACAGGGGGTGCTTGATATTGAAAATAGCAAAGTCATCGGCTTGGTCGTGCAGACAAGTTGCGAATATTTTGCGCCCATTGCTTTTCCCGATGCGGTGGAAGCGCGAATTCGGGTTGAAAATCTAGGGCGGACCAGCGTTACTTATGGCGTTGGTCTATTTCGCGGCGATGAAAAAACCGCTTCCGCGGCGGGCAATTTCACGCATGTCTATGTCGATCGGGAAAGTCGGCGCCCCACTGCTTTGGCGCCACCCTTGCGTTCTGTCCTGGAATTGATAACAGTTTAACTGATCAATTAAGGAACTGAATATGCGTCACGCAGCCGATACGGAAGAACGTCAGCAATTTCGAGAGATGACGCGGCGATTTACCGAAACGGAATTACAGCCCTTTGCCAATGAATGGGATGAAGCGGAGCAGATACCGTGGGACATTCATGAAAAAGTCGGGGCACTGGGCGCCTGGGGCTTTGGGGTCGCAGAGCAATATGGTGGGCTCGGCTTTGACGATATGTATATGCGCTGTATCTGGGGTGAGGAAGCCGCTCGGGCGCATAATGGCGGAACCCTTGCCGCATTGGGCGGCCGCAGTATTTCCATCGGACCGATTGAGAAGCTCGCCTCCCAAGACATTAAGGATCGCATTCTCAAAGATATTGTTCTGGGGCGCAAAGGTTCCAGCCTTGGTGTGACCGAGCCTGGTGGCGGTTCGGACGTAGCCAATATGAAAACAACCGCTCGGCAAGATGGCAATCACTGGATTATCAACGGATCAAAAACATTCATCACCGGCGGGATGACCTCAGATTATTTTGTGGTCGGCGCTCGCACTGGCGGAGAAGGTTTAAACGGCATTTCACTTTTTCTTGTCGAACAAGATATGGAGGGATTTTCCCGAACAGCGCTGGACAAGAAAATGGGCTGGTGGGCGTCTGATCAAGCGACACTTTATTTTGATGATGTCCGTGTCCCGGCCAGCAATATGCTCGGTGACGAAGGGCGGGGCTTCATCCAGATCATGCATAATTTCAACTATGAGCGCTTGGGAATGGTGGCCCAATGTCTTGGGATGATGCGGGTCTTGCTCGAAGAATCTATCCGCTATGCCCAGGAGCGGGAAACATTTGGAAAACCGCTGAGCCAGCATCAGGTCATCCGGCATAAAATTGCCGAAATGTCCGCACGCGTCGACGCGACCGAAGCCTGGGTCAACCAGATTTGCTTCCTTTCCGAAAATGGACAAATGCCGGTCGACCAGATCTGCAAGGCGAAGTTTTTCAGCACCAAGAATCTCGAATATTGCGCCAGCGAAGCGATGCAAATCTGGGGTGGTGCCGGCTATTTGCGGGGCAATGTGGTCGAGCGTTTTTACCGCGAGGTCAAAGTCATGGCCATTGGCGGCGGCTCGGAAGAAATCATGCGCGATCTGGCCGTCCGGCAAATGGGACTTTGACGCGGACAACGCGATTCCTGTCTGGACATGGCTCGATCATGAGCCGATAGCATGTCGGTGACTGAGCAACCGAAAACCTTAAAGCCCAACAATGCACCATTGCTGCCGACAGGGTCGGTCTTGCTCGGGCTTGCATCATTTTCCGCGATGGATGCGGTTATGAAAAGCCTCAGCCTGAGCCTGGGTCCATATAACGCGATATTATGGCGCTATGCTGCGGGCCTTGTGATTATTGCTATCCTATATTTTTGGCAGCGACCAAGTTGGCCCGATCGCGAGATCATGAAAGTCCATGTTTTGCGAAGCGTGATGATCGTTTTCATGGCCTATCTTTTCTTTTGGGGACTCACTCGGGTACCACTTGCCGAAGGTGTCGCGCTCAGTTTTATCGCGCCGCTAATTGCACTCTATCTTGCGGCCATTTTTCTGAAGGAATCAATCCACCCAAAGGCGATATGGGCCTCTCTTTTTGGCCTGTCTGGGGTAGCCGTAATCGCTTATGAAAAACTAACTGGAGACTATCCGACAGACACGCTCTGGGGTTTTGCTGCAATTTTACTATCAGCGATATTATATGCTGGAAATCTGGTGATTCAGCGATATCAAGCGATGCGGGTTGGCCCGATTGAAGTCAGCTTCTTTCAAAACCTGATTGTCTTTCTGGCATATCTCGCTGTCGCACCATGGTTTGCCATTGTGCCGGAATATTCCGCTTGGCCTACGATATTGTTGGCGGCGACGCTGGCGATTGTTTCAATCCTGCTTATCATGTGGGGCTATGCGCGCGCCGAGGCCCAATTGCTGGTCAATCTGGAATATAGCGCCTTCATCTGGGCGGCTCTATTGGGTTGGGTATATTTTGATGAGCCGGTCACGGTCTCCACCGTGTTTGGAACAGCTTTGATCGTTGCAGGCTGCATCATGGCAACCCGCCGCGGCCGACCTGTCGCTCATGTCGAAACAACTGCTATTTGATATGGTGCTAAAGATCAAAAATCGAGATGCGCGGCGCTTGTGGCTGGATCGCCAAGGTCTTGCGCCGACCCCAACGGGCCGACTGGATCTGTTGCAAATCATCAAGGATCTGGGATTTGTCCAGCTCGATACCATCCGCAATGTGACCCGAGCCCATCATCATATTTTGTGGAGTCGCAACCAAAATTATCGCGAACCCATGCTCAATAATTTATTAGCAAATCAGCGCGAGATATTTGAACATTTCACGCATGACGCGTCGGTCCTGCCGTTGGACATATATCCCTATTGGCAGCGGCAATTTCAGCGCCTCGGCGCGCGCACTGCCGCCCATAATGAAATGAGCGCTAACGCCGTTGCTGCGATGCAGGCCCGGATTGCAACAGAAGGCCCGCTATCGACCCATGCCTTTGACACCAAAATAAGCGGAAAAAAGGAAATGTGGGCCCGTCCGCCCCATAAACGCGCTTTGGATCATCTTTGGTATGCCGGCAAATTGACGACGGCCCATCGTGAGAATTTTATCAAATATTATGATCTAACCGAGCGTGTCATCCCGGAACAGTATCGCCAACCCACGCATAGCGCTCAAACGCAAATTCATTGGCTTTGCAAGGCGGCACTGGACCGACTGGGCATGGCGACGTTGGGCGAGATCCAGAGATTCTGGGCAGCCGTAGATACCAAGGAAGTGCGGTTCTGGGCCGCTGCAGCCGCCGACCAACTCATCCCCATTTCGGTGGAGTCGACCACCGGAGACTGGACAGATATGGTGGCGCCAGCAGATATCGAAACGCTACTCGACCAAGCGCCCGCGCCGTCCACACGGCTGCGCATTCTCAGCCCGTTTGATCCCGCCATTCGGGATCGCACGCGCTTGTTGCGTTTGTTTGGATTTGACTATCGGATCGAGATATTCGTTCCCGCAGCCAAGCGGCGCTGGGGCTATTATGTTTATCCGCTACTCGAGGGAGATCGCTTTGTCGGCCGCATTGAACTCAAAGCCGATCGCAAAGCGGGTCTATTGAAGGTGATTCAAATCTGGCAAGAACCATCTGTCCAATGGACAAAGGCCAGAAATAAAAAATTGGATGCAGAATTAGTCCGCTTGTCGCGGTTTATCGGCGCCGAGACAATAAAGTGGCAATGCGGCCGGATAACTGGCTAGTTGGCGCCTAGCGGACCAGACCGCTAAAACGCAATTCGCCAGAGGCACCAGCTGCAATAGCCTGGTCAAATGTCCAGCGAATATGGGTCACATCAATAGGTTGCGCGGCGCGCGTCACGGTGGTGCTGGCAGCGCCTTCGGCTGCTTCAACCGTTTCGGTAATTTGCAATTCGGTCAACTTGCCGAAATTTTTACCGCCGTCCACGGACAGGACTGCCCAATCTTCCATAACCTCAGAAAAAGCCACTGCTGGGTGAACCGGGTTGTTGACAACAAATCCTGTAACCGCTGTCGATCCGGTATTCTTATAACTGTTCACAAAAACCAGTTTATCGCCAGGAATGACTTTCACATCCGCTGGGTTATATAATTTGATTGTGAGTTGACCCGCTGCGTCTTCTTCGGTGCGTTCAACCAGCACTTTGCTCTCAATTTTGACATTGGCGCGCGGATCGGCGGACTGGATCGCAAAGAGCAATGGTGCGGCATGAGCGGCATTGGCTGCGGCAATTCCGGTAGTCAGCATCCCGATAACCAGAGCAACTTCAATCAATATAGCTTTTACATTCGACATGATTTTACATTCCCACTTTGACTTTCGGCCTGATACGCAGCGCCGTTCATATCTCGCATGAAATATGAAGGCTCTTGGTTAACAGCTGGTTAAAATCCCATGTTGACAGCATATTGCGCAAGAAATTACCCGCTAAAGCATGGGTTTTCAGCTATTCGATTTTACACAGATGGTCCGGAATTTCGATATTCCCACCGGAAAGGAACGCAATTTTGTTAGCTTCCTTAGAAAGGAGCAGCTAGAGCATCGGCCATGGGCCTCACAACCTTTCGTTACCGCCTTTATATGTCGTTTGCAGCAACAGGACTGGCGAGCGCGGTGTTGGCAACGGGCAAGCCCGCCGCGGCGCAAGCCGCTCTCGCCGAGGACCAATCCGTCCCGGAAAAGGCCGATACACTTGATGCGCTAGGTCCGCTTGATCCGGACCAACCCTTGACTGAATTTCCTGATTTTGGCGTAGATTGGCCGGACCTGGATGCTGCGCCCTCTGGCCCCGATCAGAGCGCGACGGAGGCAAAAGACACGGCCCAACAGATGGACAGTGATCGCCGTCTGGCCGAAGAGAAAGTGGCCGAAGTTGAGGATGCCGGCGTGCGTGCGGAAGCCAACGCCGAATTGGAAGCCGGCGCTGCTGCCAATTTTCGGCCGACAGATGCGCTGGCCGAACGCGAATATAGTATCGGCTTTGCCGGATTGCCGGCTGATTTGGATGGACTGTTTGACGAGCGCTTCGATGCCCTGTCCTCACTCGCCAAATATAGCGGCGAAAAAGCCAATTTTGCGCAGATTAAACGGCGGGCAGAAACTGACAAGAAATTGGTCGAACGGTTGCTGCGCATCGAAGGCTATTATGATGCAATTGTCCGCAGCCAATTTTCGGAAGGCAGCAGCCAAGCCATTGCGGTGACCATCAATGTAACGGCAGGCCCGCAATATCGCCTCGATGCCATCAGGCTAGCCGGGATTGAGAAAGCCCAAGCAGAGGATGCGGCGCAACTGCGCAAAATATTCGCTCTGCAATCATGGGATGTGATCAACAGCGACGTCATTGCTTTGGCGCAAGCGAGATTGGATCGAGTCTTGGCCGAAAGCGGCTATGCCTTTGCCGAAACCGAGCAACCGGAATTGGTCATTGATCATGCCGAACGGGCGGGCGACCTCGATATCGTGGTGGCGCCGGGTGGAAAATTTAATTTTGGCAGGATATTGATGCAAAATAGCGATTTATTCGGCCCAGAACATGCCGCTTTGATCGCGCGTTTTGATGCGGGAGAACTTTATAAACAAACAGATGTTGAAGATCTCCGCCGTGCTCTGATTGCCACTGGCTTGGTCTCGACAGTAACGCTGCAACCGGTCATTTCTCCAACCGATCCGAATAGCGTCGATATTGCCACGACCATTACAGCCGCACCGCTGCGCACGATTTCCGGCGCTGTCGGCTATGGTACCGGAGAGGGCCTGCGATCAGAAATTAGCTGGGAGCACCGCAATTTTTTCCCGCCTGAAGGGCTCATCCGGCTGACCGGCGTGCTCGCCACACAAGAACAATCCGGCAGCATTACCTATCGCCGCAACAATTTTAGACGACGGGATAATGTGCTCAACGGCCAGGTGGCACTAAGCAATATTGACCGATCAGCCTTTGAAGCGCGCACATTTTCTGTGTCGGCCAATCTCGAACGTCAAAGCAATTTGATTTTTCAAAAAAAATGGAATTGGTCTGCGGGAATAGAATTGCTGGCGTCACAGGAACGCGACAGCTCCGGTGACAACCAAACCACCTCGCGCGACACGTTTTTCATCGGCGCATTGCCGGCAACTTTGGCTTATGATGGCAGTGACAATTTGCTCGACCCCAGTGAGGGCTTTCGCTTAAGCGCGCGCATATCGCCTGAAGCCTCTTTGCAGTCCGGCAGCTTTTTCTACGTGCGCACGCAATTGGATGGCAGCGCTTATTATCCCGTTTCCAACACAGTGACCTTGGCTGGGCGAACACGTTTTGGATCAATTGTCGGGGCTGGCAGAAACCGGATCGCGCCGTCTCGGCGGCTTTATGCCGGCGGCGGCGGCTCCGTGCGTGGCTTTGGTTTCCAGCGCATTGGCCCGCGCGATGCCAATAATGACCCTGCTGGCGGGCGGTCGCTAGCAGAATTTTCACTCGAAGCGCGGGTACGCTTGGATATATTGGGTGGCAATTTTGGCGTTGTTCCCTTTGTCGATGCCGGCAATGTTTATACGAAATCGCTGCCTGATCTGTCGAGCCTTCGGGTCGGGGCTGGTCTCGGCATACGTTATTATAGTGACTTTGGCCCGATACGCGTGGATGTCGGAACGCCAATAAACCCGCAAGAAGGAGACGCGCCGGTCGCGGTATATGTGTCTCTCGGGCAGGCCTTTTAATGACGCAGGATGCCCCACTTGCTGAAGATAGTCAGCCGCAAAAAAAGGGATTAATCCCGCCCATTTTTCTGACCTATCTGGGCGGCATCGTTCTGATCATGGCCGCCACGTTGGTCGGATCTGCCTATTGGATAGACAGTGACGATGGTCATGCTTTCTTGGTTGACCGCATCACCAAATTGGAGCGCGACGATGGATTGCAAATTCAAGTCGGCAGCATTGAAGGCTCTATCTATGGCGAAATGACATTGGTGGATTTTGAACTCGCCGATCCAAAAGGCACGTTCTTTACCGCCGGAGCGGTCGCCTTTGACTGGAGCCCGCTGGCCTGGATCTTCAATGAATTGAATATTTCCCAGGCCGTTATCGCCAAAGCCAGACTGGAACGATTGCCAGCACTTAATCCCACGCAGGAAGACAGTCCCATTCTGCCAGAATTTGATATTTATCTGGGATCGTTTCGTGCCGATAATCTTGCTTTGGGCAAAGCTATTACCGGACAGGAGCAACGAGCAGATTTCGCTGGGGCGATTGACATTCGATCCGGTCGCGCGATGATCTCGCTCGACGCAGCAACTACCCGCAGCGGCGATAAGATAAATATGTTGCTCAATGCAGAACCCGATCGCGATCGGCTCGACCTCAATGCCGAAATCACGGCACCGGCGGACGGAGCCATTGCGGCCTATCTCAACCTGTCGCGAGATTTTTCCATGACTCTGGTCGGCGATGGCGATTGGACGCAATGGGACGGGGAAATAGATATTAGCAGCGCAGAACAATCCATGGCGCTCGTCACCCTGGAAGCGCGCGAAGGCTTGTTTCGCTATGACGGTACAATTGCCTCTCGCTTATTGCCTGCTGGATTGGGTCAGACCCTGACCAATCCGCAACTGACCATAGCCGGTACCGCTACGATGGAAGATCGATTGGTAGCCATTGATGCCGACGCACGATCCAATGCCGCTACCCTCTCCGCAAAAGGGGCTGTTGATTTGGCCCGCAACGCCTTCGATGCGATGCGACTGGATATCAATATCCGCAATCCTGCTGCCTTAGTTGCGAATATGAAAGCACAGGATCTGGAGCTCAAACTGCTGCTCAACGATAAATTTTCACAAATGCGCTACCAATATTTGCTGACCGCGCCCCAATTGGCTTTTGGCAAAACTCTGCTGAGTAATGTCAAAGCATCCGGCGAAGGACAGCGCGATAGCACCGGCTTTGATCTGCCATTGGAATTGGCAGTCGGTTCGGTAATCGGCAATGGCGAGCTGCTCAAACAACTATTATCGGGATTGAGTGGCAATGCCTTTTTGCGGTTAGAAAATGGCAAGATTTTTGCCAACAATGCGGTTATCTCGACCGATACAGCGAAAGCGACCGCTGATATCGAAGCGCAATTAGCATCCGGTGACTATCGCATTGCGATAGAGGCCCAAGCGCCACAATTTGCTATCGCCAATGTCGGTTTGGCGGATATTCTGGCAACGATTATCTTGGCGCCGGGCAATAGTGGCTTTTCTCTCAATGGCGATGTGACAGCGAATTTACGCCGCTTTGACAATAGCTTTTTGCGTGAACTTGGAGGAGGATTGCCGCAGGTTCAATCATCCTTGTCCTTGAGCAGCGATGGCAAGCTCCGCTTCAGCAATATCAATATCACGGCGCCGAAAATTCGCTTCACGGGCAGCGGATTCCAGCAAACCGGAGCATTGTTTCAATTTACCGGCCAAGGCGATCATGATCAATATGGCCCCTATAATCTCGATCTGTCTGGCGCGCTGGCTCGCCCCAATATTGCTGTCCGACTAGCCAATCCTTTCCCTGCCGCTGGCTTGTCTAATGTCGAACTTGTCCTCGACCCAGCGGAAAATGGCTTCAGCTATACCGCTTTGGGCGGGTCCAGCCTTGGGCCATTTAATGGCAATGGGACAATCATCACTATTCCCGGTCAAAGCACGCAGATCCAGATCGAACGGTTGCTTGTATCCGATACGTTGGCGACCGGAACCATCCGTCCAACCGCCACCGGCCTGGCGGGAATATTGGCCATTCGCGGCGGCGGGGTGAATGGCAATATATTTTTCGAACCCAAGCCGGATCGCCAGCTGATTCAAGCCAAATTGACAGCGAAAAATGCCCGCTTTGCCGGCGCGCAACCGCTTTTCATTCGAACCGGGACATTGGATGCAGATGTGGTTTTAATCGATGGACGGTCTGATATTTCGGCCACGGTCAGGGCCCAGGGCATTAGTCAGGGCAGTTTAATGATCGGCCGCATTGCCGGCAACGCGCAATTGACCAACGGAACCGGTAATGCCACGTTTTCAATTGCCGGTACGCGCGGCAGTACCTTTAATTTCCAAACCAAGGCGGCAATTAGCCCCGATCTTTTTGTCGTCACCGGCAACGGTCTTTTTGAAGGGCGTACTTTGCGCATTGACCGACCCATGGAAATACAACGCGTGGGCGGTGGTTGGTCAATCGCACCGACAATATTATTTTATGGACACGGTTCTGCACGATTTTACGGTCAATGGGCCAGCGGCAGCTCCCGCCTCAATATGAGCCTGTCAAAAATGCCGCTCAGTCTAGCGGATATTGTCGCAGACGATTTAGGGCTCGGCGGGGAAATAAATGGTCAAGTCAATCTGTCCCAGACTGGCTCGCAAATGCCGGTCGGAGAAGCCAAGCTCAATGTCAAAGGCTTGACCCGGTCGGGATTGATATTGACATCCACACCGGTTGATTTGGGGTTGAACATTGCCGTGTCCAACCGCAACGCAGCCGCCCGCGGGATCATTCAGTCGCAATCCAAAACCATTGGCCGGTTTCAAGGGCGTGTCACTGGATTTGGCAATGGCAATTGGCGCGATGAACTGTTCCAAAATCCGCTTTTCGCGCAAGCCCGGTTCAATGGCGCCGCCGACGCCCTGTGGCGACTAACCGGTGTTGAGACATTTGATCTTACTGGGCCTGTGGCGATGAGCGCTGATGTCAGCGGGACATTGGCCAATCCGAAAATCAGCGGACAATTGCGAACCGAAAATGCCCGCCTCGAGAGTGGTCTCACTGGTACGGTCATTTCCAATATCAGCGCCCGGGGGCAATTTGACGGGTCACGTCTGATACTGCCGCGTATCACCGGTACAACCCGCGGCAATGGCGTAATCAATGGGAGCGGCAATTTTAACTTTGCCGTCGAACCCAGCGAAGGCATTGGCATTCAACTGGATCTTACTGCGCAACGGGCCCAACTTATCGCGCGCGATGATTTTGCCGCGACCGTATCCGGACCGATCCAGATAAGAAGCTCTCCCCAGGGCGGGTTGATTTCCGGTGATGTCACCTTGGACCGCAGTTTTTTCCAATTTGGCAATGCCAGCGAAACCGTCGCACTGCCGAATATCAAAGTGCGCGAGATAAATCGCCGAGCGGATGAACGGCCGCCGGTTATTCGCAGTCGGCCTTGGCGTTTTGCGCTGAATGCCAACGCTCCCAATCGCCTGCAAGTGGAAGGATTGGGATTGGATAGTGAGTGGCGTGCCAATCTGAAAGTGTCCGGGCCAGTTGATAATTTCGAAATGGTCGGCAGCGCCAATCTTATCCGCGGCAATTACACATTTGCAGGCCGCCGCTTCCAACTGGAGCGGGGCCGGATCCGCTTTGTCGGCAATCGGCCGCCCAATCCGCTGCTCGATATCGAAGCGCGCGCGGACCTGACTGGTCTCAATGCCACGATCAATGTCACGGGTACGGGCAATCAGCCGGATATAGCCTTTAACAGCGTCCCGGCATTGCCAGAGGATGAACTTTTGTCGCGGGTCTTATTTGGCGCCTCTATTTCGGATTTGTCCGCACCGGAAGCCGTTCAATTGGCGGCGGCGGTTGCCTCACTCAATAGCGGCGGTGGATTGGATCCGATTAATCAGCTGCGCAAAGCCGTAGGACTGGACCGCCTGCGCATCCTGCCTTCGGACGTGAACAGCGGTCAGGGAACGTCCATCGCGGCTGGCAAATATATAACCCGCCGCGCCTATGTCGAATTGATCACAGATGGCAAAGGCTATAGCGCCACCACTTTGGAATTTCAGATCACCCGCTGGCTGTCTATCTTGTCGAGCATTTCAACTTTAGGGCGCCAAAATGTGAATGTGCAAGTCTCTCGCGATTATTGAATTGGCAGCGGTTTATCGCGCCAATATGCCGGCCATGATCAGATCAACCGTTTGCTCGCGATAGGCATCGCGCATTTTTTCATCGAAATCATCGCGGCCATAGCAATATTTCCAAACCAATTTTCCCGTGAAGAAACGATCCGCCGCGCCAGTAACCGCCGAATAGAAGAGATCGGGATCCAGATTGCGAAACACGCCGGTCTTAATGCCATCACCGACAAATATATTATAGGCCTCAGACAGTGGTTTCAGATATTTATTGGCAATATCGCGGGCCCCTTCCGGAGGCAGGTCGCGGATCAGCCGCATCGTCAGGCGATGAATATAGGGATATTTGTTATAGGTATCGATCACTGCGCCGATATGATGACGCAGCTTGTCTTCTGGTGGCATATCCTTGGCAATGAGCAGGCCCACATCTTCGACAATCTTAGTCATGTCGCGTTCGAGTATAGCTTCCAGCAAACCATCTTTATTGCCGAAATAATATTTGACCAAGGCGCTATTCAACCCCGAACGGACCGATAATTCACTAAATGAAATGTCGATAGTGTCGCCTTCACGCATGATCAGGCTCGCGGTTTCAATTAATTTTCCGCGGGCGCTCGCGCTATCCATGTCCCCGTTTTTATCAGCCTGTTTTTCGGCGCTCATAAACTTTCCCCTCACTCACCAGACTCAAATACACACTGGCTGTTGCTTAAGCGGTTACTTATAAACAGGTTCTTCCCACCAAGGAAAGCTGTCAGGCATATTGGCGGACACTTTATCCGGATAGACTGGATCACGTTTCTCGAGAAAACTGGCAACACCTTCGGTAGCATCATTGGATTTGGCGCGGTTATAAATCAGCCGACTGTCAATTTTATGCGCTTCCATGGGATGATCAGCGCAGGGGATTTGCCATAGCATCTGACGCGTCAGTGCAATTGATACCGGCGCAGTATTATCGGCAATCTCACGCGCCAGTGCATAAGCCGCGGGAAGCAAGTCTTCGGGCTTGTGGATTGATCGGATAAGGCCACCAGCAAGCGCTTCTTCGGCTTGGAACACCCGGCCCGTCATGCACCATTCCAAAGCCAAGGGCCGGCCCACTATATGCGGCAAAAACCAGCTCGCTGCCGCATCCGGAGCGATACCGCGCCGCGCGAAAACAAATCCGAAGCGCGCGGTGTCGCTGGCCAATCTTATATCCATCGGCAGCTGCATTGTCGCACCCACGCCAACCGCCGCGCCATTGACAGCGGCAATAACCGGCTTGAGACATTGATAGATGCGCAGGGTCAGCTTACCACCACCATCGCGCACGCGAGGATCGGAATAATCCTCCACCGGATCGCTGCTGGCAAAAGGCTTGGCTCCGCCTTCGGGGGTCAGATCCGCTCCGGCACAAAAAGCCCGATCTCCCGAACCCGTAACAATAACCGCGCGCACATCATCATCCGCATCAATCTGATCAAATGCGGCGCACATTTCCTGCAACATCGTACCGGTAAAAGCGTTCATCTTTTCCGGGCGGTTAAGAGTGATGGTCGCGATATTGTCCGCAACTTCATATCTGATCTGGCTATAGGTCATGGGGAGGATCCTGAAAAAATTCCCCTCCCGCCAAAACGGGAGGGGGAATGGTTTAGCGTGGCGCCATCCGAATAGCACCGTCCAGCCGCACATCTTCTCCGTTGAAATAGCCGGTTTCAATCATGCACATTGCCAATTTGGCATATTCATCAGGCTGTCCAAGCCGTTTGGGAAAAGGCACAGATGCGGACAAGGCATCGCGCACTTTATCCGGCGCACCGGCCAAAAGCGGCGTGTCAAAAATGCCGGGCAAAATAGTATTCACTCGAATGCCTTCCGCCATAAGGTCGCGCGCAATCGGAAGCGTCATGCCAACCACACCGCCCTTTGACGCACTATAGGCCGCCTGACCCATTTGTCCGTCTTCCGCTGCAACGGAAGCAGTATTGACCATGGCCCCACGTTCGCCATGATCATCCAAAGGATCAAGCGTCAACATCCCAGCTGCCGATTTGGCAATACAGCGGAATGTACCGACAAGGTTGACTTGGATGACGAAGTTAAACGCATCTAAGGGGAAATGGCTGATCGAGCCATCTTCGCGGCTGCGCTTGGCGGTTTTAATCGCATTGCCGATACCGGCACAATTGACCAAAATACGTTCTTGGCCAACGGCCACACGGGCTTTTTCAAAACCGGCATCGACACTATCGTCTTCGGTCACGTTCACTTTGCAAAATACGCCGCCCAATTCTGCAGCCAAAGCTTCGCCTTTTTCTTCATTCAAGTCGAACAAGGCAACCTTCACACCTTTTTCGGCCAAGCGCCGCGCAGTAGCCGCGCCCAGTCCAGATGCACCGCCAGTTACGACCGCGGACATATTGTTATTCAGTTCCATTATATTTCTTTCTTTTCAGCTTAGTTCAAACGTTCGATTATCGTAACATTGGCCTGTCCGCCACCTTCACACATGGTTTGGAGTCCATATTTGGCGCTGCGATTTTCCATCGCGTTCAGCAGAGTGGCCATTAATTTGGTACCCGACGCACCAAGCGGATGACCCAATGCAATGGCACCGCCATGGACATTAATCTTGTTCCGGTCGGCGCCAGTATGCTTGAGCCAAGCCAAAGGCACAGGCGCAAAAGCTTCATTGACTTCATAAAGATCAATATCATCAATTTTCATACCGGACCGTTCCAAGGCGCGGTCGGTCGCAAAAAGCGGCTCTTCCAGCATGATAACCGGATCACCAGCAGTGACCGTCAGATTGAGAATTTTGGCCCGCGGGGTGAGACCGTGATCTTTCAACGCTTGCTCCGAACATACCAATACAGCGCTCGAACCGTCACAAATCTGGCTGGCATTCGCAGCTGTTATGGCGCCGCCTTCTTGCAGTACCTTCACACCGCCAATGCTTTCCATGCTGGCATCAAAGCGAATGCCTTCATCCACCATATGCATGGCATCGCCTTCTGGGGTTTCGATTTGCACGCCAATTATTTCATTGGCAAAGGCACCGGATTCGGTCGCAGCAATAGCCTTTTGATGGCTTTCCAACGCAAAAGCGTCGAGATCATCGCGATTAAAGCCATGTTTCTTGACCAACATTTCAGCGCCCATGAACTGGCTGAACTGAACGCCTGGATAAGCCTCTTCCAACCGCTCACTTTTATTGGTGCCCAATCCGGCATCTTTGAACAGTTTAAAGGTGGACCCCATGGGCACCCGGGTCATGCTTTCAATACCATGGGCGAGGACCATATCCTGCGTGCCGGACATAACGCCTTGCGCGGCAAATTGAATGGATTGCTGAGAGGACCCACATTGCCGGTCAATAGAAACCGATGGAATACTGTCAGGCAGTTTCGATGCCAGAACGCTATTGCGGCCCACATCACCGGATTGCTCTCCGCCCTGCATCACGCAGCCAGTAATCACATCTTCAATGGCACTGGGATCAAAATCATTACGATCCGCAATGGCGTCCAGCGTGGCTGCGCCCAAATCTACGGCATGAGTCCCGGCCAACCGGCCGCCACGGCGGCCGCCAGCGGTCCGCACTGCATCTACAATATAGGCTTCTGCCATCTTCTTGCTCCTTTATGAGAATCCAAAATTTAACTGACCGATTAAACTGACCGCGCCCTAGCGTCAAATGAAAAAGCCGATCATCACCATTGTGATAACCGGCCTTTCCCTTTTCCTGCCTGCTATAGCGTCAAACAAGACTATGCAGGAACATTGTCTTTCTTGACCGTGATCACTTGTGGATAAGTAAATTCCAACAAGCCTTCTTTGCCATATTCCGCGCCAAAGCCGGACTGTTTGTGGCCACCAAATGGAGCAAAGGGTGAAAGGTGCAAAAACTCGTTGACCCAGACCGTGCCGGTTTCGAGTTTTTCCGCAATCTCAACACCTTTGTCAGGATTTGCGGTCCAAACCGCGCCAGCGAGACCATATTCACTGGCATTGGCCCGGTCGATTACTTCCTCTTCCGAACTGAATTTCATCAGCGGCATCACGGGACCAAATTGCTCTTCCGCTACAATGCGCGCATCTTCTGGCGGATTGTCGAGAATAGTGATCGGCATATAATAGCCCGGAACATCGGGGTCATGATCGCCGCCAACCAGGAATTTATATCCATTATCCTTGGCGTCCTGAACCAGCTCAAGCACCCGGTCATATTGCTTCTTATTCTGAATTGGTCCCACGGCCGTGCCTTGTTGAGACCCATCCCCCACTTTCACATGCTTGGCATATTCCGCAATGGCTGCGCTCAGTTCATCATAAATATCTTCATGAATATAGATACGTTTGGCCGCGACGCAGATTTGACCGGCATTGGTGAAGCTTGACCAGAAAAGTTGCTCTGCCACTTTCTCGACATTGGCATCCGGCAACACAATTGAAGCATCATTGCCGCCCAATTCCAATGTGATCCGTTTCAGATCTTTGGACGCGCCTTCCATGATTTTTTTACCGGTGGCGGTGGAACCAGTGAAGGTAATTTTATCAATATCAGGATGACCAGTGATCAAGGGGCCCAAGCTGTCCTCGCCGGTAATGATATTGACGACACCCGGAGGCGCGACATCGGCGATAAGCTCAGCCAAACGCAAGGTCGTTAGCGGCGTGAATGGGGATGGCTTCAAGACGATTGTACATCCCGACAATAGCGCCGGCGCAATTTTCTGCACCGCCATCATGACCGGGAAGTTCCAAGGCACAATGCCACCAACAACCCCGACCGGAACCCGGCGTGTCCGACTCAGGCGTTCATCTGTATCTTCGTTTATCTCATCATCCAGATCCAGAGTCGATTGGGCACCCGCCATCATCGATGCGCCAATAATCTCGCCTTGCGCTTGTGCATGGGGCTTGCCTTGCTCCGCGGTGAGCAGGCGAAAAAGCTCATCGCTATTCTCTTTGATTGCAGCGGAAATGGCTTGCACCACGCCACGGCGATCATCGATTGATTTTTTGCTCCAAGCGGGGAATGCTGCCCGCGCCGCCGCCACCGCTTGGTTTAACTCTTCCTCGCCGGCGCATGGCACTTGACCGATAACTTCTTCATTGGCGGGATTAACAACATCAAGCATTTTCGATGTACTGATCATCTCACCATTTATGAGATTTTTATATTGGGTAACCATTTCACTCTCCTTTGGAAAATTCGCCGTCATTTCTATTTTGTCGTCTTTTATGCGATTTCAAGCCTGATCGCGCCTGTCATTTTGCTTATGCCTCTGGTCACGAAAGCGTGTATTTCAAAGGCAAGGTCTTAAGCCCGCCAACAAAGCTTGATTTTGCGCGCTTGGGTTCACCAGCCAATTCTACCGTTTCGATGCGATCAAGCAGCTCATTGAACAAGATCCGCATTTCCAGGCGGGCCATATGCAACCCCAAACACTGATGCGCACCAGCCCCAAATGCAAGATGGCGATTCGGGGAACGCGCTGCGTTAAACTTGCGGGGATTGTCAAATATACGATCATCATGATTGGCGGCAACATAGTTGATCATCAACCAGTCGTCCTTTTTCACCTGGACACCGTTTATTTCAACATCTTCGGCAGCGGTCCGCATAAAATGCTGAACTGGAGATGTCCAACGAATGGCCTCTTCGACAATGCCGGACAATAATTCCCGATCGGCTTTGAGCCGTTGAAACTGTTCCGGATCCTGCGCCAGTGCCATCATCGCACCAGCGGTGGAAGCGGAGGTTGTATCATGGCCGGCTGATGCAACGATAATATAATAGCCCGCCATATCGCGATCACTAAGATATTCGCCATCAATTTTGGCATTGGCAATAACACTCGCCACATCTTCGGTCGGATTGGCCCGTTTCTCAGCTGCCAGCTTGGCAAAATAAGCCTCGAAATCGGCGACGGCGCCTGCAACCAATTGGGTAATCTGCTCCGCGGTCATATTCGCCATACCGGTTTGGTTCAGATCTTCGTCCTGACCACCGAACATTTGCTGGGTGAGAAACAACATGCGCTGTTCATCCGCTTCGGGCACACCCAAAATTTGCATCACTACGTGCAAAGGATAAGGCGAAGATACCAAGGGTACAAAATCGGCTTCGGTTCCCGCATCGACAAGCCGGTCCACTGTGGTTTTGGCCAAAGCGCCAATTTCAGCTTCTAGCCGCTGGAGATTTTTCGGCATGAACCATTCTTGAGTCAGCCTGCGATATTGCGGATGGATGGGCGCATCCAGAGCGACCAAGGAATTGACCAAATGGGGACTGCCGTCGGTAATGGCTTTGATCAATTGCTCGCTCTCGCACAAACCAAATACAACGCCGCGCGGATTGTTCAGAAACGTGCGGTTATCTTTGCTGATACGCATGACGTCATCATAGCCAGTGACCAACCAAAACGGATCATGCAGATCGCCATTTTCTATCCGCGCCACCGGCATATCTCGGCGCAGAACATCAAATTTGTCCAGCAATCCATCCCATTCCGCATAGGATTGCGGGTCAATGACGGCCGCTGCTATGTCGGCCGGCGCTTGCGGTCCTGCACTCATCTCAATCTCCTTCAGACAATTCGGCTGCCGGTTTTGCCCCAATATTCATCGCGGAGCAGACGCTTATATAATTTACCGGTGGCCTCTCGCGGTAAGGTTTCACGAAAATCAATTTGGCGTGGTACTTTGACGCCAGATAAGCTTTGTCGCAAAAAGGCTTCTAATTCTTGAGCAAATTCCGCTGTTGCATTGTTCATATTGCTCGGTTGAACAACGGCCACCACTTTTTCACCCATATCTTCATCTGGTGCCCCAATAACCGCCGCATCAGTTATTTTCGGATGAGTAATCAACAAATTTTCTATTTCCTGAGGATAGATATTTACACCGCCGGAAATGATCATGAAGCTCTTGCGATCGGTGAGATAGAGAAACCCATCTTCATCCACTTTCCCGACATCACCCAAAGAAGTCCAGCCATGTTTGTTATGAGCCGCCTTGGTTTTCTCTGGATCATTATGATATTTGACCGGAGCACCGCCTTCAAAATATATTTGGCCTTCGACTCCGGTCGCCACTTCATCATCATTTTCATCACAAATATGAACAATGCCGAGCAAGGCTTTGCCGACAGATCCTTTATGTTCCAGCCAGTCTTCGGAATTGATGAAAGTAAAGCCATTGCCTTCAGAACCTGCATAATATTCGCGAATAATTGGGCCCCACCATGCGATCATTTTCTCTTTTACCGGAACCGGACAAGGCGCCGCAGCATGGACCGCGCATTTCAGACTGGAAACGTCATATTTCAGACGCGTCGCTTCTGGCAATTTGAGCATCCGGCTGAAGTGAGTGGGCACCCATTGACTGACGTCCACTTTATATTTTTCAATCAGCGCCAAGGCATTTTCCGGGTCGAATTTTTCCATGATGATCACGGTGCCGCCCATTTTATGGATTGTCATGCACCACCGCAAAGGTGCGGCATGATAAAGCGGCGCAGGGGATAGATAGGTGCAACCCGGCGAAAAGCCAAAGGCGCCCTGTGCCATCATGACCAGGGGATTGGGTTGGGCAATATCTTCATTTTCCGGAAAGGGAATACGTACCCCTTTGGGGCGACCCGTCGTGCCAGAGCTATAGAGCATATCGGTACCGTGGCGCTCGTCATCAATCGGTGTTTCCGGCATCGCGGCTAAAACCGGTTCGATAGCCCGATCATCATCACCGCCATAAATAAATTGCTTCACCTCGGGATTCGAATCGCGCACCGCATCAAGGACATTTTGTTTGGTCGAAGAACTGACCAACAGGCTGGCTCCGCTGTCGGAGAGAATATAGGATACTTCCTCGGCCGTCAGCCGACTGGGAATCGCGACATAATAAAGACCAGACCGCTGCGCGCCCCAAGCAAAGTCAAAAAAATTCGGATGATTGTCGAGCAGCACCGCCACGGTCCTGCCAATGTTCAGACCCTCTTGCCGAAACAGATGCGCCATTTGATTGGACGCATCGTTCAATTGCGCAAAAGTTTGCACCGCCCCAGTGGCGGCCATGATGATTGCAGGCTTTTCGGGGCTTTGCTCGGCATGCAGATAGGGGTGCATCGGTTACGTCTCTCCAATTGGGGCGATCGCATGGTTTGCGATTCGCAATGGCCCTATCATGGTTTAAGCGCGCAGTTAAATCAATCGGTTGTCGTGGCCTTTTTCAATGAGGACCCCTTGATCATCCTCTAGTTTTCGACATAGATATCGACAGGCACGGTGAGATCCGCAAAGACCCGGCCAATCGGAGCCATGCTACTGGCCCCTTCACCAATGGCTTGCTCGAGATACATTTGCGACCCTGCGCCGTTTAACAGCACCAAGACTGTCCGGGCTTCGCAAATCGCGGCTTTGGTGATCGTCACCAACGGCGTATCTCCATTATCCGGCATGATGCCCGCCGCGCGCTTTTCTTTCGGTCCATCGAGCGCTTCTTCAAGATCAGCGCTTTCTACCAAACCGGCGGTACTCCCATCTGGTCCCATGCCCAGCCAGACCAGGTCCGGTGGCCATTTGGTGTCTTGCAAGCGCGCATCCGCCGCACCGCCCGCCAGTTGATAGTCATCATTTTCGGTTGCAATTGGCAAAACCCGAGCGCCGCGTGTCAGGAAGAGCTGAGCCAATATTTTGACATGGCTGCGCGGATCATCAACCGGCACCAGATAATCATCGGTTGGAATGATGGTCACATATTTCCATTTAATCTGCTTTTGCGCCAAGGCTTCCAGTACCGGCATCGCATCGTCATTAACCGGCAGGGCCAATAAGGCCTCTCCACGCGCATCCAAGGCGCTTTCGATGATGAAGCTTATATCACCGACAACCGCTTCGACCATTTCCGCGCGATCATCAAAATCCCACCATTCAAGCTGCGAATCTTCGCCTTCCGGCAAATCATCCAAATCCCAAGATTCATCTTCACTCATGTCGCATCCTGTCTTTCAGGTTCGTTGGCAGATCGTATTGGCCGGTTTGTCGACCCGTCTCTCGCGCTTCTAATCGTTGGAGATATCAGCACAAGAGGAAATCACGCTTTTCAAACGGATTGCCATAGGCCAATGGGCCATGCAAAGAGGCACGGATATGATGAACCAAGATTATATATTGACCCTGACCGCAGAAGACCGGGTTGGCTTAGTAGCGGCGGTGACCGGCTTTTTGGCTGATCATGACGGCTTCATTCTCGACAGCCAACAATATGCCGATCTTGAGCAAAATCGCTTTTTCATGCGCGTTGCTTTCAAAGGAGCGGGACCCAAGTTCCCCACTGATCTGGCAATATTGACGAGCAGCTTTACGCCAATTGCCGATCATTATGGCCTGGTATGGACGCTGGTCAGCGCCGCAGAAAAACCCAATATCATCATTGCCGTTTCAAAGGGCAGCCATTGCCTTAACGATTTGCTGCATCGCTGGAAAACCGCCGCACTCCCAGTCAATATTGCCGCTGTTATAAGCAATCATGACAATTTGCGCGATCTGACCGAATGGCATGATGTGCCTTTTCACCATTTGCCAGTCAGCGATGAAAATCGCTGCGAACAGGAACAGGCCATTGTGAATTTGATGACCGAGGTTCAAGCGGACTATCTGATCCTTGCGCGCTATATGCAGATATTATCCGACAATCTCAGCCATCAATTGGCCGGGCGATGTATCAATATTCATCATAGTTTTCTGCCCGGCTTCAAGGGCGCACGGCCTTATCATCGCGCGCATCAACGCGGGGTGAAACTGATCGGCGCCACAGCCCATTTCGTCAGCGCGGATCTCGATGAAGGACCGATTATCGAACAGGCTGTTGAGCGTGTCGACCATCGCGCCAGTGTCGAAGAACTGATCCGCATTGGCCGTGATATTGAATCGCAAGTGCTTGCCAAAGCCGTCAAATGGGCGGGCGAGCACCGCATTTTGATGAACGGCAATCGGACGGTCGTCTTCCGGTAAGTCTAGTTTGCTGTTCTTGGAACCGGTTCCGGCGCGTCGAGAATCACGCCCGCTGGGCGCAATATTGTCAAAGCCGCCGGCGCGCCGCTGGCTTGATCCTGCGCCTGTATATCAATTTGAATGAAGCGGCCTTCATCCGTCAGCCGGGCGCTTTGGGTCCAGATCCATTTGCGGCCGCCATTTTCTTCTTCGCCGCGACTGGCACCGAGACTTGGGGGCCGGGGATCGGTCAGGATTTCAACCGCGCGATTGCGCACGACCGACTGCGCGACAACGCGCAACTCCAGTTCCGCCGCATTGCGCGTCGTATAGGCTTGCAGACGAATCAACGCCAGGGCCGCCAAGCTGAAAACCGATAGTGCGACCAGCATTTCGATCAGGGTAAAGCCGCGCTCATGGTGCGGGCCGGTGGGAGCAATCATGAGGCTGGCTCCGCTGTGGCCAATTGGACATCGCCCATCGGCGCGATAATAATATTTCGCTCATAGGCTTTAAAAGCCAGGCGAACTTCCGCTCGGTCACTGGGTAATCCGGTACTCTCAAAACTGATCAGCAAGGGCCCGGCCTCTCCGACATTTGCGGTCACGCCTTCGGACCAATTGGTCGATCGAAACGGATTGTCTTCCAATAGCGACCATGCGCCTTTGCGACGTTCCAGAAAACTATAGCCTGACGGCGTGACTTGCACAGCCATTGGGCGGGATTGCAGAATCGCGTTGTCCCGTAAAGCGGCGGTCCGCGCCGCAAATATCTGGGCATCTTGTTCCAGATCATTGCGGCCATCAGGCAGGGATAAGATGACCACCGACGCCATCAGTCCTAAAATCACCAGAACAACCATCAATTCCACCAAAGTGAAACCGCTTTGCATCGTATCTTGTTTGGATATTTGGTGGCAATTCATCGGATCAACTTATTGGTTCACTCCTATCCCTCTCTTGCAGAAGCAGAGCGGGCCTGCAATGGATAGCCGCAAGTAGAAAGTGATTCCAAAGATGAAGCAGGTGGGGACAATATGAGCGACGTCGTTCTTTATGACAAACAAGACCGCGTGGTCACGATAACTTTAAACAAGCCGGAAACGCGCAATGCGCTGTCAACCGATCTCTGCAGTGCGCTGGTCGACGCGATGAAAAAGGCGGACGCGGATGAGACCGTAAGCTGTGTTGTCCTGGCGGCCAATGGCAAAAGCTTTTCTTCCGGTGGCAATTTGCATGAAATCAAAGCGATGACAGCTGAACAAAATATGACGCCGCTGGAAATTGAACACTGGTATAAAACCGGCATTCAGCGCATCCCGCTGACAATGGCGACGCTTTCCGTGCCAGTTATTGCTGCGGTCAATGGACATGCCATTGGCGCTGGTAATGACCTCACCACCATGTGCGACATCAGAATTGCCGGTGAAGACGCCATTTTTGCAGAGAGTTTTTTGCGCGTCGGCATAATTCCTGGCGATGGTGGCGCATGGTTATTGCCCCGCATTATCGGGCAAGCACGGGCCAATCAGATGCTGTTCACCGGTGAGTTTATCAAGGCCGAAAAAGCACTGGATTATGGCTTGGTCTCGGAAGTAGTGCCCAATGATAGCCTGATCACTCGCGCTTATGAACTGGCCGAGCAGGTTGTGGCTTTGCCCCCCTTGGCGATTCGCAAAACCAAGGAATTGGTGCGGACCGCGCAAAGCGTTACCTTGAAAGAAAATCTCGACCAGGCCGCTTTGTTCCAAGGCGTCTTGCAACAATTAGATGATCATCAAGAAGCCATTGATGCCATACTTGAAAAGCGCAAACCCGTTTTCAAGGGGAAATGATCATGATCAAGCACAGCCTGTCCATAACCGCCTTGTTGGCCGCTGCGCCGTTGTTCATCGCCGCGGGTGATCCGCCGGAAGGCATTGCAACTGCTGCCACCAAGGCCGCCAACGCCAAAATCCGCGCCCGTTTGCCAATTACCGATCAGCAAGATTTTGAAAATGCCAATCGCGGTTTTTTAGCGAAAATTGAAGCACCACAAATTCTCAATGAAGATGGCAGTGTCGCCTGGGAAACCGGTCAATTTGATTTTATCAAAGATGCCGCACCCGACACTGTCAATCCATCGCTATGGCGACAAGGCAAGCTCAATTCCATCCACGGATTATTCAAAGTCCAGGACGGCATTTATCAATTGCGCGGTTATGACTTGGCGGTGATGACATTAATCGCTGGCAAAAGCGGTTGGATCGTGATTGATCCGTTGACCACACCAGCACCGGCCAAGGCGGCCTTGGCCTTGGCCAATGAAACCCTGGGGCAAAGACCGGTTCAAGCAGTCATATTCACCCATAGTCATGGCGATCATTTTGGCGGTGTCAACGGCGTCGTGTCGGCGCAAGAATTGCAATATGGCAAGGTCCAGATCATCGCTCCTCACGGTTTCCTACAGGAATCGATTGGCGAAAATGTCCTCGCTGGGACCACCATGAACCGACGGGTACAATTTCAATTCGGGACCAATCTTCCAGTTGGCGAAACCGGTCATGTCGGAACCGGATTGGGACAATATCTATCCAAAGGTGATGTCGCCTTGCTGCCTCCGACCAAAACGATCAGTAAAGAGGGTGAAACCCTCTCGATCGACGGCATTACCTTTGAATTTATGGACGCCGGGGAAACCGAAGCTCCGGCCGAACTGGTTTTCTACTTGCCTGAGTTTAAAGCCCTGCACACAGCAGAAGTGGTCAGCCGCAACTTTCACAATGTCTTGACGCCGCGCGGCGCGCTCGTTCGCGATACATTGAAATGGAGCAAAGTCATTGACAATATGCTCGCCAAATATGGCGAGAAAGCGGACGTCATGCTGGCCAGCCATCACTGGCCAACCTGGGGCAGTGAAAATGTCCAGAGCAGCTTGAAAAATCAGCGCGGATTGTATCGCTACGTCCATGACCAGACCTTGCGTCAGGCCAATCAAGGGGCGACAATCCATGAAATTGCAGAGAATATTGGCGAGCCTGATTTTGCCGCAACCGACTTTGGTGTGCGCGATTATTACGGTACGTTGAACCATAATTCCAAGGCCGTCTATCAGCGTTATTTTGGCTGGTGGGATGGGGTACCAGCGCATTATCATGCACTGCCACCGGTACAAGCATCGCGAAAATATGTCAGCGCAATGGGCGGTCCAGCCAAAGCGCTCGTGCTAGGCCAGCAAGCGTTTACAACCGGCGACTATCGTTGGGCGGCAACGGTCTTTAATCATATTGTCTTTGCAAATCCGGCTGATGAAGCCGCCAAAAAATGGTTGGCATCGACATATGAGCAGCTAGGTTTTCAAGCCGAAGCGGGAACGTGGCGGAATATTTATCTGACCGGCGCGGAGGAGTTGCGCTCTGGCAATGATCGCGGGTCGGGAGTGGCAACAACCAACGCCCGTGTGCTGAACAGCATTCCGGCGGTCGACCTGTTTGATGCGCTAGCGGCGCGTTTCAATCCCGGGCGGATGACTCATAATGGCGGCATCATCCAGTTTAGCTTCCCGGATCGCGGCGAAATCGTCAATGTCGATGTCGGCAAAAGTGTGATGTTCCCGCGCGCCGGCGAGAATGACAGATCCATTGCTCAAATCACTGTGTCGCGCACTGACTTTACCCGCTTATTGATGCGAGAAATTACCCCGCGCGATTTAATCGTATCGGGACAAATGAAGGTATTGGGCAATGTCGGATTAATGGCGGCTATGTTCGGCGCTCTCGATCCCGTCGATCCGCAATTTAACATTGTGACGCCATAACCAGTCAAACCCGAGGCAGTATTAAATGCAAAGATTTCAATTTCCTGTCGTCCAACCGGATCCTGCACTGGAGGAACTGCGTGAAGACCTGCAGACTTTTTTGAAGGCGGAACGGGCTGCGGGCAATTTCCAACCCGAACCGGAATGTTGGATGGCCTCTTCCGATCCCGCGTTTTCGAAAAAAATGGGGGACAAAGGATGGATTGGCCTGACATGGTCGAGCCAATATGGCGGCCATGATAAAACAGCGCTCGAACGCTATATTGTCACCGAAGAAACATTGCGAGCAGGGGCGCCAGTTGGCGCGCATTGGATAGCCGACCGGCAACATGCGCCGATGCTGCTCGAGCATGGAACCGAAGATCAAAAACTTGATATCCTGCCGCGCATTGCCGCTGGTCAATGCTATTTCGCCATTGGATTAAGCGAACCGGGCGCAGGATCGGACTTGGCCAATGTCAAAACCAAAGCGGAAAAGGTCGACAACGGGTGGAAGATAAATGGCCAGAAAATCTGGTCCTCAGGCGCGCATATCTCTCACTATATGGTGGCGTTGCTGCGCACCTCTCCTGCCGATGGTCGCAATCGCCATGTCGGTTTGTCACAGATCATGATAGATTTGAGCCTACCGGGCGTGACAATTAAACCCATTACCGATCTGTCTGGCGATGCCCATTTTAACGAAGTCTATTTTGAAGATGTTATTGTGCCCGATGATTGTTTGCTCGGTGCGGAAGGCGGAGGATGGAAACAAGTGACTGGCGAGCTTGCCATGGAGCGCTCCGGACCGGAACGGTTTTTGTCCAGCTATATCACGCTGGAGACAGCCTTATATCAGTTACAAGGCAAAATGGGTTCTGATTCCCATGGCCGGCTCGGCAAGATATTCGCCAATTTGCGCACATTGCGCGGCATGTCCTGGGGGATAGCCAATCTTCTACATCAAGGCATATCGCCGGAAACCGAAGCCGCGCTGGTCAAAGATCTTGGCAATCGCCTGGAAAATGATTGCACATTGCAGGTCCGCGCCTTGCTCAACGACCTGCCGGTAAAAGAATGGAGCGACGAGATGCGCCGAATCCTCAATATCGGGATATTGCGCTCGCCGCCCAATACTTTGCGCGGCGGCACCACCGAAGTCATGCGCGGGATTACTGCGCGTCAATTGGGGCTCAGATAAAGGACGCGATGATGATTAATATCGATGGCATGATCGCCGAAACCGCCGCCAAAATATTCACAGACTTGTGCGGACGCGATGTCCCGCACCAAGCCGAAGCCGGACAATATCCGCAAAATCTTTGGGATGCGCTGCAGGATAATGGCTTGCCGCTAGCATGGGTCAGCGAAGAAAATGGCGGTTTTGGCGCCAGCTATGACGAAGTGCTTGGCGCGATTTGGGTATCGGCCCAAGCGGCGTCGCCCGTACCTTTTGTAGAAACTCTGATCGCCAATTGGTTGCTGGATCATTCCGGCATGGCCATGGCCGAAGGCGCCGCCAGCTTTGCCTTGGTGCAAAACGACAGCGCGGCCATATCCTTTTTCGGCGCGGCGGATCACATCATTGCCTATACCGCCGAAAAAAATACCATCGCCCTATATCGCGCCGCTGATTTAGCACCGAATGATATTCAATCCCTTTCCCCCGACGGCGAGCAACAAATTGATTTTTCAGCAGCGAAGCCTCTGGAAAGTCAATCCACAAATCTATCCCAGCGCGCGGTGGAAGCCTTGATCCTCACGGTACGCGCCGTGCAAATGGCAGCAGCGATGGAGGCGGCGCTCAATCTTTCCATTGGTTATGTTTCCGATCGCGAGCAATTTGGGCGACCTTTATCAAAATTTCAGGCGATCCAGCATCAATTGTCCGTCGCCGCTTCCGAAAGCGCCGCGGCAACTATGGCCGCCACCCAAGCGGCGAGCGTGTTGGCAAAAAACATCGAAAATCCCGAGCGAGCGTGGCACGAAGCCGTCGTTGCCAAAGTCCAAATTGGCCATAGCGTGGAAGCCGTCACCGTGCCCTTCCACCAAGTCCATGGCGCGATGGGCTATACCCAAGAATATGATCTCCATCATTTTACACGGCGTCTATGGGCTTGGCGCGACAGCCTCGGCAACGAACATCATTGGGGCCGCTTGCTGGGAGCTGAGCTTGCCGTAACGTCGCCCGATCAAGTCTGGAAAGGCGTGACAACGGGCGCGTGGGTTGCTAGTTAATCAAGCGATTAAACCGATTCTCAAAAGACCTTATTCTGACTCCATATACTCCATAACAAGAGGAACAATCCCATGAAAACACGCATTACAGAGCTTTTCGGCATCGAGCATCCGATCATCCAGGGTGGTATGCATTATGTGGGATTTGCAGAATTAGCGGCCGCCGTTTCCGAAGCTGGCGGACTTGGTATCATCACCGGTCTGACCCAAAAGACACCGGAAGATCTCGACAAGGAAATCAAGAAAGCCAAAGCGCTTACCGACAAACCCATTGGCGTGAATCTGACTTTTTTGCCGATCGTCAATACGCCGGATTATCCTGGCTATATCAAAGCGATAATCGACAATGATATTAAGGCGGTGGAAACCGCTGGCAATAATCCGGCACAATATCTGCCAGCGCTCAAAGAAGCCGGTGTCAAAGTCATCCACAAATGTACCGCCGTTCGGCATGCGCTTAAAGCGCAGAGCATTGGCTGCGATGCGGTTTCGGTCGATGGTTTTGAATGTGGTGGCCATCCTGGCGAAGATGATATTCCCAATATGATCCTGCTGCCCCGCGCTGCTGACGAACTGGATATTCCCTTTGTCAGTTCTGGCGGACAAGCGGATGCCCGTTCACTTGTGGCCTCACTGGCTATGGGCGCAGAAGGCATGAATATGGGCACACGTTTTATCGCAACGCAGGAAGCCCCTGTGCACCAGAATGTCAAAGACGCGATTGTCGCCGCCAGTGAACTGGACACCCGGTTGGTGATGCGTCCGCTGCGCAATACCGAACGCGTGCTCACCAATTCAGCAGTCGAAAAACTGCTAGAAATTGAAAAAGAAAAAGGCAGCGATCTCCAATTTACCGATATTCTCGAGCAAGTGGCCGGCGTTTATCCGCAAATCATGTTGGAAGGAACTATGGACGCCGGTGCCTGGAGTTGCGGCATGGTTGCTGGCCTGATCAATGATATTCCAACCTGCAAAGAATTGATTGACGGTATCATGGCAGAAGCCGATGCGATTATTCGCCAACGGCTAGAAGGCTATTTGGCCGCCTGATCATGGAAACCTATCAACCGCTCAGCCGTTCTATCGCTGGCAAAAAGGCCATAATAACCGGAGCCGCTAGCGGCATGGGCCGTGCGACGGCTCATCTCTTCGCATCGGAAGGAGCCCATGTCGCGGTCACTGATCTCGATCATTCGGCCTGCGAAGCGGTCGTTCAGGACATTGCCGACAAGGGCTATTCCGGTTCAGCGAAAGCCTGGGCGCTGGATGTCAGCAAGCCCGACGCCATTGGGTCAACCGTCGTTGATATTGCGGAAGATTTCGGGGCTTTGGATATTCTAGTCAATAACGCGGGTTTTGCCATTCCAGCCGACATTGCGCTGGATAGCTATGAGGAAAGTTGGGAGCCCACGCTTGCCGTGATGCTGGCAGCGCATCAGCGTATGATCAGAGCAGCCTTGCCTTATCTCAAGGCCGCAGAGCACCCGCGCATTGTAAATATCGCGTCGACCGAAGGCCTAGGCGCATCGCCGGGCAACAGCCCCTATGTCGCGGCCAAACATGGCGTGATTGGTTTGACTAAGGGCTTGGCGGTGGATCTTGGCCGCGAAGGTATCACCGTCAATTGTATTTGCCCGGGTCCGATTCGCACGGGCATTACCGATGCGATTTCGGAAGAGCATAAAACCATCTACGCAAAGCGCCGCGTGGCGCTCCGCCGCTATGCGATACCGGAAGAAGTGGCGCATATGACTTTATCCTGCGTGCTACCAGCCGCCAGCTTCCTGACCGGCGCAGTTATCCCGGTTGATGGTGGCCTCACAATCAAAAACGCCTGAATCCCTTGGGATTGAGCCCATAGGTTCGTTATTTTGTCTGATCACATCCGTAATGGGAACAATTTGGCATTCCCATTTGCTGCGCAGATATCAAGCGCCATATTCATCGTGCCGCTTGTCCCAATACATCTCTCCTTTGGGCCAACCGTCCGGTGCCTCTTCCCACGGTTCCTGACGGCCATAAGGCGTTAGATCGAGCCAGGTCCAGTGACTGCCCAAATATTCCACACCGCGCTGGTCAGTATAGTAGGTGCGGTAGATATTATCGCCGTCGCGCAAGAATACGCTGGCGACATGGTTTTCTCCCTCATGATTGGTGGCGTTAAAGTCATAGTTAAAGTCGCTGCCGAAAGAAGATACCCACGGCAGATCCCAACCCATGCGTTTTTTAAAGGCTAGCAATTTTTCCAACGGCGCGCGTGATACAAGCACGATTGATGTATCCCGCGCATGCAAATGCGCCGGATGAGACATAGCATCCGTGACCCATGAACAGCCGGGGCAACCCGCATCCGCATCGGGGGCAAACATGAAATGATATACGATAAGTTGCGGGCACCCCTCAAAAAGATCCAAAAGGGACTGGATGCCGCTTTCGCAATCAAATTCATAATTTTTATCAATTTTCACCATCGGGAGGCGACGACGCATCGCATTGACTGCATCATGAGCACGCGTCAGTTCTTTTTCCTTTTTGCGGATCTCATCAATCTCGGCTTGCCATTCCGATAGCCCGACAATTTTCGGCATTCCTGATTGTGTCATAGGCCGACACTCCTTTCATGATGTCACAGCATCACGCGACAGCCTATCATATCTGGAACCGGGAGACGATTGCCTTCTGGCCTCAGTCGCTACGAACGTTTTTCTGCGCTTTAATATGGGCCTGAAGTTCAAATATATCGGGGCGTGCATAATGACCGGTTACGTCCAGATCAAATTTCCCGCGCGTCCGATCATCCAAGTCAATTTCCGCCGTTACCACCGCCTCTTTCCCAAAAACCGGCCCAGCAATAGCTTCGCCCGATGGGGAAATGATGCAACTGCCGCCGCTGATCAGCACTTTGTCGGTTTCATTGCCCTGGATGGCGTCAAATTGGCTAGCATCCAAACCGATCATGCCTCGCTCCAAATATTGGCAGGCCGAAAGAACGAAAGCGCGGCTTTCAATGGCAATTGTCTGCATTGTCGGCAGCCAAACATCCCGATCATCGACCGTAGAAACGCAATAAAAATCCGGTTGCGCATCATAATAATAGCTGCGCAAAAGCGGCATGTAATTTTCCCAGCAAATCGCACTGACCAGACGTCCGGCGCTGGACTCCATAATCGGCAAATCACTGCCATCGCCCTGGCCCCATATCAGCCGTTCCATTGCCGTTGGTACGAGCTTGCGGTGCACGCCCAATATCGTTCCATCGCGTTCAAATCCGAAGGTCGAACAGTATAGCGTGGCGCCGTTTCGCTCAATTACGCCGACAACCACCGCAACGTCATGGGCTGCAATAATTTCACGCAATGTTTCGAATTCAGACGAATGCAATTGCACAGCATTGTCGGAATATAGCCGAAACAATTCACGGCCAGCGGCATCGCGTGAGCCCACACGGACCCCAAAATCAACGCCTTTAGGATAGCCCCCGATAAAGGCTTCCGGGAATATGACCAAATCGCTTTTTGCGGCTTTGGCTTGGGACAGAAAGTCGTTAAATTTCTCTATCGTCCCGGGCGTGTCAAACGGATCGGAGCCCGCTTGCACGACAGACACAGTTCGGAGTATCGGGCTTTCGTTCACGCGCAAATCTTTTCCTGTTTATTTCTCGCTCCACAGAGACAGAACAGATCGCAAAGCGGTTGTAAATGCCAGAGGTTGATCGAGCATCAAATGATGTTCTGATTCTGGGACGGCGATCATTGGGATGTGCCCGCCGCCCAATTCACGCAAATAGGCAGCGCTATCGCCATCAAATAGTTTGCTGTTTTCGCCATAGATTAGGGCCAGACGATGCGGTAAATCAACAATGCGCTGTGGCGCCTTCTGCCATTGCAGTTGATCGTTTTCACTACGATGAAAAACTTTTGGGTCAAACTTCCAGGTCCAGCCGCCATCGACTCGGCGCATGCTATGATAGGCCATATATTCAAGCAAAAAAGGTGTTTGAACATCCTGCGGTGGCGCAAGAATGAAACGGCCGCGAGCGGCTTCATAGTCGGGGTAGACATTGGTCGGACGGTCCGATTTTCCGGAACCGGGCGGGCCACCGCCGCCTTTAAAATGAGCCGCCAACCGTTCCGGCCGCATAATCATCAAATCGCAAATAATGAGGCCGCCAAAGCGATCGCCGGCCAATTCCATCGCCGTCAATGCTACTCCCGAACCAAAGCTATGGGCGATGATTTTCGGTTTTACTGGCCCGGAAAAAAGATCCAGAGCTTCTGCCAGAGCCACCATATCTTGCGCTCTTTGATTGCCTTCAAACACCGTTCCAATTTCGCTCTCGCCCATGCCAGCAAGATCATAAACGATCAGATCATATTCTTTAGCAAGCAGCGGCGCGATAAACGCAAAGCACCGAGAATGAGCCAAGAATCCGTGGGTTAACAACAAGGGCGGATTGCCGCGTTGTCCCCAACGGAAATAGTGGACCTTTTGTCCACCCACTTCGATAAAGGCTTCTTCACGCGGCACAGCCAAGGCCTTTGTGAACCAGGCGGGCAGATCTTGATCGGCCGACCAGAGATCAACAATATCTCCGCTGCCTGTCGTTGCTACTTCAGACAATCGCAATCGCCTCAATTTCAATCATCAAATCAGGCGAAGCCAGCGCCGCACAACCGATCAGCGTGAATGCGACCTGATTGCCGTCAAGAAACGCGAGTATCTCTGGGAAGGCTTCAGCCCCCTTTTCTTCTGTATAGTCCACGATAAAAGCGCGAGCAGATACAATATTCTGCGGCCCGGCGCCCGCCGAAGCCAGTGCCTTGCCGAGATTGCTACTCGCAATTTTCGCCTGTTCTGCCAAATTATCGGGAGCCGGATCGCCGCCCGGAGCCCAGGCCACTTGGCCAGAGACGAACACCATTTTCCCCGGGGCACAGGTGGTTACTTGGGCATAGCCCATAGCACCCGCATCTGGCAGGTCCTTTGGATTTATCCGTTCAATATCAGGCACTATTCCCCTTTCCAATCGGGTTTTCGTTTCTCAGCAAAGGCCAAAGAACCTTCTTGGGCATCTTTAGAGGCGAAGACAGGCATGGTAATTTCCGCCTGTTTTTTCCACGCTTCTTCGCTGGTCCAGTCATAGCTTTCGTTGATAATTTTCTTGGTTGCTTTCAATGCCAATGGTCCGTTGGCAGCAACTGTGGCCGCCAATTCAATCGCCGCATCCAGCGCCGGTCCATCGGTCAGCCGATTCACAAAGCCAACATCATAGGCTCGTTGTGCATCCATGAAATCACCGGTCAATGCCATTTCCATGGCAACCCGCTTCCCGACCACTTGTTGCAATTTCAATACGCCGCCAGCCGCTGCAACGAGAGAACGTTTAACTTCAGGAATTCCAAATTTTGCTTTGCTGTTGGCAACGCATAGATCACAGGCCAGTGCCAGTTCCAGACCGCCCGCCAAAGCATAGCCCTCGACTGCGGCGATAATTGGTTTGTCCGGACCCTTTTCAGTAATCCCTCCGAAACCATAGCCTTTGACCGCCGGTGTTTCGCCCCGCAAAAACCCTTTTAAATCCATTCCAGAGCAAAATGTCCCGCCTGCGCCGGTAAGGATTCCGGCATTGAGGCTGTTATCATTGTCCAGCTGTTCCATAGCCGCACGAATGCCTTCAGCGGCGGCTTTGGTCATCGCATTTTTGGCTTCGGGCCGATTGATGGTGACAATGATGAAACCATCTTGGATATCTGTGAGCACTTCTGACATTTGTCTCTCCTTTGAGCTTTAATCGAACAATAGATTGGCTAGTTTTGATCGTTGATAAGCAGCATCACCGATTAGCGCGCCGTCAAATATCGCCTTGCGCCGGTGCAATTGTGCGTCGCAATCATGGGTGAAGCCAAATCCGCCATGAAACTGGATCGAACGATCAGCAGCTTGGCTATAGCTGCTATGCGCCTGTGCTGCCGCCATCCGGACCGCCACTTCATCCCGGCCTTGCTCTGCCCAACTATGGGCTGCACTGTACAAATGCGTTCTCGCTTTTTCATACGCGACATAATTGTCGACCGTGGGATGTTTCAGCGCCTGAAAGCTTCCGATAATTTTGTCGAATTGCTTCCGGGTTTTCAAATATTCCAAAGTATAATCGATTACAGCTTGTGTTCCGCCACACATTTCGGCCGCGTGGATCAAGCCAGCAGCCAGCTCGATTTTTTCAATTGTCTCGCGCGTGCGGCTCGCATCGAACAGCGCGTCCGAACTGATTGTCACGCCATCTAAGGTGAGTTCATAGCTGCGCGCGGTTTCATCAATTATCGATTCCCGTCGCAGCGCATTATCTGGCAAAGCGGATCGTTCGATCAAGGCAAAACGAACCTCTCCATCAATTTTTACCGACAGAATAATTAACTCCGCGCTTTCGGCCCAGCGCACCAATTGCTTCTGACCAGACAAGATAATGCTATCGCCATCCCTTTTGCCGGAGCTGGTGATATTGGATAGATCCCAATCGCCATTATCTTCCGAAAGTGCCAATGTTGCCGCGCTACCGGTAGAAATTCTGGGCAGCCATGCGGCCTGCTGGGTCTCGCTACCACCGGCCAACAGCGCCTGTGCGGCCAATGTTGTGGTGCCAAAAGGGGTGTTCATAAGGTTGCGCCCCATTTGCTCAGCAATCGGCACCACTTCCGCCATCGACAGACCAACACCGCCATATTGTTCGGGGATTGCAATGGCCAGCCAGCCCAGCTCGCCAATCTCGCGCCACACGTCCGGATCATAGCCGCGCTCATCTTCCATCAACGCGCGTACTTTTTCGATCGGGGATTTGTCGCGGCAAAAATTCGTCGCCACATCCATCAATTCAATTTGCTCTTCGGTCGTCCCGATATTGCCCAAATTATCCATCAGCCGTTCTACCTATCGTGTCTTGGGTAGGCCAAGCGCATGCTCGGCCACAATATTGCGCTGGATCTCGGACGTGCCGCCACCGATGGTGGCCGAAAAACTGTTGAGATAGCTGCGGTGCCAATAGCCGTCATCCACGGCATTTTCATCGCCCACATAATAGCCCGCTTTTGTGCCCTGAAAGCCGAGCGAAAATTCAGTCAATTCCCGGATCAACTCGGTCCGCGCGAGCTTGTTCATCAAGGGCAGTCCCATCGGCTTATCCTGCATTAACTGCGGCATCCGGCGTCGGGTGTTGTTCAGATTAAGCGCCTGAATATCGATCATATATTGAGTCATCTTGTCGCGCATGACCGGGTCATCAAGCAACGGCTTGCCGCCGCGTACAGAATTTTTGGCCAGCTCGACAATCTGCATCACATCCAGTTCCTTGACGAAATAACCGCCCACTGGTTTGACCTTCGCACCGCGCTCATATTCCAGTGTCTTCATTGCCATTGACCAGCCATTGCCCTCGCCGCCAAACAAACAGTCTGCGGAAATGCGCGCATCGCTGAAAAAGGTTTGGACAAAGCCATATTCGCCGGTCAATTTCTTGATTCGGCTGGTGCTAATCCCGTCAATTTTCATCGGATTGAGGAAGAAGCTGAGGCCTTTATATTTGTTTTCCGCTTCAAAATCCGTCCGCGCCAACAAGATCATATATTTGGCGCGGTCGCCCAATGAGGTCCAGATTTTTGACCCGTTGAGAACATATTCATCACCCTCTTTCACCGCCTTGAGCTGCGCATTGCCAAGGTCACTGCCATGTTCCGGTTCGGAAAAACCCTGGCACCAGATATCTTCGGCATTGAGCATGCCCTTGATATAGGTCTGCTTCTGCTCTTCCGATCCGAGATCCAGAATAAGCGGCCCCGCCCAACCATTGCCAATCGCATTGAGCATGATCGGCGCATCATATTTTTTCATCGCCCGAGTCGCTGCCCGCTGAAAATCGGTATGCAATCCGCCGCCGCCATATTCCTTCGGCCAGGCCGCACCGAGATAACCCGCTTCATAAACCTTGCGCTGCCATTCGCGCAAAAAGTCAAATTGTTGGTCACTGCTCACTTCCATGAACGTCAGCGGCAACATAAAGCCGGGATCGCGCACCGTATTTTCCTTGAACCACGCATCAGCGGCGTCGCTATATTCCTTTAACTCGGCGGCATTGGGCTTGTCGGCCATGAGATTTTCTCCTGAACACATCTTATCAATAGGGTCAGTGGCAGCACGGACCGCCTTGCCCTAATTTGGGAATCAATCTGCAGTTAATTGAACGATTAAAATCGAAAAAGCAATGGCCTGCACTATCAGCTGGGAGAGCGACAATGGCAATGGAGCAAAAACATGTAATGTGCCGGGCCTGTCACGCCCATTGCGGCTTGATAGTTGATTTTGAAAATGGCGTGCCGGTCAAGACTCATGGCGACAAAAATAATCCAGAATTTGAAGGGTATAGCTGCATAAAAGGCCGTCAACTGGCCAATTATCACAGTTTCGATACCCGCCTGCTGACCAGCTATAAAGGGATGAAACAGGGCGACAAGCAGGCCATTGACTGGCGCAGCGCAGCGCAAGAAATTGCCGAGCGGCTCGAGACTATTGTCGCCGAACATGGCCCCGATAGCGTCGCTTCTTATGTCGGGACCTTTGGCTATAATAATCTTAACGGCCATGCGTTCATGCTGGCCCTGATGGAGGCCCTTGGCTCCACATCAATCTATGACAGCGTTACGATTGACCAACCCGGCAAGGGTATTGCCCGGGCGCTGGTCGGGCCCTGGTTAGCCGGCGCCCCGCGCGTGGGGGACTGGGATGGCTTGATGCTGGTTGGCACCAATCCGGTTGTCTCGATGAACGGTGGGCTGGGTATGAACCCGGCAAAGAAATTGCACGATGCCAAGAAACGCGGGATGCAATTAATTGTCATCGATCCGCGCCAGACAGACAGCGCCCGCCAAGCCGATTTACACCTACAATGTCGGCCCGGTGAAGACCCAATCATCCTCGGCGCGATCGCCAAGGTAGTGATCGAAGAAAAGCTCTATGACGCGCAATTTGTCGCCAATGATGTTGAAGGTTTCGAAGCGTTGAAAAAGGCTGTCGCGCCGTTTGACCCTGGCCTTGCGGCGCAGCGTGCCGATGTAACAGCGGCAGAAATTGTTGAGGCTGCGCGCATGTATGGCCGCTGGAAAAAGGGCAGCATCAGCGTCGGCACCGGCCCCAACATGGCCGGCGGGGGCAATATTACCGAATATCTCAACCTGTCCTTGACCTCGATCATGGGCCACTGGCTGCGTGAAGGCGATATTAATCGCCGTAGCGGCGTGTTTATGAAACCCGCACCGCCGGTTGCCGCCTCGCCTGGTCCAATTGAGGCCTGGGGCTTTGGCCGCAAACTACACAGCCGCGATTTGGAACAGAGCATTTCCGGTATGCCGACCGCAGCCTTGCCCGATGAAATTTTAACCCCCGGGGATAAACAGGTCAAAGCGCTGCTATGTCTCGGCGGCAATCCGATGCTGGCTTGGCCCGATCAGCTCAAGACATTTGAAGCGATGAAGGCGCTCGACCTCTTGGTCTGCCTCGATCCGCGCATGTCGAAGACAGCCGAGCTAGCCGATTATGTCATTGCACCCAAATTGCATTATGAAGTGCACGGCAACACCGCCGCTCCCGAACTTTACGGGGGTTTTGGCGCAGGCTGGGGCTTTGAAAATAATTATGCACAAGCCAGTCCCCCGATCATGGATCCGCCAGAAGGATCCGATCTTTGCGAAGAATATGAATTTATTCACACCCTCGCGAGCGCGATGGACAAGCCGCTGACCATTAAAAGCTGGGCCTTGGTTTCTCACTTGGAAGAACGCGAAGAAAAAGCCACAACCTTTGCACCAGGCAAGACACCCGATCCGATCACCGCATGGAGCGCCGCGCTCAACGGTTCACCCGTGCCCGTGGCTGATGTTTATGCTGACCCGGATGCGCATAAGGGCAAGATTATCGACGCGCAGGCTTTGCTGGTTCAACCCAAGCCCGCCGACTGGACAGGCAAATTGTCCGTCGGCAATGAGGCGATGATGGCGGAGCTCGCCGGCTATGCCGAACGGCTTGGCCAGCCGGTTGAGGAGACCGATTTTCCGATGCGGATGATCGGCCGGCGGATGACCGAAATTCACAATAGCAATTGGCATGAAGATCCGGTGCAGCGAAAACGCGTACCCCATCATCCGGCATTTATGAATCCGGCCGATATGGAGGCGCTTGGCTTCAGCGAAGACCAACCCATGCAAGTGGAATCCGCCAGGGCCTTTATCAGTTGCGTGGCCAAAGCGGATAAAACGGTCAAGCCGGGCTGTGTTTCGCTTCCCCATAGCTGGGGGACCAATCCGGATGAGGAAGAAGATCCGCTCGGCGCGGGTGGCAATACCGGCCGCCTGTCTTTTAACGACCGCGACTATGACAAGCGCACCGGCATTCCCTTGATGAGCAGCATTCCGATCCGCGTGCGGGCCAAACAGGACAAGCTGGAAGCCGCTGAATGACCCATGAGGCGCAAGCCAATAACAGGAGAATGATATGACCAAGGCCCTTTTCGATCTAACCGGAGAAGTGGCTGTCATTACAGGCGCCGGCAGAGGCATTGGCGAAGGCATGGCAAAAACATTGGCCGATGCCGGGTGCAATGTCGTCTGCGCGGCGCGCAGCGTTGATGAAATCCAGTCGGTCGCGGATGAGATTAACGCCAGCAATATTGGTGGCCGCGCAATCGCTCAAGTCACGGATGTAACCAGCCGCGAAGATATGGAGGCGCTGGCCAAACGCGCGGTTGATAGCTTTGGGCGGCTCGATATTTGGGTCAATAATGCCGGCGGCTCGCTTGTCTCAGCGCCGCTGACCGAATTGGATGAAGCCGAATGGGACAAGACCATGGCCGTCAACCTAACCTCTGTCTTTCACGGGGTGCGGGCCGCCTGCAAATATTTTGGCGCAGGCAGCCGGATCGTCAACACCAGTTCAATGGCCGGCCAAGACCCGTTTCCCGGCAGCGGCCACTATAGCGCCGCCAAAGCGGGCGTGCTCATGCTGACCAAAACGCTGGCCCACGAACTGGGCCCCAAAACCCGCGTCAATGCCATCCTGCCCGGCTTTGTCCCAACCGAAACGGTGAAAAAAGCACTGAGCATGACGGACGAGGATTTTATCGGCTTTGAAGACACGCTGGGCCTTCCGGCCGGTCGTTTGGGCACGCCGCAAGATATTGGCGCGCTCACGCTCTATCTCTGCGCGCCGGCATCGGAATGGGTCACCGGCCAATGTATAAGAATTGCCGGAACCCCCTAAACCCCAGCCAAAAAATTGTTGCTTATAGTGGACATTTCGAAAAGCTCCGGTGCGCGCGGCCACAGAAATATATCCGGGTGACCGTGAAATCGCGAAAGCGGACCCAAGCTGTCCAGGTTAGTCGCTGCCAATATCAAACAGGTATACCGAACCCGATTCATTGCCTTTATCGTCATCACGAGTGGCGGCTATCAGTGCCGTGTCGTCGGACATTGCAACGCTCCAACCGAATAAATCCCCCTTCGCACCATCGGCAGCCATTAGCGTAGTCTGATGGTTCCAGATGCTACCGGAGCGTGCGAACACATAGGCACTACCAGAATTATCGCCCCGGTCGTCCTGATGCATAGCGCCTATTAATGCCATGTCATCGATAAGCGCCACGCTGCGTCCAAATCTGTCATCCGTGTCGCCATCCGGAGCAGTCAGTTTCGCCTGTTGCCGCCATACCGTCCCCTCCCGGGCGAATATATAAGCTGAACCGGCATCCACGCCCATTAGTTCATCGTCATCTCGGCGGGCCGAAATCAGGGCTGTATCGCCGGATAGAGCCACCCGAACACCGAATATATCAGTTTCTGCGCCATCTTCAGCCGTAAGTTTGGCTTGTTGAATCCAGCCTTCTTTAGACCGCGTGAACACATAGGCAGCACCAGCATTCATAGCTCTTTCATCATTCAAATCGGCACCAACCAAGATGGTGTCGTTTGAAAGCGCAACGCTAATTCCAAACAGGTCGCCTTCTGCGCCGTCGGCCGCGGTAAGTTTGGCCCGTTGTCTCCATGACTTCCCGGTGCGGGTGAAGACGTAGACCGAACCCGAGCCATCGCCCTTGTCGTCGTCATGCGGTGCTCCGATCACGATCGTATCACCTTGAATTGCTATGCTCTGACCGAAGGCGTCTCCCTCAGCGGCATCGGACGCGGTAAGTTTGGCTTGTTGTCTCCAAATTACTCCGGAGCGGGTGAACACATAGGTAGCACCAGAATTATCGCCGTTCTCATCATGACCAATTGCTCCGGCTACAGCAGTTTTTCCGGAAAGCGCAACATTACCGCCAAGCGTATCATTCGCTGTACCATCACTGGCGGTGAGCTTGGCTTGCTGTCGCCAGATACGTCCGCAACGCACGAAAATATATGCAGAACCCGCATCAACACCCTTAGTTTCATCATCAGTTTTATATGATCCAACAATTGCAATATCGCCAGAGATCGCGACGCTGAAACCAAAAAAGTCCTCTTGAGCACCATCGTCAGCAACAATCTTTTGTTGCTCAACGGGTGTAGACGCATCTGTCGGAGCAAGTATCAACAAAAGCATGCTCGCTGAGGAAACCATGCCACGATATATATAAGGGTGCAGGTTTAGGCTGGTCACCATATTAATCCCCTCGATCGCTGAACTATCTTATCGATAAGTGAAAAAATTTCTTACTTTTCAGCTGCGATAACCGTCCTGTATTTTAGGTAAGGTTGCAGAAAATGCTTGTTGTAATTGATCGATCAAATACCAACGATCCTCGATGAACGACATTAACTGGGAGATTATCAATACTTCCGACAGTCCCGAGCAGAATGTCCGCTTTTGCGCCCTTAGCGGATACCGGTGTTTACCCTTCAAATCAATTGCACAGTGTTCCGCCTTCGTTTGTTAGAAGTTGAAAATTCTTATGCCTTGGTTCGGCCAAAACTAGGGTAGTAGACGCTGGCAATTTTGATGCAGCAGAGCAGGATTAACCGATCACTTCGTCAAGCATATCGGCTAGCGCGAGGACCAGCTTGTCTGAATGATAATAGAATAAAAGCTCGCCTGCATCCGGGATCAGATCAAGTTTCATATTGGGTTTGCCGTCAATTGTCGCGATGAGTTTTTCGACCGGAATGGCGGCATCGGCCGTGCCATGGAGAAAGCGGGTTGGGGTTTCGCATTGCATGAAATCATCATACCATAATGCGGCAATCATCCGCATATCGTTGGTCAATGCTTTATGCTTTTGTGCAGTGAGCATAGCCGCGGCGGTTCGAATAAGCGCAACACACTCTGGATCATTAGCAGCTTTTTTATCCGCTTCACAGGCACTGTACATGGTTTGCCAAATATGCTCGGGTCCTTTTACGCGCATCATCCGATAGGTGACCATGACCGCCAGTTCGGTCAGCGTAGGCGATGTCCGCGCGAAGCGATTAGCAATCCGCCGCGCGGGGGAAAAATGATCAAAGCTCTCATCAGCTGAAAACGGGATATAGGTAGACGAACCGATTATGCCTTTGATCCGTGAATCGGGATTTTGGACGGCCCGGAATAACGGTATCGCGCCAACCGCGAGGCCGACAGCAACCCATTGATCGATGTGCAGATGTTGCGCGAGCGCGATGATCGCATCGGCGGCGCCCTGAGAGGCATCTTTGCGCGGGGAAGGATCGCTGTCGCCAAAGCTGGGCCGGCTGATGCAGTAAAGCTTGATGTTGCGTTCATGCAATAAGGCAACCCCATCGGGATGCAGCAGATAGCCGGTGGCCATGCCATGCGACAGGATCGCCGGGCGGCCATCAGGCGCCCCCATCCAGCTATAGGCAATATCCCGTCCGTAGCTGTCCTGAAAAATTTTCTGATTCCCCAGCGGGTCCTGCCATTTCCCGCTGTCGAGATTATCTCGGCGGGCGAGATGCGCACTGACCAGACCGAGCAAGCGAATTAAGTCGACCTGATTGGCGGTTTGGGTTTTGGCAAAAATTGTTCGCAATTGGGTTCTTATCGTGTGCACCGATGTCGACCGGATTTCAGCAATTTCATCCGTTCCGCACACATCAAGCAGTAGCCGGCACACATCGGTTTCTGCTTCGGTAAGATCGAATGACTGCATTAATAGAGCAGAGAGATTTTCGGTCCAGCCAAAGTCCAGCTCCCGAATGGCAAGCAGTCCGGGATGCTGTTCTTCATCGAGAATAAAGGCCTCCGCGAGACTGATCCGACCATCGTCGGACACCGTGCGCACAATGCTATGCAGATGATTACCGCGCTTGATCGTGCTGCGTCGAACCTGGTCCAGATTATCGTGAGACAAGGGATCAAGCCAATGCATTGATGTCGGAGCGCCGCGCCGGACGCCCCACTTGTCAAAAGCCAGGTCATTGAGCGCGACCACCAGATTATTGGGGCTCAATATCAAGGCAGCGCCGGCAACAGAGGACACGGCATCTTCAACCAGATCTTTGGGATCGGTATCCTCCAACGCGATTTTTTTGATCATGGCCGAAAGCGAACCGAGGTGGCGGTTGATCAGAAAATCATCGACCCGGTTTCCGCCATGTTGATCAATCCATTCGAGGCGCTCCGTCCAAACATCTATAAACTTATCATAAGCCGTGGCATCAGCGATGAAACGATAGCTCGTTTCGAGCAATTTCAGTTCTTCTTCACCCAGTTCAGATTCTTGCGCCATGCCGGTATATTATCTACCTCCTGAAATGGTGCATACTCCATATGGTGTATGACGAACAGTTTTTGTCCAGCAATATCTATTGCCGCAGACCAATCGGGCGCGTCGTGTAACTATAGGATTTGCGATGAAGACTAAAAAATCAGGGAAACCAAGCTGGTCGATCATGCTGGCGTTGATAACAATGCTGTGGGCAACCGTCCCTGTCTCCAGCGGCCCATTACAATTTGTTGCTGCGGCTCAAACGGACAAAGCCGCTCTTGCGGGACCGGGAGTGAGACGGGTCCAAAGAAATTTTGAAAAGCGCACAGCTGACGCGATCAAAAGCTGTCGCTTGGCGGCACAAAGGATATTGGTAAAAGAACTCGACGACGAAGCCGCGCTCCTGCTTAAGCAACGCTCTTTATTGCTCGACCGCATGATAAAGCTGAAAGATAAAGATGCCATAGCTGCAGCCAAGCAGCGCAATAATGATCTTGAAGATGCGTTTCACATCACCGCAAATTACAAGCTCCGATTGTTTCGCGCTTGTTCGCCGTTCAGCATCAGCAACGAAATCATCTCGCTCAAAAAACAGTGTAAGATGAAACGAGCAGACATATTGCTTGCCAAATTAAAGCGTTTGGTGGGGGAATATAACAAAGAATTGGAGGCAATTAAGGCCGCTGGTACAAGAAGCACAATGTCGCGCGCAAAAGCGGAAGTTCAATTGCAGCGCACAACCGAAGCCTATAATCGCGCGCAGACATTCAAAACGCCGGAATGCAAAGATCAAAAGAATAAGGGCGATTCGGACACCGGCGGAGAAACGGTCGAACTGGGTGACATTAGCGGGCCAGCATCAGAGCCCAACTTGTCGTCCTCCGATCAAGCCGCATTAGCCGAACGCAACCGATTGGAAGAGAAGTCGGCTTGGCTCTTGGGGGACTGGAAATATAAAGCCTGGAGAGGCGGAACAACCGATGCCGTGTTGCGCTTCACACTGGACAATGGCGGCACCATATCTGGCACCTTGGTATCGACGACGCCAGAAATGGCGCAAAAAGGATATCAGGTTGGCATGACATTGTTGCGCGGATTGCGGGACACCAGTGATCAGCTCAACCAACCCGCAGCCATTTGGAGCCACAGGGCTGATGTCGCCGAGATATTTTCTCCGCGAGACCCGAGCAGAAAGACGGGGCAAATTTATGGCCAAGCCCAATGGGTCAAGGGCGGCGTGATTTTTCTGGAGAAAAAAACATCCGAATTGGGTGGTTCCACTGGCTTTGGTAACCGATTGAACTTCCATCGCGGAAAATTGTTGCGGCCGGATTTAACGTCTTTGGAAAATGTAATCCAGCAGATGACACAGCGGGTTAACCGGCTCGATGAAAGGGCCGTGTTGGATGCGCGGCTAGAGGCATTGCCAGAAATTGTCGCGCAATTGCGCCGCGCCGGCCAAGATAGTCAGGAAGCTCAAGATGTCGCCAATATCTTGCAAATGATGCTAAATCGCGAAGAGTTTAGAGACAATTTTCGATTAAATGATGTTTTTGCGACGCTGGAAACATCAGACGATCCTGGTGATCAGCGCAGCGCACTGCAAACATTAGCCAGTTATGTGATTGCCCAGGGCACTCATCTGGCGCAGCCGGTTGCGGGCAATGACTATGATGAAAATATTGCGGCTAACATGTTTCTAATCGGACGCTATGGTTCAGCATTGCTCGATGACATTCGCAATCCGGCAGGCGCCTATACCAATAGTAATATCTCGCGATCAACGGCGGCACTCGCCACATTACAAGGCATAGCGTCTCTCGCGCGAAACCCAAAAGGCCGGAACGGTCGGGCGTTGATGGATGGATTGCGTAACCTGACCACAATACCTGCGGCTCGGGCCGGACTGACCCCGGCTCTCGGCATTCCTGCCGAATCCGCGGCTGCGGTACTGCAAAATACGGTCAAGGGCTTTACGCATACGACAGATGCGTTGAAAGAATTGCCTAAGGCGTTTCGCGGTGATCGATCAGCAATTGCCAGAGCAATGGGCCATGCCAGACAGGTTCAGCGGGTCATTTCTTCTCGTGGCTATGGTGAAGCGATCAAAGGCGCTATTACCAATCGCTTGATAAATCGCATTCCCTTTGTCCGAACCATGGTAAACTGGTTTAACTAGTTTCGATATCGCCGCTTCGCGAAAAGGGAAATGTGCGATCATCGCAAATGCGCACAGCCATTTTCAGGATTAAATCGGTCTCGCCAAGCGCAAAATTTTTTTATATCTGGTCCTATGGGCCAGATTACGTCGCTATATGTCTATAAAGTCATCGGGCAAGCCAGTGCTGGTGTTGCCACACGCGATTTGGTTGAATCTTTGGGTTTGGCGCCTGACGGCCCCATTGATCCGACCCAGATGGTCTCTTCTGCCGACTATTATCAGTTTTTCGCGGCCCTGGCGGAACGCGATCCGAGCGGCCTTGCATTGCCTTTGCGCATCGGGGCGGCGATGCGCAGTGACGAATATGGTGCCTTTGGACTGGCCTGGAAAGCCGCACCTGATCTGCGCGGCTCCTATGTCAGATCCACGCGCTATGGGCGCGTATTGGGCAATGCGGAAACCTATTCGCTCGAACAATGTCCAGATGGCTGGTTCTACAATCTTGAAAAAGCAGGAGATGGCAGTCTTGGTATGTTGCTGTCCAATGAGGCTAGCCTGTCAGCCGTTGTCGCGATTAGCCAAGAAGTTAGCACAGCGAAATTTGTCCCCGAGGCCGTGTTTTTCAAACATGCCCCCAGAGGTGACATAGCGGTTTACGCCGATCATTTTGGTTGCCCAGTGCATTTTGAGTCGAACCGCAATGCCTTGCTCGTCAGCGAAGAAACTCTGGCCGTGTCCAACAGGCTAGGCGATGAAACAATAGCAACATTTTTTGATCGCCATTTGGAAAAGGAACTGGCGGAGCTTGCCGACGCCAATAGTTTGGAAAAGCGCGTCCGGCTCACTGTGGCGCAATTGCTCAGCGAAGGCGTGCCGACGCTTTCAGTCATCGCGTCAAAATTGGGGATGAGCTCGCGAACGCTGCAACGACGGCTATCCGATCAAGGGCATTCCTTTCAGAATTTGGTTGATCTCGCGCGTCAGGAACTCGCGCAGCAATTGCTGCGCGATACAAAATATAGTCTCGCAGAGATTGCATTTCTGACCGGCTTTGCGGAACAGAGCGGTTTCACACGGGCCTTCAAGCGTTGGGCTGGACAGACGCCGCGTTCCTATCGCATCGGATCCGCGATCAGTTGATTTTGGCGCGAACTGTCAAAAGACTGGCATTATCGGACAAGAATAGGCCCCAGCTGCCGTTTATGAATTGACTTGCACAAACCAGTTGAGGAGCAAGTTCATGAATGTCCTGCGCGATAAGAAAAGCGTCACCCTTATTCTGGGGGGTACAGGAAAAACCGGCAAACGCATTGCAGAACGCCTGATTCAAAAAGGCCATGCTGTTCGCATAGGCTCAAGATCAGCCCTGCCATCTTTTGATTGGGACAATGAAAAAACCTGGGATGCCTGCCTGAACGGCGTGACGGCTGTATATATAAGCTACACCCCTGATCTTGCTATCCCGGGCGCAGCCGATGCCATCCAGGCCTTTGTCGACAAAGCGAAAGGCGAAGCTGTTGAGCGGGTGGTTCTCTTGTCCGGCCGCGGTGAAGAAGAGGCGCAAGCCTGTGAGCGTATCGTCGCCGGATCCGGCCTGGAATGGACTGTTGTTCGAGCAAGCTGGTTCAATCAGAATTTCTCAGAAGGCGCCTTTATTGACATGGTGTTGAACGGCACCATCACTTTACCAGCCGGAGACATGCTGGAGCCTTTTGTCGATGCCGATGATATCGCCGATGTCGCGGTTGCGGCGCTGATCGAAGACGGCCATGCGGGCGAAATCTATGAAGTCACGGGCCCGAGACTCCTGGCCTTCGATGATATCGCACATGCTCTTTCCAAAGCGCTCGGCAGGCAAATTAGCTATGTCGATATCCCGCATGAGACTTTTGTCGACAGCATCCGTAAATCTGGTGCGCCTGATGATGTTGTCTGGATGCTCGACTATCTTTTTGCAACGGTATTGGATGGCCGCAATGCCCATCTTTCAGACGGCGTAGAACGCGCTCTGGGCCGCCCGGCAAAAGACTTTACGAATTATGCCCGCGATGCTGCGGCGACGAATTGTTGGGAGTTGGTATGATGGCCTCTCTTTTTACCTCCATTTTTATTGGCGTTGCTGGTGGATTACTGATCATGGTCGGTACCGGCCTGTTGTTTCAACCGCACGAATTTTCAGCCGCCCATGGGATCATCCTTGCGGACAATCCCAGCCAGCTTTCAGAAGTCCGCGCACCCGGCGCTTTTCTGATGATCAGCGCCTTATTCCTGCTTTTCAGTGTCGGCCGAACCCGGTTCTTACAGCCAGCAGTGGCGTTGATTATAGCCATTTATGGATCTTATGGTTTCGCTCGGTTGTTTAGCTTGATGCACGATGGCCTGCCATCCCAAGCGTTGGTCCAAGCGATGGCCTTGGAATTGGCCGTCGCCTTTCTCGGCGCGATCTTATGGCTGCGATTGCGGTTTACTCAATCCCAATAATCCCGCGCTGCATTGCGCAAAACCTCACCAAAAGGAATTTCTTATGTCTCATCTATGGTCTGTCTATATCTGCCTTGCGCTGGGTCTCTGGTGCGCTTTTGAAGGCGGTGTGTTCAAGGCATTTTCCGAATTTATCATGAAAGGCTTGCAGCGCGCTGCCCCAGCTAGCGCCATTGAAGCGATGCAGCAAATCAACAAGACAGTGATCCGCACTGAATTTGTGGCGGCCCTGTTTGCGATCACAGCCTTCTCACTGGCCTTTGCCCTTTATGGTTTGATCGCGCTGGATGGCGTGGTCCGCCTGATCCTCATCGCCGCGGCCTTGCTATATCTTTGCGGCGTGTTCCTGATGACGCTGTTTGGCAATGTTCCGATGAACAACCGGCTAGCCGCGCTGGACCATAGATCAGCCGATGCACAGGCTTATTGGGAGGTTTATGGAAAAAAATGGACCCGCCTCAATCATTTCCGGACCGGCGGATCCTTTTTGGCGGCCGGATTATATTTGGTCGCAGCCCTCAGTTTGATGGTCGGCAAATCTGTCTGACAATCCCCAATATAGGAGCAGATTATGAAACAATATTTTCTCATTGCCCTCGGCACCATCCTCGCAATTGTCGGTTGGACCATATTGGTTTTTCTGAACAGCAGTGAAGGATGGCTGCAGGAACCTCTCACCACCTCCCGGTCATCGGATGCCTTTATGACCGCTGCTGAAAAAATCATCGATGAACAAGCGCGTGGCAATATTGCCATGATAATGGTCGAAAAAGGCAAGGTTGTGGAGAGCCACTATCGATCATCCGGCGCACCGGTTGATCAGGACAGTGTTTTTCAAGTCGCGTCACTAAGTAAATGGCTCACTGCTTGGGGTGTCATGGTCCTCGTCGACGATGGCTTGATCGACATTGATGCGCCGGTTGAGCAATATCTCACACGGTGGCAACTTCCCAATAGCGAATTTGATCATTCCGGCGTGACCATTGGCAGATTGCTCAGTCATACGGGCGGTCTTGATGACGGTCTGGGCTATAACGGGTTCGACACTGCTAGTGCCGTGCAAACACTGGAAGCGTCGCTGACGCGCGCCAAGGATGCTTCACCCGGCAAGAACGGGATTGTGAAGGTTGGCCAAGAGCCGGGCGAAGAATGGAATTATTCTGGCGGCGGATATACGCTGTTGCAACTGGTGATTGAGGAAGTCTCGGGCCTTGCCTTTGCCGACCATATGAAAAAACGGGTTTTCGAGCCGCTCGGCATGACACGCACGACCTTTGATCATGGCGAGGCAATGGCAATGGGCTTGGCCGAAAATTTCACACCCGATGGCCACACCGAACCGTTTCGCTGGTATAGCGCTCTGGGCGCCACCTCGCTTTTTACCTCGGCGGCCGACATGGCGCGATTTGTAGAGAGCCAGGGTCCCAGCGCGGTTCAATCCCTATTGTCCGACGAGACACGGCACAAAATGGCCACGGCTCATGCATCATCGCTCGGCGCAGATGTCTGGGGATTGGGTGTGATGCTATATGCCCCGAACAACCAAGGCGGCTTTATCATCGGCCATGACGGGAATAATGAACCCGCAATCAACAGCGCCGTCCGACTTGATCCCGCCACCGGCAATGGCATCATTATTCTAGAGACCGGCAACGCCCTGCTCGCAACAGAAATTGCAGGCCATTGGATATTCTGGAAAACCGGCAATATCGATAATCTGGCCTTCGCGATGAAGGTGGATAATATGGTCCAGTGGATATTAATCGGCAGCATCCTGATCTTGATCTTCGGAATCGGCGCCGGGTGGCGAACGCGGCGCAGTCGGCAAGCCCGAGCCGATTGATCATGAGGCGAGCAATCTATCGATATAGACTGCGCGGCAGAAAAATAATCCGTCATACTTCATATGGCGTATGACGGTTTTTTGCATGTAGCTATTGTCTGTGCATGACCAAAACCGGACTCGGACCGTTTCTTTCCGGATCCACCAAGAGGCTTTGGCTTCAACAGGAGAATTAATGTGAAAACGGAAAATTTTGTGAAGAATAATATTAGGTTGTTCGGGTCCGCAATCGCCCTGGCTCTGGCCAGCGTTTCGATGCCAGCTGCCGCTGCCACGCTGATCGGTGATACGGTCACAATCGAACTAGGCAAAAACGGTGGAAGCTTCGGAGTCCAGAATGTAGTTGTCGGTGCTGGCGAAGAGGGGCAATATTTTGGCAACCAGTTTTTCGATTTCGGTGCAAACAGCTTTGCGTTCCGGTCGACCGGCACCTTTACCAGTTACAGCGGTGGTCCCGGCGGTTCGATCATTTTGGCTTTGTCCAGTTTGGATTTGGGCACGCCGATAACCAGCGTCGACTTCACGACCTCTTTGACCGGTGTTTCCACCGCGTTTACATCAGATTCCGTATCGTTTTTCTTCACCGATCAAGCCTTACCGGCAGAGACCTATTTAACGGCCACCTTCAACACAGCGGCTGTCCCGGAACCTGCGACCTGGGCCATGATGCTCATCGGCTTTGGCCTGATCGGCGGTGCCATACGTCGCCGTAAAGCGGTGCACCATATGCCGCAACTCACTCCAACCGGACCTATTTCCAACGGGGTATGAGGCATCGCCGAACGGCTCAGCGAAGGAAGCGCTATACAGAGCTACTTGGGTAAAATTGAAATTTGATCGCCGGGCAGATCAGTAAAAGCGCCGCCATCGCCGTCGGCCTTGAACTTAACCAATATCTCGACAGTCTGATCACATATTTCGATAGGCCATATTTCGGCCCAATGCCCGGCATAACGGACACCAAATATGTCGGGACCCAATCCATCGGTCTCAGATTTTATCCGGGTAACGCCCAGTTTGAACTTGTCTTTGGCATCGCAACCAATGCCTTTGCGCTGGAGAGCGCCGGTTGCGGCCAACAGGGCTAACGGAAGCGTGTCGCTAATCAGGGAGTCGTGCGCATAAGATTTGCCGCGATTGACCCGGATGGTTTTCAAGCTGTTATCGTTATTTTGCATCACCATGTAGCGGACCGGCACAGTATCGCATCCGGGCAAACGAGCGGTCACCGTCCAAGCGTTGCGCATTTGTTGGCGCAGCACGGCTCGGAAGACGAATCGATTGGCGGTTGCCGGATGAACCCTATCGAGGGTAACCGCAGACTCAGCGCAAGCCTTGCTCGCCGGATAAATCTGTTTTGCCGTGCTATGAACTGCTTCCTGAAGCTCCTCATTGCTCAACACAGGTGCAGCGTTGTTCCATTGATTTAGCTTTTCAAGAACCAGCTGATGTTGGGTCATGCCGGGACTGGCATAACCCGTCAGCAACAGAGCCAAAACGAGATACTTCTTCTTCAAGGCGAACATCCTTCTTTGGGATTATCGGTCATTGCTGCTCATCAATATCCAACGGATAAGCGCGAATACAAAAAAAGATGGTAAGGAATAAGCTGACAATTGTTTCGAACATCTGATGTTAATCCTAAGGCACATCTCTTCCTTTCGCAATTTTGTCGTTAACGGATCAATTGTTTTCACATTGCCGATGACCGCTTTTCCAACCAAAGTGGTGATGTCCGCTTTATCCCGAAAGCGGACGCTAGTTTCAAAGTGCTATCGAACAGCTTTTGTAGTGAATGCGGATAAGAGGTGGGCTTCAATATCGCGCATCATGGCGAACAGAACTATCCCCCGCTGCGTTGTCACCACACGCCCAAAGGTCCAAATCGTCATTGGCCACGTGATAAGTCGCAAAGGCAATAAAATACGACCTATCATCAAATGAAAATGACTTCGGTTGTCCCTTGACAAATATTCCGGCTGGAAGACCATCCCAGTCAGCTTCTTGAACCTTGATGTCGATCAATTCTCGCACTTCCTCGCTGTCACGCATGCTATAACGATACTCTCTTCGCATCGTTGCGATTTCGTTCAGGCAAGGGTCATCCGACAACCGCTTTTCGATGTCCAAGACTAGCGCAACATCAGGTCCATCTGAGGTTTCGAGGGTTACCTGATAGTTAGGCTCCTGTGAGCACCCAGAAACAAGAATGCTGCAAAGTAAAGCTATAAGGCGGTTTCGCATAGCTCACTAGGCTAGTCTGCTAGAGCAATGCTTGCAAGCGGGTCGGATCGGATCGTTAGCTATAGTTTTCCTAATGTCCGCTTTTGCGCCCGAAGCGGACACTCTCTTCTCGCCTCTTTAGCTCTTTTTTTCGCGATTCAGATTCTCATACAAAACCTGCAAAATATCCCCCCCCCCCCCCCCGCGGCATACTCCATTTGGTGTATGACAGCGTGTTTCTTGTCACATTATGTAAATTCCCTGAGGAAAACTGGTTTTGCTTTGACGGGGAAATTGAATATGAAACAGATACAAGCGCAGTTGCCGGAACCGGCACTGAAGCGGATCAAGCCGTCTTCACTTGTTGTTAAATTTGGGAAGAAGATACGCAGACATGTGGACCGCGTGTTGGCCAAAAACTCCAAAGTCGGAAATTTACCGGTTTTCGAAAGTTCGGCTTTTTCATTTACAAAATTGCTCGAGGACAATGCAGATATAATTGCGCAGGAGGCCCGCGCCGTTCTTGCTCAGCATGATGGCGTTCACCCTATTCATGAAGTATCGCCCGATCACAGCCGTATTGCGCATGACAAAAAGTGGAAATCGTTATTTTTAATTGGTTACGGCTATCGGTTTAATCATAATTGTGCACGCTGCCCGGAGACGACAAAGATATTGGAAAAGATTCCAGGTTTGAACTCTGGCTTTTTCTCCATAATGGAGGCCGGCGCTGATATTCCCAGTCATTGCGGTGTGACAAAAGCCTTACTTACTTGCCATCTTGGATTGGTGATCCCCGATAATTTTTATTCTTGCGGTATAAAAATTTGCGACAAAGTTTGTCATTGGCAACAGGGAAAGACATTAGTCTTTGACGATACATTTCGGCATGAAGCTTGGAACCGGGCAAGCGGTGACCGGGTTGTTCTGCTCCTGCAATTTGATCGTCCGATGACCCTGCTGGGACGGCTTGTGGGCGGTTTGTTTTTGTCAGGCATCCGCGGCAGTAGTTTTGTGCAGGACGGCAGGCGTAATGTTGTAGAGAGAGATAAAGCCCTCGGATTGAAAGCATCGTCAAGTCCATTCTATCCGCTTTAAAATATCACCAAGGCTGACTTTTACAGTCCATCTAACGCAAGATAAGCGTCATTGGATTCTTGATGTGAAATATGGCTTGAGCAAGCATTGTAAAAACGGCCGCTTTTGCGCTCGCAGCAAACAGGGATGAGGCACAAAAAGGGCCCCGGAATCGATCCGAGGCCCGTTTTCAATTCGCTATTGTTTTGCTTATCCGACCACGATCATCGCAAGGGATCGCGCAATCAGAGCTGGCGTTTCAATGCCATCTATTTCCACCGTGACGTCATAAGTCATCAGCCAGCGGCCGGGTTGTTTTTCGACCGCATCCACCAGCACATGGCGCGCGCGGACTTTCGAGCCGGCGCGGACGGGGTTGAGGAACCGAACCTTATCATAGCCATAGTTAATCCCCATCACCGTGCCTTCCAGACCTAGTGTGCAGCCATAAGACATGGCCGGCATCAAGGAGAGCGTCAGCAAGCCATGCGCAATCGTTCCACCAAATGGCGTTGCCTTGGCTTTTTCCTCATCAATATGAATGAATTGATGGTCTTCGGTGCAGTCAGCAAATTTGTTGATCCGGTCCTGACTGGCTTCAAACCAATCCGACACGCCCACTTCTTTGCCTTTCCAGCTATCCAGTTCGCTTGCATTAATTACCGGCATAATATCTCTCCTCTAATCTCTTTTCGTTTCCTGTTGCAGCGGTCGATCGACCCCATTTGAAAATCGACACCGACGTCTCAACATGCCTGACTTGCAGGCTTAACCCTTCATCACTTCCTGCATACGGCGGAAAAATTTGCCGCCCTGTCCGCCGCCATTGGCATATTCCTGCATGCCGGTTTCATCGAGAATTTGATCGATATTGGCGGCGATGGCTTCTGCGCTGCGCTCTGCTTCGGGCAACCAAATGCCTTCGGTCTCGAGAATTTTTGCAGCAGCATAGCCACCGGCACCAGCGGTCAATATCGTCTTCGAAGGGGCGCCATCGCTGCACAGATAAACCACAGCCGGTGTAACCGCTTCCGGTACCAGCGCTTTCAACGCTTCTTCCGGCATGATATCTTCAGTCATCCGCGTCGCGGCCACCGGGGAAATACAATTGGTATGAATGCCCTTGCCCGCGCCTTCTTGGTGCAGAGTGTTCATAAAACCAACCAGGGCGAGTTTCGCCGCACCATAATTGGCTTGACCAAAATTGCCGTACAGACCGGTCGAAGACGTGGTCATAACGATCCGGCCAAATTGGCGTTCGCGCATGTGATCCCACACCGCCTTGGTGCAATTGGCGCTGCCCATAAGATGGACATCCATGACAAAATCAAAATCTTCCATGGTCATTTTGTGAAAACTCTTGTCCCGCAAAACGCCCGCATTGTTGACCAATATATCGACATGGCCCCATTTTTCGATCGCCTCTGCGACCATTTTTTCGACGGCCGGCATGTCCGTAACGCTGCAACCGGCAGCCATGGCTTCGCCACCTTCGGCTTCAATTTCAGCAACCACGCCTTCGGCGACAGTGGCCGATCCGCCTGTACCATCGCGCGCGCCGCCAAAATCATTGACGACCACTTTGACGCCGCGCCGGGCCAATTCCATTGCATGCTGTTTACCAAGACCAGCACCGGCGCCGGTGACAATCGCTACGCGATCATTAAATTCTACTGTGCTCATGGGATTTTCGCCTCTCGCTTGTTCATGAAGAATATGTTGCGCTGTGGGATGCGCAATCCTCTTCATCGAGTCAAGCAATGGCTCTGTTCACATTGGTGAAGAAACCGCGCCTATTTCTTGCGCCCCTTGCCTGCCGTAGCGGAACGCGTGGTCAGCCGTTTTTTCGGTTTTTTCGCAGCTGCCTTTTTCGCCTTGGATTTTTTCGCTGTAGCCGCTGTCGCTTTTTTCGCAGCAGCCAGCAGCGCCTTGAAGCTTTTTTCGGCCATCGCCACATAGGCGGCAGGGTCAGGCAGCATTTCGCGATCGGCAGTAATCGTCAGCATGACTTCGCCGTGATAGCTGGTCACAATATGAAAGACCCCCATGCCATCAGTCGGCAGCCCCATGCCGAAGCTGCGCTTGAGTTCCGCGCCGGAGAAAAACATCGACACGGGCGGACCAGGCACATTGGTGACCACCGTGTTCATTTGCGGTGCCACGGTTTGGCCTAGGCCCATGCGAGCAGCCAATTTAGTTGCCGCAGCGGTCAGACCGGCCGGCATGGCTCCGCTTAACTCCATCAGCGTCCGCGCGCCGACAGCTTCGACCATTTCCTTGGATCGCGCGGTTTCCTTTGCGACAAATTCCAGCCGCTTGGCGGTATCAGCAATATGCGTGCCGAGCCCGACCGTCATCATCGAAACCTGATTACCGCCCGCCGCTTCACCATTGTCATCGCGAACGGAAATGGGCGCACCGGCTTTAAGCGTATGGTCGGGCAATTCCCCTTTGCTGTCGAGATAAGCGCGCATCGTCCCGCCGACGACGGTCAACATCACATCATTTACCGTCACACCGGGGAAAGCGCTCCGAATGGCTTTAATATCCGACAGCGGAAATATTTTTCCGTCAAAGACCCGGTGCGGGGTCAACCGATTGCCAAAGCGGGTTTTGGGAATACCGGTTGCGGCGTCCCTTTGCTGTTTGTTTTCCTTTGCGAAATCAAACATGCGCTTGGGCACGGGGAGCAATTTACCCAGCGATTGCAGCCCGCGGACCGGATTGGCAATATTGTTGACCTGCGCGCGCATCAAGAGACCCAGATCATTCGGCTTGTTCTCTGGCTTCCATTGGCGATCCCATTGCCGTGGTTTCATTTTCGCATCCAAATCATGCAAAGCCAAAGTCATCTGCAGACCAGATTGTCCATCCATCGCGGCATGATGAAATTTGTGCAAAACAGCAAAACTGCCTTTGGGAATGCCTTCGACATTATCGAGACCCTCAATGACCGTAAACTCCCATAGCGGGCGGTTCATATCAAGCGGGCGCGCATAGATGCGCGCCGCCTGGATGCACAATTGGCGCCAATCTCCTGGCTGCGGCAATGCGATATGGCGGACATGATATTCGAGATCGAAATTTTCATCCTCGATCCAATAGGGATGATCGAGGTCAAGCGGCACCCGAACCAATTTCTGGCGGAAGATCCGCGCGCCATCCAAGCGGCCTTCAATATAGTGCAAAATATCTTTAAAGCCTACTTTACCGCCCGGCGCTGTCGACGGATCATAGATAAGCAATTGGCCGATATGCATCGGCGTGTTGCGTGTCTCGGTATAGGCAAACATCGCGTCGAGCGCGCCCAATTGTTCCATGATCGTCCCCTCATGATTCTTGTTGCCACAACCATAAGTCAGATTGGTTAAAGAAGCGAATCGGATAGACCGTCTGGTTAAATCACCAATAGCTTAATTGCTGAGCGAAGCCTCGCTGCGGAACAGGCGCGTTAGCTTGTCGAGCATGTTACCAGCGAGCGAACGACCGGCAGCCGAGATTTCCACGCGCCCCGGTGTCAGTTGCAAGGCCGCACCGTCCCGATAGGTCTTTTTGGAGGCCACTAATCGGACCCGATATAAAGCCGCGCGGGGACGCAAAATATTTTCATCCTTGTCAGCAGCGATAGGACCACCATGGACCGAGGCCAGAATAGGCTGGTCGATGCGTTCAACGGCATTGGTCGATTTCTCGACCAATTTTGCAGCGCGCGAGGCCTGCACCGGATCATCAGGGACAAAACGCCCGCGCGCATCTTTGGTGATCCGCCAGATATCATCTTCGCTGACATAGGCTTGAATATCATAATCGTCCGATGTCACCACATAAGCAATGGCCTCTGCACCGCCCAGCCAGCGCCCTTCGTGCATGTCAGGCGATAAATCAGTAACAATCCCAGCCAAAGGCGCGCGCAGAATAAGCCGTTCGCTGCGCAGTTCGAGACCGCTCAACTGGTCCTGTTCTTGTTTCAATTCCCGTTGCAAGACCATGCGGTTGGACAAGTCTATGTCATCGGCGGCGCCGCGACCAAATTGCAATTGGAGATTGGCGATACGCACTTTAGCGGCCGCTGTGGCTTGTTCTAACTCAGGGGCAGATAGCTGAACAAGCGGTGCGCCCGCCGCAACCCGTTCACCATTTTTAACGAAAATCTTGTCTATTTTTCCGGGGTCTCCGGCAATGATCGGAGAGGCACCAATAGGCGTCAGGACTGCCGGCGCGCTGATGTTCCGGTCCAGTGGTAAGAAACATAAAAACAAGGCTATGCCGGAACCGATAAGCAGCAATCTTGTCCGGGATGTCGCCAATATTCGATCCTTCATGCTGGCCCAGATTTTCAGTTCCGCGACAACCGGCCGGGCAATGAACACGGCAATTTCGACAAAGAATAAAATCACGCCAAGCAATTTGAAGAATAATGTATAAACCAGCAACGCGATGCCGATAAACAAGAACAGACGATATAGCCACGTCATCCACGCATAAACAATCATGCCACGCCGCAAGCGATCGGGAACCTGTTCCGGTGCGGGATCCACGAGCCCGAACAGCAAGCCGCGCAATCGCCAGCGCCCCAGGGCAAAGGCCCGGGGCTGCAAATTGGGTACTCCCAGCCAGTCGGACAAGACATAATAGCCATCAAAACGCATGAATGGATTGAGATTAATCGCGAGGCTCATCACCCAGCTGGTTGTGGCCAAAATAAAGGCAACGCTGCGCAACATGCCATCGGGCAGCAGCACCCACGCCATGGTTGCCAAGCCCGCGATCATCAATTCTACGGTGACGCCAGCACAGTCGATCATCAATCTTTGCTTGCGCGAAGTTAGCCGCCATGCCCCTGATGTGTCGGTATAGAGCACCGGCATCATCACCAGAAAGCTAACCCCCATGCTGGGAATACGGCAGCCAAATCGCGTCGCCGTATAGGCGTGCCCCAGTTCATGAAGAATCTTGATGACAAACAAACCAAGACCATAAGCGGCTAGCCCTTGCCAACTGAAGAAATAGAGGAACGAGGCCAGAAAGCTATCCCATTGGCGCGACACCAAGAAGAGACCGGTCAGCGCCAATAGGCCAAAAAAGATCAACGCCGGATAGGACCATAAGGGCGCCACTTTGTCGATCGTTCGCTCGAGAAAGGCGGCCGGCTTGACGATCGGGATGCGGATGAAAAGATAATTGTCCAACATCCATTTCCACCAAGCCTTTTTGGCCATTTTGCGCTGTTCTGAAAAACTCGCCACGCTATCGCCCATCGGCGTCACCGTGAGGCTGTTGGATAGTGAAAATTCAACCACTTGGCCAAAAGCATCATTGATCTGGTCTTCATCCAGTCCCTCGTTCACGAGATCCTCATTCACCTTGGCAAGATCGCCCGATGCCCAGCGCGACAGGATCCGATATTCAATTTTTCCCAGTTGGAAAAACAAATGACGGACCGGATCAAACAAGGTCCAGCTCGGGGCACCGGTGACCAACGCGGCGCCTGGTTCAATGCGCAGCTCTTGGCGCAAGGGCGGCAACAAGGGCCGGTCGGATTCGGCAGAGGCTTCGGCTGTCATAGGCCGATGGTTTGCCTGAAGCTCGCAATCGGGCGTTTGAGCAATGAATAAAGGAGCGGCACCCACTCGCCATATAATTTCGCCGTCCCGCGCGAACCAATACGCGGGTTACCGGATACCGGTTTGGCGGTGACCGCAAATGCTAAGATGCCTTCAGCCGTCTGGCGGGCCTGATAGCTGGCATGTTCCACTTTGCCCTCAATCGCCCAAAGGGGCTGTGCATCTAACCAGACTTTCACCCGGGAACCGCTATCCAGCGCCATTTGCTCGGCCGCGGGCAAATCTATGCGCAAGGCAATTTGCCCTGGATCAGCGACCTGCAAAATGGGATCACCGACATTTACCGCGCGCCCTTCCCAATCCCGGCGATCACTATAAATGGCCATGCCGGCACGTGGCGCCTTGATCTGCGACAGTCCCATAACATCATTGGCGAAATCATAATCCGCCTGCGCCAATTCATATTCCGCGCGCAAAGTTGCAATTTCCCGGGTTTCGTCCTCTTCGCCAAAGGCCGAGCTAGTGGAACGATCCACCCGGGCTTTCGCGACCGCCAATTTTTCCTGCGCCAATTTTAGTTCATTGGACAGCTTCACATCATCAAAGGAAACCAGCAACGCCCCCTCTTCAACTGCTGCATTAGGCGCCACATGAATTCGGTCAATCACACCGGAAAACGGGGCCGCAACCATGAATGGGCGAGCCGCAACCACTTCAACCGGGGCCAAGGCCGTCATTCGCACGGGAAAGAGCGCGATCACCAGACAGGCCACGGCGACGCCAATTTTCTCTTTGCGGCCAAATCGCCCCAGTCGCCGGACCGGTTGATCCCCAGTCAACGCCCGCCAGCTATGGGCGATGGTTTCCGACAAGCGCGTCAGACGAAAATTTTCACTTTCGCGAAACAGCGTTTCCCGCATGACGAGCAGGCCGCCAAATATTTTACCCTCTCCGTCCAGCAAAGGCTGCCAGCGACATTGGCGATAGGGATATTCATCCACAGCCAAATCATCACTCATCGCATCTATGGTAAAATCATGCGGGCGATCCAACCCTTGGTCATCAGCCAATTTGGCGATAATTTTTTCCATGGCCTGAATCAGCGGAGCATTGCGGTCGACAGAAGCAATGCTGGATGCGCAAACAATGTGAAAATCGTCTCCTAGACGGGGTTGGCGAGCGATAAACATTTGCTCATAAGGCAATATCCGGCGCATTTCATTGGCGACATGATAGTGCAGTTCCGCCACCCCCGGTTGGCGCCGCAGCTCGGCTTCAAATTGTAACAGGCTCGCCAACATATTGGCATCACCCGATAGCGGTGCTCCCCCGGCTGCCACCGGTAAAATCGCTATGGGCGCAGGATCAGAATCAGGAGGGCTGGCGGCCATCGGCTTTTACCGCTTTTGCTTTGGGCGATACGGCTTTTTCCTCTTTATCCGCCACCGTAGTGGCCACGGGTTGCGCCGAGGGTTTTTCGAATATTCCGGTGCCGCTCATACCCGGCAAAACCAAACTTTCGGTCTTGTCGACATTGCCGGTCACGCGAATGGTCTTGCTCACCGGGTCCACCGAAGCCCCCAGACGGGTTATCTTTCCAGTGACATCTGCACCGGTCTCATCAATGGTGAAGGTGAAATCCACACCGGGGCGCAGCCAGGTCAGCCAGTTACTGGGAACAATAAGCTCCACCTCGAGATCGCCGCCGCTCTGTATGGTCAGCAAGGGTTGACCGCTAGCCGCAATTTCACCGCGCCCGGCAATTTCTTCCACAACCGTCCCGGAAAATGGCGCATAGACAGCGCAATCGGTTAAATTGGCTTTGATCGCGCTGGCTTCGGCATTGGCTTTGCCGAGATTGGCCTTGGCCACCGCTACTTCATTTTTGCCAATGGCTTCATATTGGTCGAGTTCGACATTGGTTTTATACGTGACATTATAAGCATTGGCCGCCGCCTGCGCGGCTTTTAATTCTGCCCGAATGGCGGAACAATCAAATTTTGCCAATAATGCCCCTCTGCGAAAACTTTGGCCTTTGCCAAAAGGCATGGACGTAATCCGCGCGGTCATCCGCGAGGCAATGGTCGATTCCTGCTTGGGTTTAATCACCCCGCGAATATCCGGTTCCGGTTCCGGTTCCGGTTTTTTCGCCGGCTTCGCTGCGGCGCCTTCAGCCGCGGCTTCGGTTGCACTGAGCGCCGCTTCATTGTCAGACCAATTGGGACCATCTCCGCTATTGGCAAGCGCGATGCCAATAATGGCAGCCAGCGCAATACCACCGCCCCATAACCAGGGCGTCACTGCCTTTTTTTCCGTTTCCGGAGTGTTGTCCCCGGCTTCTTCATCCATTGATCAGGCTTCCTATCATCCCGTTATTTATCGAGCTTCATCGCCGCTTCACGCTCTTGCCAAAGCGTCGTCAATGCGCTGGACAAGGTGCTTACATCTTCTCGGCCGGTCAAGTCTGGCGCGAAATCATCAATGCCCATGGACGCAAATAAATTGGCGTAAGCATTTTGTGCCTCGGCATAGGCTATATCATATTTTACTTCCGCAACGAGCGTATTCATTTCCTCGCGCAGCAAGGTTTGCTGACTCATCGCACCGGCTTTGTGGCCCGCCCTGATTTGATAGAGGATTTTATCCTGCACCCGGTGTTGATGCTCAGCGGTTTGCAATTCTTGCTGCAGATGACCAAAGCGCGCCCGCGAGACGTGAACTTGGGTCATAACAGCCATTGTCAGCGCCAATTCGCGCTGCCGGAGCAAATCATCCTGCGCCCGGACCGCTTTTTTCTTGGGGCCCAATTTGAACAGGTTGAGCACATTCCAGCTCGCCCGCGCACCATATTGGAACCAATTATTGTTGAACAAAAAGTCATTGGAATCGACATTCACGCCCAATATACCGCGAAAACTGGGCAAAGCGGACAAGAGCGCTGCGTCAAGTTCCTTGCTGTTGATCCGCTGACGATAGCTGACTTCCCGCAATTCAGCGCGGTTTTTCAGCGCGGTCATCATCATGTCTTCGCCCGAATATTGTACCGCCGGCAGGGTCTGGGTGCGATCCGGCAATACCAGTGAAAATTTCGTCCCCGGACGCAGATTCATCAGCGCAGCCAATTGGGCTTTCGCGACCACCAACTCGCGCTGCAGCTTCCGAATCTCGGCCTGTATCTGAACCAGCTCACGTTGATAGGTCAAAGCCGTAAGGGGCGCGGACAGACGACGCTCCGCCAAGCGCTCGCTATTGCTAAGCGTTGTGCTGACATTGCCTTCCAATTGCTTGAGCTTGGTCAGCAGCCGCTCTGCGCTCACGGCGCGCCAATAAGAGGTGCGGACATCTTCAATAATCCGATTGGCCACTTTGCGCCGGCGCTCCTGGGAAATGAGAAATTCATCCGCCTTTTGCTGCGAACGTACATAGGATAGGCCAAAGTCGAGCACGTCCCAGCTTAACGACAAATCGCCGGTAAAAATATCCCGTTCCGCCGATGTTGAGGGCTCCAGCGATTGCCGCCGGGTGATGAGAGACAGTGAACTGGCACCGGAAAAATTATTCCGTCCGGCATAGCCTGCATTGGCAACCAGTTGCGGCAACATGTCATAGCGCGAGAGGTTCAACTCTCTGTTCTTCAGCGCTTCTTCCATCAGCTCGACTTTATAATCGAGATTATATTTCAACGCCCGCGCCATGGCTTCATACAGGTTGATCGGTGCTGTGACCGGTTCCTGATCGGCATCCACCGCGACAATATTTTCCCGCGCTGTGCTATCAATTTGCGATGGCGTGAGCGGTTTGGGATTAACCGCACAGCCACCCAATAGAGCGAGAACCGAACATCCGAGAGCTAGTTTCTTCACCATAGTCTTTCCCTTAATCATGCCTTAAACGCAGCAAGGAGCTGCGCAGTTTCATCTGCAGCACTGGCATCTGCCATTGCCATGGTGCTTCCCAAGGGAGCGGCACCGCTTGTGTTCTGAGACAGCGAAAGCTGCTCATCAATTTGAATTTCACCGGTCGCACCTTGAACAACAACCGGGATTTCCGTGACTTGACCATCCGCACGAATAGCCCGAACGATCAGTCTGATGGTTTCTGCATCGACCGGCCGTTCAATAATTGCGAGACCGCGCGCATCCATCCGGATCCAGCTTGGTAACGGGCTACCATCGCGGGTCCGCAATTGATATTCGATCATCCGGGGATCGCTATCTTTGCCAATATCCCGGATTTCCATATAAACCACACGATCCCGCACAACCGACTCGATCATCACTTGCTCGCTGCCGGTTGACAATTGCCGGACCGAAAAGCCGGTGAGCCCCTCAACCAGGAAGTCGCCGAAACGCGGATCAAACAAGCGGTCAGCTCCGAAACGCAAATCACGCACCGCATCGATATGGTGGACGAGATCATCAATCGGATTGCCATCGACATCAAAGGCACCCAAGCCACCCAGCGAACGCAAGCCGTTCACAGCTGTCAATAATGGACGATCTCCACCCAGATCCGGCGTGTTGTTGAGCGAACGGAAGCTGTTCGCCATATCGTCGATAATCAGTGGGGTGGTGATAAATGCATTGACCGGGTCAACGCGCGTGCTTGGCGGATCACTATCGGGGAATCCAAGACCTGTATTACCGATCAGATCGTTCACATTGGCATTGGCCTGGGTGACGATAACCGTGGCAATGGATTCAACAAAGCCGCCATTGCCGTCGCTGACAATATAGGTGATTGTTGCAACGCCTTGAAATTCCGCCGGAGCAAAATGCGATATCGTCCCATCCGGGTTGATGACCACAGTACCAACGTCGACCTTAGCGGTGAAAACGCTGAGCGGGTCTCCTTCCGGATCGGTAGCATTGGCCAGCACATCAATAATGGTTTCCGCACCGCCAATACCAAAGACTTGCTCATCCCCATCGACGGGCACTTCATTGGTATTACGCACCATGACCGTAACTGTCGCAGTCGACGTCCCACCATTGCCATCGCTAATCGTATAGGTGATCGTATCGGTTCCGAAAAAGTCGAGATTCGGGGTATAGGTAATGGTGCCGTCCGGGTTGATCACCACCGTGCCATTTTGCGCATTGGCCGCCGTCACCGTGAGCGGATCGCCATCGAGATCCACGTCATTGGCAAGCACCGGAATAACCACCGGCACTTCTTCATCGGTGCTGGTTATATCATTGGCAGCAACCGGTGGATCATTGACCGGACTAACCGTGACCGTAATGGTCGCTGTAGTGAACCCGCCATTGCCATCGCTGACTTGATAAGTAATCACATCAGTCCCGTTGAAATTCGGATCCGGTGTGTAGGTGATGGTGCCATCGGGGTTGATGACCACCGTGCCATTGGGCGAAGAAGCGCTGGTAATGACGAGCGGATCACCATCGGCATCCGAAGCATTGTCTAGCGGTGACAGCGTAACCGGAGTGTCTTCCGGCGTCGCCGCGACATCGGGCGGAACCACAGGGGCATCATTGACCGGCGTCACATCAACCATGACAGTCGCGGTTGTCGTGCCTCCCTGGCCATCTGAGACCGTATAGGTGATTGTCGTCGGACCATTAAAATCAGGATCAGGCGTGAAGGTCACCGTGCCATCGGGGTTGATCACCACTGTGCCATTGGGCGAGCTTGCATCGGTGACCGTCAATGGATCGCCATCGGCATCGCTGTCATTGCCCAGAACCGGAATCGTCACGGGAGCATCTTCCGGCGTGGTAATCATATCGTCCAAAGCCACCGGCACATCATTGACCGGATTGACCGTGATCGTTGCGGTTGTCGTAGCAAAACCGCCATTGCCGTCTGATACCGTATAGGTAATGATATCCGTGCCGTTAAAGTCCGGATCGGGCGTATAAGTCAATGTGCCGTCGGGATTAATCACAACCGTACCATTGGGCGCTGTTGCTGCCGTCACCGTGAGCGGATCGCCATCGACATCACTATCATTGTCGAGCACCGAAACCGTAACCGGCGTATCTTCATCCGTCTGGTCGACATCGGGCGTCGCCACAGGGGCATCATTGACCGGATCCACCGTCAAAGTCACGGTTGCCGTGGACGTACCGCCATTGCCATCACTAATCGTGTAGGTCACTGTGGTCGTGCCATTAAAGTCCGGATCGGGCGTGAAGGTCACTGTGCCGTCTGGATTGATTGTCACTTGGCCATCGGGTGAGGTGGCCCCGGTGACGGTCAACGGATCGCCGTCGACATCCGTATCATTGCTGAGCACGTTCAGTGTGATCGGTGTATCTTCATCTGTCGTCGCAACATCATCATTGGCCACCGGCGGATCATTGACCGGGTTAACCGTTACGGTGACGATGGCTGTCGCAGTGCCGCCTTGGCCGTCACTAATCGTATACGCAATCGTATCCGTACCGTTAAAATCCGGATCTGGTGTGTAGGTAACCGTACCATCTGGGTTGATCACCACCGTGCCATTGGGCGCCGTTGCCGCCGTCACTGTCAGCGGATCACCATCCACATCACTGTCATTTGCCAGTACCGGAATAGTCACCGGTGTTTCTTCATCCGTTACCGTCGCATCATCGACCGCTACTGGCGGATCATTGACCGCTCCGACGGTTACGGTCACAGTGGCTGTCGATGTGCCGCCTTGGCCGTCGCTAATGGTATAGGTAATCGTATCAATGCCATTGAAATCCGGGTCGGGCGTATAGTCAATTGTACCATCCGGCAAAATGACCACGCTTCCATTGGCTGCGCTGGCGGTCGATATGGTCAGACTGTCGCCATCCGGATCGCTATCATTTGCCAATACTGGAATATTGACCGGCAAATCTTCCGAAGTAGAGGCGCTGTCATTGACCGCTATCGGGGCCGGATTGGTAATAGTCCAGGTAAAGGTCTGATCAACAGTGCCGCCATTGCCATCATCGGCGGTGATCGTGACCATATAAATCCCGACACCGGTCTGACTGGCATCACTCGCGATCGTGCCGGTAATCAGACCATTGGCATCAATGGACAGACCTGCTGGCAGACCGTTGGCGGTAAAGGTCAAAGGATCACCATCAATATCGGAGAAATTGGCGGCGACCGAAACCGAAACCGTCGTATTGTCGACATTGGCGCGCGGCGCAATTGGATTGGCGATCGGCGCATCGTTGGCTGCAGCGACATTAATTTCCACGGTAGCCGTGGACGTGCCGCCATTGCCGTCGCTAATGGTATAGGTAATTGTATCCGGGCCGTTATAGTCCGGATCTGGAACATAGTTGAGCGTGCCATCGGGATTGATTGTGACGTCACCATGGCCTGCAGTGGCCAAGGTCACGGTCAACATATCGCCATCCGGATCCGTGTCGTTGGTCAAGACATCAATATCCAGCGGTGTATCTTCGGTCACCGCAATCGGTCCGTCATCATTGGCCACGGGCGGTGGGTTGGTTACCGTCCAGCTAAAGATACTCGATACCGTACCGCCATTGCCATCATCGGCAGTGACTGTAACCGAATAGATGCCATCGCCTGCTGGTCCCCCTTGCGAAGCCGAAGGATCAATCGTGCCGGTAATATTACCATTGGCATCAATGGACAGTCCTGGCGGCAGACCAGTTGCGCTAAACATAAGCGTATCGCCGTCTAGGTCATCAAAATTACCGCTGACATCCAACGCGATCAGATCAGCATCTTCATTGCCCAGTGAGGGCAGAGGGATGGCTGTAGGGTCGTCATTTTCAGCGCCAACAGTCACCGTGACCGTGGACGTTGCGGTGCCGCCTTGCCCATCGCTAATCGTATAGGTGATCGTATCCGTGCCATTGAAATTTGGATCGGGCGTATAAGTCAACGTCCCATCGGCATTGATCACAACATTGCCATTGGGAGCAGAGGCATTTGTGACGGTCAGATCATCGCCATCGGGATCATTGTCATTGGCCAGCACATTGATCGGCGTCGATGGCGTGTCTTCAGTGGTCGCCGCCATGTCAGAAGCGGCGGAAGGACCAGGGTTGGCAATCGTCCAAATGAAGCTTTGGGTAGTGGCCAATCCTTGATCATCTGTCGCGGTTATTTCCACTTGATAGACACCGCCATTAACCTGGCTGGCATCGGGATCAATCACACCGCTGATGACACCGGTCATCATATCGATAGTCAAACCAGCCGGTAAATTGGCTGCGCTAAAGGTCAATGGGTCACCTTCCGGATCGCTATAGAGCGCTCCGAAATCCTCGCTGATCATATCCCCGTCGAGACTATCGCGGTTGGGCAATAATGTTCCCACCGGCGCATCGTTCACCGGATCGATGACAATGGTCGCCACCGCCGTGGCAAACTCGCCATTGGCATCCTGAATTGTATAGGTCACGGTGGCCGTGCCATTGAAATCCGGGTCCGGTGTGAAATCAATTGTACCATCCGGGAGGATAGTGGCAGTCCCATTAGTGGCTACTGCCGCTGTGATCACAATTGGCGTTGTCGGATCAGCGTCGGGATCGACATCATTGGCCAGAACATCAAGATTGATCAGCGTATCTTCGGTTCCAACGAAATTATCGTTGACAGCCCTTGGCGGTTCATTGGTGATCGTCCAGGTGAAAACTGTGCTCACCATCAGGCCGGCCGCATCTGTTGCGGTCACCGTGACCGTATATTCCCCATTGGGGACATCGGAAGACGCGGTGGCCCCGGTTGTTCCGGTCACCAGACCGGTCGCAGGATCAAAGGTAAGTCCGGTTGGCAATCCTGTTACATTGAAGGTCAGGCTTGCATCATCAACATCACTAAATGCCGGGCCTAACGGGACGTTGATCATCTCGTTATTGGAATCAAACAGATCCGGCAAACCAACTGTCACCGGTGCATCATTATCTGCGGTCACGGTGACTTCAACAGAAGCTGTTGCCGTGCCGCCATTGCCATCGCTAATCGTATAGACAATCGTATCGATGCCATTGAAATTCGCATCAGGCTGATAGGTCAAGCTGCCATCGGCTTCGATTACAACCGTACCATTGGCGCTATTTGCCGAAATGACCGTCAAGCTATCGCCATCAGGATCATTATCATTCGTCAGCACCACGATGTTGACCGGCGTATCTTCCGGCGTTGTCGCTGTATCGTTATTGGCCACTGGCGGCGGGTTGTTGACCGTCCATGTAAAGACAGAATCCACCGTCCCGCCATTGCCGTCATCCGCCGTAATCGTCACTGTGTAGCTGCCGCCATTAACCTGGCTGGCCTGATTATCAATCGTACCAGTAATCAGACCATTGGCGTCAATGGTCAATCCGGCTGGCAAGCCGCTCGCCGTGAAGGTGAGCGTATCGCCATCCAGATCTTCAAAGCTTCCGCTAACATCGACCGACACCATGTCGGCATCCGCATTGGTCTGGTTGTTTAGCGGTGGATCAGCGGTCGGCGCATCATTGACCGGTACAACCGTGACTTCAACCGTTGCGGTCGCGGTACCACCATTCCCATCACTAATCTGATAAGTAATGATGTCGGTGCCATTGAAATTGGCATCTGGTGTGTAAACCAAAGTGCCATCCGGATTAATGACCACCGTGCCATTGGGCGCCGTTGCACTGGTGACGGTCAACATATCGCCATCGGGATCGCTGTCATTGGCCAGCACCGCTATCGGCGCGCTCGGTGTATCTTCGTTGGTTGTCGCGGCATCATTGACCGCCGTGGGCACAGGATTGGTGACGACCCAGGTAAAGGTTCCATCTACAGTGCCACCATTGCCGTCATCAGCAGTAATCGTGACCATATAAACGCCGCCATTAACCTGACTGGCATCCGAATCTATCGTTCCGGTGATCATCCCATTGGCATCAATCGAGAGGCCCGCGGGCAGACCCGTAGCGGTGAAGGTCAGTATATCACCGTCCAGATCGCTAAACTTGTCGCTGACATCAACTGCGATCACATCCGCATCTTCATTGGCGAGATCGGAAATGGGAATATCAACTTCCGGCGCATCATTGACCGGGGCGACGGTAACCTCGACAGTCGCTGTCGACGTGCCGCCATTGCCGTCGCTAATCGTATAGGTGATCGTATCCGTACCGTTAAAATCCTGATTGGGCGTATAGGTCACCGTGCCATCGGCATTAATGACCACCATGCCATTGGGCGCCGAGGCCGAAATTACGGTGAGGTCATCGCCATCCTGATCTGTGTCATTGGCGAGAACCGGAATGGTGACCGGCGTATCTTCATCGGTCATCGCCACATCATCGGTGGCAACCGGCGGCGGGTTGGTAATCGTATAGGTAAAGCTGCTGGATACCGTTCCGCCATTGCCGTCATCAACCGTAACGGTGACAGTATAGACGCCGCCATTAACTTGGCTGGCCTGATTATCAATCGTGCCGGTGATAAGCCCACTATCGGGATCAATGGATAGTCCGGCCGGCAGTCCCGTCGCGGAAAAGCTCAGCATATCGCCGTCAATATCGCTGAAATTACCCGCTGTGGGTATTGAAGGATTGGTGCCGTCCACGCCCGTCACATTGGGCAAGGGACTATCGACCACTGGGGCATCGTTGACCGGCGTAACCGTGACGGTCACCATCGCAGTAGATGTGCCGCCATTGCCATCGCTAATCGTGTAGGTGATCGTGTCGGTGCCGTTAAAATCGGTGTTGGGCGTATAGGTCACCGTCCCATCAGGATTGATCGTTACCAAGCCATTGGCGGCAGTGGCTGAGGTCACCGAAAGCGCATCGCCGTCGGGATCGTTATCATTGGCCAATACCGGGATAATCACCGGCATATCTTCATCGGTGGTAGCGACATCATCGCTTGCAATCGGAGCAGGGTTATTGACTTCCCAGACGAAAGTCTGGCTGACCGTACCGCCATTGCCATCATCGGCTGTTACCGTGACGGAATAAATTCCATCCCCTGCCGGGCCACCTTGTGAAGCATCGGGATCGATGGTCCCGGTGATATTGCCAGCAGCATCTATCATCAAACCAGGCGGCAGACCGGTTGCCGTAAAGCTCAGCATATCGCCATCAATATCGGTAAAGCTGCTCGCAACCGACAATGCGATAACATCCGCGTCATTGTCGATTTGCGGCGCTATAGGCGTTGCCACCGGCGCATCATTGACCGCATTGACGGTCACTTCAACCGTTGTGGTGGAGAAGCCACCTTGGCCATCGCTGATCGTATAGGTGATCGTGTCGACGCCATTAAAATCCGGGTCAGGCAGATAGGTGACGGTGCCGTCCGCATTGATCGTAACCGTGCCATTGGGGGCGTCAGCGGCGGTTACCGTCAGCGGATCGCCATCAACATCCGTATCATTGGTCAAAACCGCAATATCAACCGGCGTGTCTTCATCGGTGGTCGCGCTGTCCATATTGGCCACCGGCGGATCATTGACCGCATCGACAGTCACCGCAACGGTAGCGGTTGAGGTTCCGCCATTGCCGTCACTAATCGTATACGTAATTGTCGTGGGTCCGTTGAAATCCGGATTGGGCGTGAAGGTAATTGTCCCATCCGGATTAATCACCACTGTCCCATCAGGCGAAGTGGCTGCGGTGACCGTGAGCGGATCGCCGTCAATATCCGTGTCATTGCCGAGCACACCAATGGTTACGGGCGTGTCTTCGTTGGTCGTGGCCACATCATCGACCGCAACGGGAGGATCATTGACGGCATTCACGGTCACGTCCACCGCTGCTGTAGAACTGCCACCATTGCCATCGCTGATCACATAAGTGATGGTATCGACACCATTGAAATCGGGATCTGGCGTATAGGTCAATGTGCCATCCGGGGCGATGGTCACTGTACCGTTCAGCGCGGTTGCCATTGTGACTATCAATGGATCTCCATCAGGATCGCTATCATTGGCCAGGACATTAATATCAACCGGCGTGTCTTCGTTGGTCACCGCACTGTCATTGACTGCAGTGGGTGCCGGATTGGTCACCGTCCAGGTAAAAGTCTGACTGGTGGTCAGGCCATCGGGATCGGTCCCGGTTACGGTCACCGAATAGATGCCGCCATTAGGCTGGCTCGCATCACGATCAATGGTTCCGCTGATAATCCCGCTATTGGGGTCAATGCTCAATCCGGCTGGCAAGCCGGTGGCATCAAAGGTCAAGACATCGCCATCAACATCACTGAAGAAGCCGCTGGTATCGACCGATACGGATTGATTATCCTCATTGATAACATCAGGGATCGGCAAGGAATCAGGTCCATCATTCACGGCCACCACATCGACGGTCAATGTGGCAGTGGCAATACCGCCCTGGCCATCAGAAATAGTGTAGCTGACCACCGCTTGTCCGTTGAAATCTTCAGCTGGTGTGAAGGTCAAAGTCCCGTCGGGATTGACCACAACCATGCCATCAGGTGTGCTGGCTGCCGTAATCGTCAGCGGATCTCCATCGGGATCGCTGTCATTGGTCAGAACGGCAACCGTGACCGGCGTGTCTTCCGGTGTCGTTGCCACATCATTGACCGCAATGGGGGGAATATTTTGAATCGAGTAGACAAAAGTTGTCGACACTGATTCACCCGATGGATCGGTCGCTGTGATCGTGACCACAAACGGGCCATTGACCGAACTGTCTGAATCCAGCGTTCCGGTGATCAACCCCGTGTCAGGATCAATTGTCAATGTCGGCGGCAAACCGGATGCCGAGAAGGTCAGGTCATCGCCATCCACATCTTCAAAGCCTTGCGCCGTGGGAATAGATACATCCGCGCCATCTTCGCCATTTTGATTGGCGAGACCAACAGTGGTTGGCCCGTCATTGACCGGAGTGACCGTCACCGTCACCGTAGCGGTTGAAAACCCACCTTCGCCATCGCTGATCGTGTAGACAATTGTGTCTTCGCCATTGAAATTGGCATTGGGTGTATATGCCAGCGTGCCGTCGGCATTAATTGTCACCATACCATTGCCGGCATCCGCTGCTGTTACAGTCAGCGGATCACCATCGCTATCAACATCATTGTCGAGGACAGGAATATTCACCGCCGTATCTTCGTCGGTGGTTACGCTGTCATTGCTGGCCACTGGAGCAGGATTGGTTACCGTCCATGTAAAGTCTGAGGATATTGTCCCACCGCGGCCGTCATCTGCGGTTACAGTAATCATATACACGCCGCCATTAACTTGGCTCGCGCTGCGATCAATTGTTCCGGAAATAACGCCGGTTGCCGGATCAATCGTCAAGCCTGCTGGCAAGCCGGTGGCGGAAAAAGATAGTCCGTCACCATCTGGATCACTGAAGGCGCCAGCAACTGGCAAGCTGATGACCTGGCTATCAAGATTGGTTTGATCCCCAATGCTGCCATTGGTTGTCGGCGTGTCGTTGACATCGGCAACCACCACCGTGATTTCCGCGGTAGACGTTCCCCCTTCTCCATCAGAAATTTCATAGGTGATGATGTCTGTGCCGTTAAAGTCAGGATTGGGCGTATAAGTGACTGTGCCGTCGGGATTGATTACGACCATACCATTGGCCGCGCTGGCCGCAGTGATCGTCAAATCATCACCATCTGGGTCGCTGTCATTGGCCAAAGGCGCTATGATAACAGGCGTATCTTCATCCGTAGTGGCACTGTCATCAACCGCGTCCGGACCAGGATTGGTGATGTTGAAAGTAATCGTTTCAGTCGTTGTTCCGCCATTCCCATCGGAAACGGTGATCGTTGCTGTATAGACACCGCCATTGGTTTGGCTCGCGCTGTTGTCAATCGTGCCGGAAATAACCCCGCTATCCGGATCAATAGACAGACCAGGCGGCAAATCTGCGGCAGCAAAAGTGAGCGTATCCCCGTCCACATCACTGAAATTACCGGCGATGGGAACCGAAATTACGGCACCGTCCTGCGTGTCTTGCGGCGGCAAGGCCGTGCTCACCGGCGCATCATTTTCGGCCGTTACGGTAACGGTAATTGTGGCCGTAGCGGTGCCGCCTTCGCCGTCACTAATCGTATATGTAATCGTCGCTGTGCCATTGAAATTGGCTGGCGGTACATAGTTGACCTGATTGCCAACCACTGTTGCTTGTCCAACAGACGCGGCGGCGGCAATGAGCGTCAACGGATCACCGTCCGGATCGCTATCATTGGGCAAAACATCAATCAGAACCGGTGTATCTTCGGCGGTTGACGCGGTGTCATCGACTGCAATCGGCGCCGGATTGGTCACGGTCCAGCTAAAGCTCTGGGTTGCTTGTAATCCACCGGAATCCGTCGCGGTGACGGTTACCGAATAGACGCCATTGGCCCCACCCTGGCTAGCCGACCGGTCAATTGTACCGGTAATCTCGCCGCTATTGGCATCTATGCTCAGTCCAGCGGGCAAGCCCGTCACACTATAGGTTAAAGTCGGATCATCGCTGTCGGTAAAGCCGCCCGCTGTCGCTACGCTAATTCCGCTATCGGAATCCACATTGGTCTGTGGCGGCAAAGACCCCATAGGCGTCGGAGCATCGTTAACCGCAGCAACAGTCACTTCAACCATTGCCGTGGATGTTCCGCCCTCTCCATCACTCATCGTATAAGTGATAGTGTCGGTACCGTTAAACCCAGCATTGGGTGTATATGTGACGCTGCCATCGGGATTGATCACGACTGTTCCGTTCGCCGCACTGGCCGCGGTGACGCTGAGATCATCGCCATCGGGATCACTGTCATTGGCCAATATGTTGACGGTCACCGCTGTGTCTTCATCGGTCGAAGCGGTATCATCAACCGCTGTCGGGCCTGGGTTGGTCACGGTCCAAGTAAAGGTCTGGGTGGCTGGTGTCGATTGAAAGTCGGTTGCTGATATGGTGACCATATACACGCCGCCCATGCCGCCTTGGCTGGCGCTATTGTCAATCGTACCGGTAATTTCCCCGGTATTGGCATTAATCGACAGTCCCGGCGGTAATCCGGTTGCGCTATAATTGGTCGTCGGCCCATCGACATCAATAAAGCCACCGGCCGTTGCAACGCTGACCCCGCTATCCGCATCGATATTGGTCTGTGGCGGCAAAGAGCCGAAAGGCTCCGGCGCGTCGTTGGTCGCCCCAACGGTCATCCGGAAAACGGCCGTGTCAGTTCCACCTTCTCCGTCGCTGATCATATAGGTGATAACGTCATCACCGCTAAAATCGGCATTGGGTGTGTAGGTCAACGTGCCATCGGCATTGATCACCACTGCGCCATTGGGGGCACTGGCCGAAACCACCGTGAGATCATCACCGTCTGGATCCTGATCATTGGCCAGAACATCAACCGTTATCGGCGTGTCTTCATTGGTAAAGCCGCCGTCATCATTGGCTTGCGGAGCCGGGTTGGTAATCGTCCAAGCAAAATTCTGTGTGGCCGAAGCGCCATCCGGGTCAGTCGCCGTCACCACAATATTATAGACGCCGCCCGTACCGCCTTGGCTAGCGCTATTGTCAATCGTGCCGGTTATCGCTCCGGTATTGGCGTCGATAGAAAGTCCTGGCGGCAATCCCGTTGCCGAATAGCTCAACTCTCCAAACCCATTGTCCGGGTCGTTAAAGCCTTGCGATGTCCCAACAAAAATTCCTTGCGCGGCATCAACATTGGTTTGCGGTGGCAGATTACCGACAGGAACGGGCGGATCATTGACCGCTGCCACGGTCACGTCAAATGTTGCGGTAGACGTCCCGCCCCGCCCATCACTGATCGTATAGGTGACGGTGTCCGTGCCTGAAAACCCGTTATTGGGCGTATAGCTCAGCAATCCCGTAGGCCCGATAGTCACCGTGCCATTATTGGCGTTGGCCGCGGTAACGGTGAGCGCATCTCCATCACCATCAAAATCATTCGCCAAGACATTGATTCCAGAGATCGCGGTATTTTCATCGGTTGTCTGCGTCGCATCATCGACGGCCGTCGGCGGGTCATTAATCTCAACGACACTGATCGTCGATGTCGCAACATTGGAACTCAAAGCGGCGTTAGCGAAACTGATGGTGATGTTCCGATCGGTCTCGGAAGGCCGCTCGGTGGTATTTTCAAATGTAATCGCCCGCAGCGCATTTTCATAATCCGCTGCACTGGCCCCGCCGGTTAGCGACACACCGGCATCAGTGCGCGTATAGCTTATCCCACCGGCCAGATTACCGGACGCCGCAGCGCTACCATTCACCAGCAAACGGTCACCGGCCTGCGCATTGGTCAATGTAATTGTAGCCGTTTCAACCGTACCATTCGGGTTGGTGATGGCAACATCACTGTCCACAATGCCAACGCTGGCAGCATTTTCGACATAAGTACCCGCATAAGCAGAACCACCAGCCGTGCTGTCATTCCCATCCAAGTCCAGTCGCGGAATGGAAACTGTCGTCCCGCCCGCGCCCAAATTAAAATCGAGATCGCCATCATGGCCAAAACCTGCAGCCGTAAATCCGGAGGCCGGATCCAGATTATAAGTGATGGTAAAACTGCTGGTATCTAGCCAATTGAAGCGCGCAGCAGAAGAGGCGTCTCCAAATTCATTTTGCGTACCCGACGCTGTCACCTCTCCCGGAATACTAATGTCAAAATCAATATCCGAGGATCCAGCATTTTCAAAAGAGGATAATGTGTCTGTATCGACCGTTACAAATTCACGGCTTCGCGGCTGACCCGCGGTTCCATCAATATCTGCTACGGTGAAAGAGACATCAATATTCACCGGCGCCCCGCTCGCGGCAAAAAATACATCCCAACGAATTTCGGTAGTGGCCACGCCTGGGGCACCCCGTTCCCGCAAAAGAAGCCTCGGATCATCACCCGATGTGCTGAACCGAATATCATCGCCTGCAGTCAGAGAAACAACCGTAGCCCGCAAGCTAATTTGCTGGCCATTAACGGTCCCGACATTTGTCCAGGTAGCGGTTGCCCCTTCGCCAACTCGCGTATTGCTGTTTACCGCAACGCCCGCGCCATTGACGACATTAGGGTTTCCCGATTGCACCGAGATGGCCGTCGAAGCCAACAAGCCATCCCAATTGCGGGCAACAAGAGAGGCGGCGTCAACTTGGCCCAATCGACTTTCTAGCGTCCAGTCCCCGCCGCGCAAAATGCTGCCCGTATCATCGATAGAGGCCGCAATATCTGCACCGGTTACCGCCGCCAAGGCGTTCATCAATTGTTGCCCGGCTTCATCCGCCCCCACGTCGCAACCATAGATTAAAATATCGCCGTTGGGGGCCAGTTTGGCTCCGATAGAAGCCAGCGATGCCGCCAAGGCACCAGATACCGACGCACTATCAATTCGCGTAGTGCCCAGCCAGAACACGCCATTATCCCCATGGCTGACAAGATGGATCGCCCCAATATTATCCGCGCCGGCCAAGGCGGCCATGATTTGATCAATGCCGTCGCTATTGCCGTCGATCAGGACGATAATTCCTTTGCCCGCCCATGTGTCGGCCAGCTCTTGATAATTTTCGACATTGGTATCGATGAAAATATAATCCTGGCCAGACGCGGCCGCATCTTGGACAAGCAGAAGATCTTCCGGCGCAAAGGACGGTTGGTCTGGCAGAACCGGCGCGGTGACAAACCGGGAGTCATTATCATCGATAATGAAATAATCCCGAAAGCCATCCGGCTCCATGTCGGGGACACGCAAGCTCTGGGCGATATTGTCTGCGGAAATATCCGCTTGAGAACCGCTGACCAGCGCGGGGTCGTCGACATCATCGAGAAAGTCTTGACCCGCTATTGCCTCTTTCAAGACACCCGTTTCATTTACAGTAATCGTGTCAGATATATTTATATCCGCATCATGCGATGCACTGGGTACGAGCACCGGATCTGTTACGATATTATCAGTTAGAGGGGCGCTGTCATCCGCGGCGTTTAAGCTGGCCGGGACAGCGGCAAAGGCCAGATCCCGAACGGGGTTCATTTGGTCCAGATCGTCAGTGGAGCCGGCTGCGTGCAGATCTTCTCCGATCACACTTTGCGCTAATGCACTGGGATCTTGTTCATGCGCAAGAGCAATGGGGGACAGGCGCACCGATTCTACCCCAGAATCCTGATCTGCCGGCACAAACCGGGTCGGTGGGGCTAGGCCAATATTGGGCACGGATTGCGCGTTAAACTGACTATTTTCAGCGCCAAATCCTAGGCCATCGATGGCGCTATTGGCAAAAGCGTCGGAAGACAATACCGTCGCTGCGGCGGTGACCACAGCCGCGCCATCAAACATCATGCGCGGCTCAAGTGCGATTAAATGACTTTGTGGAATCCGGGTGTGCTTGACCATCTAACTCTCCGAATGGACACTGTGTTTTTTATCTCGTGATTGTGCCGTAACGCCCTAAAACAAAACAAATAGTCAACGCCCCAGACCGATTTGTTAGGAAATATGGTTAACAGAGTTGTGCAACCCTCTACAACCCCCAAAAATCTAGGAAATTTGAGAATATTGTAAATTCTCCTCTCCATTGGTCCGAAATTATGCACACCGAGCCCTCATGGATTAAAAATTTTTCAATTCCGTAAAAAGCTGAATAGATCGCACCGTCGATTGGCTTCATTTATCGAAAGAGATGTTCTTGCAATAATGATTTTCCTATATTTACTTCAGTCACACGAACGGGGAAAGTTCGGACAATCCCGTTGTGCCACCCGATGGAATTTGGTTGCAGATTTAAACCAACATCATAATATAGAGGCATGAGCCAGCCCCATAAACAAACCTGTCCGGTCGCGGCGTCACTCAATATAATGGGGGATAGCTGGACATTGTTGATCGTTCGGGAGGCCTTTAATGGGGCGACCCGATTTACCGAATTTCAGTCTCAAACCGGCATTGCCAAAAACCTTCTGGCCAGTCGGCTGACCACAATGATTAACGCAGGCTTGTTGGAAAAACAGGATATCGGTACCCATGGAGCAAGGCATGCCTATCAGCTCACGGAAAAAGGCCGCGCGCTGGCGCCGATCATGGTTGCCTTAAGTCAATGGGGCAATGAATGGGTCTATGGCAAAGGCAAGGAACCCGTAAATTTTGTCGATCGCCTCAGCGACGAACCAATCGCCCCACTCGCCCCAACACGAGCCGATGGCAAACCACTCGCGTGGAAAAATGTCATGATGACAGTAGGCCCCGGGGCAAATGATGCCATGCGCAAACAGTTTGAGCAAATTGCGCAAAAAACGTCACCAGATAATCCGTAAGATTCTTGATTAATTCGGATTATTCTATCCTGCAGCGATGTAGAGATAAGTGTATCTGGTGCCCAGAAGAGGACTCGAACCTCCACATCCTTGCGAATACTAGCACCTGAAGCTAGCGCGTCTACCAATTCCGCCATCTGGGCTCGCTGACTCTCTGTCAGCATAGGAGCGGGCGCTTAGCGCTTTGGGGTTGATATTGTCAATGACTCATCTGGTGATAGGCAAGAAGCCGCGTGCAAATCAATGCGCCGGTCGCATAATGTCCGCCAAACATGCAAATAATCGATATTCGGATATTGCACCCTGCAGTCTTGTCATGCAAAAGCGCGCCTAGGACATGGCCTTTAATGAGCCGGATGAAGTGGATAATATTATGGCGCTCGATGGACAATTAATTTGCATTTTTGGCGGTGGCGGTTTTCTTGGCCGCTATATCGCACAGCAGCTTTTGTCTCGTGGTGCGCGGGTGCGCATTGCCGAACGCGATCCTAAAAATGCCATGCATATCAAACCATTGGGTAATTTGGGGCAAACACAATTTGCCAGCGCTGATGTTACCAATGCCGATAGTGTTGCCCACGCCGTTCAGGGCTGTACAGCGGTGATCAACTTGGTTGGCTTGCTTAAAGGTGATTTTGATGTTGTCCATGTCGAAGGCGCGCGGAATGTAGCGAAAGCGGCAGCCGCGGCGAAATGCCAGGCGCTCGTACAAATGTCCGCCATTGGCGCCGATCCGCAATCACCTTCGCATTATGGGCGCACCAAGGGAGAAGCTGAAGATGCGGTACGCGCCGCCTTTCCGCGCGCGATTATCATGCGGCCCTCGATCATATTTGGACGCGAGGATCAGTTTATCAATCGCTTTGCTGCGATGATACAGATGTTGCCGATTATACCGGTTATTGGAGCTGAAACCAAATTTCAGCCCGTTTTCGTGGGAGATGTCGCGCAAGCCGTGGCTATAGCCCTCGATGATCCAGATGCCTTTGCAAGCGAGACTTTCTCACTGGGCGGCCCAGAAGTGATCACCATGGAAGAGTTAAATCGCCGCATAGCTGAATTGACCAAGCGCGAGCGCGGCTTTGTACCGGTTCCTGATTTTGCGGCCAAGATTTTGGCCACATGTACCGGCTTCTTGCCGGGTGCGCCGATCACCTTGGATCAGTTTAAGATGCTGCAAAAAGACAATATAGTGACAGAGGGCCAAGCTGGACTGGATCGCTTTGGAATCAAACCGACACCGCTTGCCAGCGTAGCCCGTGGCTGGATGGATAAATACCGCGTCCAGGGGCGTTTTGGGGCGCGTGCAAAAGCCGGCTAAGTATTGATTGTTTAAAACCAGATCAACAATGCTGCGCCCATGGCAACCCGATAGACAACAAAGATCATCATCGATGCCTTGCGTAGAAACTGCATCAAAAAGGTCATGGTTGCAAAGGCGGCGATGAAGGTCAGCGCGCCGGTAATCAGGGCTTCTTTCAGCAGATCATTGCTCGCGTCCATCAAATCTGGAACGATTAAAATGCCCGCGCCAGCAACCGCTGGGATTGACAATAGAAACGAAAAGCGTGCGGATTCAACCCGGCTATAGCCCAAAAAGCGCGCGGCCGTCATGGTCACGCCAGACCGACTGGTTCCTGGAATAAGCGCTAGGGCCTGCGCGAGGCCTACGATAATCCCGTCTTTCAAACTCATATCTTCAAAGGATTTCACCTGTTGCCCCACGCGATCGGCAATCCCCAATAAGAGGCCGTAAATGATCAGGTTAATTCCGACCAAAGTGGTACTGCGAAACCCTTCCAGATAGCCGCCGGTTTTGAGGAATAGGCCGACTATGACCGCCGGGATGGTGCCAATGATAATCCACCAGAATAACCGGCGTTCCGCGTCCGCTCGGCCGAGCCCAATTGTTGCAAAGCCACCTTTCGCCAAAGACAGCACATCTTTGAAAAAATAGGTGATTATCGCGAGTAGGGAACCAACATGCACAGCAATATCAATCATTGGCCCCTGATCCGCATAGCCGGTAAAGACCGGAAGCAAGATCAAATGGCCCGAGGAAGAAATGGGCAAGAATTCGGTAACACCTTGCACGATAGCGAGGAGAAGCATTTGCATGAATGTCATGATGGAGCCCGAAGAAAGTGAAGACGCTCTGCTTATAGAAGCGCCTTTCCGATTTGTCGTTGATGAATTTAGGTCCGATATGATACTTTATTGCCCGCATCACCCTTCGTTTTAACGAGAAACCGTCCTTTTTCACCCTTATAGGTCAGTATCATTGTCCTATAAGGGTGATTTTTGCGTGACTCTTGGCGTTGATTGGCCTATCGCGCCCTCAACATCTGCCGCAGCAGACCGGGTGATCCCCATAAAAACACAAGAAACGAGTGACCGCCATGCCAAAAGGCACAAAAAAACTGGATATGTTGAAATTTGTCGATACCGGGCAAACTTACCCTGACAAACGGGAACCGACCTTGCGGGCGGAAGATTTTCAAGAAATAGCGGATCGCTATGCGCCGGAAAAGGCAGCTGAACAGGCCGCGCGTTGCTCACAATGCGGTGTGCCTTATTGTTCGACTCATTGTCCTTTGCACAACCATATTCCAGACTGGTTGCGTCTCACGGCCGAAGGGCGTGTGCGCGAAGCCTATGAAATGTCCAATCTGACCTCCACCATGCCAGAGATTTGCGGCCGAATCTGTCCGCAGGATCGTCTATGTGAAGGCAATTGTGTGATTGAATTTTCCGGTCATGGAGCCGTAACCATCGGATCTGTAGAAAAATACATCACCGATACCGCTTGGGAAGAAGGATGGGTTGAACCTTTGGTCGCAGGCAAATCACGGGGCCAATCTGTCGGTATTATCGGCGCTGGGCCGGCGGGGTTGACGGCTGGCGAATATCTGCGCGTTGCTGGCTATGATGTCCATATCTATGACCGTCATGATCGGGCGGGCGGCTTGCTTACTTATGGCATTCCTGGCTTCAAGCTGGAAAAAAATATCATCATGCGGCGCATAGAGCGGCTCAAAGATGGTGGCATTCATTTCCATGAAAATTTTGAAGTCGGCAAAGACGCGACATTGGAAGAGCTTCGCGGCAAACATGATGCCATTCTTATCGCTACCGGCGTGTACAAAGCCCGCGAGATAAAAATGCCCGGCGTCGGCGCCCCTGGCGTCGAAGAAGCTCTGGATTTTCTCACTGCTTCCAATCGCAAAAGTTTTGGCGATAGCGTCCCCGATTTTGACAATGGCCGCTTTGATGCGGCAGGCAAAAATGTTGTCGTAATCGGCGGAGGTGATACCGCTATGGACTGTGTCCGGACCTCGATCCGTCAGGGGGCCAAGTCGGTAAAATGCCTTTATCGCCGCGATCGCGCGAATATGCCCGGCTCTCAAAATGAAGTGAAAAATGCTGAAGAAGAGGGCGTTGAATTTGTCTGGCTGTCCGCGCCCAAAGCGGTCGAAGGCACCGACCATGTGCGTGCCGTCAAAGCCACTAAAATGCGTCTCGGCGCCCCCGATGCCAGCGGCCGGCGTGCACCGGAAGAGCAACCGAATAGTGAGTTTACGCTGGACGCCGATCTTGTGATCAAAGCCCTGGGCTTTGATGCCGAAGAACTGCCCAGCCTGTTTGACTGTCCCGATCTCAGCGTAACGCGCTGGGGAACAGTGAGAGTCGATCACAAATCAATGATGACCAATTTGGATGGTGTGTTTGCCGCTGGTGATATTGTCCGCGGTGCCAGCCTTGTGGTATGGGGAATACGCGACGGCCGCGATGTGACCGAGCATATGCATAAATTTTTGCGCGACAAAGCTCGAGCAGAAAAACAGGCCGCGTAAACGCCCTTTATTTTGAACCCTATTTCGGAGTTTTACATGAAAAAATTCATCGCTATGACTGTGAGTTCAATCGCTCTCACCATCAGCATGCCCGCCGCTGCCCAAGAAATAGGCCAAGATTCGGGCCAAGATGGGGATGCCGCTACACAGACCAGCGCACCCGAAATCGCCACCATTGATCCCGCGCGGCTCTCGGCTGCCCAAAACACCGTCAACTATTTGTTCCCGCTCGGCACTTATGAGCGGATGATGAGGGGCACTATGGACCAAATGATGGATCAGATGATGATGGGCATGGGTAATATGCGCATGGGCGATCTGGCTGGAGCGGGTGGTGTTGCACGGGAAGATGTGCCCGGCGAATTCGGCGACAAAACACTGGCTGAATTGGCCACGGAAATGGACCCGCATTACGAAGAGCGGACGAAAATTTCGACCAAAGTCATCATGGATGAAATGGTCAATATGATGATTACAATGGAGCCTGCAGTTCGCTCGGCCCTGACCAATATTTACGCGCGCAAGTTCACTGTGGGCCAACTCGATGAGATGAACAGTTTTTTTGCAACCGATACCGGCAGTGCATTTGCACGCGACTATATGATGGTCTTTGTCGATCCGGAAATGATGCAATCAATGATGAGCATGGTGCCGGAAATGATGCAGGCCATGCCGGCAATCATGAAAAAGGTTGAAGATGCCACCGCCCATTTGCCTGCCGTGAAAATATCAGATGAGAGTTTGATTGATTCTGTTGAGGAGGATGTGAACAGCGCTGAAAATGGAGATGGCGCGATTGACTTCGAAGACCCGGATAACTGGTCAGCAGAAGATCGGGCCCTGGTCAATAAACTGAGCACCGAATCCGATACGGCCTTTGAAAAATATTATGACGCGCTCGAAAAAGCGCAATCCAACGCCAAAGCCAAAGTGGTGAAAACGCAATAGGCTCTGCCTGCGCAACAAACCATTTTTTGAACATCGAAATGAACATATCATGACCCATTATCCAACGCCCGAACATCAACGACTTGCCGAAAGCGGCATGTACCGGCCTGAATTTGAATCCGACGCATGCGGCGTTGGATTGGTCGCAGCCACGGATGGGAAGCCTTCGCGCCGGGTTGTTGCTTCGGCAATTGACGCGCTGAAAGCGGTTTGGCACCGCGGCGCTGTCGATGCGGACGGGATGACCGGTGATGGTGCGGGCCTGCATGTTGATTTACCCGCGCGCTTTTTTGATGATGCCATTGCCGATAGCGGGCATAAGGTTCTCCCCAACCGGCTCGCGGTTGGAATGATTTTTCTTCCGCGCACCGATTTGAGCGCTCAGGAAACATGCCGGACCATTGTCGAGGCGGAAATTATCGAAGCAGGCTATAAAATTTATGGCTGGCGGCAGGTGCCCGTCAATGTTTCGGTCATTGGCGTTAAAGCGCAAAATACCCGTCCGGAAATTGAGCAAATCATGATCTCCGGGCCACTGCCAGATCGTCAAAGCGCCGAAGAATTTGAAAAAAATCTCTATCTCATCCGTCGCCGGATCGAGAAAAAAGTCATTGCTGCACAGATTCAAGATTTCTACATTTGTAGCCTATCTTGCCGTTCGATCATTTATAAAGGCTTGTTTCTCGCTGAATCGCTTTCGGTCTTTTATCCGGACCTAACCGATGAACGGTTTGAAAGCCGCATCGCGATTTTTCATCAACGCTATTCAACCAATACATTTCCGCAATGGTGGTTGGCACAGCCGTTTCGCACGCTCGCGCATAATGGGGAAGTCAACACGATCCGCGGCAATAAAAACTGGATGAAGAGCCATGAAATTAAAATGGCCAGCCTCGCTTTTGGTGATCATTCAGAAGATATCAAACCGGTAATCCCAGCCGGAGCATCAGACACGGCCGCATTGGATGCGGTTTTTGAAACGATTTGCCGATCTGGCCGCGATGCCCCGACCGCCAAATTAATGCTGGTGCCGGAAGCCTGGCAACATCAAGCAGATATCGATCCCGCGCATAAGGCGATGTACGAATATATGGCCAGCGTGATGGAGCCTTGGGATGGTCCTGCGGCTCTCGCCATGACCGATGGACGCTGGGCTGTGGCCGGTGTGGACCGCAATGCATTGCGGCCATTGCGCTATAGCATAACGTCAGACAATCTCCTGATCATTGGGTCGGAAACCGGCATGGTGGTTGTTCCCGAAAGCCAGATAATCGAAAAAGGGCGCCTCGGGCCGGGACAAATGATTGCGGTCGATCTGCAGGATGGTCTGGTTTTCACAGACAAAGAAATCAAAGACAAAATCGCTGGCGAAGAACCCTATCCCCAGCGAGTCAAAGGCTTCCAAACGATGGAAGATCTGCCCCCTGCTCCAGCAGATGCGGGTATGAATTTCTCCAAGGAAGAATTGATCCGCCGGCAAACGGCTGCCGGACACACATTGGAAGATATGGAGGTCATCCTCGCGCCGATGGTCGAAGATGCCAAAGAAGCCATTGGTTCCATGGGCGATGATACGCCGCTTGCAGTGATCAGTCTCAAACCGCGCCAGGTCAGTCATTTCTTCCGGCAGAATTTCAGTCAGGTGACCAATCCACCGATCGACAGTTTGCGCGAACGCCATGTCATGAGCTTGCGCACGCGGTTTTCAAATCTGGCCAATATTCTGGAAAAAGACAGCCAGAATGAAAATGTTCTGGTGCTCGACAGCCCTGTTTTGAGCTGTGGTGCTTGGGAGCGTTTAAAAGCCAGCTTCGGCGACGCTGTAGCCGAAATTGATTGCACCATGTCCAATACGGGCGGTGCTATAGAATTGCGCGATGCGATTGCCCGTATCCGGGATGAAGCCGAACAAGCTGTCCGCCAAGGCAAGACCGAAATATTCCTGACCGACGAGAATATTGATGAAGACCATATGTGCATTTCCATGGTCATCGCCACGGCGGCCGTGCACACCCATTTGGTCCGTAAAGGCTTGCGCGCTTATGCTTCGGTCAATGTTCGGGCCGCGGAATGTTTGGACACCCATTGCTATGCGGTTTTGATCGGCGTTGGGGCGACGACGGTCAACGCCTATCTGTCAGAAGCCGCCATTTCCGATCGCCATAAACGCGGTCTGTTTGATGGCCTGACCCTGGAAGAATGCATTGCGCGCCACAAGATCGCCGTCGATGAAGGTCTTCTCAAAATCATGTCCAAAATGGGCATCGCGGTTATTTCGAGCTATCGCGGCGGCTATAATTTTGAAGCCGTCGGCCTGTCTCGTGCTTTGTGCAACGATCTTTTCCCGGGCATGCCCACCAAAATTTCAGGCGAAGGCTATGCCTCCTTGTTCATCAACGCGCAGGAAAAACATGAAGCGGCTTTTGAGCCTGCAATAGTACGACTTCCTGTGGGCGGCTTTTACAAGCAGCGTGATGGCGGAGAGGCCCATGCCTATAGCGCGCATCTCATGCACTTGCTGCAAAGCGCTGTCGCCCATGACAGCTATTCCTCTTACCTGCAATTTTCACAAGGGGTGCGGGAATTGGAGCCCGTCTATTTACGCGATTTGATGGAATTTAACTATGCGCCGGAACCGATTCCCATTGATGAAGTGGAAGCCATAACCGAAATTCGCAAACGCTTTAACACGCCCGGCATGTCCTTGGGTGCGTTGAGTCCGGAAGCCCATGAAACGCTTGCGATCGCGATGAATCGCATTGGCGCAAAATCCGTATCTGGAGAAGGTGGAGAAGAAAAACGCCGCTACACGCCTTTTGAAAATGGCGACAATGCTTCCAGCCCGATCAAGCAAGTAGCCTCGGGCCGCTTTGGGGTTACTGCGGAATATCTCGGCGCTTGCGAAGAAGTGGAAATCAAAGTCGCACAAGGGGCAAAGCCTGGAGAAGGCGGACAATTGCCAGGGTTTAAAGTCACCGAGTTTATTGCCAAGTTGCGGCACTCGACACCGGGTGTCACCTTGATCAGCCCGCCGCCGCATCACGATATTTATTCGATCGAGGATTTGGCGCAGCTAATTTATGATCTCAAGCAAATTAATCCGCGCGCCAGAGTCTGTGTCAAGCTGGTGTCTGCCGCAGGCATTGGAACCATAGCCGCTGGCGTGGCCAAGGCGCATGCCGATGTTATTTTAATTTCGGGCAATACCGGCGGCACCGGCGCGTCGCCGCAAACATCGATTAAATTTGCCGGCACGCCATGGGAAATGGGACTGACAGAAGCCAATCAGGTGCTGACACTCAACAATTTGCGCCACCGCGTTAAACTGCGCACTGATGGCGGTTTGAAAACGGGTCGCGATATTGTCATTGCAGCGATATTGGGTGCAGAAGAATTTGGTCTGGGCACATTAAGCCTGGTCGCCATGGGTTGTATCATGGTGCGGCAATGCCACAGCAATACCTGTCCGGTCGGCGTCTGTGTGCAAGACGAGAAACTGCGCGAGAAATTTACCGGTACACCAGAAAAGGTGATCAATTTGATGACCTATATGGCCGAAGAGGTGCGCGAGATTCTAGCGCGGCTTGGATATCGTTCGCTCGATGAAATAATCGGGCGCACGGAATTGTTGCGCCAAGTCAGCCGCGGTGCAGAGCACCTCGATGATCTCGACTTAAATCCGATCTTGGCCAAGGTCGACGCACCAGATACAGAGCGCACGTTCAATCTCGACACCCATCGCAACGAAGTCCCCGACAGCCTCGATGCGCAGATGATTGCTGATGCCAAACCGGTGTTTGAACGGCGCGAAAAAATGCAGCTGACTTATACTGTTCGGAACACACACCGCGCGGTCGGGACTCGTTTTTCAGCGGAAGTTACAGCAAAATATGGCATGAAGGCCTTGAATGACAATCATGTTCATGTCCGTCTGCGTGGTTCCGCCGGCCAGTCGCTTGGCGCATTTTTATGCCAGGGCATAACGCTGGAAGTCTTTGGTGATGCCAATGACTATGTCGGCAAAGGCCTTTCGGGCGGAAAAATCATCGTACGGCCCATGGTCAGTTCGCCGCTCGATAGCAAGTATAACACGATTATTGGCAATACTGTGCTCTACGGCGCAACGGCGGGAGCGCTTTATGCGGCTGGACAGGCCGGGGAACGTTTTGGCGTGCGCAATTCCGGCGCGGATGTTGTGGTCGAAGGCTGCGGTGCCAATGGCTGTGAATATATGACCGGAGGCAATGCCGTAATCTTGGGCGCAGTCGGCAATAATTTTGGTGCTGGCATGACCGGCGGCATGGCATTCATCCTCGATCTCGATCGCGATTTTGAACAACATGCCAATCCCGAAAGCATTATCTGGCAGAGGTTGGAAAGTGACTATTGGGAAGAACATCTCAAGGCGCTAATCGAAGCGCATCACCAAAGCACAGACAGCAGTTGGTCCGAGACAATTCTGCGCGATTGGGATCGCTGGCGGACACGGTTCTGGCAAGTCTGTCCAAAAGAAATGGTAGATCGGCTGGATCATCCGTTATCGGACAGCGAGGCTATTGAGGCGGCGGAATAACATTTCTCTGATCAAGCGAAGGAAGCGCAAGGCACTAGTCTTCGCCGCTGGCATCGCCCTGCTCGGAGCCTTATTTTATATATATAGCCCGCTACCATTTTTCACAGATCCAAAGCCCGGAGACAAGATCAAGGCTTCTATTATCTCAATCCATAACGGTCATTCTATTGTTCGGTACAACGATATGAAAAAGCTCTCTATCCGCTTGCCGAACCAGGAAATAGCCTCAGCCTTTGGACTTCAAAAACACCTGTCAAACTGTTCTCCTGGGGATAGGGTATCGGTTCAAAAACTTGATTTGAAAAGCGAGGCTAATTCTTTCTATCATATTGTTTCAAAATCTTGCGTGCAGCCAGATTGGTAGGATCAGCACATTTTGTTCTTGTTATGTACTCATCTTTAACTATGCTCGACCAAATCGCGTAGCACCCTTTGATTCGCCATCATGAGGAACCCAGATAATGCACAAAATCACTCCCAATTATCTCGAAATGAAGGCAACCAACTTGGGTGCCAGCAAAGATTTTTATGAAAAAGCCTTTGGCTTTGCTTTTACCGACTATGGTCCGGCCTATGCTGCCGTTGAAGGCGGGCCGGTACAAATTGGACTGGCCGCAGGAACAGAGCCACCAGCCCCCATGCCAACCTTTGAAACAGACGATTTGGAAACCGCTTTGGCGCAAGTCAAAGCGGCCAATGGTGAGATTGTTCAGGATATTTTCGCTTATCCTGGTGGCAAGCGGTTTGAATGTCTCGATCCTTCAGGAAATCGACTGGCCATCTACAAACCGGACTAAATACCCCACATTCTCCTTGCGATACAATTGTTTACACTGAAATACGGCCTTTCCGTCTGGGGTTCAGCTTTGACTCAGTTCGATGCGTCTAGACAGGGGCTAACAACAATCAACTCGGAGGTTCTTATGCGACATTTTCTTGCTCTTCCCCTTTTGGCGGTATCCTTGAGCCTTGCGATGCCCGCAGCCGCGCAGGACCGTGCCCCCGATTCCGAAGTGATTGAAAAGCTCAATGATCCGGTTTTTCAAGAAGGCATGGTTTCCGTCATGTCCGGCTTCATGACCGCGATGATGGACTTGCCGATTGGCCAATTTGCCGCGGCGATGGAAAAGGCCGTACCCAAAAATAGCGACGGCCGCGAACCATTTTCTCGCATCCGGCCCGACGATACACTGGGTGATCTGGCAGCCCGAGACAATCCAAATTTTAATACAGAAATGGAAGATAAGATGCGTGAGGGCACAGCGATCATGGGTATCATGGCCAGTGAATTTGGAGCCTTATTGCCCCAACTCAAGGCCATGGGCGAACGCATGAAGCGCCGTATGGATGATCTTGAATAGACAGAAATGTTCATAGGTTTGATCGCCGCAAAGCCTCTAATTACAACAAGAGGCATCAAGCCCCTTCCCCCGGGGCACAAACCCGATTAACAGCAATGCTATGTGGCAATTATTCCAATTTCCTCTTTGTCCTTTTTCCCGCAAAGTCCGGCTCCTCATGGGCGAAAAATCCGTGGGCTATGAGCTGGTGCGCGAATCACCCTGGGCACAGCGCGACCAATTTCTTGATATGAATCCGGCCGGCCGGACACCGGTTATGCGGCATGACCAGCGCGATATTCTACTGGTCGATAGCATGGCCATCTGTGAATATATTGAAGAGACGGTTGAAAAAGCACCGATGATCAATGGCACCGCTACAAATCGAGCAGAAATTCGCCGGCTGGTCGCCTGGTTTGATGAGCAATTTTATGGCGATGTCACAGCGCCTTTGCTCTATGAAAGAATGCACAAACGGATCGTGCATCGCCAGCCGCCTGATGCCAAATTGCTCCGCGAAGCCATGCGCCGCGCCAATGTCCATCTCGACTATATTGATTATCTGATCGATCATCGCAGCTGGCTCGCTGGCGCTACCATGAGCCTCGCAGATCTGGCCGCGGCAGCGCAAATTTCAGTTGCGGATTATCTCGGCGGCATTGACTGGACGGGTCATGATCAAACCAAAGCCTGGTATGCCATGTTCAAGTCGCGGCCTTCCTTCCGGCCGCTTTTATCTGAACGCATGGAAGTAATCACCCCTCCCGATCACTACGAAAAAGTCGATTTCTAGCCGCCTATTCGGCTTTGTCAGGCAAAGTATAGATCATCTGAACCCGGTCCATATTCGGTGCAAAACCGTCTTTTTCCACGGCGATTGTGGCAAATCCAAATTTGGCAAAAAACGGCGCCACCAAATATGTTGTGAACAATTCGGCTTCCTTGAATTGACCCGATTGAACAATGGCTTCGAGGCGATATTCGGTCAGCATGCGTCCCAAGCCGGAACCATGTCGGACATTGTCGACCATCCCCCATGTGAAGCGCGCCTGCCCGCGATCTTCTGTAACATAACCACCGCAACCACAAATGGTGCCAGCGGTTTCGATGACAAAATAGTCACCTGATGGTTGATCAAGAAAGTCGGCAAAACCCGCGCGCTCTGTCGGATCGAAAAACCGCGGCACATTGCTGTCAAACAGCTGCAAACATGCCGGTTTGTCCGCAACGGCATAGCGCCGAAAATTGGCGCTCATCGTTTAACCACGGTCATCAGATAGTTGAGCGCTAGATCATCTGACAAAGCAAACCCGCGCGCTGGACTATAGGCTAAGCCGGTAATATCGATCACCTGCAAGCCCGCTTGTTCGAGCAGGGTTTGCAATTCATCGGGTGTCAAAAATTGCTCATGATGGTGAGTCCCTTTTGGAATCTGTCCCATCATCTCAGCCAGCTCGACCAACATTAATTTGGATTTAGCGGTTCTGTTCGGAGTTGAAAGGATCATCAATCCATCATCGGCCAATGCCCGCGCCAACCCCTGGACAAAGGCTTTCGGGTCATCGACATGTTCAATGACTTCCAGCGAGGTCACCAGGTCAAAATTGATCTGGTCCAATAACTCGACCGCGACATTTTGATAGTCTATTTTGAGTTTCTGCGGTTTTGCATGGGCTTGCGCCGCTGCAATATTTTCCGGGGCGGCATCCAGACCGGTCACCGCAGCGCCCATACGCGCCAGAGGTTCGCAAACCAAACCAGCACCACAGCCCACATCCAACGCGCGCTTGCCCTTTAAGGGTTTCAAATGGGCCGCATCCGATCCGAAATGCAGATTAATCGCGTCTCTGATATAACCGAGCCGCACCGGGTTGAGCCGGTGTAGCATCGCTGAAGATCCGTTCGGATCCCACCATTCCGCCGCTAAAGCGCCAAAATGTGCCGCTTCCTCAGGATTGATCGTGCTTTTGATCGCGGCTGCAACCGGTTGCGATTCTTCTGTCTTGCTGATGCTTGCCTTTGTCATAACGCGTCTTTATCACAGCGCGAGCGTCTCGTTCAGACCCTTTTTCAACAGAAAGACAGATAACAGGCATCATGGCACGGATAGTGATGAAATTTGGCGGTACGTCGATGGCGGGCATTGAACGCATCCGCCGGGTTGCGCAAATTGTCAAACAGCAGGCCGATGCCGGACATGAAGTCGCGGTCATTGTGTCTGCTATGGCTGGCGATACCGATCGGCTAGTGAATTTTTGCCGCGAAGCGAGCTCTCTATACGATGCGGCAGAATATGATGTCGTGGTAGCATCAGGAGAGCAGGTCACATCAGGGCTGCTCGCTATCGCGCTGCAATCCTTAGGTGCCAAAGCGCGCAGCTGGCTGGGCTGGCAAATGCCCATTCGGACTATTGAAGCGCATAGCAAAGCACGCATTGAAACCATCGATGCCGATGATCTAACGCAATCCATGCAAAGCGGTGAAATTGCAATTATTCCAGGCTTTCAAGGCATAAGCAGAGACGGCCGGATCACGACATTGGGGCGCGGCGGATCGGATACCAGCGCCGTTGCCATTGCCGCTGCGGTTAAAGCAGATCGCTGCGATATCTACACGGATGTCGACGGCGTCTATACGACCGATCCGCGCATTGTGACGCGGGCACGCAAATTGAAAACCGTGACATTTGAAGAAATGCTCGAGCTGGCCAGCGTGGGTGCCAAAGTTTTACAGACCCGTTCGGTTGGTCTTGCGATGAAAGAAAATGTGCGCATTCAAGTCTTGTCTTCTTTTACCGAAGACGGTGCGCCCAGTGCTGATGATCTGCCTGGAACGATGATTGTCAGTGAAAGTGAAATGGAGAGAGACGATATGGAGCGTCAGCTTATAACCGGCATTGCCCATGACAAAAATGAATCCAAAATCACCTTGACCCGGGTGCCCGATAAACCCGGCGCCGTGGCTCATATCTTTGAGCCGCTGGCCGAAGCGGCGATTAATGTTGATATGATCATTCAGAATGTCGGCCGCGAAAAAGGCGAAACCGATGTCACCTTCACCGCGCCGACCAGTGATCTCGACCGGACCATGCAGGTGCTCGAAAAAGCACAGGAAGATATTGGCTATAACCGTCTGATCTCGGATACGAATGTCGCGAAAATTTCAGTGGTTGGCGTGGGCATGAAAAGCCATGCCGGTGTCGCATCAACCATGTTCAAATCTCTCGCCGATCGCGGCGTGAACATTCAGGCCATCACGACGTCAGAAATCAAGGTCAGCGTGTTGATCGAAGAAGACTATACCGAACTCGCCTTGCGGGTATTGCACACCGCTTATGGGCTGGATGCAGAGGACGCGGCTTAACTTATGATGCAAGCAAAACTTTCCACGCTGATGCAGCGCGGCACCGACCTGTTGGGCAGCGAAACCGCGATTATGTGCGGCGCGATGAGCTGGGTCTCAGAACGCAATTTGGTCAGCGCCATTTCGAATGCGGGCGGCTTTGGTGTGATTGCCTGCGGTGCGATGACTCCGGATTTGCTGGATACGGAAATTGCCGAAACCAAGAAACGCACCAGCAAACCCTTTGGCGTCAATTTGATCACCATGCATCCTGACCTGATGAAGCTGATCGCAGTGTGCGGCAATCATGGCGTCAGCCATGTAGTGCTCGCTGGCGGTCTCCCGCCCAAAGGCAGCTTGGAAGCGATCAAGGATATCGGCGCGAAAGTCATCTGCTTCGCCCCGGCCATGGCACTGGCCAAGAAGTTTATCCGCTCTGGCGTTGACGCCATTGTTATCGAAGGCATGGAAGCGGGCGGGCATATCGGTCCGGTCTCAACTTCCGTCTTGGCACAGGAAATCTTGCCGCAAATTGCCGACCAATTGCCGGTCTTTGTCGCAGGCGGGATTGGCACGGGTGATATGATTGGCGCTTATTTGGAAATGGGCGCCAGCGGTGTTCAGCTCGGCACGCGCTTTGTATGTGCGCATGAATCCATTGCTCATCCCGATTTCAAAAAAGCCTTTATGCGCGGCAACGCCCGCGATGCCGTCACCAGTGTCCAGGTCGACCCGCGCTTACCGGTCATTCCTGTGCGCGCACTGAAAAATAAAGGCACAGAAGAATTTACCCGCAAACAGATTGAAGTGGCCAAGCTGCTCGATGCGGGAGAGATTGAAATGGGCGAGGCGCAATTGCAGATCGAACATTTCTGGGCCGGGGCCCTCCGCAAAGCGGTAATTGATGGAGATGTCGAAAATGGCAGCGTCATGGCCGGGCAATCGGTCGGCATGGTCAAAGCCGAAGAGAGCGTTGCGGAGATTATCAAGACGTTGATCGACGAAGCCGAAACGGCTTTGTCCCGATAAACCCTGTACAGACGGACCATTTGCGAAAAATTGCAAACCTATCTGTCTTGCCTTCATAACACAGCTGCGGCATAGTGGTGAGATGACCGATGCCCCAACTGCCGCTCCCTTGCCTACAGATAGTCCCGCCTATGATCCGATCGCTGCTATGGCTGATGATCGCGCGCGCTCCTATAACCAGGGCTTGACGCCGCTGCACCCTCCGCAAAAATCACTAATCCGGTTCATGGCTTCGCTGTTTATTGGTCTCGCCCTTTTGGCGGCAATCGGCGCAGAAATTGCGATAGCCGATAATCTGCCTATGTTTCGGGGGGCTGTTATCGGGCCTGTGATCATTCTCGCCTTATTCGTCTTGGTGATGCTGCCCGACCGGATCTATCGGCGCTGGGGCTATGATATGGCGGCGGAACAATTGCGAATATTGCGCGGCTTTATGTGGAGGACGGACACGATTGTTCCGTTTAACCGCATTCAACATATTGATGTTGCACAAGGCCCGTTTCAGCGCTTTTTTGATTTGTCGACATTGATTGTGCACACCGCCGGGACTCATAATAGCATTGTCACCTTGCCGGGATTGCGCACAGAAGATGCAGAGAATATGCGCGACACGATCAAGGACCATATTCGCCAAGATATGATATGACGCCGGCGCCTTCTCTCGCCATGAACGGCCAACACGAAGCCGTGGACAGCCCTGATTTTCAGCGCTTGCATCCGCTCAGCATCGTCTTGAAATCGGCCGCAGCAATCGGTCAAAACCTGATTGCCATGGGCGTGCTCTATTTCAGTATATTCGATCAAAATATCCTCTACACCAGCCTCGCGGCTTTGGGATTATTGGTGCTTATCGTCGGCGTGACGGCATTAATCTGGTCGCGCTTCACTTACCAAATCCAGGCCAAAGAAATCCGCATCAAAAGCGGTTTGATTAGCCGAAATAATCGCTCAATCCCCTTTGATCGCATTCAAGATGTGAGTCTGGAACAAAAGCTTGTGAGCCGCTTATTGGGATTGGCCACAGTGAAGCTGGAAACCGGCGCATCGGCGGGTGAAGATGGGAAATTGGACGCCTTGGCTTTGCGCGATGCCCAGGCCTTGCGCGACCGCGTGCGCGATTATAAGTCCGGCAAAACCGCCGAGAATAGCAATGCAGAAGAGACTGTGGGGGAACGCCCAGAGACAGCGGAACGCACGCCGATATTTGCGATGGATAACCGTCGCATATTCATTGCCGGCTTGTTTAATTTTTCCTTTGTCTTGCTGGCCATTCTCGCCGCCATTGCGCAAAATCTCGATTTTCTATTGCCGGATGATTTTTTCAATCCCTGGTATTGGGCTGAACAATTATCCGAACAGCAAGTGGTCAACGGGCTCAGCCTCGCTGCACAAATTGCCGGTGCGGTCGGCGCGCTTATCTCGCTTATTGCGGTTGGTATCGGCAGCGGCATTATCCGCACGTTCATCCGGGAATATGGCTTTCGTCTAGACCGCGTCGACACCGGTCAGCCAGGATTTCGGCGGCGACGCGGATTATTCACCTTGACCGATATGGTTATGCCCATTCACCGAGTGCAAGCCGCGCTGCTGAGGACAGGTCCCGTGCGCCAGCATTTCGGATGGTATCATTTGAAGTTTCAATCGCTCGCAAGCGATGGCAGCGGCGAAAGCGATCACAGCGCTGCGCCTTGTGCGCAATTGGAAGAAATCGCACCGATTCTATCTGAATCCGGCATTGCCAATATCTCCGCTGAACTGGAATTTCACGCCGTCAATCCTGCGCTGTGGTGGCGCGGCGCCATCATTGTCACTCTGGGTTTGGCCGCGATTGCGCTTGGCAATGGCCTGTTCGTCCATTCCGGGCTGTTCGGATTGATCTTTCTGACTGTGCCGATCAGCTTTTATCTTTATCTCAATTGGCGCTATCATCGATATGCCTTGTCAGACACCCAGCTGTTTGTGCGTAGCGGATGGTGGCGGCGAAAGCTCACAATATTGCCGCTACGGAAGGTCCAAACAGTTGATATTGGGCAATCTCCGCTCGACCATCCGCTGGATCTGGCGACGGTCACCATCGGCGTGGCTGGCGGTTCAATTTTGGGGCCGCTTACAATTAATGCCATCCCGATCGCTACCGCCAAGACGTTGCGCCAAAATCTCATCGCCGCCGTCCACACAATTGTACAGCGCAAGGTGATTGGCGCTTGACAGCAGGCCCTGAATATCCACGATAGTATCAATAGATATTTTCAGGGAGTTCAGGATGAAGAAGGCATATTGGAAAACATTGGCATCGCTCACGGCCCTTAGCTTGAGCTTGCCAGCACTCGGCCAAAATTCTGCCCCGCCAGAAATCGCGCAACCCGCCGAGCAAAAATCGCAGGCGCTGCATGAGATTATTGATGCGTTCTGGGCCTATAATTTGGGGCAATATCCCGAATTTGCTTCGTCGCTAGGTGTCGCGGATCCCGATGGACGGGTTACGGATCGCAGCTTGAAGGCGGCCGACAAACGCGTTGAAAAAGCCAAAGGCTGGTTAGCACAATTGGATCAGATCGACCAAGCAAGCCTATCCGAAGATGACAAGACCAATTTTGGTATCTTACGGCGCAGCTTAGCGGAACAGGTTGAAGCCAGTACCTACGGCCAACGCACAATCAATTTTACCAACCGCAGCGGTTGGCATCAGAATTTTGCGAGCATGCAAAATAACCTGCCTTTCCGCAACGCAGCGGATTATCAAACCTATATCAACCGGTTAAAAAAATATGACAATGTCCACCGGCAATCCATCGCTGTGGCCAATCAGGCGCTACAAGGTGGCTATGTCCAACCCTGCGTTTCGATGGTTGGCTACGAAACCAGCATTTCCGGTTTGATCAAAGAAGACCCCAAAGAATCTCGTTTTTTTGAACCTTTTAAGCGGCCCAAGCCAGATGGCATCGCACAACCGACTTTTGACCGGCTGACCGCAGATGCTGCAACCACTATAAATGACATCATCACCCCGGCGCTGCGCGAGCATCTCAATTGGTACACCCAAAGCTATGGACCCAATTGTGCCAAAGAACCGGGTGTTTCAGCCCAGCCCGGCGGGGATAAATATTACGATTTCCGGGTCAGACAGATGACCACTACGGAGAAATCCGCCGATGAAATTCATAAAATTGGATTGTCGGAAGTCGCCCGTATTCGAGCCGAGATGGTGGACGTGTCCAAGCAGGCGGGCTTTGAATCACGGGAAGCGTTTATCGCTGACTTGCGGACCAACCCGAAATATTACGCGAAGACGCCAGAAGAATTGATGGAAAAAGTCGCGCGCGTGACCAAGATTATCGATGGAAAAATGCCGTCCATTATCGGCAAGCTAGCGCGCTTGCCTTATGGCTTGAAGGAGATTCCGGCGGAAACCGCAGAAGGCACCACCACCGCCTATTATAATCCAGGATCACCGGATGTGGGCATTGCCGGCTTTTACTATGTCAATACATCCAAACTTGACCAGCGCCCATTCTGGGAAATCCCAGCGCTCAGCGTTCATGAAGCGGTGCCGGGCCATCATATGCAAATAGCCTTGCAGCAAGAATTGGACATGCCGGACTTTCGTAAATATGGGGCTTTTTTCACCGCTTTTGTTGAAGGCTGGGGTCTATATTCAGAACGGCTCGGGATTGAAATGGGGCTTTATGATACGCCCGCCAAAGATATGGGCCGACTATCCTATGAAATGTGGCGCGCCACACGGTTGGTCGTCGATACCGGTATTCATTCCAAAGGGTGGAGCAAACAACGTGCGATTGATTTTATGACCGATAATACCGCGCTCAGTCCGGCCAATATCGAAGCCGAAGTCAACCGCTACATCAGCTGGCCGGGACAGGCTTTGGCTTATAAAATGGGGGAATTGAAAATTCGCGAATTGCGGCGCAGGGCAACCGAAACATTGGGTTCCAAATTTGATTTGCGCGAATTTCACGACGTTGTGCTCGGACAAGGCGCCGTACCGCTCGACATATTAGAAGCCCAGGTTCAGCGCTGGATAGACGGGAAATCATCGACCGCGAGCCGAACCAATCGGTAACAAAATATAGACCGGAGTCATAGCGCTGATCGTGCCATGCTCGGATCATATCTGAGCGATATGGCTTACCTTATGCGATATTACGTTGCTTATTCGTCTTGAGCTGGAGCGGGCGGCGGAGCTTCTTCGGCAACCGGAGGCCGCGTCAAATCATTGCTGGCGCGCTCGGCCTGCAAGGCTGCAGCATCTTGCGCTTCCAATCGCGCGCGCGCTTCCGCAGCACCCGCTTCGCGTGCTTCACGCTGGGCTTCAATCTCGCGCAAACGTTCTTCCACCGCTTCCGCTTCACCATCAATCCGAGCGAGACGCTTTTGCCGCTCTTCTTCGATCAACTTGCCCCAATTGACCGTGTCATCCTGGCCTTTTTCGGCATAGGCTTGTTGCAACAAACGTTGGGTACAGCCGGTAAACCCGCCAGCACCATCAGCTGAACAGCTCTGGGTGCCGCCTTTGCCGACATATTCATAAGACCGCACGCGTTCAGACCAAGCTTCATTTTTCGCATCATTGGGATTGGCCCGCAATGTTTCGGGAATACGATAGCGTTCCGATTCATCTTTGCGGGCGCACACCACAATTTCACCATCCGAGCTTTGCGGACATGGGTCATCCCCATAGATGACCAACTGATTGACTCGGTCGCCCGCCGCATCTTGAGCCAGTGCGGGGGCAGAAATCAGGCCACCTGCCAAGAACAGGGATGCGGATAGAATAGCGGTTTTTTTCATGATGTTCCTATATTATCGCCTGAATGAACCGATGCTGAAGCGGTGCATCCGATGATCGCTTCTACTTAAATGCGTTTAGACAGTCCAATGGCAAGCTTGCACCCCAGTCGTATCGCCCCACTCAAAACGGGATAGCCTGGCGTATCCTCCGCTCCTGATTCGATCGCCGTTTGCTTGTGTTCCAGCTCTTCTTCCCGAAATTGCGCGATTTTTTCCGACAATTCCGGATCATTTTCGCTTTCAAGCTGTTCTAGCTGCTCTTGATAATGCAGGTCGATCTCGGTCTCGACCGCGGCGGTGCAGGCCATGGCCGCGCGCGGCCCCATCATGGCCGTCCCAGCGCCCAGCGCATAGCCCGCCGCTTTCCAAAACGGTTGCAATATGGTCGGTCGGACATGGCGATCGACGATCATCTGGTCAAAAGCATCCAGATGACGCTGTTCCTGTTCGGCCATATGGTGGATCGCGCCGCTATCGGGTGCATCGTCACCCATGACCGCCAATTGGCCTTTGTAAATTTGTGCGGCGCCATATTCACCCGCTTGATTGACGCGGATCATGGAGGCGATATCCGCTTTTGCTTTGCCCAGTTGTTCAGCCATGGCGTGCTTCCTTCCAGCCCTTTGCGATCAGCCCCAAGATGAGCATCGCGCCGCCAACCGACAAGAGAAAATTAAAACCGGCCAGAGAAATACCCATTAGCGACCAAGGCGCAACGTCGCATCGGACCAGCGGCGCATTCATGATCGATTCGAGCATATCACCGCCAGCAGGCACCGTTGATGCACAGGCCGTAATACCGTCCCACCAACCATATTCAACACCAGCGTGAAACCCGCCAATCAGGCCACTGATCAGGATTGCAAGTGCCGCGTCGATCACAATAAATTTGGCTATTTTATGCTTGCGCAAAGCCAATGCACCCAGCGCCAATATAATCGCCGCAAGATGCGGCCATCGTTGCCACATACACATTTCACAAGGATAAAGACCAAAAACATATTCGCTGATCAATGCACCGCCAAGCAATGCAATCGGGAGGATCAACGCCAGCCAAGAGGCAGCTCGGGAAAAGGCCATATCCCCTATCCTAGTTTTTAGCGATGGTCGGTTTTGCCGATTTCTTCGCTGCTGCCTTGTTCATCGCGACTTTCAATCCTTCAGGACCGAGGCGGCCGATGGTTTGCAATGCATAATGCAATTGAAAATCTTCAATGCCTTCTTCTTTTAGCTCTTCCGCTGTTGCAGTAAACCGCGGATCATCCTTGGCATCTTCTTCCAACACATCATCTTCCAGCTTCACCTCATTGATAAGATGTCTGCGCAAATCAGACTCGCGGAAACGCGGCCGTGTTTTATAATCGGGGTCGGACAGTTGCGGAACCATGATATCGGGCTCAATGCCCCCTTCCTGCACCGATTTGCCCGATGGCGTATAATAGCGAGCCGTCGTTAGCCGCAGCGCAGAAGTATTGGATAGCGGAAGCAAGGTTTGCACCGATCCTTTCCCAAAGCTGCGCTCGCCCATCACCAAACCGCGATGATGGTCCTGTAACGCGCCAGCAACAATTTCAGATGCCGATGCTGAACCCGCGTCAATCAAGACGATGACCGGCAGGCCATTGGCAGAATCACCAGTTTTCGCAAAATAGCGTTCAATATCGGATTTCCCCCGGCCGCGTTGCGAAACAATTTCTCCGCGCGACAGGAAGACATCCGAAACATTCACCGCTTCATCGAGCAGTCCGCCGGGATTGGACCGCATATCGAGAACATAGCCCAAAGGCTTTCTACCCAAGGCTTTATCAATCCCGCTAATCGCGGCTTTCACATCCGCGCCCGTGTCATTGGAAAAGCTGTTGATGCTGATCACGCCAATTTTGTCTTTCACTTCCCAAGTCACCGGCTTCAAATCAATGATGGCGCGTTTCATCGAAACATCAAAAGGCTTGTCCCGGCCCGGCCGCACTATCGTCAAGCTAATCGGCGATCCTGGCTTGCCGCGCATTTCTTCTACCGCTTCGTCGAGGGAACCGCCGTAGATCAAAGATCCATCAATATGGGTAATATAGTCGCCCGCCTTCACCCCGGCTTTATCGGCTGGCGTGTCTTTAAAGGGCGCAATTACTTTCACCGCACCGTCTTCAAGGGTGACTGAAAGACCCAATCCGCCATAATTGCCGTCGGTCTGGGTCCGTAAATTTTCAAAATCACGCGCATCCAAAAAGCTGCTATGCGGGTCAAGGCTGCCCAACATGCCATTAATCGCTCCCTTGATCAGATCTGTATCATCCACTTGATCAACATAGTCGGTGCGCACCCGGTCAAACACGCTCATAAACTGCTCCATCTCGCGATAGGTACTAGCATCGACGGCAGAAATGGCCGATGTGGTGGCGGGGAGCAGAGCGACGGTCAAAACCAGAGCGGTTGCTTGCAGAAACGGCTTTTTCATAACGGGCTTCCTGTGAGTCTCTTCAATATCTGAATATAGGCGCGCATTAGCGATAATGCCAAGCACCTTAACCAACTATGACAGCCAAATGAAAAAAGTTTGAAATCCTGCGCTTTTATCGGTCGTAACGGTCCGGATCTGCTGTCTCAGCTCAGCCAATCAACGCCGCGATATCGATCGGACGGCCATTGCGGCGCAATTCCACGGTAACATTAGGATCATCATTGCCAGACCGGCCGACAGGAGCGCCTTGAACAACCCGGTCGCCAACTTCTTTGCTGGTGGTCGCCATATTGGTGATCAAACTGGTCCAATTGGCGTCATGTTCAATGATCAATATATTGCCATAGCCGCGATATTCGCCGGAAAAGGCGATGCGGCCCGCAGCAGGCGCGACAATTTGCGCGCCCGGCGCCACCGCCAATGTCAATCCCCGCGACCGATACCCGCTGTCCGATACTTCTCCCAGTCCGGTAACAATATCGCCAATAACCGGCAATCTATAGGCATTGGCAACATCGGTTTTCTGGACGGTGCCAGCGGCCGCACCATCGCCATTTTGATTGGGTCGTAATAACGGTCCATCAAGCTGCGCTAACGATGCGCGCACGGTCCCGCTCTCTCGAATCTGATCCATCAAATCAAGTATATCGCGGGCCTCTTCGCCCAGCGCCAGCGCGCGATCTTGCTCCAAGCCGGCATCATCGGAAAATTGCTGCGCTTCAACCCGTTCATTGGCCTCCAGCCCAGCCAATTGCTTGCGCCGCAGAGCCAATCGCTTTTGGCTCTTGTTAAGCGAGGCAATGGCTCTGGCTGCTTGAATCCGCAATTTTTCGCCTTGCGCCACTTCGTTGCGCAAACTGGCTGTGCGCTGCTCAATTTCGGGCACGACCGTGGCCATTATGGACCGGATATAAATAAGCTCATCCAAGGACCGCGGCTCAACCAGTGTCAGTGCCGTTGGCTTGCGCGTCATCATCTGCAACGCCGCGGTTAAGCGCACCACTGGACCTTGTTTTTCGGCCAGCCGTGCACGCTGCCGCTGCTGCAGCTGCTCCACAATAGCGATGCGCGAACGGGCCGCTCGGATATCAGCCTCGGCCGCTTGAATACGGGCCGCCAGGGCTGCAGCTTCGCTGGCAATCCGGTCCGCTTCGTCAGTTGCCGCGTCAGCTTGTCGGCGCAAAGCGCTACTGCGTTGCCGCGCTTTGTCAGATTGTTCCCGAGCCGACAGCAAGGCGCGCTGCTCTTCGGCCAGTGACGGTGCGCGGGTTTGCGCGGGAAGCGTGGCTGCGCAAAACGCTGCCACAAAAGCCAGACCAAGGGTGAAGACAAACCAACGCACTTGCTTATCCTTCCCGATGATAAGGGTGATTGGCGATAATCGCCGTGGCTCTGAACAATTGTTCGGCGAGCATCGCCCGCGCCATTAAATGCGGCCAAGTGGCCTTGCCAAAGGAGAAAAAATGATCGGCACTGCCGCGTTCTTCGGCAGAAAGCCCATCGGCTGCCCCGATCAAGAAACGGGTTTCGCGTATACCATTGTCCCGCCAGCCGTTCAGCCTTGTGGCGAAAGCTTTGCTGGTCCAGTTTTCACCGGTTTCATCCAGGGCGATAATTTTCGTTTGGTCCGACAATTTCGGGGTTTTTCCGCCTTGTTCGGGCAATTCACTCAATTGTACGTCCCATTTTATCCGTTGGACATAGCGCTCAACCAATTGCTGTTCCGGGCCCCGGCCTATTTTGCCCCGTGCAACGATATGAAGCCTCATACTGGTCGCGCCCCGTAATGTTACGCTTCTGCTGCCGCGGCTTCATCCTCTTCGCCAACCGCCCACATACGTTCGAGATTGTAGAAGCTGCGCACTTCGGGACGGAACAGGTGAATGATGACATCGCCGGCATCGATCAGCACCCAATCGGCATTGGCCAATCCTTCTATGCGCGCTTCGCCGCCCGCTTGTTTAACCCGTTCCGCAAGCTTTTGCGCCATCGACGCGACCTGGCGCGTCGAACGGCCTTCGGCAATGACCATATGATCGGCAATATTGCTTTTGCCCTCAAGAGGGATGGTGACAATATCCTGGGCCTGATCATCGTCGAGCGACTGCATCACCAAGGCATAGAGCGCATCTGATTCGGCTTTTCCTTCTTTGGAAGTCGCTGATTTCAGTGTTCTGCTTTTCGATTTCGTCAATTCAAATCCAATCAATCTGTTTGGCAAAGCAATTTACGGGTCACGGCGTCACGGACGCAGCGATTCGCATATTGTTTGTGCCAATGGGGCTGAGCCATCCGGATCGCGGTGGCCGAGCGAGGGTCGGGACGATAGCGCAAAAATGTCAGCGCTGGCGTACTCCAATTAGTCCAGTTCATCCGCTGGCTCGCGGGTCGGACGGAACGCCGGAGCCACGCCATTGCGGGGGCCGCAATAGCATCATCGTTATAGCTGGGCCGAGCAATAACTGCAATCGGCAATAATCGGGCAATTTTCCGCCAGTCTTTCCAGCGATGAAATTGCGCGAGATTGTCAGCGCCCATGATCCAGATAAATTGTCTTTTCGGGTAGCGACGAATGAGCGCGCGCAGCGTGTCATAAGTATAGCGGGTGCCCAATGTCTGCTCGATTGCTGTGGGCCGAATGGCGCTGCGCCGCGCCATTTTCCGCGCTGATGCCAGACGGGCGTGAAGCGGCGCCATGTCCTTGGCCCCTTCTTTTAGCGGATTACCCGGCGACACCAGCCACCACAGTTCATCCAGTGCCAATTCCTCCATCGCAAACAAACTGATCGAGCGATGCGCGCCATGCGCGGGGTTAAATGAACCACCCAAAAGGCCCGTGGTTTTCATGAGAGGCTGGCCCAAGATTTCCACGTACCGAAACTATAGAAAAAACCGTAAATCAGCACGATCAACGAACTCCAGATAGCGAAAGCGTTGATTTTATCGGGTGTGACAAAAAACATCGGCACCAGCACAAGGCCGCGCAGCAAATAAACTGCGCTAATTGCGAATAATCCGGTCCGCAAGAGCGGTGGCCGCCACAGCAACCCTGCGCCGGCAAACGCAAACCAAGCCCAAATTGCCAGAATGGCGGCAATGGCAAGAGTGATTATCACCGGATAAGCCGATCCTTTCTCCGCCATTTGTGCCATGGCCTCACCGGCTCCGAAAAACCGATACCAATCCGGTCCACCCACGATGATCGCGATATGCATAGCGCTGGCAAGCAGACTCAATATGCCGCCGATAACCAGCATTTTCTGACCCATGTCCAAAGCCGCAAACATCAAGGACGGATCTGCCCGGTTCCGCGCACCACCCATTTATAGGTTGTCAATCCTTCCAACGCGACCGGGCCGCGCGCGTGCAGACGGCCTGTAGAAATTCCGATCTCCGCACCCAGACCAAATTCGCCGCCATCGGCAAACTGACTGGAGGCATTCCACATGACTATGGCGCTATCAGCGCGCTGGATGAATTGATTGGCCACCGCCTCGTCTTCTGTCACCACAACATCCGTATGATGCGATCCATGGTCTGCAATATGGGCCAATGCATCCTCGACGCCGCCGACCATCCGAGCCGCCACGATCGGAGCCAGATATTCGGTGTCCCAATCTTCCGCTTCGGCCGATACCGTGCGCGGATCAAGTTCCATAATCGCATCGTCTCCGCGCACTTCACAGCCGGCCTCGAGAAGCGCCCTTAATAGTGGCCCCGGCGCGGGATAATCCTGATCAATCAGCAATGTTTCCATCGCTCCGCACACGCCCGTGCGGCGCATTTTTGCGTTAACCGCAATTGCGATAGCTTTGTCCTGATCAGCCGAACGGCCAATATAGGTATGGCAAATCCCATCAAGATGCGCGAGCACGGGAACCCGCGCTTCATCCTGCACGCGGGCTACCAGGGATTTTCCGCCGCGCGGGATGATAATGTCGATCAGGCCCGCTGCTTTCAGCATTGCGCCAACCGCTTCCCGGTCCGTGGTTTGGATCATTTGAAGAGCATCTTCTGGCAAGCCAGCAGAAATGATGCCAGCGGTCATGGCAGCATGAATAGCCCGATTGCTTTCAACCGCCTCTGACCCCCCGCGCAATATAACCGCATTGCCAGATCGCAATCCCAGAGCCGCTGCGTCGGCTGTGACATTTGGACGGCTTTCATAGATGATCCCGATCACGCCAAGCGGCACCCGAATCCGCTCCATAACCAGGCCATTAGCCTGATTGCTCCGGTCAATAATTTGCCCGACGGGATCCGCCAATTGGGCAACTTGTTCCACCGCTGACGCTATGGCGTCAAGTCGCTGTTCGTCGATCATCAAACGGTCCAGCATGGCTTCACTCAGGCCCTTGTCTCGTCCTTGATCCATATCGCGAAAATTGGCCGCTAATATATCAGATTGACCGTCGCGCAATGCGGTCGCCGCAGCCGACAAAGCGGCGCTTTTTTGCGCATCCGATGCGCAGGACATGACCGCAAAAGCAGCGCGGGCCCGCTCACCCATTGCGGTCATTGCTTGAATATGATCAGTCATTTGGGCGTGCTAGCATGGCTGATAGTTTCATATAAACGAAAATCGGACCTCATCTGACGCCAGTCTCGTTTTTTAGAGACCGGAGGTTTTGTGCAGACGACTCGAAAATCACGACTACCGTCGGTTAATTTTACATTAATTTTGCAATTCACCGCATAGTTGGTTCGACTCGTCACGAGTCTTGCCGGGAGGATTCGCCGGACACCTACCCCTCTGCTACCGGCGTATCGGGGATTAGTAAGAGTAATTGGGTCATGCATCATAACAACACCAAGCCGGGGCTAATGGCTCGATTGGATCGTCTGTTTACAGATCGCGAATTTTTCATGCGTGCAAACGGGCAGGTTCGTTTCCTGACCATTTCTGGCACCTTGCAAAAGCGGGTCGCTATCGGTCTTGGCTCGGTCATCGGTCTTTGGCTGCTGATCACCTTGGCCATGACCGTCAATCAATTCACTGTTTCCAGCGAACGGTTGGCATTGGCTGAGAAAGAGGCCGCCGTAAATAGCAGCGAAAGCCGAATCGACGAATATAAAAGGTCGATTGATGGCGTCGCGCAAGATTTGATCCAGCGCCAAAATGCCATGGAGCAAATCACCGAACAATTTATCGGTGAAGAAACTGATGGTGAAGCACAAAGTCTTTCCGAGACTGAGAAAAAATTATCTGAAAACACCAAGAAAATTAGCGCGGCCTTTCCGGAAGCAGCGGCATTGGCCCGGTTTGAAGCCCGGCAGATTGCTTTTGCGCAGCGGTTGACGCGGGCCGCCCAGAAACGCAGCGCCCAGGCAGAAGCCGCCATTCGCGAATTTGGGCTCAATCCCGCAACATTAACCGCCACCGACAATCAATCGGTTGGGGGGCCCTATATTCCGTTTTTTGGTGACGAAAAGAAAGCGCTGCACCCGACTTTGGAGCGACTCAACAATGCGTTGCTGCGGATGGATCAACTGGAACGTACTTTATTGACCATCCCGTCTGCGATGCCCGCTGACATTAACATGATGTCGAGCGGCTATGGCTATCGCCGAGACCCGTTTACCGGCGGCGGCGCCATGCATAGCGGGATAGATTTTAAGGGCCCGCACGGTCAGCCAATTCTATCGGCCGCTGCTGGGGAAATTACCCATGCCGGATGGAAATCCGGCTATGGCAAAACCGTCGAAATCGCGCATGGCAATGGGCTGATGACCCGCTATGCGCATCTTTCAAAAATTCACGTGACCACTGGTCAAAAAGTGAAACAAGGCTTACAAGTGGGGGCAATGGGAAGTACCGGTCGGTCCACCGGCACGCATCTTCATTTTGAAGTGCGGCTGAATGGCAAAGCGGTCAATCCTCGACCATTTCTGGAGGCGAATACAGATGTTCTCAAAGTCCAAGCCGTCGCAAGACAGCGAACCAATGCACCAGCGAAGCGCACCAAAAAGTCAGGCTCCAGCCGTGGCTAGAAGCAACGCCAGCAACGGATCAAGTTTCTCGATCATCGGTGACGGCATTACCATTACCGGTAATATTGATGCCAAAGTAGATCTTCACATTGATGGCGAAGTGATCGGTGATATTCGCTGCCTGTCGCTTGTCCAAGGGCCGTCTAGCAAAATTCAAGGCGCGATTATCGCCCAAAATGCAAGCCTGTCGGGCGCGGTTGAAGGTTCTATTGAAGCCGGTGATTTGGTCATCAGCTCTAGTGCCCGCATCGGCGGTGACGTCTCCTATGAGAATGTCACGATTGAACAAGGCGGTCATGTCGATGGCAAGTTCAAGCATAAGAGCGCCAAATCGCCTAATATCGCCAAGACTACCGTCGATATGGCAAAAAAATCACCGCCGCTGGAACTAACGCCTGACGACAAGGCGGCCTAACCAAAAAATAGGTTGATGCGGCCTTTCCCTGTCAATTGCGCGGCGATTGGCGGCGATAGCTAAGCGCTTCGGCGACGTGAATTCGGCCCACTTGATCCGCTTGCGCCATATCGGCAATCGTCCGAGACAGACGCATTACCCGGGTATAGGCGCGCGCCGATAGCCGCAGCTTTTCGGTTGCCTGAGTCAATAGGCGTCGTCCGGCTTCGTCGGGCCCGGCAAATTTTTCCAGCGCGTCTCCATCAATCTCGGCATTGGTCCGCACCGCCATATTTATATAGCGCTCGCTTTGCACCAAACGCGTGCGCGCCACCCGAGCAGCAACCTGCTGCGATGGCTCCGCTGATGCCGGCATGGTCAAATCGGCGGCCGAAAGCGCACCCACTTCAATATGAATATCAATGCGGTCCAATAATGGTCCGGAAATTTTGGCTTGATAGTCCGCAGCACATTTGGGCGCGCGCGAACAAGCCAAGGTCGCATCACCAATATGCCCGCAGCGGCAAGGGTTCATCGCCGCGACCATTTGAACCCGGGCCGGAAAGGTCACATGGGCATTGGCGCGCGCTACGCTGATTTCACCGGTTTCCAGTGGCTGCCTCAGCGAATCAAGGACTGGGCGCTGAAATTCCGGCAATTCATCGAGAAACAAAACCCCCAGATGCGCTAAGCTGACTTCTCCGGGACGCACTTTTAGCCCGCCGCCAACCAAAGCCGCCATTGAAGCGCTGTGGTGGGGATGCCGAAACGGCCGGGTGCGACTCATTTGACCGCCTTCGAGAATTCCCGCCACGCTGGCGACCATGGACACTTCCAATGCCTCTGCTGGAGATAATGGCGGTAATATCCCGCGCAGACAGGCAGCGAGCAGAGATTTGCCGGACCCGGGCGGGCCATTCATCAATAGATTATGCCCGCCCGCAGCGGCAATTTCGAGCGCCCGTTTGGCCACTTCCTGGCCTTTTACGTCTTTCATATCCGGGCCCTGCTCGGGTTCTGCCGCGATCCCAGGGACCGGCGGCGATAGAACGGACTGGCCCTTAAAATGGTTGAGCAAAGCGAGCAAGTCGCGCGGCGCCAGAATTTCAATTTTGCCCGCCCAGGCGGCCTCGGCCCCTTGTTCTGCCGGGCAAATTAAACCCCGATCTTGTGCAGACGCATGCAGCGCTGCAAGCAACACGCCGGGTGTTGCCGCCAATCGCCCATCCAGCGACAATTCACCAACCACCAGGAAGCTCGCGAGCGTTTCCGCATCAATCATACCCATCGCTCCCAATAGAGCCAAAGCTATCGGCAGGTCATAATGCGACCCTTCTTTGGGCAAATCGGCGGGGGAGAGGTTAATTGTAATCCGTTTGGGCGGAAGAGAGAGACCCAAGGCAGCAATAGCCGCGCGGACCCGTTCTCGGCTTTCTGCAACAGCCTTGTCCGGCAGACCGACAATATTAAAGGCTGGAACACCCGCTGCGACCTGACATTGCACCTCCACCGCGCGCGCTTCCAATCCCAGATAGGCCGCGGTGGATACCAATGCTACCATGTCGCACCGCCTTGTTCCGAGCAATATTGGCTTTTTGACAATCTGCTCGCCAATAGTCGAGCGCTTCGCGCGCTGTTGACCGGAACCGTCAAAATTCACACTTCTTGCCGCTTATCCGAGCCTTTTCTTGGTTAATTTCCTGCAAACCAACCGTTTCCATAGTTTAGCAAGCGCTGTCTGGCAGAAGCGCTGCATGGACATGGTGATGAAACAAAAGACAAACGGTGCAGAACAGACCGCAGTCGCAGAAAGACAGCATTTTGGCCTGAGCTTGTGGGTCACGGTATTTGCAGCTTTTGCACTTTTACTGTCACCTGCGCAGCAAGCCAAAGCCGCGGATAGCAGCTATGTCGTCACCGAAATTGTTGAAACGTTCGAATATGATATTGTCGAACCGGAATATGGTGTTGAAACGCCATCGCAATGGTCGGCAGCACCTGCTCAAGCGGTCTATGGCCCGTTTCGCGTCATTTCCGCTGACACGGTGGAAATGTCGGGGACGGTCGATAGTTACAGCCCGGCTCAATTTCAGAAAATGCTCCAACATTTCCCCAAGATTAAACGGATAAACATGATCGATTGCGATGGTTCGATTGACGAAGAAGCCAATCTCAATCTGGCCCGTCAAATCCGGCGTGCGGGCATTAGCACCCATGTTCCGGCACGCGGTTCCATCCGTTCCGGGGCGGTCGAACTGTTCCTAGCGGGAGTACGCCATACCGCCGACAAAGGGGCCGAATTTGTCGTCCATAGCTGGATGGATGAAGATGGCCGAGAAGCCAATGACTATCCGCCCCATGATCCCGTCCATGCCGAATATCTCAACTATTATACGGAAATGGGCATACCCGCTGACAAGGCCCGGGCTTTTTATAGGCTGACCAACAGCGTGCCTTTTGCAGAACAATTGAAATTGTCTCGCAACGACCTCGCGCGCTTTCAACTGCTGCACTAGCAGCCGGTTCGGCCGCTCGCTGTGGCCGCATAGACTTTTTCTTTGCCATTCATCTCATATCCATAAGAAAACGGGATAATCGACCAGCAGCCTGATTTCTTCGACAGTGTGGCTTGCGAGCCGCGCTGCGATCTCCCACATTATGGGTATGAAAATAACAATGGACGATAAACTGAGTAAAAAGCGATGGCGTTATACGTCCGGTGCGCGATTCGCACTGACTGTGCTCGGCTTTGCGCTGATGCTATTATCCCCGATTGTAGGGGCTATTCCGGGCCCTGGCTTTATCATCATGTTCCCGATTGGACTAGCGCTGGTCCTGCAAAATTCCCGCTGGGCCAAGAAACGATATGTCGATTTCAAACGCCGTTTTCCGCAATATGGGCAATGGACGGATTGGGCTATGCGTCGCAAACGCCACAAAGACTTGCCAGACGATTTTGAATTGCCGCTTGTTGGCAAGGTGAAAATCAAGTCGGAAAGTTGATTTTTTACCGGAACGGGCGGGCTAATGCTTGACTTTCTGCGGCTGCCCACTTATCCGCAGCGTCAACACAGAGGCCGCAGCTTATGGCGGCCTTTTTTATCGAAATTTTAGACGTAGGACAAATGCGATGAAGCGCACATTTCAACCGAGCCGCCTGGTCCGTAAACGGCGCCATGGTTTCCGCGCCCGCAAAGCGACTGTAGGAGGCCGTAAAGTGCTGGCAGCCCGCCGTTCCCGTGGCCGCAAGAAGCTCTCTGCCTGAACCGGATAAATTCCCGCAGCCCAAAAGTGGCGAACGGGTTGGTGAACGGGTTTCTGGAGATTGTCTATCTGCCATAGACGTCCCTCCCCCTATATTTGCAAGTGCACGGCAATCGATTGCGGTGATTCGCAATCGACCTGATTTTCTTGCCGCGAATCGCGGTAAAAGATTTGTCGCATCCAGTTTCGTTCTGCTCGCGTATAAACGCCCCCCGGCCCATAGCGTTGACCCGCAAATGATGCGCTATGGCATTACCGTGACCAAGAAAATTGGCAATGCTGTGGCCCGCAATCGGATGAAACGTCGCTTTCGCGCGCTGTTGATGGACATATTGCCGCAACATGGCATCGCCGGTGTGGATCATATTTTGATCGGCCGCAAAAAAAATGATGAACAGGATTTCGCAGCAATGAAAACAGATGTTACGAAAGCCCTCAACCATCTCGCAAACAAGGTCTAAAACCCATGTTCAAGGCGATTTTCATCTTCTTTATACGGTGCTGGCAATGGGGGCCATCTCGCATTCTGCCACCCACATGTCGATTCAGCCCAACTTGTTCCGCTTACGCGATTCAAGCCATCACCAAACACGGTGCAATTAAGGGTAGCTGGCTGGGCATGAAACGGCTATTGCGCTGTCATCCATGGGGTGGCTCGGGTTACGACCCGGTTCCCTGACCCCATGCACCACTGTCGCACAGCGGTGTAAAATCAACCTTTAAGCCAGAATTTAGGAATTAGTGTGGACGACAAGCGCAACATCATCATGGCGGTATTGCTGACTGGAATTATTCTGTTCGGATGGCCGGTATTGATGGAGACATTTTTCCCGGACATGGTGAATAAAAACGAAGCTGTCGAACAGTCCAGCGAAGCTGGTGCGAATCCGGCATCGACTGCCAATGGCTCTGCCCCTGCCGTCTCCACCACCACCGGTTCGGCAGCGATTGGCGCCGATGCTGCGGCTGGTATCATCCGCAAATTGCCTGTCGTTCTAGCGGAAAGCCCGCGCGTCAAAATTGAAACGCCCCGCCTAATGGGTTCGATCAACCTGCAAGGGGCACGGATTGATGATCTCACGCTGACTGATCACACAACCGCATTGGACAAAGACAGTCCGCCGGTTCGGTTATTCTCACCATCCGGCACGGAAAATGCTTATTTTAGTCGCTTTGGTTGGGCAGGTGACAATATTGCCGTACCCGATGACACAACCCTCTGGCGTGCCGACAAACCTCGTCTGACGCCGCAGACTCCTATCACATTAAGCTGGTCCAATACGACCGGACAAACCTATGCCATCACCTTGTCAGTGGATGAAAATTACCTGATCACTGCGGAACAGACCGTTACCAATCGAGGTGAAAATGCCATCGCTCTCAACCCTTTTGGAATCATCAGCCGGGTGCGCGATCTCGACAATGTTCCGCCCGGAGAAGCGGATAGCTGGACTATTCATATTGGCCCGATGGGCGTGTTTGACGGCATTGCCAATTTCGACACTGATTATGAAGATGTCGATGAAGCCGGCGCCAATGGGATTGCCGCCAATGCTTCTGATGGCTGGGTGGGCTTCACCGATAAATATTGGCTCGGTGCGCTTATTCCTGTGAGCAAAGCAAAAGTCGAAGCCAAGTTTCGTGCGGGCAAAGGCGATGTGTATCAAGCGCAAATTGCTCGAGAAAATGCGCAAGTCATCGGTCCGGACAAAATGCTCAAGACCACTACACGGCTATTTGCCGGCGCGAAGGAAACGGCTCTTCTCGATACGTATAAAGACCAATATAATATCACGCTGCTCGACCGAGCGGTCGATTGGGGATGGTTCTATTGGTTCGAGAAGCCGCTTTTCTATCTGCTCGATTGGTTGTTCAAATTTTCAGGCAATTTCGGCGTTGCGATCATCTTGATGACCTTTGTGGTTCGCGGGATCATGTTCCCCATCGCCCAGAAACAATTTGCGTCCATGGCACAAATGCGGGCCGTGCAACCCAAGATGAAGAAAATTCAGGAAAAGTTTAAGGACGACAAACAAAAGCAACAGCAAGAAATCATGAAGCTGTACAAGGATGAGAAGGTCAATCCACTGGCTGGTTGCCTCCCGATCTTTTTGCAAATTCCGATTTTCTTTGCGCTGTATAAAGTCCTCATGCTTTCGATTGAAATGCGGCATCAGCCCTTTGCGCTGTGGATCAAGGATCTGTCCGCACCCGATCCGATGACTCCGGTCAATCTATTCGGTTTAATCCCATTTGATCCGCCAAGCTTCCTGGCGGTTGGCATATTGCCGATTTTGATGGGCATCACGATGCACTATCAATTTAAACTCAACCCACAGCAAATGGACCCGATGCAACAGCAAATCTTCGGTCTGATGCCTTGGATCTTAGTCTTTATCATGGCGCCTTTTGCAGCCGGGTTGCAGCTCTATTGGACGGTTTCAAATATATTGACCATTGCCCAACAGAAATGGCTATATTCGCGCCATCCCCAGTTGAAGGAACAAATGGCCAAGGATGCCGAAGAAAAAGCCAAAAAGGCAGAGGAAGAAAAGGCCGCCAAATCAAATTAGAAAAATCTCGCACTCTGGGTTCGTCATGCTGGATCCGGGTCGGCATGATGAGTGTTAATTTATGAAACCTTTGCATCCTAAAATTTTCTCGGGGCCCATTTCCTTTTTGAAATCGGCGCCCCAATTGCAGTTTCTGCCCGACCCGGTTGCGCCCGAAATTGCCTTTGCCGGCCGCTCCAATGTCGGCAAATCTTCGCTGATTAATGCTTTGACAGGACGCAATGGACTTGCGCGCACGTCCAATACGCCCGGCCGCACGCAAGAGCTTAATTTTTTCGATATTGGCGATACGCAAAACGGGCCGCCGCTCTTTCGCATATGCGACATGCCCGGCTATGGCTTTGCCAAAGCCCCCCCGAAAGTGGTCCAGAAATGGCGCTATCTGATCAATGATTATCTGCGCGGGCGGCAAGTGCTCAAGCGCACTTTTGTGCTGATCGATTCGCGCCACGGTATTAAAAATACCGATGAAGATGTACTGGAAATGCTAGACAAGGCGGCTGTCAGCTATCGCATTGTCATGACCAAGGCCGACAAAGTGAAAACCGCCGCCCTGGAGGCGACCAAGGAAGAGGTTATCGCAGCAGCCAAAAAACATCCCGCCGCTCACCCCGATTTGATCATCACCTCGTCCGAGAAAAAACAGGGGATTGATGAACTGCGCCGAGCGGTGCTGGAGGCGGTAGAAATTTAGACAGGTTTCTTGCTTTTTGGAACCGATCCGACAAAACTGGATTCTGTTACAGACTGGCGCTATCTCGATACCCATCCGGATCGCTCCGACAAGACCCTCAAATGAAGGCGGAACATGAAACTGATTATCGGAAATAAGGCTTATTCCAGCTGGTCTATGCGCGGATGGCTGGCTTGCAAACAATCCGGCCTCTCCTTTGAAGAACTGACCGTTCCGCTCTTCGGAGAAGATTGGGACGACGTGCGGCAAACGGAGAATTTTGCGCCGTCCGGGGGTAAAGTCCCGATATTATGGGATGGCGACAGCGTCATTTGGGACAGCCTGGCGATTATTGACTGGCTGGCAGACAAAACCCATCGCGACCGATTCTGGCCAAAAGATGAAACCGCGCGCGGCATGGCACGCTCCATGGCGGCGGAAATGCACAGCGGGTTCATGGCGATCCGCAAGCAATGTCCGATGAACACTCGCAAGCGATATGAAGGGCTCGAGTTCACGCCCGAAGTACGCCAGGATGCCGCCCGTATCATGCAACTTTGGGCGCAAGCGCGCGCTCGTTTTGGCCGCGGTGGTCCGTTTTTGTTTGGGACTTTTGGCGCAGTGGATATCATGTATGCGCCGATCATTTCCCGCTTCCAAACTTACGGTATCCAGGTCCCCGGTTTTGCCGAAGCCTATATGGAAACAATGACCGAACATGATTGGATCGGACAATGGATGGAAGCGGCAGCGGAAGAACCTTGGGTCATCGAACGGCTTGAACAGCCTTTTGGCGAATGACCGCTATGACCAAAAAATCTGCGCTAGACCTCGCGCGCGATCTGATCGCTTGCCCCAGCATCACACCGGCTACCGGCTCCGTTTTTGACAGCATGGAAGCCATGCTCAAACCTTTGGGCTTTGAAGTGTCGCGATTCATTGCCGGCGACCGACCCGAAGAGACGGATCTCGGCGGCGCGGTTGAAAATCTTTTCGCAATACGCACCGGCACCAAAGGATCTAAGCATTTTGCTTTTGCTGGACATTTGGATGTCGTTCCTCCAGGTGACGGTTGGACCAGTGATCCGTTTGTTCCCGAAGTGAGAGGCGATTTGCTCCATGGCCGCGGCGCGGTCGATATGAAAGGCAGTATCGCCGCCTTTGTCAGCGCGCTGCACGATCTGCCTGCAGATCTCGGCACAATCAGCCTGATCATCACCGGCGACGAAGAAGGCCCCGCGCGTTTTGGCACGGTTGCCTTGATGGATTGGATGGCAGAACGCGGTATCACTCCGGATCTTTGCTTGGTCGGCGAACCCACGTCGGTGCATAAGCTCGGCGATATGATGAAGATCGGCCGGCGCGGATCAGTCAATATGTGGATCACCGTAGATGGCACGCAAGGCCATGTCGCCTATCCCCATCTGGCGGACAATCCGATCACCAAATTGGCCAAAATTATGAGTGAAATTGACGCAATCACGCTCGATAATGGAACCGAATGGTTTCAGCCGAGCAATATTGAGTTTACCGATCTCAATGTGGGCAATCCGGCACATAACGTCATTCCCGCCAAAGCCGAGGCCCGCTTGTCGATCCGCTTTAATGATCAGCATAGCGGCGAAAGCTTGAGTTTGCTGATCGATGAGATTGTGAACCGTCATGGCGGGACTTTAAACCCGATAATCTCTGGAGAACCCTTTCTCACGCCGCCGGGCGATTTTTCACAGCTTATTGCCGATGCCATTAGCGAAGTGACGGGTGAGCAACCAGAATTGTCGACCACAGGCGGAACATCAGACGCTCGCTTCCTTTCTAAAATTGTTCCCGTCGTGGAATTTGGTCTGTGCAATGCGACGATGCACAAGCTGGACGAAGCGGTGGCCGTAGAAGATCTGGATCAATTGGCAAAAATCTATACGCTCATCGTGCAGCGCGCGCTGCGTTAAACTTCTTAACCGGTAGGCCGGGTGACTATCGCCGGCGGCGCAAAATTATATAGAGCGCGCCTGCCCCGCCATGACGCGGATGTGCGCGGCGGACAGCCGCTATGGCCGGCGCATGGCGCGATGCGGCGAGCCAATCTGCAATAGCAGCGCGAATGGCACCACGGCCGCCTTGTTCCCGGCGTTGTTGTTCGCTGCGCTCTTTGCCCGCAATCAACAAAATGGCGCGATGGCCAGCGGCAATGCTCAATTCCAGAGCGCTGTCCAGTCGGCCATGCGCCGAAGACAAAGTATATCCATGCAGATCAATGGTTACATCAGGATAGATCACGCCTTTTTGTAGCCTGCGATCCCAATGGCCATCCAATCCGGTTTTTTCCGGTATTGGATTCTGATCTCGGAGTGGAATCGCCTTGCTGGCGCCGCCGAAACTTTCTGCGGTAATCGGACCGCGGACATCGCGTAGTTTTTTGGCCACTGGCAAGGCCTTGATGCGGCTGACTCGCGCTTGATCAAGCGGCTCTACCGTTTCGATGACTTTTTGCCACAGCGCCTTTTCGCCGGCGGTAAGGGGCCGGTCCGCCATCGCGCTTAATTGCCCTGCCAGTTTTGCCGCAATTTCGCGACACTGCCTTTGGGCAAAAAGAGCAGCGCCTGTCCGCGTGATGCCATGCCTCCAGCAATTTGGGCCGCTTCTTCGCCCGCGCCCCAAAAGGTATCAAAGCGATTAGACCCTTTAATCGCGCCGCCAGTATCCTGAGCGATCCACAGACCATCGGCAATATTATGCGCCATGTCCAAAAATACCGGCGCGCCCAAGGGGACAAATTTCCGGTCCGCTGCAACGGATGTCCGTCCGACAACCGGATGCCCCATTGCGCCGAGCGGCCCGGGACCGGTTAACTCACGAAAAAAGATGTAGCTTTTATTTTCCCGCATAATCTTGCGGCCTTCTTCCGGATTGGCGCGCAACCATTCCACAATGCCCTGCATATTGGTTTTGCCATCTGCCAGCAGTCCGCGTTCGCGCATCACACGCCCAATACCTGTATAGTCACGACCATTTTGCCCATTATATCCGATGCGCATGACGGTGCCATCCGGCAAGGCAACGCGGCCCGACCCTTGGATCTGCAGGAAGAAAAACTCTATATAGTCCGAAGCCCAGCCAATTTCGAGCCCTTGGCTTTCCAATGCACCATCATCAATTTGGGCGCGCTCTTCAAAGGGAACCAACTTATTGCCATCCACTTTGCCGCGAATACGCTTGTCCTTCAAGGCATCGGAAAATTGACCAAGATCAACATCGAGCAAATTGGGTGGGCGCTTATAGATCGGAACCTGACTGGCTGCGGTGCGCACCCGGGATCCTTGAATCTGTGGTTCAAAATATCCGGTTGCGAACGCCCGGCCATCGCCGACTTGGACCGCTTCAAAATAGCGTACAAAAAAGGACCGGGCATCATTTTCGGGCCAGGCTTTTGATGCTTTACAGGCGGGACGCCAATCTTCGCCTTCCGTCAATCCGCTATTGTCGGTTCTACGCACCAACGATCCGCAGCTTGTGCGAAAAGATTTGAGTCCTGCCATGGCCTTTTCAGGGCGGATATTGAGCGAGGCGATCGCCGGACCATATCCGACCCCTGCGCCGGTTGCACGAGATTGGTCGTTTGAAACAGGTGTAATATTTTCAGCCGGAACAGCTTCCAGCGGGCCCGTTATATTGGGGATCGACGTGCTTCCAGAAGCGTCAGTTTGCGCTGGGGATGCGCTATCGCCTTGCACCCATTCACCCTCTTCAGGCGAAGCCCCTTGCGCAGCACCTTCCGGAATAAGCGTCAAAGAACAGGCGCTCAAAAGCGTCAATGCGCCAAAAATACTTCCCAATTTCATGATTGTAATGCTTTGCCCCACGAAGGCCTTACGCTTCATCAGTCTCGTCTAATATCCAATTGGGATCCGCGCTGGAGAGATCGCGCATAAAGGTCCACACATCATGTGTCTCCACGGCATCGGTAAGCGAGCCGCCGATTAAAGCACCCTTTTTATCTTTCACAACCGCAACAATATCAGCGTCAAACCGCACGGTGATCCGCGCCACCGGACGATCATATTCAGCATCGCAAATCCGCGCCTCATCTATTCCCACGAGACTATTTTCGAGCAATTCGCCATTTTCTTCGCGCGCATCGATCGCGGCGGTAAAGCTGTCATACACGTCATCGTCGCATAATTGTTTAAGCTGTTCCCGGTCGCCCGACCAAAAGGCTTCCAAAATCATGCCATAGGCAGCTTTTGCGCCCTCTACGAACCGGCCAGCATCAAAATTGCGGTCTGCTTGGATAATGTCGCGCATGCCCGATTCGGCAGCGGCGTCATAAATCATGGTTGGACGCGGTGCCGGCGGCGGGGAAGCAGGGCTAATATCGGGAACAGGTCCATCCCGACTATCATCCAAGGCGGCCCGGTCCTGTGGCCGCTTATCCAAGCCATTCTCTACGTTTCGGGGCGTATGCTCCTGCTCATGGCCGGTGCGTTTTCCCAAAACGGAATAGAGGCGGAGGCCCAAAAAGGCGGCCACCATAGCTAAAACAACAATCTCGATAGTCACGATATCTCCAATATCTCAATAGTCTCTACATAGGCAGGAATTGCGCCATTTTCAAATGGCTTTACACTCTTTTCTGCCGCAGCGGTGACAATAAGAACCAATTGCATACCATTATATATCAATTTAGCCGGTTGTTTGTGAATGGGCGCTTACAAGATTTTAGCCCTTTACCCTAACTCTATTGTGATCCACCGGCACTATTTCGGGCATTGCCCTGTTCCCCAAGCCCTGCTAGGCGCGCGGGCTGAAGGGGGCATTTACATTTCCCCGTTTCAAATATTCAATTGCCCGAAAGGATGAGCCTTATGGCTGAAGAAAATGGTAATGTTACAACGCCGGACGCAGCGGCCAATGGCGCAGACAATCAACCACAAATTGGTGTAATTTCTCAATATATCAAAGATCTGTCTGTTGAAAATCCGAATGCTCCTGACGTCTATCAGTGGGAAACGCAGCCCCAAATTGACGTACAATTCAACATAGGTTCCAAACCTGTGTCCGATGAAGTGCACGAAGTGGAGTTGAAGATTGATGTTGTCGCTAAAGCCGACCAAGGCATCGCATTCCAGGTCGAGCTTCTTTATGCCGGACTTTTCGGCCTGCGGAACGTTACTGACGAACAAGCCCATCCGTTTTTATTCGCTGAAGCTCCGCGTCTCTTGTTTCCGTTCACACGCGCCATTATTTCAGACGCCGTGCGGGATGCCGGATTCCAGCCGCTGATGCTCGAGCCAATCGATTTCACGGCGCTGTACATGCAGCAACGCGAGCAACAAGCCGCCATGCAAACCGGAGAACAACCGGTTGGCAACGCTTAATCTGGTCATGATTTCTCCCTTCGACTTGCTCCGTCAGAGTATGCCGAAGGGAAATTTATGCGCCTGGACGGTTTTCCCGACATGCAGCCCTGAAGGCATTATGTCCTGCCGCTCTAGCTTCCGATGAATCTGCTCAAATCTACCGGAACAATTGCCGGGCTGACGATGGTCAGCCGTATTTTCGGTTTCATGCGCGATATTATCCTGGCCCGTGTTCTGGGCGCAGGCGCCGCTGCCGATGCGTGGCAGCTTGCTTTCCAATTGCCGAATATTTTTCGCCGCCTCTTTGCAGAAGGAGCTTTTTCTGCAGCCTTTGTGCCTTTGTTCAATCGCAAAATGGAAGAAGATGAACAACGATCGGCGGCACAGAATTTCGCGATTGACGTTTTATCGGTCTTTGTTCCGATCCTGCTATTTTTCTCCGCAATATTCATGCTCGCAATGCCGGCTATTATTTGGTTTATCGACGATTTTGGCGAAGGGGGGCGGACGACAGATTTTACCATCAGCCTCGCGCGCATCACCTTTCCCTATCTTGGTCTGATAAGCGTGACGACTTTATTTGCCGCAATCCTCAATTCGGTAAGTCGTTTTGCCGCCGCAGCAGCAGCCCCAATCATGCTCAATATCTGTATGATCAGCGCCTTGCTGATCACCATGGTGATAACCAGTGGTGGTGCTGTGCCGACCACTGAAAACTATGGGTTTATGCTCGGCGTGAAACTGGAATCGGTTCCCCATTTGGCCGCTTATCTCTTAGCATTCAGCGTCGCCCTGGCCGGGTTTTTGCAAATGGTCTGGCTCTATTATTGGGCCCGGAAAGCGGGCTTTTCCTTCGCCATTCACCGGCCGCGTATCACGCCTGACATCAAGGAATTGGGGATACTCATCTTACCCGCGATTTTTGGCGCGGGCATTTATCAGATCAGCCGGTTTATCGATTTATTCTTTTTGGGCCGTTTGCCGGAAGGCAGTTTTGTTTATCTGGCCATGGCTGATCGGCTGAACCAATTGCCATTGGGGATTATTGGCATTGCCTTGGGCACGGCTATCTTGCCCGCTTTGTCCCGGTTCATTGCCAAAAATGATCAAGGCGGCGCACAACGCCTGCAAAGCAATGCGATTGAATTGGCGATGCTGCTCACCATTCCTGCTGCCATTGCACTGTTTTTTGCCGCCGGACCACTGGTCACATCTTTTTATGTCGGTGGCAATTTTGCTGCGAGCGATGGCGCAACTACCGCCAATGTCGTGGCCGCATTGGTCGTCGGTCTACCCGCTTATGTGCTGGTCAAAGTGTTGATACCAGGCTTTTTTGCCCGCAAGGACACCCGCACTCCGGTCTATACAGCGGCGATTTCCTTGGGCGTGAACATCGCGCTCAATCTCTTGCTCATACCGCTCTATGGCATTGTCGGTTTGGCCTTTGCCGGCGCTGTAGCCGCGTGGACAAATTGCCTCATGCTTTATGCGATGCTCCATCGTCGTGGGCATTTTCATCTCAAATTGGCGCTGCTATGGCGCATTGGTCGGATCACCCTGTCGGCTGCGGGCATGGCGGTTGTGCTAATCTATGCCGCGCCGATTGGCGACACGCTCTATGGGGGCACCGTATGGCAAAGGATCGGATCCATTACCGCTTTGGTGAGCGTTGGCGGTCTGGTCTATGCCGTGTTAGCATGGGTAACCGGCGCCGTTGATCGCGACAAAATCACTATGCTGACGAAGAAAAAAGCAGCCGAACAGGCTGGACAAGAAGGATAATCGATCATGCGGACAGTTTCGGGCATCCAGCCGACGGGTAATTTGCACCTTGGCAATTATTTGGGTGCGATTAAAAATTGGGTCAAACTGCAAGACCGTAGTGAATGTCTGTTTTTTCTGGCAGATCTGCATGCGATTACGGTTCCTAATGATCCGACGGAGCTAACCGCGAACTGCCGGGATATGACCGCAGCTCTGATTGCCGCAGGCGTGGACACGCAAAAGTCGATTTTGTTCAATCAGGCCCGCGTTCCCGGCCACGCCGAATTGGCGTGGCTGCTCATCTGCAACACACCCATGGGTTGGTTGGATCGCATGACTCAGTTCAAGGAAAAATCAGGCAAGCATAAACAACGCAGTTCCTTGGGCCTATATGGCTATCCGGTCCTGCAGGCTGCTGACGTGCTCATCTATCAGGCCACCCACGTGCCGGTGGGTGAAGACCAGAAACAACATCTCGAATTGGCCCGCGATATTGCAACCAAATTTAACAATGACACAAATGAAGACGTGTTCACATTGCCAGAACCTTATATTGGTGAAACCGCGGCACGGATCATGTCGCTGCGCGATGGTGCCGCCAAAATGTCGAAATCCGATCCATCCGATCTCAGCCGGATCAACATGACAGATGATAATGATATGATCGCCAAAAAGATTAAAAAGGCCCGAACCGATGCCGAACCCATTCCCGATCTGATGGCCGGACTGGAAGGGCGAGCGGAAGCAAAAAATCTCGTGGGCATTTACGCAGCGCTCGCTGACTGCACACCGCAATCTGTAGTGGATGAATTTGCCGGACAAGGATTTGGAGCATTTAAGCCGGCTTTGGCCGAGCTTGCCGTGGCCAAGCTGTCCCCCATTCGCGATCGCTATCAGCAATTGCGCGCAGACGAAAATGGGATCGATGCCATTCTCAAAGATGGTGCCGAGCGGGCGCAGGCTTTGGCGCAACCGACCGTAGACAAGGCTTATGCCGCATTGGGACTTTTGCGCGGCTGAACAAAAGCTATTCTATCAAGATAAAATTATGCCAGTATAGGGATAGCCCAGGGCAATGATTCGACGAGGAGAACCAAGATGGCCACCGCATTACAAGACAGTGGAAGCGCAATGAATGTGGATGCAGGATTTAATATTCCGGATCCCACCACCATTGACCGGCTCGAAGGGAAAGTATCCGATGCCGAATGGAAATTGCGTTGCGATCTAGCAGCGACATACCGGCTATGTGCGATGCACGCATGGACCGATCTGGTCTTTACTCATATTTCCGCGCGCTTGCCTGATGAAGATGGCGAAGAGCGGTTTTTGATAAACCCCTATGGCGTCATGTTTGATGAAATGACCGCAAGTGCGCTGGTGAAAATCGACCTTGAAGGGAATATCAAGCAAGACACGCCCTATTTTATCAATCCAGCCGGCTTTACCATTCACAGCGCTGTTCACAGTGCTCGCGAAGATGCAGGTTGTGTCATCCATGTCCACACACCTTATGGTATTGCGGTGTCCGTCCAAAAAGAAGGCCTGCGCCGCTATACTCAATTTTCTATGCAGGTCCGGAATGATCTGGCTTATCATGATTATGAAGGCATTGCCCTGGATCTCGAGGAACGCGAACGGTTGATCAATGATGTCGGTGAGAAAAATCTGCTGATATTGCGGAACCATGGCACGCTCACAATCGGGCAAAATTGCGCCTTGGCTTTCTTGCGCATGTATTTTCTTGAAAATGCTTGTAAAACCCAAATTCTCGCACAGGCTGTTGGCGGGGCTGAACATCTTCATGAAGAGCCCGAAGAAATGGGTGCCCGTGTCCATCAACAAACCGCTCCTGCCTTCATGCCGGGCTTGGGAGACAATCTGGTCTGGCCGGGCTTGATGCGAAAATTAAACCGTACCAATCCCGGTTTTGATCATTAATCCGCGCAGTTTGTAAAATAGCACCAAGAGCGGATCGGACATTGTGTTGCGGGTCTTGCGCAGCGGAGCAATTTCGTTAAACCACTGCCATGGATATTATATCAATTCGCGGCGGTAAAACGCTGTCTGGCCCCATTCCCATTTCCGGTGCAAAAAATAGCGCGCTGACTTTGTTGCCATGCGCCCTGCTCACCGAAGAACCGGTCACCTTGCGCAATCTTCCGCGCTTGGCGGATGTCGATAGTTTTGGACATTTGCTCAATCAACTCGGCGTTTCCACAACCATTGAAGGGGCTCGGCCGGAAGATTTTGGCCGTGTCATGACGCTCAAAGCCGGAAAGATTACATCGACCGAAGCGCCTTATGATATTGTCCGCAAAATGCGTGCATCAATATTGGTGCTAGGACCATTATTGGCGCGGGCCGGGGAATGCCGGGTCTCTCTTCCTGGCGGCTGTGCCATTGGCAACCGGCCGATTGATTTGCATCTCAAAGCGATCGAAGCCTTGGGTGCGATTATCGAAACAACCAGCGGCTATGTCACTGCAAGACAACCAGATGGCGGCTTGCCAGGAGGGGAATTTACCTTCCCTGTCGTGTCTGTCGGCGCCACCGAAAATGCCCTTATGGCAGCGGTGCTTGCCAATGGGGAAAGCCGATTGAAAAATGCCGCCCGGGAACCCGAAATTATCGATCTTTGCAACATGCTGGTAGCGATGGGCGCTGAAATTGAAGGCATTGGTTCTTCAGACCTGACTATCCATGGCGTCGCGCGCCTGCACGGTTGTACCTATCGCGTCATGGCCGATCGCATTGAGGCGGGTAGCTATGCCTGTGCTGTGGGTATAGCCGGTGGAGAAGTGGATTTGGTGGGGGCCAAAGCGGACGAGATGGAAGCGACATTGGCCGCATTGGCAGAAGCTGGGCTGTCAATTGATCCCCATCGCAAGGGTATCAAGGTTGCAGCCAACGGGACGTTACGGCCGCTGACGCTGGAAACTGCACCCTATCCGGGCCTGGCAACCGATATGCAGGCACAACTGATGGCAATGCTGTGCATGGCTGATGGTGCCAGCGTGCTTACCGAAACCATATTTGAAAATCGCTATATGCACGTGCCCGAACTCAACCGCATGGGCGCCGATATTGAAACCAAGGGCAGAACCGCGGTGGTCCGCGGTGTCGAAAAAATGACCGGGGCGCCAGTTATGGCCACCGACCTGCGCGCATCGATGAGTCTGGTGATTGCTGCCTTGGCCGCCGAAGGAGAAACGCAGCTTCAGCGCATCTACCATCTCGATCGGGGCTATGAACGGCTGGAAGAAAAACTGGCAGCCGTCGGCGCTGATATCGAACGGATTAGCGGCGATTAAAACCCCTTTCCTAGCACTTATGGCAGCTTGCATATCCAGCGCTTTTACCGTGTAATCTCTCCCATAAAGAGGAGAGGATGAGTCCATGTTTTCAGGACCAATAGAAGACCGGCTGGCAATCCGGGAATTGCATGATGCCTATTGTGATGCCGTGTTGCGGACCGACCCCGAGGATTGGGGCGCGTTGTGGACCGAAGATGCGATATGGTCCCTCATGGGGACGGAAGTCACCGGACGGGATAATATTGTAAATCTCTGGAACGGGGCGATGAGCCAATTTGATGCGGTGAGCTTTCTTGGCATTCCCGGCAGCTTGGAAATTCATGGCGACACCGCATCAGGGCGCTATCAAACGCATGAAATTCTCGTTGAAAACGGGCAGCCGCGTATTGCTGGGGGCCGCTATGACGATGAATTTGTGAAAATTGACGGCCAATGGCTTTACAAAAAACGTATCTTCAATGTCGTCGCTCAACTGGGCGGACAAAAGCTTTAGAGGAATAGAAATTCATGGCCAAAATATTGATCGCTGCCCATATTGATGTGGATCCGGCAACCCGCGAAGAATGTCTGAAAAAGGCGCAACCCTATATTGATGGCGCGCTCTCCCAAGAAGGATGTCTGTGCTATAGCTGGTGCGCCGATATGAGCAATCCGGCACGGATTGAAGTCTTTGAAGAATGGACCGACGAAGCCGCGCTCGCGCAGCATTTCAAAGATGTTCATTATGCCAGCATGCTGGAACATATTGGCAGCTTTGGTCTGACCAACGCCGTAAGCGCCAAATATCGCGTTGATGCAGAAGGCCCGGTTTACAATGCAGAGGGCGTCCCGACGCCGGCTTTTGATTAATCTCAAACAGGAATAATGCCATGAACGAAGCGGTTTCCAAATCTCTGTTTCAACCCGATATATTGGTTGACCCTTTTGAATTTTATGAAGAACAGCGCGCCAAAAGTCCGGTTTTTCTGGACGAAGCCAGCGGAGCCTATGTCGTACTCGACTATGATTTAATTTCCGAGGCGGTCGGCAGGCTAGATGATTTTTCCAATAATTTTAACGCTCAATTGTCCGGTGGCACATCTGCTGAAGAGCTCGCCAATGACAAAGAACTGGTTGCCATTCAAGAGCAAGGTTGGCCGCAGGTTAACACGCTATTGACCGCGGATCAGCCCGTACACACCCGATTTCGCAAGCTTGTTAATCTCGCCTTTTCCATGCCGAAAGTGAACAAGCTGGAAGACAGTATTCGCGATATGTCGACCGAACTGATCGATAAATTTATCGACAAGGGCGAATGTGAATTCATGGCAGAATATGCCATCCCCATGCCCGTTCGGACCATTGCCGTGCAGCTTGGATTGGATGTGGCGGATGCCGATACGATTAAACGCTGGACCAACGCATTTGTTGATCGCCTCTCCGGGATGATGACTCGAGAGCGGCAATTGGAAACCGAACGGGAAGTGGTCGAATATCAGCATGCGTTGAAAGCCAATATGGATGCCCGGCGCCAAGAAGCGAAAAATGATATTTTATCCGATCTGGTCAATGCTCAAGTCGATGGAGAACGGCCTCTCGATGACGCCGAATCGCTTTCTATCGTTCAGCAACTGATGGTCGCGGGCAATGAAACCACCACCGCCGCGCTAGGAGAAGGGCTGAAACTTTTCGCAAGCAATCCGGACCAATATAAAAAGATTCAGGACGATCCTTCGTTGATTCCCAATGCCGTGGAAGAAGTGTTGCGGATGTCGAGCGGCTCTTCCGGTATCTGGCGGGTCATGCACCGCGATGCAGAATTGGGCGGTGTGATGCTTCCAAAGGGGGCAATGGTGATGATGCGTTATCATGCGGCCAATCGCGATCCCAAACAATTTGAAAACCCCAATTCCTTTCAAGTCGATCGGAAGAATGCGCGCACGCATTTGGCCTTTGGCAAAGGCATTCACATGTGTGTCGGCAATATGTTGTCACGCAAGGAGATGACGGTCTCTTTTCAGGAATTTGCCAAGCGTGTGGATAATATTCAGATCGCATCAGGCGCCGAACTTAACTATCCGCCCAATATGATGTTGCGCGGTCTGGCCAATCTACCACTGACTTTTGACAAACGCTGATAATCAAAAAGGGCTGACTATGGGAATGATGGATGGAAAAGTGGCGCTGATTTCAGGCGGCGCTGAAGGTATCGGCGGAACAGCCGGACAGCGTTTTGTGGAAGAAGGCGGTTCCGTCATGCTGGCGGATATTCAACTGGAAAAGGCACAGGCCCACGCCAGCGCCTTGGGCGATCGGGCGGCAGCGGTTGGACTGGACGTTCGGGACCTCGACCAATGGGAGGCGGCTATCGCGGCCACCAAAGCTAAATTCGGCAAAATGACCACTTTGTTCAACGTTGCGGGCATTTCCGAGCCTGGATCTGTTGACGAGGTTGATCTGGACAGCTGGAACCGCACCATTGATATAAATCTCCACGGGACTTTTAACGGCTGCCGGCTGGGTCTTCCGGCGATTATTGAAAGCGGAGAAGATGGCAGTATTGTCAATATCGGTTCGATGCTGGCGATGCGCCCAGGGGCGCAATTTGCCGCTTATTGTGCGAGCAAGGCAGCTGTTACATCACTGAGCAAATCTCTCGCCCTGCATTGCGCCGCCGAGAAATATCCGGTGCGCGTAAATACCGTGCACCCGGGCGCAATTGATACACCGATGTATCAACGCTATCTTGCGGCCTATCCCGGACCGCATGATGAGGCTGTGGAAGTCTTTAATCGCAATCATCCGATTAACCGAGTGGGTCTCGCCACCGAAGTGGCCGATGCGATGCTCTGGCTAGCCAGCGACGCCAGCAGCTTTACGACGGCCAATGATATCACGGTGGATGGCGGCGGAAGCTATCGTGAATAGGGGCTGCTGACCAAGCAAAAGGGGCGGCCAAGGCCACCCCTTCCTCCGTCAGATATGTGAAATGCGAAAATCTGACGTATAAGCTATTCTGTTTGGGATTTACCGCCCGTTGCTCGCGACAATATCCACCACAGTTCCGCCACCGGAGCGCTTGTTCAGCGTAATCACATAGGCGCCATCATCTGACGTCCGGGTTCCACCCAGAACATGCTCGCTGCCGCGCAGCAAATATTCTGCACTATATCCGCCGCGTTTGGCTTGCGTGTAATAATAGTCGACAACATTTTTCATGGCGCTGGTGGTTGAAAAACTGACCACGCGAATATCGCAAAGCCCACCTTCAACGCCGGCGGCTTCCTTGACATTGGCTTGGGGATAGACTGGAAATTCAGGTGGCATGCGGTTGGCCCAACCCATGTCATAGGTTAGCTTTTGATCGCATGTTCCTTTGCCTCGCCGTGCGCTTTGCGCTTCGGCTTTGGCGCCAAGGGTAACCCCTTCAGAACCGCCGCAACTGGTACATTCGTCATCAGACGTCATGTTGCGCGGCTTGGGTGCACTAAGCATTTTGCCTTCAAACTGGGCGTTGGCCGCTGCTTTGCCGCCAGCCGGTGGAACTTTGCCATTAATAGCCCCATTGGCGCCCCGAATGGCATTTCCATTGGCTTGATCCGTGAGATTGGGATCGACCAATATTTGATCTTCCAATGCATCATTCATTGCCGGGTCAGCGGTAAGATTATCATCCAATTCCGCCAATTCGGCTTCATTGCCCTCGTTGCTGCCACAAGCAGCCAAGGTTAGCGGCAATGCACAGGCCGACGCTGCCAGCAAGAAAGAACGAGTAAGTTTTGTCATGCAAAATGCTCCTGAATATGCAGCACCGATTGCACCAAAAAGCGTTAATTTTCTGTTAGGAAACGTAGTTAAACCGCCAATCTTCTGTTAACCACTTGTGCCATTTTGGGATTCTGGGCTAGCCTGCACAGGCGATGGTCAGCCAAATCCGTCCGCCCCTTCCAACTCTCCGAACCGAATGAGCCGGGAGGTCAATACCGCGGCTTGCCGATTGACCACGGCTTTTTGATATTCCGGATCGGTGACCATTTCCATAAACGCGCCGCTATGCGGGTATCGGGCGATGAATGAACTATCCCATTGCTTGTCATCAGGGCCAATCACCATGGCTTCCATTTGTCCACGCCAAATAATCGTTCCGCCAACACGCGTGAAAATGGGCCCACTGGTTTTGCCATATTCCTCATAGGCACGGGCGCCGGTCCACCCCTTGCCAGCATTGGGATGGTCATCCGGATATTGCGCGTCTGAATGAAACCGCAATAAGTTCAGCATGTTGATAGGAACGTCACGCGGCAACGCCTTAAACGCATCGAAACTCTCCCGTGTTGGATCCAGATATCGGTCTTCAGCCATTTGTCATTCTCCCTAGGCAGCCGTTTATGCAAACTGCTTTCTATTTTCTAACCATTGTTCGCGCGATTGCCCCCAATCGTCAACCCGGGCATCCTGATAAGGAGCGGGCAATTGGGTTGGGCCGCGATTGGTTGAGCCGACCCGCTTTGCCAATTTGATCGATGCCAGATTTTGCGGATCAATCGTATGGCAAATATCGGTCCATCCCAAAATATCGACGGCATAGTTCATCGATGCCACGGCGGCTTCCAAGGCATAGCCTTGCCCCGCGTAAGCGGGCGCGACGCCCCATCCCACCTCCGTCCCTGGCCACCCATCTGGGTACCAGGGACCGACACGGCCGATCCATTGGTTATTCTCTTTGAGCAGGAGCGAGAACATCGCATAGCCGCGAACCCGCCAGGCCCCGATCAACGCGCAAAGATCACGCCAACTTTCAGACCGGCTCTTCACTCCGCCCAAATATGTCATGGTCGCTTCATCCGCTTGAAACTGGACCCAAGACTCAAAATCATCGCCCTGCGGCGGACGCATGATTAAACGCTCTGTTTCTAAGATTATGTCATCAATAGCCATCGCCTTGCTCCTCCAGCCAATTGTCTTATCACGACCCTAATCACATAGAAACACTTGCAATTTAGGTGGTTTATGTATATAATACAGTTATGGCTAATATCATTTCTATACTCATTGGCGGTATCGCCCTTATTCTCGCTTTTGTTGGTCTCGTCCCCTTATTGGGTTGGACCAATTGGCTGATTTTACCCATTGCTGGTGTCGGTGCTCTGTTCGGCCTGATTTCATCCCGCAGCAGTGGTATGTATTTTTGCTTGATCGTTATGTGTATTTGCGCATTCCGTCTTTGGATTGGCGGCGGGATCATTTAAACGCAGTATCTGCCAGCAAAACTTATCAGGCAAAACAGCTTTGGTATCAACGGGCAAAACTAATTTATATTGCCAGCCTAAACGCTGAAGCCTAGGCGCGATCCTATGGCAGACGAGAATTCGACTAGTCGATTGGGGCTTTTCCAAGCAATATTGGCTTGCACCTTTTGGGGTGTCATGCCGATCTATTTCAAGCTGCTGGAAAGCGTGGCTCCGATGGAGGTTGTCGCGCATCGTATCTTATGGTCTGTGCCCTTGCTTTTGATCCTGCTTTACTTTCGCAAAAATCTGAAGGGATTACGGGATGCATGGGCGGACCCCAAAACCCGCTCTGCATTATTTGCCACATCCCTGCTAATCGCGGCCAATTGGCTGGTTTATGTCTGGGCGGTCCAAAGCAACCACATTCTGGCCGCCAGTCTGGGCTATTTTATCAGCCCCTTGCTCAGTGTCTTCCTGGCGAGCGTCTTCCTAAAAGAAAAATTGAGCCGCAATCAATGGATAGCGGTTGCCATTGCCGCGCTTGGCGTCTCAATATTGGCCATCGAAGCATGGCAGACATTGTGGATTAGCTTGGCGCTGGCGGGCTCTTGGGGTTTTTATGGACTGGTGCGTAAAATTGCCGTGGTCGGACCAGTGGTCGGCCTGACCTTGGAAACCAGCTTCTTATTTGTGCCCTTTGCGCTCTTCCTCGCATGGGTTAGTTTTGGCACAACAGCGCCCACGACCACGACCCATTTTGGAGACAATTGGTCGATCACCCTGCTCTTGCTCGGCGGTGCAATTGTGACGGCCACACCGTTGACCTTATTCGCCGCTGCGGTAAAGAAAATGAAATTGAGCACCATCGGCCTGTTTCAATATCTCGCCCCGACTTTGCAATTTTTGATCGGCGTATTTTTGTATCGCGAGCCACTATCCACATCGCATATTATCTGTTTCTTGCTGATCTGGACCAGTCTGGCCTTATTTTCTGCCGACGCTATTTTTAGCAATGCGGTGAAAAAAACCCGCACAACTTAATCCGTCGATGCGGCGATTTGCCAAGCCAATGTCTGCCCAGCGTGAAACGGAATAATAGTCGCCCCACCGGCTTCCAGAGTCTCGGGAATAAGCGTGTCGGATCGGCGCAAGGTAACCGTGCCTTCATTCAACGGCAGGCCATAGAAATTGGGGCCATGGACCGATGCAAAGCCTTCGAGCTTGTCGAGCGCTTCTTCTTCCTCAAAAACGGCGGCATAGCTTTCCAGTGCAAAAGGTGCATTGAATATTCCTGCACAGCCGCAGGCCGACTCCTTCGCATATTGTTCATGGGGAGCGCTGTCCGTGCCTAAGAAAAACTTAGGTGAACCTGATGTTGCAGCCGTTCGTAGCGCTTGGCGGTGCTGCTCGCGCTTAGCGACTGGCAAACAATAAGCGTGCGGACGAATCCCTCCTTCAAACATCGCATTGCGATTAATATGCAGATGCTGCGGCGTAATAGTGGCGCCAATATTCGGCCCGGTTGATTGGACAAAATCAACCGCATCAGCAGTTGTGATATGCTCAAACACCACTTTCAGGTCGGGTAATTTTTCGACAATATTGGACAAGATTCGCTCGATAAACACCGCTTCACGATCAAATATATCAATATCCGCATCGGTCACCTCCCCGTGGATTAGCAAAGGCATCCCGATATCTTGCATGCGCTCCAGAACCTGAAGGATATTGGCAATATCGGTCACGCCATGCGCGCTATTTGTCGTGGCATTGGCCGGATATAATTTGGCTGCTGTGAATATTTTTTCTTGGAAACCTTCCGCGATATTTTGTGCATCCGAACTGTCGGTCAGATAACAAGTCATCAACGGCTCAAAGTCTGGATAGCCGGCGGCGGCTTGTCTGATCCGTTCGCGATAGGCTGCGGCTGCGGCCATGTCGGTCACTGGTGGAGAAAGGTTGGGCATCACAATAGCCCGGTTAAATTGTCGCGCCGTATAGCTCGCTACAGAGTGCAACATGTCGCCATCGCGCAAATGGACATGCCAATCATCCGGCTGTCTAATCGTGATTTCATTGACGGGCTGATTCATGTTTTGGGCTTTCTTTTAACGCTCAGCGTCCCTACCTAATCTGCATGACCGAAACCAGACTTATTCAGCGTGCCATAATTCGTATATCTCCATCGGACTCTGCGGAAGATTGCCGAGAATTTCTGCAGGGTTTGGTTACCCAGGACATGCAGGCGGTGCAATCCGACGGGGCTCAATGGGCTGCGCTGTTAACCGCGCAAGGCAAAGTCCTGTTTGATTTTTTCTTGTGGGCCGATGGGCAGGACATACTCGTCGATTGTGAAAAGGCATATGCCGAAACGCTAGTAAAACGCTTAAAACTCTATCGCCTCCGCCGCAAAATCGCGATTGAAATTGATGAAACTCAAGCGGTGCATTGGTCCTTGACGGCTGCGGACCAGCCAGCAGACCCCCGTCTCTCACAATTGGGTCAAAGATGGCTATCTGATAACCAAACCGCTGCGAGCGCCGATCTTGCCTATAAAACCCACCGCTTGTCATTCGGCGTGACCGAAGGCCAAGAAGAACTGGGCAGCGACAAAACGCTATGGCTGGAATGCAATGCGGCCGAATTAAACGGCGTTAGCTTTACCAAGGGCTGCTATGTCGGACAGGAAAATACCGCACGGATGAACTATCGGCAAAAAGTCAATCGCCGGATAGTTGTTGTCCCGCTCGATCAAGCCGATGAAAAAAGACAGCGCGTCGCCTATCCTGATCTTGGATTATCTGTCGAACATCGCCGGGTCAATGATATCACCGGCTTTCCCGTGCCAGATTGGCTCAAGACCGCCTTGGCAGACAAAGCCGATTAAATCAGGCGGTGTCGCCTTCTTCCGGTGTTTCTGAATCAACCGATTTGGCTTTTACCGTCCGGCGTTTCCGGGCTGGCTTTTTCTCGACGTCAACCGCCGCGTCATCGTCTGATTGAATCGAAATAGCTGGCGGCAGTGCGCTAGCATCCAGACCATTGGCTTCGCCATTGGCCTCGGCCGGTTCCGCTGGCGCTTTGCGCGGTCGGCGCGCCCGGACGGGTTTTTTCTCGGCCACCGTCTCAGCATCCGCACCATCGCCGGCACCTGCATCATTTTGATCGGTATTGGCTGGCCGGCGATCACGCTGTTGTCGCCCGCGTCCGCTGCGCTCTTGACGGTCAGCATCGTCTTGATCCCCGCCCTCGTTCATCGTGTCGTTGCGCTCACTATTTTGATTGCGCTGCTGTTCTTCACGGGCCAGTCGCTGCTCTTCCCGGCGCGCCTGACTATCCGCGTTGACGCGAAAATAATGGTCTGCGAATTGATGATAATATTCCGCGTTGACGCGGTCCCCATTAACTTGGGCATCTTGCGCCATTTTCTTGTATTTATCCAGCATCTGAGCGGCGTTTCCACGCGCCCGGTTATCAATCCGGTTGTCCCGGTCGATACCACCGCCTCCGCGGTTATTCTGGTTGCGATTATTATTATTCCGGCCACGGCGACGGCCGCCGGCCTGACGATTATTCATCAAAGTCTGAGTGTCCTTATACCGTTAATAAACTCGGTCTTTCCTGTTATGTATCACCCACAAAAGGTGATTCCCGCGCTGCAGATCCTTATCTGCGGCAACCCAAAAAAGATAAATAATCGCCGGACATCAGCAATATTATCAATATGGGGGTAGGCCAGCGATTTTAGGGGAATTGCCAGAAATCCTCTGGGCCTGAAACATCCTTAGCCGCTTCATAAAGCAAATCCAAGCGAATTTTGCATGCATGCTGCTCAACGCAGGATCAATACCCGGTCATTGCCACCTAAATCTTTTTTGGATTCGACGGAATATCCATGAGATTCAGCCAATTTCGCGACTTTTTCTGCCTGATCAAAGCCAATTTCCAGCAACACAACGCCATTATCCGCCAATAAATCTCCCAGCGCCGGAATGATTTTTTGATAATCATCTAGACCTTCTTCTCCCGCGAACAAAGCGCCATGAGGCTCATAATCTGCGACTTCGCGCGACAGGGAAAGCTGAGTCGAAACATAAGGAGGATTGGCCAGAATCAGCTGAAATGGCCCGTCAATGGATTGAGCCCATTCTGGCTCGTTCCAATCGTGCAATAGAAATGCAATGCGGTCAGTCAATAAGAGACGGTCCGCATTGTTATGCGCCACCGCCAGCGCTGGTGGACTGACATCCACGCCAACCCCTGTGGCGGTCGGAAATTCGGACAATGCGGCGAGCAATAATGCTCCGCTGCCGGTCCCGAGATCAAGAATGCGCTGCGGCGCAGCGCGCGTTCCTATTTCCACCGCCAGTTCAATCAATATTTCGCTATCTGGTCGCGGTATCAAAACATCCGGTGAAACCAGAAAGTTCAGGCTCCAAAATTCTCGTTCCCCGACAATATGGGCAATCGGTTCATGGGCTTTGCGGCGTGCGACCAAGGCTGCAAAACCGTCCACCGTTTCAATATCGGGAAGTCTGAGCAACAATTGCGGTCGGCTAATCCCCAGCGCATGGCTCAACAGCAGTTCTGCATCCAAACGCGGCGTCTCGCTGACAATTTTCAATTCTTGCGCTGCGTCTCGTAAGATGGCCGCAACATCAGCCATCCAAATTGGCAAGCCGGCTGGCTTCGTCTTCCGCGATTAGAGCGTCGATCATCTCTCCCAGGGCGCCGCCTTCGACAATTTCAGGAAGCTTGTGCAATGTCAGGTTGATGCGATGATCGGTCACGCGGCCTTGCGGATAATTATAGGTGCGAATGCGCTCAGAGCGGTCGCCAGAACCGACCATCGACTTGCGCGCTTCCGCCTCTTCGCTCTGCACGGCGTCGCGTTCCTGCTCATAAAGCCGGGCGGCGAGCACTTTCATCGCCTGCGCTTTATTCTTATGCTGCGACTTGCCATCCTGACATTGCACCACCAGACCCGTGGGCAAATGCGTGATCCGAATGGCGCTATCGGTCTTGTTGACATGCTGTCCGCCCGCACCGCTCGCGCGATAGGTGTCGATGCGCAAATCTTCAGTGCGAATGGCAATATCAACTTCTTCCGGTTCCGGCAGAATTGCAACCGTGGCCGCTGATGTGTGAATGCGTCCGCCGCTTTCGGTTTCGGGGACACGCTGGACCCGGTGCACTCCGGATTCAAACTTCAATTTGGCAAACACGCCTTTGCCGTTAATATTAGCGACCACTTCCTTGAATCCGCCAACTTCCGACGCATTGGCGGAGATCAGCTCAACCTTCCAGCCTTGCTCATCGGCAAAACGGCTATACATGCGGTAAAGGTCTCCCGCGAAAAGCGCCGCTTCATCACCGCCCGTGCCCGCCCGAATTTCAAGCATAGCTGGACGATCATCGGCGCTATCCCGTGGCAATAATTTCAGCGCAAGCGCATGCTCCGCCTTTTCCAAGGCCTTCTTGACGCCATCGACTTCATCGGCCGCCATTGCCTTCATTTCAGCATCATCACCGGCCAGCATTTCCTCAAGCCCAACCTGCTCGTCGCGCAGGCTCTGGACCTCGGCAGCGGCTTTGGCTACCGGTTCTATCTCGGCATATTCCTTGGAGACCTCGACAAATTTATCGCCGTCAAGATTGCCCGACGCCATCATGGCCTGCAATTCAGCAAAACGCGCTTCTATCTGGGCAATGCGTTGGGGCGTGATTGTGGTCAATCTTCGTCTCCCAATTGCGCCACTTGCTGTTCCAATTCATCAAGATCGGCTCCAAAACTGTCCAGATCAGCTGAGAATCTTATGTCCCACATTTTTTCGATCGCCGCCGCCATGTCCATTTCCAGCTGCTCTCCGCTAGCAAGGATTTTGAACTGGACAGTGCCCGTTGCAAGCTCGTCTTCGCCAATGATGATCACCGCGGCAGCCCCCATTTGATTGGCTCTGGCCATGCGCTTTTTAAACTTGCCACTGCGCAATATCTCTGCCGAAAATTTCGCATGGCGTATTTGCTGGGCCGCAGACAATGCAGCCTTGATCGCAGAATCGCCCTGAGGCAAAATCGCGACTTCAATCGCCTGCTCCGGCGCCTCTTCGAGCAACATCCCCAGCCGCTCAATTCCCGCCGCCCAGCCGACTGCCGGTGTGGCAGATCCGCCCAGCGATTCAATCAATCCGTCATAGCGGCCACCAGCCAATACCGTGCCCTGCGCGCCCAACTGGTCGGTGACAAATTCAAACGCAGTGTGGCGATAATAATCGAGACCGCGCACCAAACGGCTGTTGCGCGTCCAAGCCACATTGCAAGCATCGAGACCTTCTGTCACTTCGGCAAAAAATTCCTGCGCCTCGCTGGAAAGATAGGCATCAATATCAGGCGCACTGTCGGCTATCGGCCGGTCCTGCTTTTCTTTGCTGTCGAGTATCCGCAGCGGATTGCGGCTAAGCCGATCTTGACTATCCGGTGACAAGTCGGCCCTGTGGGCTTGAAAATGATCAACCAGCGCATCGCGCCATGCATCGCGGCTTTCGGCATCGCCCAATGTATTGAGCTGCAGGGTCACGCCCTCGGCTATACCCAATTCACTCAGCAGCTGATCGGCAAAGCAGAGCAATTCCACATCGGCCGCGGCTTCACCCGCTCCGATAATTTCAGCATCCAGCTGGTGAAACTGACGATAGCGCCCTTTTTGTGGCCGTTCATAGCGGAACAGCGGGCCATGAGCCGATAGTTTCATGGGCGCATGCTGCTGCCAGCCATTGGTTAGAAAGGCGCGCGATATGCCGGCGGTAAATTCCGGTCGCAAGGTCAAGCTATCGCCGCCGCGATCTTCAAAACTATACATTTCCTTGGAGACAACATCAGTGGTCTCGCCAAGGGACCGGGCAAATACAGCAGTCGGCTCAAAAACCGGCATTTGTACGCCCTTAAAGCCATAAAGCCGGCGCAAATTTTCAAACGTTTCCACAACATGTTGGAAGCGCTCCTGTGCATCGCCAAATATGTCTTGCGTGCCTCGCACGGCCTGTGGTGTTTGTGTCTTTGCCATTTTATACCTTTTGTCTGAAAGGCGCTTTAGCGACAGTTCCGGTAAAGCGGAATAGCTTTTTCTGCTCATATATACTGGACCTTACCGGAAAAACGCGGCATTCGGTCCGTTATATTTCTGCAGGGGACTCTCGAATATGCGTATCACTGTCTTATCCGGCCTTGTTGCGGCGGCAGGTTTCCTTCTGTGGCAAGCCGCCCCTGGCCATGCGCAGGTCATGCCGGATAATTTGAGCAAACCGCAATATAGTGCGCCGAAAAATAGCATTCCTGAACCGGTTGACCAACCTTATCCCGGCACCATGGAGCTGGTTGTCGACGCGCGTGACAACAAACAAGGCATATTCAAAATTACCCAGAGCATACCGGTGGTCAAACCCGGTCGGATGACACTGCTCTATCCTGAATGGCTACCCGGCAATCATGCGCCGCGAGGAGAAATTGAAAAACTTTCGGGATTGCAAATTTTTGCCGGCGATAAAAAGCTGCAATGGGTCCGCGACGATGTCGACGTCTATGCCTTTCATATCGATGTTCCAGAGGGCATTGATGAAATTGTTGCCGCCTTTGAATTTGTCTCGGCCACCACCAGCACACAAGGTCGGATTGTGATGGCGCCCGCGATGCTCAATTTGCGCTGGCATCAAGTCTCTCTCTATCCAGCAGGCTATTATGTGCGGCAAATTCCAGTGCAAGCAACGGCCATCTATCCCAATGGCTGGCAAGCCGCGACCAGCTTGCGCGCCACCAAACGCGAAGGCAGCAGCTTTTTTTACAAGACCGTTGACTATGACACATTGGTCGACAGTCCGGTTTTTGCTGGGAAATTTTTCCAGACCTATCGGCTCAGCCGCCGCGCTCATTTGAACATCGTCGCGGACGATGCCAAATATCTGAAACCAACCAAATCCCAAATCGCAAAACATAGCAAATTGGTGCGCGAAGCCGAGGCACTGTTTGGGAGCCATCCTTATGATCGCTATGATTTTTTGCTCGCTCTCACCGAGGAAATGGGCGGCATCGGGCTCGAACATCATCGCTCTTCGGAAAATGGTGTGAACCGCGAATATTTTACCGAATGGGACAAGGGCCCAGGACGCCGCAACTTATTGCCGCATGAAATTGTCCATAGCTGGAATGGAAAATATCGCCGCCCAGTAGGAATGTGGACTCCTGATTTTCGGCAGCCGATGCGCGACAATTTATTATGGGTCTATGAAGGACAGACACAATTTTGGGGTTATGTGCTGGGCGCCCGATCCGGGCTGTACACCAAACAGGATACGCTGGACGCGATTGCCGCTATCGCGGCGGGCATGGACCAGCGCGTGGGCCGGCAATGGCGCCCGCTCATCGATACCACCCATGATCCCATCGTCGCCGCTCGCCGTCCCAAGCCTTGGAGCAGCTGGCAAAGGCAGGAAGATTATTATAATGAAGGCTTGCTAATTTGGCTCGAGGCCGATGGCATTATCCGCCGGGAATCAGGCGGCAAAAAATCGCTCGAAAATTTTGCGCGCCGCTTTTTCAAAGGCAAAAATGGCGATTATGGTGTGATCACCTATGATCGGGCCGCCGTTATCAGCGCTTTAAACGCTGTGCAGCCCTATGACTGGGTCAACTTTATTGCAGAACGGGTGGATCAGACCTCACAGGAAGCCCCCAAAAACGGGCTAGCTCTGGGGGGATATAAGCTGGTCTATAATGCGACGCGCAGCGAATTTATCAGCGCCAATGACAAACGCCGCCAACATATGGACCTCAGCCATAGCATTGGCATGGTGATGAGTGACAAAGGCATCGTCAAATCGGTTGTCTGGGGCGGCCCTGCTTTTCAAGCCGGGCTCAAATCCGGCCTGACCGTAACAGCTGTCAATGGCAAAGCTTATACCCCGGACACAATGACCCAGGCGATTGAAGAAAATCGCGGAAAAACAAAAAAAATAGAAATTTTTGCGAAAAATGATGACCAATATAGCAATTTTATGGTCGATTATTCAGGTGGGCTTCGCTATCCGCACCTTGAAAAAATCATAGCAGATGAAACTGCTGGAGAGGATGACCAGACAGAAGGGGGCATTGACCGGCTGTTAAAGCCAAAAACCAAATGACAGGACCATCTTTACATGGACATCAGCAAAATTTCGATCGGCGACAATCCGCCTGAAAGCCTCAACGTGATAATCGAGGTGCCGGTTGGCGGCGAACCGGTTAAATATGAATTTGACAAGGATTCCGGAGCCTTATTCGTTGATCGGATCCTTCACACTCCGATGCGCTACCCCGCCAATTATGGCTTTATTCCCCATACATTGTCTCCCGATGGCGATCCTTTGGACGCGTTGGTTGTCGCGCGTTCGCCCTTCATGCCCGGATGTGTCGTGCGCTGCCGGCCGATTGCCGTGCTCAATCTTGAAGATGAGCATGGCGGTGATGAAAAGCTGCTCTGCGTGCCGATTGACGCCACTTTTCCTTATTATCGCTCGATTGGCGAAGGCGGCGATCTTCCCGAAATTGTGATGCAGCAGATTGAGCATTTCTTTACCCATTACAAAGACTTGGAGCCAGAAAAATGGGTGCGTGTGGGCAAATGGGGCGACGCCGAGGAAGCCCGCAAAGTGGTTCTGGAAGCCATTGCATTGGCTGCAAAAAGCGCATGATCTGCCAGCGCCGTATCGCCGGATTCCTGCTTGTGCTGTGCCTCGCGGCCTGCACAACACCGGAGACGCGGATACGCAATGGCTTGATCAGCGCTGGCCTGTCCAAACCGGTTTCCAGCTGTATGGCGGAGCGGATGATTGACCGCTTGTCCTTGATTCAGATCAACAAGCTCAACGGCCTTGCCAAATTGAGAAAGCAGGAACCCGGCGATATTAGTGTGAACGAATTTGTCAAACGCACCAAGGCGCTACAGGACCCAGAAATATTGGCTGTCGTGGGATCATCCGGTTTAATCTGCGCGGTAAAATGACCGCGGCGGATCAAATCATCGCTTATCGTAAAGCCGTTGCCGAAGATGCCGAAGCCCTGCCGGCAATTGAACGGTCCGCCGGATCGGCCTTTTTATCCGTGCCGGGACTGGAATGGGTTGCGCAAGATGATGTGCTCTCGGCAGAGCAACAATTGCATTGGATAAAGCAGCAAATGGTCTGGGTCGCCGAAGTTCCCGACGGCCAATTGATCGGATTTCTGACCGCCGAACAATTTGATGAAGAATATCACATCTGGGAATTGGCCGTGCATCAGGATTATCAAAAGCGTGGAATCGGCAGGGCCTTGATCGCTGCATTGATCGAACAAGCGCGACATCAGGCGAGCGCGGCGATTACCCTGACTACATTTCGCCAGCTTCCATTTAACGAACAATTTTATGTGCAATTGGGATTTCAAACTCTGCCAGACAATCAGCTGTCCGCGCGGCTTTTATCCATCTTTGATCTCGAAAAAGCCAATGGCTTGCCGCTGGATCGGCGCTGCGCGATGCAATTGTCTTTATGATGGCTGGCTTTTCCGAGATATTATCGTAAATCGGGGTAGAAATCACCACCTGACTGTGCTTTAGCCCTTCGCGAGACTCGCTAACTGAACCGATAAGAAAGGCGCTGCCCGTCCCATGAACATCCATGAATATCAGGCCAAAGAACAACTCGCAAAATATGGCATCGGCATTCCCGCTGGTCATGCAGCGCTCACCGTCGACGAAGCCGTCGCAGCGGCCGAAAAACTGCCTGGACCGCTTTATGTTGTCAAAGCCCAGATCCACGCTGGTGGCCGCGGAAAAGGCAAGTTTAAAGAATTGGGTGCGGATGCGAGCGGCGGTGTCAGACTGTCAAAATCAATCGATGCTGTGCGAGACAATGCGACAGAAATGCTAGGCAACACATTGGTTACCATCCAAACGGGTGACGAAGGCAAGCAGGTTAATCGTCTCTATGTAACTGATGGCGTAGACATTGCCGAAGAATATTATCTTTCGATGCTGGTAGACCGGGCCACCGGGCGCATTGCCATGATCGTGTCCACCGAAGGCGGTATGGACATTGAAGATGTCGCGCATAACACGCCTGAAAAAATCAAAACCATCACTATTGATCCCGCACAGGGCTTTATGCCGCATCATGGCCGCGCCATGGCTTTTGCCTTGGGTCTTTCTGGTGACCTCAACAAGCAAGCCCAAAAGCTCGGAAAGCAGCTCTATACCGCCTTTACCGATATGGACTGCGAAATGCTGGAAATTAATCCGCTCGTGGAAACCAAAGACGCCCAGCTGCTGGTGCTCGATACAAAAATGAGCTTTGATGGCAATGCCTTGATGCGCCACCCCAATTTGATGGAACTGCGCGATGTCACCGAAGAAGATCCCGCAGAAGTCGAAGCGTCCAAATATGACCTCGCCTATATCAAACTTGACGGCAATATTGGCTGCATGGTCAATGGCGCTGGCCTTGCGATGGCAACCATGGATATTATCAAGCTCAATGGAGCATTTCCTGCCAATTTCCTCGATGTCGGCGGCGGAGCAACGACCGAGAAGGTCACCGCTGCGTTCAAGATTATTCTGGCCGATCCTGCCGTAGAAGGTATTTTGGTCAATATTTTCGGCGGCATCATGAAATGCGATATTATCGCGGAAGGCATTGTCACCGCTGCAAAGGAAGTGGACTTGTCCGTACCTCTGGTGGTGCGTCTGGAAGGAACGAATGTTGCTAAGGGTAAGGAAATTCTTGCCAATAGCGGTCTGCCGATTGTTTCTGCCGATGATCTGGGCGATGCCGCGAAGAAAATTGTTGCCCAAGTGAAAAATGCGTCCTGACGCGCCTGATTAGGCACAAAGGACAGCTTGGCGTCCACTGCCAGATCAGCAATGGTGCGGCGCAACATCGATATTTGACGTTTACGTGAACGTAAGCTAAGGCGTTCGCAGAATTTTAAAGAAGGAAACAGCAATGAAAATCCTGGTGCCCGTAAAACGGGTGATAGATTATAACGTGAAACCGCGGGTCAAATCCGACGGTAGCGGCGTCGATCTCGCCAATGTAAAAATGTCGATGAACCCTTTTGACGAAATTTCCGTCGAAGAGGCCATCCGCCTGAAAGAGGCCGGTAAAGCAGAAGAAATCGTGGCTGTTTCCGTGGGCCCGCAAAAGGCGCAAGAAACTTTGCGCACGGCGCTCGCCATGGGCGCGGATCGCGCGATACTGGTGATGACGGACGAAGAAGTCGAGCCATTGGGCGTTGCGAAAATTCTCGCGAAAATCGTAGAAGAAGAAGCTCCGCAACTGGTCATTACCGGCAAGCAAGCCATTGATGACGATTCGAACCAAACCGGCCAAATGCTCGCCGCATTGCTCGGTTGGGGACAAGGCACATTTGCAAATACGGTGTCGCTGGATGGCGATAGCGTCGAAGTGAAGCGTGAGATTGACGGCGGCCTGCAAACGGTCAAACTGAACTTGCCAGCCGTGGTCACCACCGATCTGCGTCTGAACGAGCCACGTTATGCATCGCTGCCGAACATCATGAAGGCGAAGAAAAAGCCCCTCGATGAAAAAACGCCCGCCGATTACGGCGTCGATATTTCTCCCCGCCTCACCACCACCAATGTCTCCGAGCCGCCTGTCCGTCAGGCCGGTGAAAAGGTTGAAGATGTGGATGCGCTGGTCGCCAAACTTAAAGCTGTAGGAGCCATCTGATGAAGACTCTTGTACTCGTAGAACATGACAATACGGACATGAAAGACGCGACGCTGGCGGTTGTAACTGCCGCGTCCCAACTGGGCGAAGTCCATGCCCTTGTTGCTGGCTCTGGCTGCGCCAGTGTTGGTGAGCAAGCCGCTAAAGTTGCCGGTGTCAGCACGGTGCATGTCGCTGATGACGCCGCGCTCGCTAATCAGCTTGCCGAAAATGTCGCACCCCTAGTTGCAAGCTTGATGGAAAGCCATGATGCATTTCTCGCACCGGCTACCACAACCGGCAAAAACATCGCTCCGCGGGTTGCCGCTCTGCTCGACGTGATGCAGATTTCCGACATACTTTCGGTCGAGAGCGAAGACACGTTCACGCGGCCAATTTACGCGGGTAACGCGATCGCTACCGTCAAATCGTCCGATGCCAAGAAAGTCATCACCGTACGCGGTACGGCGTTTGACAAGGCGGCCGCTGAAGGTGGCTCTGCATCAATCGAAGGCGTCACCGGCGCCGGCGAATCCGGCCTGTCCAGCTTCGTCAGCGAAGAAATCGCCAAGTCCGAACGTCCGGAACTGACCAGCGCGAAGATCATCGTATCCGGTGGCCGCGCTCTGGGCTCTTCCGAGAAATTCGAAGAAGTGATCACGCCGCTCGCCGACAAACTCGGCGCTGGCATTGGCGCTTCACGCGCCGCGGTCGATGCAGGCTATGTCCCCAATGATTATCAGGTCGGTCAAACCGGCAAGATTGTGGCTCCCGAAGTCTATATCGCCATCGGCATTTCCGGCGCGATCCAGCATCTTGCAGGTATGAAAGATTCCAAAACAATCGTCGCGATCAACAAAGACGAAGACGCGCCGATTTTCCAGATTGCCGATATCGGCCTGGTTGCGGATCTGTTTAACGCGGTGCCGGAATTGACTGAGAAGGTTTAAACGAAAACCAGCCGCCTCGGCATGCATGTTGAATTTGTTTCAGCATCAATCGAACGATAGCCGCGAACCGAGAATTAGATCCCGCACCAAGTTCGGGATGACAAGATATAGAAATCCCGGCGTGATTGCGTCGGGATTTCCTGTTACCAAGCTATTATGTTTCGCATTTTTCTCATATTTCTGTTGCTCGCATCCGTCTCCGTCCCTGCGAAAGTTCATGCGGAAGTTTATGCAACACATTCTCCATGGAATATCAATTATGGGAAAAGTTCTTGCGACTTAAAACGCATCTTCAAAAGTAATACTGACGAATTACAGCTCCAGATTTCACAATCGTTCCAACTCAGCGGTGCCAGCTTGTTTTTGCTAACGAAACCGCGCGACAAAGAAGGCTCTTGGGAAGAAAAGATCGAATTTTCGATCGATGAAACATCAAAAAAACTGACGAAAAAGGCGTTTATTCAAAGGATCCGCAAAGAAGACCTGTTGGCTTGGCAAGTCTATGGATTTGATATGAACTTCCTACAAAATTTACCTGACGCGGTCACTTTGCGGATGAAGACCAAAAAATACCCCGAAATTGCCCTCAGGCTTAACGGAATGAAGTCTGTTTATAAGGCTCTCGAGCAATGTCAGAGAAATCTCTATGCGAGCTTTGGCGTTGATTATAGTGAATTGGAAAAGCTTTCGAAACAGCCATATCCTGAAAACAATCCTGGTGGATGGGCTAGGGCTTTTGACTACCCGAGCTACTCGCTTCGAAGAGGTCATCAAGGAACAGTGGGATTCGTGCTTGTCGTCGATTCACAAGGCCGTACCACAGACTGTATCGTTAAAAAATCAAGTGGCTACGCATCGCTTGATGAGCAGACGTGCATAATGGTAAAGAAACGGAGCCGATTTACGCCAGCACTCGATCAGGCTGGAAAACCAACCAACAGTATGTGGGCCTCAAGAGTCCGCTGGCAAATTCCGAAATAGTCCCCTGGCCCCGGCTATGGCTATGGCTATGGCTATCTCATTGCGCGGACAATCTGTAGCTCAAACTCACCGTCTTTTTTTTGCAACCTCGCGTTGATATGACGCTTTCATGACAGTAAAATATAGATCCAAAACCAAACTCGGAAAACGGGAAGTGCTGGCTCGAGCGCTGATTGAAGGATGCCCTCTCGATCAGCTGGCCGCGCGCTTTGTCGCAGCTGGGTATAATGAGAAAGCCGCCGCCTATGAGGCCGGACGCGCTATGCAAGATCCGCTTTTTGCGGCGGGTAAGAAACTGAGCAACCAAGTGCGCAAACGCGACTGGATCTTGGATATTTACCGCAAGTTGCAGGAATCCCACAACGGGAAACAAGCGAATATTCCGGTCGTGGACAAAATCGACCCTGACCGATTTTTCAGTGACTATTATCATCGCAGCCAGCCGGTTAAATTAACCGGATTGATTGACCATTGGCCCGCAATGGGAAAATGGTCACTCGATTTTTTGGCCGGAAAAATGGGCAACACGATGATCGAGTTGCAAGGCCAACGGCTGTCGCGACAAGATTATGAAATTGCCAGCAATGAATTGAAGCGCAATGTCACCTTTGCGGATTTCGTCGCCGCATTGCGCCGCACCGACACCAGCAATGATTTTTACATGACCGCCAATAATGACACGGTGAACAAAAAAGCGCTCGCGCCATTGTGGGATGATGTCGGGGATATAAGTCTCTTGAAACCAACCAAAGCGCTGGATGGGTTTTTCTGGATGGGACCGAAAGGGACGATCACACCTTTTCATCACGACCTGACCAACAACCTGCTGCTACAAATAACTGGCCGGAAACGGGTCACCATGGTTGCGCCTTATGAGAGCGCTCATATGCGCAATCACAAACATTGCTTCAGCACTTGGCAATCTCCCGAACAAATCACAGCCCAAGGCGATCAAGGACCAAATTTATGGCAATGTGAGATTGGCCCCGGCGAGGCTTTGTTCCTGCCGGTTGGTTGGTGGCATTATGTCGAAGCGCTGGAGATGACCATTGGCATGTCATTCATCAATTTCCGCGCGGACAATGATTTTTACACAGATTATCCAAGTGAAGTAGATTTTTGATCGGTGGCTGCGCCGATTAAACCGTAAAGCTCTCTCCGCAGCCGCAATCGCCTTTGCTATTGGGATTGTTGAACACAAAGCCAGCAGTGAAATCATCTTCCTGCCAGTCCATGGTCGAACCAATCAGATAGAGTACGCTGGGCCCATCAACATAGAACACGCCGCCGGGGGTCACGATCTTCTCGTCAAACTTCACTTCCTCGGTCACATAATCAACCGAATAGGCGAGACCTGAACAGCCGCGCCGCGGGGTAGACAATTTCACGCCAATGACATCCTCTGGAGCCTTAGCCATCAAGTCAGCAATGCGTTGCTCCGCTGCGGGCGTCAAAATAATCGCTGCAGGAATTTCTCGGGTTTTGGTTTTTACATCGGTCATATCTAAAGCCTTTTCTGCCAAAACAATGCCTTGCCCATTTCCGGGTCGAGCACATAATCCCCATAGCCAAGCGATGCATAAAGCGCTTTGGCCGGAATATTGCCTTCTAACACCTCCAAAGTAACTTTGCAGGCACCCTTTTCTTGGGCGATTGTCTCAATCTCTGCAAACAGAGCGCGTCCGACGCCGCTGCCGCGAAAATCTTTTGCCACCACTATATCATGAATATTAAGCAATGGCTTGCCGCCAAAGGAGGAAAATGTTGTCATAAGATTGGCGAGACCCGCAGGTTGACCGTCGACATAAGCCAGCAAAGAAGAGGCTGCCGGTGTCGCCGCCAATCCGGGCACCAGATTTTCCTGCACCTCCGACGACAGGTCTTCACCGCCGCCCATCGGATCCATTGCATAGGCGCGCAGCATCTTAACAATATCAGCCGCGTGGTCCGCATTGCCATAATCTGCGCGAATAACAGTTGCAGCCGGAGCTTTAGAGAGCGTTGCCGTGCCAGTCATAACATCCCCAGTTCCAGCTTCGCTTCGTCGCTCATCTTTTGCGGGTCCCATGGCGGATCCCAGACGAGATTCACTTCACTATGGCCGACGCCGGGCACGCTACCGACTTGCAATTCGATTTCACCGGGCATGGATTCGGCCACCGGGCAATGCGGCGTGGTCAAAGTCATCGTGACAATGGCGTGATTTTCCGGTGTGATTTCGACGCCATAAATTAGTCCCAGATCATAGATATTCACTGGAATCTCAGGGTCATAAATCGACTTCAAGGTATCGACCACCGCTTCATAGAGATCGCCGCCCGCTTCACCAGCGGATGCTTCGCTTGGCTGTTGCGCGAGAAAGCCTTCCAGATAATCGCGCTTGCGATTGAGCTTGCTCGCATCGCTTTCCGCTTCATGGGGAGAGGGTGCAGTGACCGGAGCGGGTTTTTCATCAACCGCATCCTCGACTTTTGCCAATGGCGGCTTTTCCACGCTGTCGACTTCCTCGACCACTATTTTGCGTTCTTCACTCATGGCTCATTCCTACCCGAAAATTTTTCTAACCCGTTCAATGCCCGTCACCAATGCCGCGACATCGTCTGCATTGCTGTAAATACCGAAGCTGGCGCGAGCGGTTGCTGGCACTTTAAGATAATCCATAAGCGGCTGCGCACAATGATGGCCCGCCCGAATGGCAACACCGCCTTCATCCAATATAGTGGCGACATCATGCGGATGCACATCACCGACTGCAAAACTCAATATGCCCATGCTCTTATCGGGACCGAATACCCGCACACTGTTAATCCCAGACAAAGCTTCGCGGGCCATTGCCAAAGTGGCATTTTCATGATCGGAAATCCTGTCCAATCCGATAGATTGGACATATTGTATAGCGGCATCAAGACCTACCACACCGGCAATATGCGGGGTCCCCGCTTCAAACCGTCCAGGTGGCGGGGCATAGGTCGTGCCGTCAAAACTAACCCGGTCAATCATCGATCCTCCGCCCTTCCATGGGGGCATGGCGTCAAGAATCGCATAAGGCGCCCACAGCGCACCGATGCCGGTCGGGCCATAGATTTTATGGCCGGAAAAAACATAGAAATCACAGCCCAGTTCTTGCACATTGACTGGAACGCGCGGCGCTGCCTGACAGCCATCTAGCAATAATTTTGCACCGTGAAAATGCGCCAATTCAGCGGCGCGTTTAGCGTCAAGCAATGATCCCAGCACATTGGAAACATGAGCAAGCGCCACCAGCTTGTGACGCTCTGTCAAATGGGCTTCGATCCAATCGAGATCAATTTGCCCATCCGCGGTCAACGGCGCAACATCAATATGCGCGCCGACACGCTCGGCGAGCATCTGCCAGGGGACGATATTGCTGTGATGTTCAAGCTGCGACAGCATGATGCGATCATCCTTGCCGATATTGGCAGGGCCCCAACTTTCCGCAACCAGATTGATACTGTCGGTTGCACCGCTCGTGAAAATTACTTCTTTTTCACTCGCAGCACCGAGAAAATTCGCGACCCGTTTGCGCGCCGCTTCATAAGCCAATGTCATATTGGCCGACCGCTCATAGACGCCCCGATGGACCGTGGCATAGTCCGGGCCATAAGCGCGCGTGATCGCATCAAGCACCGGTTGCGCCTTTTGAGCGGTGGCTGCAGTATCAAGATAATGCCATGCATCTCCAGATGCGGTTTCCAATGCAGGAAATTCGCTGCGGAAATTACGCGCTATGGTTGCGGGAGCATTCACGACAATCGCTCCAATGCAGCCAGAGCTTTCTCTTCGATTTTCGCGCGGGCAGCATCATCATCCAAGCTTATAAAAGCATCGGCGATAAACGCTTGCAGCATGAGCTGCTGTGCACGCTCGGGCGACAATCCGCGCGAGGCCATATAGAAAAGCGCCTGCTTGTCCAGTTCGCCAACCGTTGCGCCATGCGCACATTTCACATCATCGGCAAAAATTTCGAGCTCCGGCTTGGCATTGGCGGTTGCCGTCCGATCGAGCAACATGGCTTTGACCGATTGGGCCGCGTCCGTCTTTTGCGCGTCGCGGGCAACATTAATCTTGCCGAGGAAACTGCCGGTGGCTTTGGCCGCAAGTACCGAGCGCACGACCTGATTGGATGTGGCATTCGGCTCGGCGTGAATCGTCTCCGTCACAATTTCCAGCGTCTGCGTGCCATTGCCTAATATCGCGCCGCCCAATTCAAAATGGGCGCCTTTGCCAAGCGTCACCTTGACCTGAATGCGGCCATAATCAGCCGCGGTGGCGAGCAAGTGCAAAGCAAAACTGGCATGGTCGCCAATGACAATGTCGAGATCGACAAATCCGGTACCATCAATCATCGGTAATTCTGTAATTTGGCGAGAGGCGGTTTCACCGGCAGCAACAATCAGGCGCTCTGGCCCGTCCAGCTTAGACCAGACCGCTTCGACCGCTTTCAGATCAGCATAGCGCCACGCTTCATCGCGCTTGGTCGGGAGAGGAGCTAGGGCCGTCATTTGCGAGACCTTTTCAACTCACGGCGCAATTTTGCCAGCAATTTGGGCTTCTCGGCATCGACACATGATCGAATGGCTTGGTCACCGACGGCGCCATCGCGAACACAGCGGACGGTGGTTTTGCACAATCTTTTGTCCAGATTGATGTTGCCTGATGACTTGTCGAGCGCGCATGTATAACGGCCCTTTTTGTCCTTGCCGACCATCGCTGAAATGCTGTTCAGGCGCCGGCCAATAACAACGATTTCATTGTCAATTGGCGTCGCCACCGGTTGCACCGCGATTAAAAGAGCAGCCATCACTATCATGCCGCCACCGCCTCGTAACCTTCTTCTTCCAATTGCAACGCCAGTTCCGGGCCGCCGGTTTTAACAATCCGGCCATTAGCGAGCACGTGGACAAAATCCGGCTTCACTTCATCAAGCAACCGTTGATAATGGGTGATTAGCAACACCGCTTTATCGGGTTGACGCATGATCGCATTAATGCCGGATCCGACAATTCTCAGCGCATCAATATCCAGCCCGCTATCGGTCTCGTCCAATATGGCCAGCTTGGGATTGATAATGCCCATCTGTACCATTTCGTTGCGCTTCTTTTCACCGCCGGAAAAACCGACATTGACGGCGCGTTTCAACATATCCATGTCCATCTTCAGCAGTGCTGATTTTTCCTTGGCCAGCTTGATAAATTCTGCCCCGGACAGCGGCTCTTCGCCGCGCGACTTGCGCTGGCTGTTGAGGCTTTCGCGCAGGAATTGCAGGTTGCTCACACCGGGAATTTCGACTGGATATTGAAAGCCGAGGAAAATACCCGCGGCAGCCCGCTCATGCGGATCGAGCTCGAGCAGATCGTCACCGTCAAAGTTCACACTTCCTGATGTGATTTCATAGCCGGGCCGTCCACCCAGCGCATAGGATAGCGTCGACTTGCCCGCGCCATTGGGCCCCATGATCGCGTGGATTTCACCCGCATTAAGTTCGAGCGAAAGCCCCTTGAGGATTTCCGTATCGCCAACCGAGGCGTGGAGATTTTCAATTTTTAGCATCTTTTTCTTTTCAATCAGTCTGTTTGATGGGTGTTTCTGAGACAATCACCAGTGGAGGCGCAGTGATCGGCTAAATAGCCAACTGGGAAAGATGCTAGAATAACTTGCATCACCCCACACTCCCCTCAAGCGAAATCGCCAACAGCTTCTGCGCTTCAACAGCAAATTCCATCGGCAATTGTTTGAGCACATCTTTGGCAAAACCATTGACGATCAGCGACACCGCTTCTTCCTCGTCCAGCCCGCGTTGCTGGGCGTAGAACATTTGGTCATCGGAAATTTTTGACGTCGTGGCTTCATGTTCAATCTGTGCCGTTGGGTTTTTCACTTCAATATAGGGCACCGTATGCGCGCCGCAGGTGTCGCCGAGCAACAGCGAGTCACATTGGGTGAAATTGCGGACATTTTCCGCATTGGCTCCGACGCGGACCAGCCCGCGATAGGTATTGTCCGATTTACCCGCACTGATCCCTTTCGAGATGATTGTCGAGCGGCTGTTCTTGCCATTATGTATCATCTTGGTGCCGGTGTCGGCCTGCTGATAATTATTGGTCAGCGCAACCGAATAAAATTCACCCACGCTATTCTCACCATTCAGCACACAGCTTGGATATTTCCAGGTTACCGCGCTGCCCGTTTCAACCTGAGTCCAGGAGATTTTACTGTTCTTGCCCTGACACAGACCGCGCTTGGTCACGAAATTATAGATTCCGCCCTTGCCGTCTTCATCGCCAGGATACCAGTTTTGAACCGTACTATATTTAATCTCCGCATCGTCCATTGCGACCAGCTCAACCACCGCGGCGTGCAGTTGGTTTTCATCGCGCATCGGTGCGGTACAGCCTTCGAGATAGGACACATAGCTGCCTTCATCAGCAACGATCAAAGTGCGCTCAAACTGACCGGTATTTTCCGCATTGATCCGGAAATAGGTGCTCAGCTCCATCGGACAGCGCACGCCCTTGGGAATATAGACAAATGTACCATCGGAAAAGACGGCACAATTAAGCGTTGCGAAATAATTATCCTTCATCGGCACGACCTTGCCGAGATATTTGCGGACCAGATCGGGATATTCCTTGATCGCTTCGGAAATGGATCGGAAAATCACACCCGCTTCTTCCAGTTCCTCCCGGAAAGTGGTCGCCACCGATACGCTGTCAAACACGGCATCCACAGCAACTTTGCGCGCGCCCTCAACGCCGGCGAGGACTTTTTGCTCTTCAATCGGAATGCCGAGCTTTTCATAAACCCGCAAAATTTCCGGATCAACTTCATCCAGACTATTCAGCTTGGGCTTTGCCTTAGGCTCGGCATAATAATAAGCATCCTGATAATCGATCATTGGAATATCGAGCTTGGCCCAGTCCGGGCTTTCCATGGTTTCCCACATGCGGAAAGCCTTTAACCGCCAGTCCAGCATCCACTGCGGTTCGCCTTTTTTGTCGGATATGAACCGCACCGTGTCTTCATTCAGGCCTTTGGGCGCGAAATCCTGCTCGATATCGGAGGACCAACCAAATTCATAGCTGCTCGCATTGTCGACAGCGGCTTGCGCTTCGGCATTCATCGCCGCGCGCTCCTCTTGCTCTTCCAATTCGGTTTTCACGGATTCGCTCATAATGCCTGTTCCATAGTTTTCATCCCGTGCGGAGCCGGGCCTTCGGCCAAGCTTGCCAGATTCACTTCGTCCAATGCTTTTCGGATCGTTTGATTGACCACGCCCCAATGTGGTTTGACCGTGCAGCTATCTTCCAATGCGCAATCATGATTGCCTTCAATGGTGCAGCTGGTAATCGCCAAAGGCCCTTCCACTGCTTCCACAATATCAGCCAGGCTGATCGATGCTGGCGGCCGCGCTAAACGAATGCCTCCACCCACGCCGCGAGTTGATTCAATCAAGCCCGCAGCCGACAATCGGCTGACCAATTTCTGCGTGGTGGGAAGCGGAACACCGGTTTCTTGCGCCAAAGTTGAGGCGTTCAGCTTGCCATCAGCCAGCAAAGCAGCACCGCAGTGTCGCGATGCCGCAGACATTAAAACAACCGCATAGTCAGCCAGGCTGGAAAGCCGCATAAAATCTCTCAAAATTGGGTGATTCTTTAAATAAGACCTATTTAGTCTTATTTATGGGCAATTGCAACTGTCCGTGGTGGTTACGTCTCAGAAATAAGCGGTGGTATATGGCCTTTTAGCAGCCCGCGCTTGTCAATCAGCTTTGCGGTTTCCCCTTCAGCCACGCGCAATTTGGTCGGCGTTGTGCCAGCGAAAAACTTAATCTCGCGAATCATATGGGATTGATCGTAAAATGCATCTTCCAGCGCCAATAATTCTTCTTCATTCTGCTCGGCATAGGCGCGCGCTGCGCGCAAAGCGCGATATTTCCGCGCGAGATATTTGGGCGCCATGCCATAAAGTTTATTGACTGTGCGCAACACCTGACGAGAGCTTTGATCTGATCGCTCCATCAACGCACTAACCGGCGGCGATGCTTCAGAAGACAGCCAATCATCGACCATTTTGGTGAATTCTTGCACTTCCGGTTTCACGCGGTGGCGCAAGTCTCGAAAAATTCTATTGGCCCAGGCCGTCATCCCATCAACATCCTCACAGCCGCGCAAAAGAGTGAGGCTTTTATCAATTTCCTTGGTGAAAATTTTATGCGCGGGCACCGCTTTATCGGCAAAATCGGCGGCCGATTTTTTCGTCAAAGCTGCCCAGCCAGCTGGCAGGAGACCAACACCGAACATGCGAAACGGGCCTTTTACTTCAAAATGCATGGAGCCAGTGGAGGGACCAACCAGCATCGCATCTTTTGCCGGATAGCTTTTGCCATCGGCAAAACCAAGGTCCGCTGTTCCGTCTAGTAAAAACCGCAATTGAGCAATAGCCGCCCGTTCATTATCGGCAAATTTGGCATGTTCGACTTCAAACAGATAATAGACCGAGACCAGGTCTCGGACATCTTCAGCCGGTGCGAAATATCTTAAACTTACCAAAACCAACCCCTTTTTCCGGCTCTGGGGGCGAACCGGAATATCCTTGGTTGCACGGTTATACGCAAAAAAATAGGAAAAAAAACTGGCCTGGCCAAAAATTTGACCAGGCCAAAAGGAAAAGAAAACCTATCCGCAGACATTCTGCGGTCAGTATTCTTTGGGTCGCGCGCCCTTAATGCACTAGGATTCCGTCTTTGATATTGGACAAAATAGACAAATTTTGAGCAATCTTTGACAGTTGCGGACATTGGGTTGGCAGGGTTTAGACGCTATTGCGTGTCTGCAATCCACTGGTCCACCCGCTCTTCCATGATATACAAGGGCACTGGGCCGCTGCGCAAAATAATGTCATGAAAATCACCCATGGTGAATTTATCACCCAGGCGCTTTTGCGCGCGCGCACGCAATTCCATGATTTTCAATTTCCCGATCATGTAAGCCGTCGCTTGGCCCGGATAAACAATATAACGCTCTATCGCTTTGCGAATGTCACTGTCCGGATTGGGGGTATTTTCGGTTAGATAGGCAATCGCCTTTTCCCGGCTCCACCGCTTGTCATGGATACCCGTATCGACGACCAAACGACAAGCGCGCCACAATTCCATGCCGAGACGGCCAAAATCAGAATAAGGATCGGTGTAAAAACCCATGTCCTTGCCCAGTTCCTCGGTATAGAGACCCCAGCCTTCTGAATAGGCGGTCACCCCGCCAAATTTCCGGAATGCAGGCAAATCACCCAATTCGGTCTGTATGGCCAGTTGTAAATGATGCCCTGGCAAGGCTTCATGATAAGCCAAGGCCTCAAGCTCTGTTTTGGACATGCCTTTCAAATCGTAGAGATTGACATAATAGGTTCCCGGCCGCGATCCATCGGGTGCTGGCCGCTGATAAAAGGCCTTGCCCGCTGATTTTTCCCGAAACGCCTCAACCGGTTTGATAACAAATGGCGCTTTCGGCAAAGTGTTGAAAAATTTTGGCAGTTCTTTTTCCATCGCCGCCAATTTGCTGTTGGCTTCGGCGAGATAATCGGCGCGGCTGGTGTGAAAATATTGATCGCCTGTTCGCAAATGTTTGAAAAAATCCTGGAGGCTGCCTTCAAATCCGACTTTTGCCATGATCTTGCGCATTTCGCCGTGAATACGGGCGACATTTTCAAGGCCGATATCGTGAATTTCATCCGCGCTTAAATCGGTGGTCGTGTAATTTTTCAAGCGCTCTGCATAATAAGCCGCGCCATCTTTGAACCGCCAAACCCCGTCGCCATCCACGGCCATATTCTGCTGGCGAGTCATTTCAGCCACAAGCTTGCGATAGGCGGGGGCAAGACTGTCCCTAAGAGCGGCGCGTCCGCGTGCGATCAGATCGGTCTTTTCTGCATCCGGTATGGAAAGCCGGTTCACCTTCTTTTTGAGATCGGCAAAAATGGGGGAATCCGCACCCTGTTCAAACGGCGCTCCGCTAATGACATTTTTGGCATCATTAATCACATAGGGAAAGACCCAATCGGGGACCATAATTCCGTCATTGGCCCGCTCTGCTGATTGGGCGACCAACGCTTCAAAATACGGTCCGGCGGCATTTAACCGGCTAACATAGGCTTCGGCATCGGCCTTTTTGCCGACGCGATGAATATTGATCATAAAGGCAGGCAGCTGGCTTTGTGCGCCATTCATCTGATCAAAAATATAGCCATTGCGCCGGAACGGGAAGGCATTGCGTGCGCCTTCTGCGCGGACCTGAAAGAGCCGATAGCTTAATTGTCCCGCGGCATCGAGCTGGCTCTGTTCAAATTCGGCTTCCATAACGGTCAGCGCTTCTTGACCGCGTTCATATTGTGCAATTGCCGCCGCATCACTGGGGTCATCCAATTTGCCATAATCGCCATCATTGATACCGCGAAACGACTTAGCCAAGGGAGAATTGGCCACTTCTATCTGATCATAATTATCGAAAAAGGCCGCCAAACGGGTGTTTATATTGCTTTGGGATTCCACCGCTTCTGCGGGCGAAGGTGAGGGCGCGGCATTGGAACTGGCGCTGGCAATATCACTGTCGACCGACGAACAGGCTGCAAGCAAAGCCGTAGATGCGAGGAGGAGATATTTATGCATTGCGATTCCTTTATGTTACCCTGTTGATATCAGGTCACTTTCCTGGCGTAAATAAGCTGCGTAATTTTATTACAAGATTGTGCAACCTATCTATTTTGACGTCCGTCAATCAAACCATCCACAAGCGACGGATCGGCAAGGGTTGAAATATCACCCAGGTTGCCAAAATCATTTTCCGCAATTTTGCGCAGAATTCGGCGCATGATTTTACCAGACCGGGTTTTCGGTAATCCCGGCGTAAAATGGAGGTGATCCGGTGTGGCAATCGGACCGATTTCGGTCCGGACATGCGCGCGCAATTGACTATGCAATTCAGCAGAGGAGTCCACACCCGCGTTGAGCGTGACATAGCAATAAATGCCTTGTCCTTTGATATCATGCGGATATCCAACCACCGCGGCTTCAGCCACTAAGGGATGGGAAACCAAGGCACTTTCGACTTCGGCCGTACCCATACGGTGGCCGGAAACATTGATCACATCATCAACCCGGCCGGTAATCCAATAATAGGTATCTTCATCCCGGCGACAACCATCGCCGGTGAAATATTTACCGGGATAGGTGCTGAAATAAGTTTGCACAAAACGGTCGTGATCCCCGTAGACCGTGCGCGCCTGACCGGGCCAGCTCGCAGTGATGCACAAATTTCCATCGGTAGCGCCATCCAGCACATCTCCCGCACCATCGACTAGCTCGGGCTGGATGCCGAAAAAGGGTTTGCCGGCGCTGCCCGGCTTCATGCCATGCGCTCCGGGCAATGTGGTTATCATCACTCCGCCTGTTTCGGTTTGCCACCACGTATCAACGACCGGCGATTTTCCATCCCCTACGACGTTATAATACCAGCGCCATGCTTCTGGATTTATCGGCTCACCCACAGTTCCCAGCAACCGAATGGAACTGCGGTCATGGGCGCGGACTGGATCATCGCCCTCGCGCATCAATGCCCGAATGGCCGTTGGCGCGGTATAGAAAATATTGACTCCATGCTTCGCCACCACTTCCCAAAACCGGCCATGGTCCGGGTGATTGGGCACGCCTTCGAACATAATCTGTGTCGCGCCGTTTAACAGCGGGCCATAAACAATATAGCTATGGCCCGTTACCCAGCCAATATCCGCCGAGCACCAAAATATTTCCCCTGGCTTATAATCAAACACATAGTGGAAGGTGGTCGCGGTCCAAACCGCGTACCCACCCGTTGTGTGCAAAACGCCTTTTGGTTTCCCGGTGGAGCCGGACGTATAGAGGATGAATAATGGGTCTTCTGCCTGCATCGGTTCGCAAGGACAGTTTTTCGGCACATCGGCAGAGATTTCATGAAACCAATGGTCCCGCCCCGGCTTCATCTCCACGTCACTATCCGTATGATTGATAACCAAAACAGCGTCGACATGAGCGCCTTGTTTTTCGAGCGCGATATCGACATTGGCTTTCAAGGGCACCGGTTTACCGCCGCGCAAGCCGCCATCGGCACAGACCAGAAAACGGCTGTCACAATCTTCTATCCGGCCAGCCAAAGCCTCGGGAGAAAAGCCGCCAAAGACGACGGAATGAATGGCGCCGATCCGGGCACAAGCCAACATGGCAATAGCGCCTTCCAAAATCATGGGCATGTAAATGGTGACACGGTCGCCTTTTTGCACACCCATTTTTTTGAGCGCACCCGCCATTTTTATGACCTCGGCGAGGAGACCGGCATAGGTTAAGCGCTGGCCTTCATTATTGGGGTCATCCGGTTCGAAAATCAAAGCGGTTTCTTCTCCCCGCCCGGCCGCAACATGCCGGTCCACCGCATTGTGGCAGATATTCAATATGCCATCTTCAAACCATCGGATCGCGACCGGATCAAAAGACCAGTTAGACATGGTTTTTGGCGCTCGGACCCAATCGATCCTTTGGCTTTGTTCGGCCCAAAATGCATCAGGATTTGACAGGCTTTGCGCGTAGAGACGGTCATAATCCGCAGCGCTGCAATGGCTATTGCTTGTGGCGCGGCCATCGGGGTGAATCATATCGCTCATGTTTACGCTCCTGCACAATCAGTGTTGCTGTCACTAGCAAAGGCTTTGCAAGGCATGAAAGCTATTTTTGACTATCCGAACAGATGATAGCCGATTGACCATCAGTCATGCTAAGCATCCCATTGAACGCCCATTGGATCAAGGAATGCACATGGCCAGCTTAGCGCCCTCGCCCTCTACTCAAGGCCCATTTGATATACGACCGTTGACGCCGGCCATTGGCGCAGAATTATCCGCGATTAATCTGGCAGAAAATTTGACTGACGATGAGATCAGCGCCATCCGCCAAGCGCTGCTCGACCATAAGGTGATATTTTTTCGCGACCAACATCTGGACCGGTCGCAATTGCTCAATTTTGCTCAAAGATTTGGTCCGCTGGAAATTCATCCGGCCACTCCCAAGGATCAACCGCATCCTGAAATATTACGCATTGCTCATGGGCCGCAAAGCAAAGGCCAGGAAAATATGTGGCATAGCGATGTCACATGGCGACCCGAGCCTTCTTTGGGATCCGTGCTCAGTGCGGTGGAGATTCCGCCGGTTGGCGGCGATACGTTGTTTGCCAATATGAACCTGGCTTATGAACGGCTTCCTGCGGCCTTGCAGGACATTGTAAACGGGTTGACCGCTGTGCATGATATTGCCCGTGTCTTTGCCCGGCGCTTGAACAAACGCCCGGAAGAACTTCATGATCAATATCCACCGCAAGAACATCCCGTTGTGCGCACCCATCCGGAAACCGGACTGCGCAGCCTTTATGTCAACAGCGCCTTTACCAGCCATATTGTCGGCATGGCCGAGGCTGAAAGCAAAGCCCTATTGAAAAAGCTTTATGCCACCGCGTCCAATCCGGAAATCCAATGTCGTTTCCGTTGGACGGTTGGCGCAATAGCCTTTTGGGACAATCGCGCATCCCAACATTTTGCCGCCTCCGATTATTTCCCAGAGCGGCGGATCATGGAACGGGCGACAATTGCCGGGGATCGGCCATATTTTTCACCTGATGCGTGAATGATGCAGTCAAGTATGCGCGGCCCGGCCGGTCTTGACGTTACGGATTCCGCCTATCCGAACCGCAGACTATCAATCGCTTGCGCATTGGTCTGATCAGCGATAGTTTTCCGCCCTTCAGGATGGGGAACATATGATGCGCAAAGCACTTTTACTCGCAGGCTGTTCAGCAGCTTTAACGCTTTCAGCCTGTGGCGACAGCGGTTCCAGTGGTTCCGGTAAAGCCGTCACCAATAGCGAATATCCTGAACAAGTTTATTGGGGCGACACCCATCTTCACACCGACAATAGTATTGATGCCTTTGGATTTGGTACCAGGCTCGATACGGAAGCGGCTTTGCGCTTTGCCAAAGGCGAAGAAGTCACCGCCAGCAAAGGCGCAAAAGCCAAATTATCCCGGCCACTCGACTTTCTCGTCATTGCCGATCACAGCGATGCATTGGGCGCAACCAAGGCTCTATATGAAGCACCGCGCATTGCCTTGTTGGGCAATGAATTCCTGCTCCGCTGGTATGATATGATGCACGAAAGCGATGATGGTTCGCTGGCGGTAACGGCGGAGCTGATTGACGGAGCCGCGAGCGGCACTTTGCCAGAAGGCTTATTCGATCCGGAAGAATCAGCAGAACGCATTCAGTCCTTGTGGACCGAACATGGCGAAACCCTGGATGAATATAACGAACCGGGAAAATTTACTGCGTTTCACGGCTTTGAATATACGCCTATGCCCGGCGGCGACAATCTCCACCGGGTTGTTATGTTCCGCGATGGCGGCGACAAAACCAGCACAATGTTGCCATTTGCGAGCTTTGATGCCGGTGATCCCGAGCAATTGTGGGATTATATGGGCGCATATGAGAAAAACACCGGCGGCAAGGTGTTGGCTATCCCGCATAACAGCAATGTTTCCAACGGCCGCATGTTCGCGATGAACAAGCTGGATGGCAGTCCCATTGACGCCGCCTATATTAAGACACGGGCGCTGCGCGAACCAATTGTTGAAGTCACCCAAATTAAAGGCGATAGCGAAAGTCATCCATTCTTGTCTCCCAATGATGAATTTGCCAGTTTTGGAGATGCCGGTTGGGACCAATGCAACCTGAGTTGCGGCAAAAATATGCCCCCCGAAAGCTATGCTGGAAGCTACGCGCGGGAGGCCTTGAAGCGGGGATTGGAATTTACGCTCAAACTGGGTGCCAATCCGTTTAAATTTGGCCTGATCGGATCAACCGACAGCCACACATCCCTGGCGACAGCGGATGAGAATAATTTCTTCGGCAAGCATAGCGGCAACGAATTTAACAATAAGGATCGCGCGCTCGCGCCCCAGAATCTCGGCACCCGCAGAGGCCGATTTGGATGGCATTATCTATCAAGTGGCTATGCTGCGGTCTGGGCGACCAGCAATACGCGCGAAGCCATTTTTGACGCCATGATGCGCCGCGAAGTCTATGCCACAACCGGACCGCGCATGCAGGTACGGTTTTTCGGCGGCTTTGACTTTTCTGAAGATGATATCAAAAATCTGGTGCGGGCCGGCTATGATAAAGGCGTGCCAATGGGTGGCGATTTAACCGGCACGGACGGCAAAGCACCTAGCTTCCTTGTCTCCGCCTTGATGGATCCGGAAAGCGCTAATCTCGATCGGGTTCAGATTGTCAAAGGCTGGATCGACAATAGCGGGAATAGTCAGGAAAAAATCTACAATATCAGCTGGAGCAGTCCGGACAGCCGGAAAATGGGCGGCGATGGCACGCTGCCTTCGGTTGGCAACAGCGTGAACTTGGCCGATGCCAGCTGGGAAAATAATATCGGCGCGCCAGAATTGACCACCTGGTGGCAGGATCCGGATTTCCAAGCCAACCAAAATGCCTTTTATTATGTCCGCGTGCTCGAAATTCCGACCCCGACTTGGCCGGTCTATGACGCCTTGAAGTTCGGATTGACCTTGCCAGACGACGTCATCAAAATCCAGCAAGAGCGGGCCTATTCGTCGCCAATTTGGTATACACCCACAGCGGCGAAAAGCTGACCTCCATGCAAAGGGCTCTTGCGCTTTGGTTGCAAGCTAAGAGGCGATGATGAAATTGCTCAAAGAACCGCTGGTACATTTTCTGATCGGGGCCTTGCTGATTTTTGGCTTTTTCTGGGCTACCGGATCCAATCGCGATCCGGCCGATTATGACATTGCGATTGGCAAGACCGATATAGAACGGCTCGAAACCGCATGGATTCAAAATTTTCGAAGGCTGCCAACAGACGCCGAACTGGCCAGCCTGATCGATCAGGAAATCAAAGAGGAAATCTACTATCGGGAAGCGTTGCGGCTCGGGCTGGATCGAGACGATCCGGTTGTGCGGCGGCGGCTTTTTACCAAAATGCGCTTTCTTGATAATCGCGAAATTTCCAATGCAGAACCATCCGATACTGTGTTGCAAAAGTGGCTCGATAACCATGCCGAAAAATATAGCCAATCAGCGCGATACAGTTTCGAGCAAATCTATCTCGGACAAGATCCTGATTTTGGCAAACAATCAGCAACGACCATTTTGGAAAAGCTCAAAAAATCGCCCGAATCCGGAGAAAAATGGCGTCAACCTCTGTCCCTGGCTCGCGCAGTGCGCAAAGCCGAAAATGCTGCGATTGAACGGCAATTTGGAGAAATTTTCTCGGCCCAGCTCAACGCTGTACCGATGGACCAATGGCACGGTCCTATCCAATCCGGTTTTGGGCTGCATTTTGTGAAAATCTCGGAGAAATTACCCGGCGCTGCTCCCGCTCTGGAAGACGTTCGGCAGACCGTATTAAACGATTGGCGAGCGGCACAAAAAGCAGCGCAAGAAGAAGACGCTTTTCAAGCCTATCGCAAAGATTATTCGGTCACCATCGCTGGCCGCGAATGACCATCATGCGCCTATTCTGGAAAATTTGCATGGCCTGCGCTGTCCTGCTTTCGACGCCGGCGGCTCATGCCGATGAATTGCGCCCCGCATATCTCGAAATGGATCAACTTTCTCAAAGCGAATGGACGATCCGATGGAAAGCCTCTGCGCAGTCGCGCTTAGGCCGTAAAGGCGAAGCACAGATTCCCCAGATATGCGAAAATATTGGCGAAGCAAATCGCCGCTTTATTGACACCAATATTGTGACTGATCAAAAATTGCGCTGTGATGGTCCGATCGCGGGTCAGACAATTGGCCTGAGCGGCTTGGCCTTGTCGACGACCGATGCCTTGGTTCGCATCAAACCGCTGGACGGTGAAATCCAGACATTGCGCCTCACGCCTGACGCACCCTCGGCAAAAATTGCCAAAGGCGATGCGATCACCAACGTAGCATGGACCTATGGCCTGCTCGGGATCGAACATATTTTATTGGGCTTTGATCATCTTCTATTTGTGGTTGCACTGGTGCTGTTACTCAAAAGCGGCTGGCTGGTGACCCAAACTGTGACCGCATTTACACTCGCCCATAGCCTCACACTGATCGGAACAACCCTGGGGTATTTCTCGCTCCCATCCCAACCGGTCGAAGCGATTATCGCCTTGTCGATAGTCTTTCTCGCTATGGAAATCATCAAAGCGCAGCGCCATAATCCAGACGATGGGCTCAGATTGTCGGAACGCTATCCTTGGATTGTCGCCTTTCTTTTTGGCTTGCTGCATGGTTTTGGGTTTGCCGGAGCGCTTGCCGAAATCGGCCTGCCGCAACAGGCCATTCCGATGGCTTTGCTCACCTTCAATCTCGGCGTTGAAATCGGGCAATTGGCCATAGTCGCCGCCGCTTTCTTGATATTGGCGCTGATCCGTAAGGCTCGCCAGCAGTGGCTTCAACCAACCAAATTGGCCGCTTCTTATGGCGTTGGCATTATTGCCACCTACTGGTTTATTGAGCGCATGATTGCTTAACGGCTCAGTTTTCCCGTTCGCTCAATTGAACCACCCGCAATTCCAAAGCTTTCAACTCGGTCAATACCGACAATAAATTCATCCGTTCGAACAGCCAGTTTTTCGAAAAACCCACCATCATGAACAGGACGATAACGGCCGCAGACCATAAGATGGTTTCGCGAAGTTCGACGGCATGAAATGCTTGCCATCCGGAATAAACCGTCGCGATAAACATCAAAAAGGTCGTGAAGGTGATCAGATAAGACCAAAATCGCATCGGCCCTTGCAGCGTCGCGCCCAATTGCTCGAACAATCCTCGTCCATTTTCCAGATCAGACAAAAAGGCTTTATCTTCCGCACTGAGACTTTCGTCCCATTCACTCTTAAACATGCTCATGTTTTTCTCCTTCAGTGTGATTGTCTAAAGCCGTCTGCAATTGACGGCGGGCATAAAATAGTCGGGATTTTGTTGTGCCAACGGCGGTCGAGGTGACTTTTGCTATTTCCCGCATTGTCAGTCCTTCCTGAAAATACAGGATAGCAGCCACCCGGTGATCAGTGCCCAATTGCGCGAAAGCTTGATCCAGCGACACCTTGTCTTCGCCGCGCGGTTGGATCACAGCCTCATCTTCACCCCACTCCATATTCTGACTACGATGACGAATATTATGGCGAATGCGATCGGTGCATTTATTGTGCAGAATCCGATAGGCCCAGGCCGGGAAACGCGCTGGATCTTTGAGTCCAAACCATCCTCTGCAAATACCGCTCCAGGCTTCCTGCACGGCTGATTCGGCTTGATCCCGGTCGCGCAACAGGCGATAAGCTGTCCGCAGCAGCCGTGGGTACCAGCGCGCCGCCAACCGTTCACCGGCCCGCCTGTCGCCTGCCTGCAAACGGCGTAACAACAAGGCGTCAAAAACTCTATCTGTATCACTATAGCGCATGTACAACCTAAATGACCTTTACCCCGATAGTCGCGGAAAAGGTCAAAAAGGTTCATTTGCAGGTGTTTTTAATCGCCTGACGCGCGGCGCGCTCTGTCCAATCAGCCCGCGGGTGGCCGATGGGCATCGTCAGACCAATCCTGTCGGACCGCCCATTGTTCGAGTGTTTCAAACTCTACTTCTGGCAAACGCTGCTGCATAAAATCCGTACAAACCTCAAAGGGTTTGGTTTCGGACTTGTTGTTAAATTCGTAAAACGCGGCAATCCCGGCCGACATTGTCGCCCGATTTTCTTCCGGCACATCATCGCCAAAGGCGTTGACCAGCAAATCACCAAATTCCGTCGGGGTACACGGGTCATATTTGATTTCGCGGCCAAAAACTTTCGACAAAATTTCTGCAACCTGGGGCGGTTTAATACGCTGCGGCCCACCAATGTTCATCCATGATCCCTCAAAATCAGGGCGCTCCATGGCTGCCACCATACATTTGCCGACATCATCAAGGCTGATCCAATTGGCTTCAAGATGCGCTTCATGGGGATAAACATAACGGCTTTCGTTGACGATAAACGGCCGCGCCCAATTGGTCAGCAAATTGTCCATGAACAAAACCGATCCGAAAATAGTCGCTGGCACGCCAGAACGAAATATCGAATTTACCGCAATGGTATTATTGCCATAGGTAAAGGGTTCGCCCGGCCGTTCCGGGATCCAGCTGGATGTATTCCAGATAAACCGCTTACCTCCTGCCTGTTGTACCGCCGCTGCTACACGTCCGGTCAATGTGGCACGGTCTTCGCGGGCTTGCAGCGGATGCGTGTAAAAGACCGCATCCGAGCCTTCAAAAGCAGGCACCCAGGTTTCCTCATCATAAAGGTCAAATATTCGGGCTTCGTCCGCAATGTTGCTGCCGCCCAGATCCGGGGTTTCACTGCGCGAAAGCGCGCGAACCCGGTGGCCGGTCGCGCCCAATTGTCGAATCTGCGCCAAACCTTGACGCCCGGTTGCTCCAACGACGGATACCAATGCCATTTCGAATCCTCCTTTATGATTTGCGGAGGAAGCTAATCGCATGGGCAGCTTCGCCCAATGCTCCATTTTATCAGGCCATTATTGTTAGGGCGTAGAGATGATCCCTGCGGCCATTGCGCAATGGCTAAGCCTTGAGCTGCGCTTGCCAGCGCTGCATGCCGGTAATCCAGCGTTCCGGATCGCTGCCTTTTTGTTTGATATAATCGGCAACCTGAGGATGCGGCAGAATCAGAAAGCGCTCTTCCTCAATCGCTTCCAAAGTGATTTGCGCTACAGCTTGCGCCGACAACATGCCGTCTTTGGCCACTGTCGATGTGTCAATATCTGCCGTCATTGCGGTGGCGACACCTTGCGGACAGAGCACAGATACTTTCAAACCATCGTCCCCATGGGTGATGGCCAGCCATTCAGCAAAGCTGACCGCGGCATGTTTGGTCACCGAATAGGGCGCGGACCCGATTTGCGCGAGCAGGCCCGCTGCAGAAGCGGTGCTCAATATATAACCGCCGCCACGTGCCAGCATTTTTGGAACCAAGATACGTGCCGCGCGAATATGGGCGAGGACATTAATATCCCAAATCGACTGCCAGGCCTCATCCGCAACCTCGACGCCGCCTTCCATAATGATCCCGGCATTGGAAACAAACAGGTCAATCGGGCCAATATCCGATTCCACCATTTCAATCAGCGCGGCAATATCCGCTTCCTTGGCGACATCGGTCTGAATGGCCGTTCCGCCGATAGCCTCTGCAACCGTTTGAGCGCCTGGTAGATCACGATCAGAGCATATGACATGCCGAGCACCCGCGCCGGCAAAACAATCCGCCATCGCCGCTCCTATGCCGCTGGCTGCGCCGGTAACCACAATGATTTTGTCTCTTATATTCATAAATTTTCTTTCCTGCCCATGGCACTTTTCGATTGGGATTGCATCCTCTGTTCAGAGTGGATTGCTCGGCCCTAAACGCGGCGGCAAACTAGCCGTTTTGCGACGGAGCAAAATTATAGTCTCCGCCTTTTTCGAGACCGCGCTGATAAGCGGGGCGCGCTTGGAGCCATTCGACAAATTTCGCCAGCTTCGGATAAGCTTCGGCGCCGCCTTGTGCCATGGCAACTTCGGCTGGAAAGCTCAGCATAAAATCCGCAGCGCTGAGGCTGTCTCCGACAAAATGTCCAGAGGGATGCAGTTGACTCTCCATGAAGGAAAAATGGCTGGCTAGCTGTTCGTTGATACGCGGCATTAATGGAGCGCCAGCGTCTTCCAATCTGCCAACATAGAGGTTGAGCAATATCGGGGTCATCGCCGACCCTTCCGCAAAATGGAGCCATTCAAGATGCTGGATATAATCGTCCGTATCGCGCGGTGGAACAAATTGATCGCCGCCATGATGAGCGCATATATATTCGACATTCGCACCGGACTCGATGATCATCCGGCCATTATCCTCGATCATCGGCGCTTTGCCCAGAGGATGCAGGCTAGTCAGACTGGGCGGTGCCAAATTGGTCTCGGCATCGCGCTGATGGTGCCGGATTTCATAGGGTCGGCCAATTTCTTCGAGCAGCCATAAAATCCTTTGAGATCGGCTATTGTTGAGGTGATGGACAATCAATGACATTGTGGCTCTCCGGAAATTTTGGTTTAAGATGCTTGCAACACCGGTTATCATTCCCTGCATAGAGCGCGCATGATTTTATCATAGATATTATTTCACCCTTTCCCATTTTAACCAGCCGAGAGCCGCTTCGAATATGACCATCACGAAAACCTATATTTCTGCTGATCAATTGCTGTCTGATAGCTTCCGCTTGGGCATGCAAATTTTCAACAGCGATTTTGCGCCAACCCATATTGTCGGTATCTGGAGAGGCGGCGCACCGGTTGGTATTGCTGTCCAGGAAATATTGGAATTTCACGGCGTCTCGACGGATCATATCGCCATCCGGACCTCCTCCTATAGCGGTATAGATAAACAGGAACGATCCGTTCGAGTCTTTGCCTTGGGCTATCTGATCGATACTCTGAATCCAGATGACAATTTGTTGATTGTCGACGATGTTTTTGACAGCGGCCGCAGCATCGAAGCCTTTTTGAAAGAATTGAGCGAGCGGTGCCGGCACAATATGCCCAAAGATGTTCGGGTGGCGACGATTTACAGCAAACCCTCGCGCAACAAAACTGATTTGCATCCCGATTTTTTCATCCATGAAACCGAGGACTGGTTGATTTTTCCGCATGAACTGGACGGGCTGAGCAAAGCAGAAATATGCGATAACAAAGCGGACGCTGCGATTATTTTCGGAGAAGAAACCGTTTCCCCACCCCAGATAGTGAAGAACAAGCTATGAGTTTTACCTCCCCAGACCAGCGCCAAGCCTTTATTGCCGGCATTCCCAAAGCAGAATTGCATTTGCATATTGAAGGCTCGCTCGAGCCAGAAATGATGTTTGCTTTGGCGCAGCGCAATCAATTGGAAATCCCCTTTGCATCCGCCGATGCAGTGCGCGAAGCCTATGCGTTTTCAAATTTGCAGGATTTTCTCGACATTTACTACCAAGGCATGAATGTTCTACGCACCGAACAGGATTTTTATGATCTCACATATGCCTATTTCCAGCGCATTGCCGAAGACCATGCCATACACGCGGAAATATTTTTTGATCCACAAGGCCACACCGAACGCGGCATTGCCTTTTCAACCGCGATTTCTGGCATATTGCGCGCGATGGAGGATGCGCAATCAACATTGGGCATTAGCAGCCAGTTGATCATGTGTTTTCTGCGCCATCTGTCTGAAGACGATGCGTTTGCCACATTGGAACAAGCCCGGCCCTATCTCGATCACATTGCCGGCGTGGGATTGGACTCTTCCGAATTGGGTCACCCGCCATCGAAATTTACCAATGTCTTTGCCGCCGCGCGAAAATTGGGTTTGAAGGTCGTTGCTCATGCCGGGGAAGAAGGACCGCCAGATTATATTTGGGAAGCGCTGGACCTACTCAAAATCGATCGAATGGATCATGGCAACCGGTCGCTGGAAGATACAAAGCTGATCAAAAGACTGCAGGATAATCAGCTGGCCTTGACGGTTTGTCCCTTGTCGAATCTGGCCTTGTGCGTGATTGATAGGCTGGACGCGCATCCCTTGAAGAAAATGCTCGATCTCGGTCTGCGTGTCACGATGAATTCCGATGATCCGTCTTATTTTGGCGGCTATTTAAATGACAATTATGAAGCCACAGCTGCGGCCCTCAATTTGAGCAAAGATGATATTATCACCCTTGCTAAGAACAGCTTTCGCGGGTCGTTTTTAAAGCCGGATGAAATTACCGATGCGCTGCAGAAAATTGACCGCTATGTCGCGGAATTTGAACATTGATCCAATGTATGGCGGCGGTTGGTTAGCTATATTTACTTTTTGCTGTTACCACACCAGGCAAGGGTTAGGGCTGACAAGGAAATGGCGGTATGAGCCAGCAACTTAGCGACGCAAAGCGTACCGATCCGGTTCTGGTAACCGGTGCAGCCGGTTTTATCGGCCATGCCGTTTCCAGCCAATTGATCGCAAGGGGCGAAACCGTCATCGGCGTGGACAATCTCAACGATTATTATGATCCCAAATTAAAAGCCGCGCGTTTGGAAAATTTGCAGACACTGTCCGGATTTGACTTTTACCCTATGGATATTGCCGATGCCCCTGCGGTGGCGGCTTTGGTGCAGGATCATGGGGTAAAGCGGATAGTGCATCTCGCGGCGCAGGCGGGGGTGCGCTACAGCATTGACAATCCATTTGCCTATCAAAAATCAAATTTGGAAGGCCATTTAAGCCTCTTGGAGGCCAGCCGCCACGCAACCGATTTTGAACATCTTGTCTATGCATCTTCAAGCTCGGTTTATGGCGACAAGCCGATGGGCGGAAAGGGATTTGTCGAGGAGGAACCAGCAGTGGCGCCCGTCTCTCTCTATGCAGCGACTAAACGATCCTGCGAATTGATGAGCCATTCCTATGCCAAGCTTTATGGATTTCCGCAGACCGGATTGCGCTTTTTTACCGTCTATGGCCCATGGGGCCGTCCGGACATGGCCTATTTTGGATTTACCCGGAAGATTCTCGCGGGTGAAGCGATTGAAGTATATGGTGAAGGGAAAATGGCCCGGGATTTCACTTATATTGACGATATCGTCGATGGCATCCTCGGCGCCCTCGATAATCCGCCGGAATCGGGTGATCACCACGTTCTCAATATTGGAGATAGCAGGCCCGTCGGCTTGATGGAAATGATCGAGACGCTGGAAAAAGCTTTGGGTGTGGAAGCGAAAAAAATCATGCGCCCGATGCAACCCGGGGATGTCACGGCAACCTATGCCGATATATCCAAATTGCACGCGTTAACGGGCTATGAACCCAAGATCATGCTGGAAGATGGATTGATGCGGTTCGTGCAATGGTACCGTGAATTTTATGATGCTGCGCAGCCCGCAGGTTGATCGCGTTTAATATTCCCGCCGATGAGAGCCGCGCATGACCTGTTCGGCGACCAAATGCAGCTGCTCATTCACCGTTTGATCCGTACATAGTCCGTCTTTAAATATGCCGCCCGAAGCGTTAATCCCGACGCCCAAAGGTGTCGGCCAGCCGCGCAATGCATGCACAATAGAACGCATCGCGGCCAATGTGGATCCAGTGGCCTGCCAACCATAAGCGGTGACGATCAATCCCACCGGTAATCCATCCAGATAAACACGCGCATCGCCCGAGGTTTCCTCAATATAATCCACGGCATTTTTCACCAAACCCGAAATCGTCCCATGATAGCCGGGGCTAGCGATAATGATACCGTCTGCTCGGCGGACCGCTGCAACCAAAGCTTTGCCCGTATCGTTCAAGCCGGCCGGGTCTGACAGATAATGCGGCAGGGCGCATAAGCGCGACGAGCCAAATAATTCGGTCTCGGCGCCGGCATCAGACGCAGTTTTCAAGGCAATGGCTAGGGCTTGCTCTGTCGAGGAATAGGGATTGGTGGTGCCACCGAGGCCCAGAATGAAGGGTTTGTCATCATTTTTCGCCATGGCTACTCTTAACAAGCCTTTTCAACAGATTGCAACGACCAAGAGTCTTTGGCGGACATGACAAAAAGAACAGGTTGCCGGGCATGGAGTCACGTGTTTTAATTGACCAGTTAAACCAGAATCGGTATCGGCTGTCTCAGACAGTTGATCACCAAACACGAATCAATGAAGGATTTCTTCCATGCGTAAATTTACCGAAGAACAGCATATGTTCCGCGATGCCTATCGTCGTTTTCTCGCCGATGATGTCGCCCCGCGTATGGATGAATTTCGCGAAGCGGGAATAGTGGACCGCGACATATTCAAAAAGGCTGGTGATCAAGGCTTTCTGATGGTTTGGCCGGATGAAAAATATGGCGGAATGGGCGATAATGACTTTCGCTATGAACAAATTATCATTGAAGAGACCACCCGGGCGGGCTGCGCGGAATGGTATAACACGCTGCACAGCCGTCTGGTTGGACCCTATTTCAAGAATATCGGAAACGAGGAACAGCGCGAACGCTTCCTGCCCAAATGCGTCAGCGGCGAAACCATCCTTGCCGTCGCCATGACCGAGCCTGGCGCCGGCAGTGACTTGTCCGGCATGAAGACGACCGCCACAGATAATGGCGATCATTGGGTGCTGAACGGGTCCAAGACATATATCTCCAACGGCATCAACGCTGACGTCGTAATCGTTGCAGCTAAAATAGCTGGCGTTGACGACAAGCATGCGATGGTGTTGCTGATTGTCGAACGCGGCATGGAAGGTTTTGAACGCGGCCAGAATCTAGAAAAAATTGGTCTGCATGCTCAAGATACGGCCGAGCTTTTCTTTAACAATGTCAAAATTCCAAAAGAGAACCAGCTCGGAACACCGGGCAAAGGCTTTATCCATCTGATGGAAGGCTTGGCCGAAGAACGTCTGATCGCGATGGTCGGCTATGCCGCCTCGGCCCGCCGCGCGTTTGATGTGACGCGTGATTTCGTGATGGAACGCGATGTCTTCGGGAAAAAACTCAGCGACATGCAAAACACCCAGTTTAAAATGGCCGAAATGGACGCCAAAATTGACATGCTGCAAACATATGTCGATCATTGTGTCGAAGTGCACAACCAAGGCGGTCTCAACGCCAATATCGCCGCAAAAGGCAAGATGCTGGGCAGTGAAATTGAATGGGAAATGGCAGACCTTGGTCTCCAATTACATGGCGGCGCTGGCTATATGAAAGAATATGAAATCAGCCGCATCTTCACCGATGCGCGGATGAGCCGCATCTATGCCGGTAGCAGTGAAATCATGCGCTATATTGTTGGCCGCGATGTCTTCAGTCAGAAATATCAAAGCATTTTGGAATAAGCTTCTCGCTTGAATAGCCAAACCGTCTGACTAGACTGTGATCAGCAGCGATAAAGCTCAGGCGAGTCGCTCCAGTTTTTAATTTACGTTTACGTAAACTGCTTGACTGTGCTGCAGCGCAACATTAACTATGCACTTAATAGTTCAGACTTAATCAAAATAAGGAATATCGCATGACCGAAGCCTATATTTACGACGCTGTGCGCAGCCCCCGTGGCAAAGGCCGCAGTGATGGCAGCTTGCATGAAATTACCGCTCTCGATTTGGCATCCCAAGTCTTGGCGTCGGTCAATGACCGCAACGAGCTGGATGGACATGAAGTCGAGGATATTGCTTATGGTTGCGTGTCTCCGGTCGGAGAACAAGGCGCTGTGATCAGTCGCATGGCCGCACTGAAAGCGGGCTATGCAGATACCACGTCAGCCATTCAGGTGAACCGGTTCTGCGGATCCGGTCTCGAAGCGGTAAATATCGCTGCTGGTAAAATCAAATCCGGTGAAGCCGATCTCGCTGTCGGGGGCGGCGTCGAATCCATGTCGCGCGTGCCCATGGGCAGTGATGGATTAGGCGGCATGGCTGACCCCAGCCTGGTCTTTCAGGAATATTTTGTTCCCCAAGGTATTTCCGCGGATCTGATCGCGACCAAATATGGCTATAGCCGCGATGATGTTGATGCCTATGCCATGGAAAGTCAGAAGCGAGCCGCAAAAAGCTGGGAAGAAAATCGGTTTGAAAAATCCATTTTGCCGATCAAAGATGTGATTGGCGAAACCGTGCTTGATCATGATGAGCTGATGCGCCCGGAAACCGATATGCAATCTTTGGGCTCGCTCAACCCGGCCTTTCAAATGATGGGCGAACAAATGCCCGGCTTTAACGATGTCGCCATATTAAAACATCCTGATGTCGAGAAAATGAATCATGTCCACCATGCTGGTAACAGTTCTGGCATTGTCGACGGTTCCGCAGCGGTGCTGCTTGGCAATGAAGAAGCGGGAACCAAATATGGCTTGAAACCACGCGCGCGTATTGTTTCCATGGCTTCGATCGGATCCGAACCGACTATCATGTTGACCGGCCCTGAATTTGCCGCGCAAAAAGCGCTCAAGCGCGCCGGTATGGACGCCAGCGACATTGATGTTTGGGAATTGAACGAAGCCTTTGCTGCCGTTGTTCTGCGTTTCATGGAAGCGATGAATGTTGATCATAATGATATTAATGTAAACGGCGGCGCCATTGCCATGGGCCATCCTTTGGGCGCCACTGGCGCAATGATCCTGGGTACCGTGCTCGATGAGCTGGAACGGTCCAACAAACAAACCGCTTTGTCGACGCTGTGCATCGGCGGCGGCATGGGCATTGCCACCATTATCGAGCGAGTGAACTGATCGGCAGATCGCCTTTCCCACCCACTCCCATACCCTATTTAGCAGGATATAATTCATGACTTACGAAACACTCACCGTCGATATTGACAGCGACGGTATTGCCCTTGTCACCATCGATCTGCCTGGCCAGTCGATGAACGTCTGGAACGAAGGCTTGATGGCCGATTTTCCAAAATTTGTGGAAGAACTGATTACCAATGACGCGATTAAAGGCGCTGTCATCACTTCCGGCAAGAAATCCGGATTTCTAGCCGGCGCGGATCTGAATATGCTCGGATCGTCCAAGGCGACGTCGATGAAAGAAGCCTTTGATCAAGCCTGGGGCCTGAACGGCATTCTTCGGAAAATGGAAACCGGCGGCAACACCGCCAAAGATTTGCTGAAAGGCAAAGCCCACGCCAAACCGGTTGCTTGCGCCTTAAACGGTCTGGCGCTTGGCGGCGGTCTCGAACTGGCCTTGGCCTGCCATTATCGGGTTTGTGCCGATAATCCAAAATTGCAATTGGGTCTGCCTGAAGTGCAAGTTGGCCTATTGCCCGGCGGCGGCGGCACACAGCGCCTGCCGCGTCTCGCGGGATTGCAAGCCGCTGGCATGGCTATCATGATGGGTCAGCCGATGAACCCGCAAGCAGCACTAGCGCAAAAAATTGTCGACGAAGTCGTTCCCGCGGAAGATGTCGTCGCAAAAGCCAAAGCCTGGGTCAAAGCCAATCCGAAAGCCTCGGCTCCTTGGGATAAAAAAGGCTGGAAATTCCCTGGTGGTGCCGGTTCAATGGATCCGCGCGCCGTACCGCTTTATCTCGGTTCGTCGGCAATGGCGCTCAAACAAAGCAAAGGCAATTATGAAGCGGTCAAGGCAATCCTGTCTTGTCTCTATGAAGGTTCGATGTTGCCCATCGACACCGCGCTAAAAGTGGAAAGCAAATATTTCACCAAATTGCTTTCGGGGCCACAAGCCAAGAATATGATCCGAACCTTGTTCGTGAACAAGCAAGCGGCCGACAAAGGCGCGATGCGGCCCGAAGGCGTTCCGGCGACCGACCTAAAAACTGTCGGCGTTCTGGGTGCCGGGCTTATGGGGTCAGGTATCACCCATGTCACGGCCAAAGGCGGAATGAATGTGATTGTCCTCGACCGCAATATGGAGGAAGCCCAAAAAGCGATCGCCTATAGTCAGAAGATTGTCGACAAAGGCGTGAAGCGCGGCAAGATGACTCAGGAAAAAGCGGACGCATTCATGGCGCGGATTACGCCAACCGATAATTATGACGATTTGAAAGATGTCGACTTGATTATCGAAGCGGTGTTTGAGCGCCCCGATGTCAAAGCGGACGTGATCAAGAAAACCGAAGCGGTTATTGGCAAAGATGTGGTCTTCGCATCCAATACATCCACCTTGCCGATTACCGGTCTCGCAAAAAATAGCGAACGGCCAGATCAATTTATCGGCATGCATTTTTTCTCGCCGGTAGAAAAAATGCCGTTGCTGGAAATCATTCCTGGTGAGGAAACCGGTGACAAGGCTCTGGCGGTTGCGCTCGACTATAATGCTCGCATCCGCAAGACACCAATTGTCGTCAAAGATGTGCGCGGATTTTACACCAACCGCGTCTTCCCGCCTTATGCCAATGAGGCGACGATGATGGTGGCCGAAGGGGTTAATCCCGCCTTGATTGAAAATGCGGCCATTTCCATGGGCATGCCCATTGGACCGCTTGCCATTGTTGATGAAACCACCTTGCAACTGGGCTATGATATCATGACGTCAACCCAGGAAGAAATGGGTGATGCCTATGTACCAAGCGGGACTGAGGAGCTCATGGAATTGATGGTCAAGAAAATTGACCGTCGGGGACGGCGCTTTGGTGGCGGCTTTTATGAATATGCCGATGATGGCTCGAAAAAGCTCTGGCCCGGTTTGAAAGAACATTTCCCGCTCGCTGAAAACCAGCCGACGGTTGAAGAAGTCAAACAACGCTTGATGTATATTCAGCTTATTGCGACCGCTCAATGTTTTGACGAAGGCGTGGTGTCAGATCCGCAATCAGCCGATCTGGGTGCGATTTTCGGTTGGGGCTTCGCCCCTTGGACTGGCGGTCCGATGAGTCATATCGACACAATCGGCGTCGACAATTTTGTCCGGACCGCTGACATGTTGGCTCAAAAATATGGCGAGCGTTTCAAGCCTCCAATGAGTTTCCGCGCAAAAGCTGATGCTGGCGAAAGCTTTTACAAAGCCGCTTGATCAGCATAATATTTAAGAGAAAAGAGCTCCTTCGGGGGCTCTTTTTTTTGCCTAGCGCGGCTGATTGGCGGCGAGCCGGTCCAATTTTGCCGAAAGGTTTTTCAATTCCTTTGCCATAGCATCCAAAGCCAATTGATCGGGCTCTGGAACGGCATCGGCCGCGCCATAATGAGCGCGAAACAAAGCGATCATTTGATCGACAACAGGACCGGTTTGCCTGCAATCACGATCGGGCTCGATGGTCATTTCTATTGATCGCGCGCTATATTCCAAAGTGCCATAAAATACATCGCGGGCTTGCCACAACACGGCATCCGGCCGAATTTCACCGCGATCCAGGCCGCGGCGAAACAGATTGTCGAACACCGCAACATAATGGCGCAGATGGTCGCGCGATACGCTGACTTCACTATTGTTGCGGCGCAGCGCAAAGGTCAGATTGATAAAGTCGTTATTTTCAATCACGGTTTGCAAATGATATTGTGCCAACGCCTGCAATCGGTCAAAAAATCCTTCGGCCTTTGTCGCTTGCATCACTGCTTGCGCTTCTAGTGTCAGGCCGTCCCAGAATTGCTGCAATACCGCCAGCATTAATTCCGCTTTGGACTCATAATAGCTGTAAATTGTTCCCTCGCCGATACTGGCTCGCCGCGCAATTTCTGACACCCGGGCACCATCAAATCCATGTTCTACAAAGACCGCGCGGGCCGCGTCCAAAATGACGCGCTCTTTGCGCTCCAATTTTGCCCGCTGGGTTTCCAAATGAACCGGCTTGCTTGCCAATAGAAGATCCTTGATTGAACTTGACTCGATAATACCGAATGCTATTCAAATAACCATAGGAGACTCAATGTGTCAAATGACAAGCGCATTCTTATTGGTGGGGCTAGTGGATTTTGGGGCGAGTCAGACATGGCGGTGCCGCAATTTTTACAGGCCGGGCAAAATGGTCAGCGCCTGGACTATATTGTTTTTGACTATTTGGCCGAAATAACCATGTCGATTCTGGCACGGGCGCGGAGCAAAAATCCCGACCTTGGCTATGCAACTGATTTTGTTTCAGGTGTGGTAAAACCGCATATTCATGCCCTTGCTGAGCAAGGCATAAAGCTTATTTCCAATGCCGGTGGTACCAATCCCATGGCTTGTGCTGCCGCCGTTCGGGCGGCGATTGCCGAGGCTGGTCTGGATCTCAGCGTTGCCGTGGTTACCGGGGACGACCTGACCGACCGCGCGGCGGAATTTGCTGAGCATCGGGAAATGTTTTCGCACGAAGCCTTTCCAGATCCGCAAGCCATTGCCAGCATCAATGCCTATCTTGGTGCCTTTCCGATTGCCGCTGCTTTGGATCAGGGTGCCGATATTGTGATTACCGGTCGGTGCGTGGACAGCGCGGTGACATTGGCGGCTTGCATTCATGAATTTGGTTGGCAGCCCGATGATTGGAATCAACTGGCTGGCGGAAGTCTTGCAGGCCATATTCTGGAATGCGGCCCGCAAGCCACAGGCGGGAATTTTACCGATTGGGAAGCCATTGCCGACAATATGGACAATGCCGGCTATCCAATTGCAGAAATTGCTGCAGATGGCAGCTTTATAGCGGCAAAGCCCAAAAATACGGGCGGCTTGGTCAATATCGGTACCATTGGCGAGCAGATGCTCTATGAAATTGGCGATCCGCAGGCCTATATCTTGCCCGATGTTATATGCGATTTTAGCCAAGTCAATTTACAGCAAATAGATCGTGACCGCGTTGCGGTTTCTGGTGTGATCGGCCTACCCGCTCCCGATCATTACAAAACCTGCGCTACATATGCAGACGGCTGGAAATTGGTCGCGCCTTTTTTCTTCATCGGCATGGATGCCAAGCGCAAGGCTGACAGTTTTGCTGCCAATGCGCTCAAGCGCACTCGGGCCAAATTGCGGGCCTCCAATGCGGGTGATTTTGATGATGTGCTGATTGAGACGCTTGGCGATGACAACCATTTTGGGGATTTTGGCACAGCGCCAAACACGCGGGAAGTGGTGCTGAAAATCGGGGTCAAGCATCGCGATCCAAAAGCCGCCATGCTACTGCTCAAAGAAGCGACCGGCATGGGCCTCGCCACGCCGCCGGGACTGGCACTGTTCGCCGGCGGACGGCCCAAACCCACTCCGGTGGTCCGGCTGTTTTCAATGCTGATAGCCAAATCGCAGGTTTCTGTAACATTGGCTGTGGGAGAAGATTCGCAAGATTTTGGCATCGCCTCCGGCGTCCCGTTTGACGCGGCATCAATTGTCCGGGCGGAGCCTCCGAGCCTGCCCGATTGCGGTGAAGCGATGTGCGAGGTCCCGCTGATCACACTGGCCTGGGGCCGCTCGGGAGACAAAGGCGACAAATCCAATATCGGCATTTTGCCGCGGGATAAAATATTCGCGCCTTGGATCTGGTCTGCTCTGAACGAAGATATTGTCCGGCGCCGATTCGCGCATTTTATGCAAGACCCGGATAGCCCCGGCAGTGTTGAGCGCTTCTTTATGCCCGGCACTGGGGCCATAAATTTTTTATTGCACGACATACTTGGCGGCGGCGGGGTTGCATCGATGCGGAACGATCCGCAAGGTAAAAGCTATGCCCAGATATTACTTGCGACCCCAGTTTCCGTTCCGCAATCTCTCTTATCCACTCCGTCTAAGGCGCTTTGACAATGCCCCAGTTTAAATCAAAAATATCAACCAGTTCCGAAAGCTATTTGCAAAACCGCGAAGATATGCTGGCGCTCATCGATCAATTGCGCGTGTTGGAAAAGCGCGCCGTTGATGCGTCAGAAAAGCGGCGCCCCACATTTGAAAAGCGCGGCCAGCTAACGCCGCATGAACGACTGACCCGGTTGCTTGATCCCGGCATGCCGTTTTTGCGTCTTTACAATATGGCCAATTATCTGGTCGAAGATGATAATCCCGAAACCAGCATTCCCGGTGGCAGTGTGATTTTGGGAATTGGTTTTGTCAAAGGCGTGCGCTGTATGATCTGGGTCGATGATAGCGGTATCCGCGCCGGTGCTGCAACGACCGGAGGTTGGGATGCTTCCAAAGGCGCTCAAAAAATGGCGCAGCAATTGAAATTGCCGTTCATACATTTGGTCGAGAGCGCTGGCGCCAATTTGATGGAATATAAAGTCGAGCTATGGGCCCATGGCGGGATGCTGTTTCGCAATCTCGCTTGGCTAAGTGCAGCTGGCATACCCACAATGGTTGTTTTGCACGGCCCTTCAACCGCTGGCGGTGCCTATATGCCGGGCATGTCTGATTATGTGATCGGCGTGCGGGATAATGGCATGGCAGCGCTGGGCGGCGCGGCCTTGGTCCATGCGGCGACAGGCGAAGTTGCCGATGACCGCGAGCTGGGCGGCACGGAAATGCATGCCGCGACAACCGGCACGGTAGAATATCTGGCCGATGATGATGCCCATGGCATTGCCATTGCGCGCGATACAATGGGCCGGATTGACTGGAACAAAAATACCGCGCCTGTCCGGCAAAATGATTATCTCGAGCCGCTTTATAACATTGATGAAATTGCCGGTGTGGTCCCCACCGACTATACGATTCCCTATGATGTCCGGGAAGTGGCTGCGCGGATTGTTGATGGTTCGGATTTCGAGGAATTTAAAAGCCGCTATGGCCCGGGAACCGTTTGTATGCAGGCCAGTATCATGGGCCATGCCGTTGGCCTGATTGGCAATAATGGTCCGTTTGATCCGGAAGCCGCTGCCAAGGCTACGCATTTTTTCCAGCTGTGTGATCAATCGGAACTGCCGATCATTTTCTTAAACAACACCACCGGCTATATTGTCGGCACGGAATCGGAACATAAGGGCATGATCAAGCTCGGGTCGAAAATGATCCAGGCCGTCTCCAATGTGCGTGTTCCGAAATTGTCCCTCTATATTGGGGCCAGCTTTGGCGCCGGCAATTACGGCATGAGCGGTGTTGCTTTTGAACCAGACTTTCTGTTCAGTTGGCCCAATGCAAAAACAGGTGTGATGGCGGGCGCTTCGGCGGCCAATACCATGAGCCATGTCGCAAAGGTCCAAGCCCAACGCAAAGGCATCGAACCCGATGAGGCGGCAATCGCTAAACAAAACCAACGCATCCGGGATATTTTCGAGGCTCAGGAAAGCGCCTTTTTCACATCGGGCCGTGTGCTCGACAATGGCGTGATCGACCCCCGCGATACGCGCAAAGTCCTCGGCTTTGCGCTCGAGACAATTTTTGAATCGCAAAATCGTCAACTGCATCCTAACGCTTTCGGAGTAGCGCGCATATGACTGTGCTTCCAGACACCCAAACGCTTGCGCTTGACATACAGCAGGGCTGGCTCACCATCTGGTTTGATCAACCCGAGAATCGCAATGCATTAAGTGACGCCTTGGTGGCAGAATTGGCTGCTGTTTTAAAAGGCGTTCGTGATGATCGCTCGATCCGAGGTATCACTTTGCGAGGCCGTGGCGGTGTCTTTTGTGCCGGTGCGGATCTCAAAAATTTCAAAGAAAATTTTCAAGCCAGCGGCGACCGTGAAGCGACCATCACGATGTCCATGGGGGCCGCTGAAATTTTTGACCTCGTCAATAGCGCCCCGCAAGTGGTGCTTGTGCTGATCGAAGGCGCGGCCATGGCCGGTGGATTTGGCTTGTCCTGCTGCGCCGATGTGGTGATCTGCGAATCCAGCGCGCGCTTTGCTATGACGGAAACCGCAATCGGTGTCAGTCCGGCACAAATATCACCTTTTGTCATTCAGAAACTGGGCTATGCCACTGGCCGGCGTCTGATGTTAACAGCAGCGCGTTTTGATGGAACGCAAGCGCATGCCTTGGGTTTTGCCGACTTTATCGCCGACGATGTGCCGGGTCTCGAAGCGATTGAAATGCAATTGCGCAAACAGGTTCTGGGCACTGCGCCCGGTGCGGTGGCGGCCACCAAAGCGCTGCTTGGTCAAATTTCCGGACAACCCCGGTCAGAAGTCATCCGGCTTGCAGCAGAGAATTTCGCGGACCGCATGGTCAGCGATGAAGCCAAAGAAGGGGTCGCTTCTTTCTTTGAAAAACGGAAACCCTCTTGGGTTGTGAAGCCGGAATAAGGAAATAGAGATGACTCAAATATCCACCCTCCTTGTTGCCAATCGTGGAGAAATTGCCTGTCGCATCATGCGCACCGCGCAAGCCCAGGGCATTAAAACCATTGCCGTTTATTCTGATGCCGATACCAATGCGCCACATGTGGCCATGGCCGATGATGCGGTGCGGATCGGACCGGCACCGGTGAATGAATCCTATCTTTTGATCGATAAAATCATCGCGGCCGCACAAGCGAGCGGGGCTGATGCCATTCATCCCGGCTATGGCTTTTTGTCTGAGAATGCCGCTTTTTCTCAGGCCTGTGCGAAAGCCAATATCATCTTTGTCGGTCCACCGGAAAAAGCCATTGATGTGATGGGCGATAAGGCGCGGTCCAAACGCGCGATGATCGATGCGGGTGTGCCTTGTGTGCCTGGCTATCAAGATGAGGACCAAGCCGATGCGACCTTGATCGCACAAGCCAAAAATATCGGCGTGCCGCTCATGGTCAAGGCCGCGGCGGGCGGCGGCGGACGGGGCATGCGTCTGGTCCACGATCAAGCCGATGTTGGCAATGCGATCAAGCTTGCCCGATCAGAAGCGGAAAATGCTTTTGGCAATGGTGAGCTAATTTTGGAAAAAGCCATTATCAAGCCGCGTCATGTCGAGATTCAGGTTTTTGCCGATAGCCATGGCCATATCATCCATCTGGGCGAACGAGATTGCTCCGTACAACGCCGACACCAAAAGGTTATCGAAGAGGCGCCCTGCCCGATCATGACAGAAGAGCTGCGCGCCGAAATGGGCACCGCCGCCATTGAGGCCGCGCGTGCGGTAGATTATCGCGGGGCTGGTACGGTGGAATTTTTGCTCGATCAATCGGGCAGCTTTTATTTTTTGGAAATGAATACCCGGCTGCAAGTAGAGCATCCAGTCACGGAAGAAATTACCGGCCTCGACCTGGTCGCCTTGCAGCTTAAAGTTGCACAAGGCGAAGCTCTGGGCATCGCGCAAGACGATATCACGCTTACCGGACATGCCATGGAGGTGCGGCTTTATGCCGAAGATCCGGCCGATGATTTTCTACCCAGTACCGGCCATATTGACTTATGGCACCCGGCACCAGAAACGCGGATTGACAGCGGGATCACAACCGGGGGAGACGTATCGCCATTTTACGACAGTATGGTGGCCAAAATTGTCACCCATGGCGCAACCCGCCAAGATGCGCGCAGAAAAATGGTCAAGGCGCTAACCCAAACAGCCTTGTTTGGACCAAAAACCAATCGCGACTTTCTAGTCGATGCGCTGGGTCAACCTGCCTTTATCGAAGGCCAGGCAACAACCGCATTCATTGCTGAAAATTATGGCGAGGGCGGCGTTAATCTCGGGCCCCACAGCTTTGATGCCTTTGCCATTGCGGCGGTTTTGCAACATAAATTGCGCCAACAGGCTGCGCATAAATTGGCGTTGAATGTTAATCGGGAAATGCTCGATTGGTCGAGTAGCGCGGATCTGACAACGGTTACCCAATATGGGCAATTGGCGGATGCCACCGATAGTGATGGCGTTTTGCATGTTCATGTCCGCGCGCCTCATCGCTATCATGTTGCCGGCGCGAGTCAGGAGGCTGATATCCAGCTCCTCGCCATTTCTTCTTGCGCGGCAACGGTGAAAGTGAATGACCAAACGGTAAAAACCCTCTTCCACGCCCGCGATCGACAATTGCATTTGGCCCTGCCAACGCGATCATTGACGGTTACCGACCTGACGGGCTTGAGCGCGATGGAAGATGCCGGAGGTGGTGGCACTGTCGTCGCACCGATGCACGGCCTATTACTTGAGATACTCGTCGAACAAGGCAGCGCTGTGGCAAAGGGCGACAAATTGGCCGTACTCGAGGCAATGAAAATGCAACATGAAATTCTGGCAGAAATAGACGGGACGGTTGAAACCGTCGCGGCCACGGCCGGCCAACAAATTGCCGCCGATGATCTGATCATGGAAATTGCGGCGGTTGAAACCGAAGCAGAGGATGACGCGACATGAAAAACCCAATTTGCGATATGCTCGGCATCGAATTTCCGTTGGTTGCCTTCAGCCATTGCCGCGATGTTGTCGCAGCGGTTTCCAAAGCGGGCGGCATGGGCGTATTTGGCGGAGTGAACTGCACCCCGGAAACCTTAGAAGAGGAATTGAGCTGGATTGATGCGCATGTCGACGGCAAGCCTTATGGCCTCGATATCATCGTTCCCAATAAGGTCGAAGGCAAAGGGCAACATATAGACGTCGACACCACCCTTGCAATGGTTCCGGAAACCCACAAACAATTTTCCAAAGACATATTATCCCGCCATGGCGTCGATGCAGGCGATCTCGAAGAGATGCGCCGCGAACATGCGGTGGGCGCTGAAAATTTGCGCGGCGGCAATGCCGGGGCGTTGCTTGAAGTGGCGTTTCAGCATCCGATAAAACTCATCGCCAATGCTCTAGGCATACCGCCTCAGGTTATGTCGGATATGGGCCGGCAACATGGTGTGCCGGTCGCGGCGCTGATTGGAACCAAAGAACATGCGATGAGCCAAGTCGCCGCCGGCGTCGATATTCTGATCGCAGTGGGCGGAGAAGCCGGCGGGCATACCGGTGATGTTGCCACAATGGTTCTCATTCCCGAAGTTTGCAATGCGCTGCGGGATATGGGTGATGACACGCCTGTTCTGGCCGCAGGAGGAATCGCAACGGGCGCACAAATGGCCGCCGCCATGGCGATGGGCGCAAGCGGTGCCTGGTGCGGCTCCGTTTGGTTGACCACAGCGGAGGCGGAAACCAATCCGGTGGTCAAAGAGAAAATGCTTCAAGCCTCGTCACGCGATACTGTGCGTGCGCGATCACGCACCGGCAAACCATCTCGGCAATTGCGGTCTCCCTGGACCGATGCCTGGGAGGCACAAGACGCCCCCAGCGCGCTGCCCATGCCGCTGCAGTCACTGGTCGCGGAGCCTCCCTTGCGGACGATTGACAAATTGAGCCAAGGCGACAATCCCGGGGCCAAAGACCTCGCCACTTATTGGGTCGGACAAGGCGTCGGCTTGATGAATCAACCCATGTCTACCGCTCAGGTTGTGCAAGAGTTTAAACAAGATTTTATCACCGCCTATGAAAGGCTTGCCGCCAATTTAGAGTGAGAACATCAAGGGGGGAGACGATATGGCAGAGACGACAGCACTACAGCCACTAGCCGGTATCAAAGTCGTTGAATTTTCAACAATGATCACGGCGTCCCTCGCAACCATGATGTTTGCCCAGCAAGGGGCTGATGTGATCAAGGTGGAGCCGCCTGGCATCGGTGATCCCATGCGTTGGCTCGGCAGTCGCAAGGACAGCATCTCCGGCCTCTTCCATAATTGCAATCGCGCCAAACGCTCGATCACGCTTGATCTGAAAAGCGAAGAAGGCGTCGCTGCTGCCCGTAAACTCTGTCTCGATGCGGATATTGTCATTCACAATTATCGTCCCGGAGTCATGCAACGACTGGGTCTCGACAGCCGCAATCTGCGCGCTGAAAAACCGGCGCTTATATACTGTTCGATTACCGGCTTTGGTCGCGATGGACCCATGGCTGACCGCCCGGCTTATGATCATGTCATGCAGGCTATGGCCGGATTTATGGGCACACAAGGGCATCCGGATGGCTTTGCCTATGTCAAAACATTATTATGCGACAAGCTTACTGCCTATACCGCAGCCCAGGCGATTACCGCGGCCTTATTTGCGCGCGAACGGACCGGCGAAGGCCAGCATATCGATCTTTCAATGCTTGCCAGTTGTCTGGCCTTTTTGTGGCCGGACGGCGGCATGCACCTCACCTTGCAAGATGACAATGCCATCCATGCTGCGCCTTTTGCCGACTATTATCAGATGCCGCTGCGCACCACCGATGGTGCAATTGCCTATGCCGCGATGAGCGATGCCCATTGGCAAGTGGTCTTTGAGATGGTTGGCCGGGAAGATTTAAAATCGGAAGAAAAATATCAAGGCTTGGAAAATCGCAGCATGCATATGGCGGAATTAGCGCAAATTGTTTCTAGCGCACCGCCGCTTCGCAATAGCGAAGCAATGCTCGCCGGGCTAACCAAAGGTGATGTTCCTGCAGCGCCTTGCTTGACATTGGCCGAGGCGAAAAATCATGCTCAGATTTTGGCGATCGAAGCCTTTGAGGAACAGGATCACCCCCAGCTTGGAACCATTCACTCGGTGGCATCACCCCTTCATATTAATGGCCAGAAACTGCCGAGCACCAAACCCAGTCCCGCGCTGGGAGAACATACCGAACAAATCATGCAAGCTTTGGAAATGAAGGACTAGACATTTATGATGCAGCAGGCACAGGATTTTCTCGACGAAAGCGAAGCCATTTATGCGCTAGTCCAATCTCTATCTGCGGAACAGATGGAACAGGAAACAGCGTTTAAAGGCTGGACGATCAACGCGATATTGCGGCATCTGCATATCTGGAACATGGCGGCTTATTGGTCGCTCAATGCCCCGGAAAAATTTCATGCATTCTTCAAACAGGCGATGGCGGGCATGAAAGGTCAGACATCGATGCGCTTTTTTGAAGCCGAATATATCGACAATTTATCGGGCCAAGAGCTTGTGAAAATCTGGCGTGAATTTTATCAGAAAATGGCGCCTGAATTTGGCGCTGCGGATCCGAGTATGCGCGTGGAATGGGCCGGACCGTCGATGAGCGTTCGATCCTCGATAACTGCGCGGCTGATGGAAAACTGGTCCCATGCCCAAGCCATTTATGACATTTTGGGGATTGCCAGAGTGAATGCGGACCGGATTCGCAATATCGTGATGATCGGCCTCAACACCTATGGTTGGACGTTCAAAGTCAACGGCAAAGAAGCGCCGCAGCCGGTGCCTTATCTCAAGCTCACCGCCCCATCGGGCGAAATCTGGACCTATGGCGATAAGAATGAGGAGGAAAGGATTGAAGGCTTCGCCGAAGAATTTTGCCAGGTCGTCACGCAAACGCGCAATATAGCGGATACGGATCTGCAAGTGACGGGTCCCAATGCAACCCAATGGATGGCGATAGCGCAATGCTTTGCGGGCGGCGCGGAACAACCGCCCGCGCCAGGCACACGATCTATGAACAACGCCGCATAAAATCTATTGCATGGATCTTTTGTCATTCCCCTTTTTCCGGCTATGGTCAGAAAAAAGGAGAGAATCGCATGAGCTGGCATATGGCCGATATTTGGGAAAACATCGCCCAAGCAATTCCTGATAAACCCGCCATTGTGGAAGGAAGCAAACGCTATAGCTGGGCGGAATATGAACAGCGCGCCGCCAAGCTTGCTCAATTATTCACCGACCATGGCCTCGAACCCGGTGCGAAAATAGCGATCTACGCCTATAATTGCGCGGAATATATGGAAGCGCAATTTGCCGCCTTCAAAGCGCGCATTTGTCCGGTCAATGTCAATTATCGCTATCTGGAAGCCGAGCTCACTCATGTCATCAATAATAGTGACAGCGAAGCCCTGGTCTATCATGCGCAATTTGCCCCCCGTGTCGCCGCCATTCGCGGCCAGTTGCAGCATGTCCGGCTCTTCCTCGAAATTGATGATGGGTCGGGAGAACATCTCGAGGGTGCCGTCGATTTTGAAAGCGCCTTACAAGCCGCTTCGCCAATGCCGATAATCCCGCGCTCCAATGATGACCTATATATGCTTTATACAGGCGGGACGACAGGCATGCCCAAGGGCGTGATGTATGATCACAAAACTTTTGCCAGTGCGCTTTTCACCAAAGGTTTTGAAATGCGCGAGATGGAATTGCCGCAAGGCGCAGACGGATTTGGCCCATTGGCCCAAGCCCTACATGCGGCAGGTGCCAATGGGCGTTCAATTCCGGCTTGCCCCATAATGCACGGTACTGGCATGTGGATTGGCGCGATGATTCCCCATGCGCTGGGAAGCTGTGTGGTTCTGTTCAACAATAAACATTTCGATCCCGAGGCGCTTTGGTCGCTGACAGAACGCGAAAAGGTCACGGATATTACCATTGTCGGCGATGTCTTTGCAAAACCAATGCTTGCCGCATTGGATAATTCCAAAGCCGCAGGCAAACCGTATGATCTGTCTTCCCTGCAACTCATGGGCTCTTCCGGTGTGATGTGGTCAGCCGAAGTGAAAAAAGGTTTGCTCGACCATATTGAAATGACAATTATCGATAGCATGGGCTCCACCGAAGGCAGCATGGGCGCTTCGGTCACCACACGGGAAAATACCGCAATCGACAAAACCGCCAGTTTTGAAATGGCGGAAACCACGAAAATTCTCACCGAAGAGGGTGAAGAAGTCAAAGCCGGGTCGGGTGAAATTGGTATGATCTGCAACGGCGGGATGGTGCCGCTGGGCTATTATAAAGATGAAGCGAAAAGCGCCGCAACCTTCAAGACTTTCCACGGCGTCCGCTATTCTATACCAGGCGATTTTGCGACCGTAGAAGCGGATGGCACGGTAACATTGCTGGGCCGGGGATCCGTATGTATCAATAGTGGCGGCGAGAAGATTTTCCCCGAAGAAGTCGAAGAAGCACTGAAAACCCATGATAGTATTTATGACTGTCTGGTTGTTGGTGTTCCCGATGACCGGTTTGGCGAGAAAGTGACCGCGGTTTTATCTTTGGCCGAAGGCCATGGCCTCGACGAAACAGTCCTTTATGATCACGTCCGCGGGAAATTGGCAGATTATAAAACGCCGCGCGCGTTTTTGGTCGTCGAAGACGTGCCGCGGGCGGCCAATGGGAAACCAGGATATAAAGATGCGAAAAATATCGCCTTGAAAATGCTGGATCCCGTCACTGCTTAATCGGTCCAACCCAGTTCCCGCTTATAACGGGGAATGAAAAGCGTCTTACCTTTGATTGCGCGAGTCAAAAACGGACCCGTGACACCAATGGGCAAGGCGCTCGCGCCTTTATCAGGCCCCAGCGGCAATAATATCATCGGCTTGGACCAAGGTTTATAGGGTTTCATATTTACGATCGGTCGGCCGCGCAAATCCGCCTTCAGCGCCTTGACCAACCAATTTACCTGCCGCGTCAATGCAATGATTGTCATCATATCGCCGGTTGCCGCAATATCGCCGACAACAAACAGATCGGGATTGGCCGTCGGACGCAGCCAATTGTCTACCATCACGCGGCCTTGCGGGTTGAATTCAACCGTTTCGAGCGGTTGCAGTAAATCGGTTACTGGCTTTGCCCCAACCACAGGAATCACCAAATCCGCTGCAATGGGAAAACCATCCGCCAGCTTGATCTGGCCTTTGGTCGGCACAAAGGGTTGATCGGTTTTTTTCAATTTTTCAATCCGCTCGCCCAAGCGCAGCTTGACGCCCAATTCTCCCAATTGGCGAGCCATTATTCGTCCCAATTTTACAGGAAAGGCGGGCAATAAACGGGCATCGGCGGACAATAGAGTCACTTGCTTTTCTGGCCGCGCAAAAGCCAATTCGCCAGCCAGTTCACAGCCCACGGCTCCGGCGCCGACAATGGCAATAGATTGCGCTTTATCAATTTGTGCCATCACCTTTTTGGCCTGGCTAACAAAGGCGGCACTATCATCATTTTGCATCTTGAATGGCAGCGCATAATTGGACCCAGTCGCGACAATCACCTTGTCCCCAGAAATTGTTGTACCATTTTCCAAAATTGTCATGGTGCCATCTATCGCAACCGCTCGGCCGCGACATAGCTTTCCCTTTTGCAACAATCCGTCATAGGGCATGACGATCTCATCTAATAATTCGGGTCGCGCCAAAGCCCGGATCATCGCGACATTATGCACCCATTTGTCCCGCGGTTCGATCAGAGTAATATCCGCATGGGCTTCGAGCTGCTTGGCGAGCATGATACCTGCATAACCGCCGCCTATAATTGTTATTTTTTTGGCCATAACCGATTCATAAGACGCTTTGCGCGTCCGGGACAAGACTAATCGCGGTTCGCCATTGACGGGACCCGGTTTATATCGCCATGTCCTTCTAATGATTGTTCAATTGATCCATAATCCAGCATCCGGAACGCATCATGAATTGCGCTTGGATGTACTGGCCCAGGCCTTTCAAGCTTGCGGGGCAAAAGTGGTTAAGGGCCATACGACCAAAGAAGGCAGAGTCGATATCGCGCCCAATGCAGATCTCATCTGTGTTTCGGGCGGAGACGGTACCTTGCGCTTGGTCATCGCCGCGATGCAAGCCAAAGAAATTGGCCGGCCAATCTGTATTTTTCCGGCCGGGACGGTCAATTTAGTGGCGCGGGAAATTGGCTATTCTTCCGCGCCCGAAACTTTTGCCAGCGAAGTTATGCAAGGCTATCTGGCCGGGGAAACGGCGCGGTTAAAAGAACCGGTTGTCGCCAGCAATTATGGACCCTTTGTTGCTTGCCTCAGTGCGGGGCCGGACGGCTTGGCCGTTGCCAATCATTCTCCCGCGTTGAAACAGAAAATTGGTCGCAGCGCTTATGGCCTGTCTTTTGTGCAATTATTTTTCCAGTGGATCCGGCCTTCTTTTACCATCGCTATTTCACACATGAATGAGGCGCGGCAGGATCATCGTTGCGAAGCCTTTTATATTGCAAAAGGCCGCTATTTTGCCGGACCTTGGCGATTGACGCCGGAAGCCGGACTTGGGCGTGATTATTTTCATGTGATCCTGTTAAAAACAGCCACGCGGTGGAATTTTATCCGCTTCATGCTGTCGATAGCGCGCGGCAAAAATCCTGAAAACCTGTCCTTTGTTGAAAGCTATCAGGCGCGCTCAATCACCATAAATTCCACGGCGGGGGAAGATAATATCCTTTATTTTCAAGAGGATGGAGATAGTATGCCGGCAATGCCTACCACCGTCAAGATGACAGATTATGTTGCGGAATATTGCTTGCCTTTTAGCGAAGACAGCGCCGCTTAATCGCTTAGGCCGCGCGGCAATGACCGGCAATGAGATCGACCATGATGGGCAATTTGCTCGGCGGCAAATCATGGCCCATACCATCAATTAATTCCAGCCGGGCATTGTTGACATTGGCCGCAATATCTTCCCCGCAAGGATGCGGAATCAAGGGATCAGAAGTGCCATGGATTACCAAAGTCGGTACCGATATCACTTTGGTTTTGGGCCGCAAATTTCCGGTTTCGATAATCGCTGCCATTTGTCTTTGGCGGCCTGCGGGATAAAAGCTGCGTTGCAGCGCGATTTTCATCAGCGCTTTGCGCTCATCTTCCCGTGCTCGTCCTTCTTCTGAGGCGATGATCGAAGAAAAGGCCATGCCAACCGTCAGCGCTTCCTCCAAACTTGTCGCTTTGGCGCGCGCTGATTGAATCAGACCTTTGCGCACTTTCGGCGTTGCGCCCGGAAGGCCGGGTGCATTGGTCGAAGACATGATCGGAACAAAGGACAAGACGCGCTCTGCATAATCGGCTGCAATGAGCTGGCCAATCATGCCCCCCATGGACGCACCAACAATATGCGCTTTGTCTATTTCCAAGGCATCCAGCACGCCAATCGCATCATGGGCCATATCACTGAGATTATAGGGCGCCAAATTCTGGCTCGGGAAAAACCGTTTCGTGAAAATCTGCCGCAGCGGGCCGGGAGCCGCAACCCCTTCGCATTTATAAGACAGCCCGACATCACGATTATCAAAGCTGACCACGCGAAAGCCCGCCGCGACCAATCCATTGATGAAATCCATCGGCCAGGCAACCAGCTGTGTGCCATATCCCATGATTAGCAATATGGCGGGATCGGTGGAATTTCCATGATCTTCCACTTCAATATTAATCCCATTAGCCGTCACTTGCATCTGCTGATCCTGATTCCCATTGGGCTGAAAATATCGCAATGGCTTACCATAAGCGGCAGCGCATACAAGCGGGATTGCGCCATAAAAGCTTAAGGTTCGCGCGATCCTGCGGGCGCGCCAGTTGGCACATCAGCCAGTTTGGCGAGGATCGCATCGGACTGCGCCACCACCGCGCCCAGTTTCGCGACCTGATTGTCATCATCAACCACCGCCCGGATATTCAATGCCGGAGCCATCCCAATAGCCTGTGCCGACAGCTCCTGAATTTTCAGATTATAGGCACCATAAGGCACCCCTTCGAACAGGAAGAAGCCGTCAAACTCACTTTGCGTTTGATGGGTAACCCGTCCTTCAACATCCAATAGTTCCAGGCCAACCCCAGCAAGCACGCCGCCGCCTTTGCGCAGCAATGTCCCTTCCACTTCCCCGGCGCTGACCAACGGCAGTTCCACGGTCGCTGCAACACCGGGCCGCGGCGTTATAACAACGCCCGGAAGTGCTGGCTGCACATAGGGATCCGGTAAACTACCGCTATCAATCCCGATAAGCACTGGCCGGAAAGGTTCCAGATTGTCGATAATGGATTTGCCGGATGCGTCAGTCGGCGTGAGCGCTGTGGATTGCCCAGCGGTAAGCTCAACATTTTCAACCAATTGTTCATCCGGCTGTCTTTTGCCATCGCGATTTTCGTCCCGATAGACAATCGCCAAGGCCTGACCGCTATTCGCAAGCTTATTATTGGAAAAACGGAATTTCCCATTGCGCGGATCCGGGCCAAAGCTGAACGCCACGTTCAAACCGGCGGCAACCGATCCATCCGTAGCCGCCTCTGCGCTGGCTGTAAGCGAAAATTTGTCAAACCGGCGAATAATCCCAATCGCAGCGCGGCCCCGATCCAACCCGACATCATAGCCAAGCTCTGCCCGCCAATCCGCCCGGTCGCCAGCGCGCCATTCGCCAGTAAAATTAACCCTTTCGAAACGTTTTTCCGGAGCAAGCCTATAGGTTGCCTCCCCGCGCAAGCGCACACCGGCCACCCGGCCATTGGCAAGCAAGCGCGCTTCAATCCGGTCCGCCGCATTGCTTATATTGCTTAGCTGTCGTTCCCAATTCACTTCGCCGGTGAGCGAGAATCGACGCAGATTCAATGAGGCACGACCCGTCACATCCAGTGCAGAACGGCCATCCGTGCGGGTTTCATATTGGGCGTCAATATGAAAAGGCACAATCTTGCTGCCCAGCTTGAAATTATGGTCCACGGACAATCGATGTCGTCCGTTCACCTTTTGTTCGATACGATCTGATCGAAATCCGCCTCTTGCCCATATGGTTTCAGCGGTGATGAAGCTGTTTCCGAGCTCACCAAGCAGTTGACCGCGAAACGCTAAACCGCTTTCGAGGTCTGATGAGGCGGTCAGTTCCACAAGCGCCGGGCCGACAGCGCGCCGTACCGATCCCTCGACAAAATTATGGCGCTTTCCATCAATTTGGAGGCTAAACAACGAGGCCGCGACCGACGTTTTGGCATTGAGTCCGCGTTCGACGCCAAAGCCCCCTCGCCAACCGGCTTGCTGAAGATTTTCCAGCGCGTTGAAATTGATCAAATCTTTGCCAGCTTCTTGACCGCCCGCCCAATAATAGGTTTTGCGCGGCGGAATGGAATCGACACCAACCGGTACCGACTTATGGTCTCGTCTGATCTGGCCCTGCGGCCCATAGAGCACCACTTCAAACCGGTTCTGGCCATAAAGCAGCGGTATATCGATAAACTCATAGCGCCCATCGGATCGATTTTCAGCAAAAGCCAATAATTGGCCATTGCGATAAAGTTCCGCATCCCATCCGGCTGGCAATTCACCGCGAAAACTGGTGCGATCGAAATTATCCGGGCGATCCACAGGGCGATTGGTAATAATCGCACCGCGTCCAGCCGTGCTTTGCGAGACCAGCGGTGTCGAAAAAGTGGACACATCGCCAATAGCCACATGAGTTGCCTGAAGCGGGCCGAGAAGTTCACCCTTAGGGTCCGTCCGATAGGCTCGCAGCCTCAGACTTTCCGGCACGCCATTATCATCCGATGACAATCGTGCATCAAATGAGGCTTTGCCGACTTCACCGGATGCAAAAAGCTCATAGCGCACATCCATATCCTGACCTGACCGCTTGTCGCGCAAGCCGCCGGCTGACACCACAACATCAACCGATGGCGTTCGCCAGAATTTATAAGGTTCGGTTGATTGCGGCAGGCTGGAAAGATCAAAATTTCGGCGCGGCCGTATCTTAGCGGCCCGTTCCTTGCGCTCCAAGGCCTTTTGAAATGGCAATTTCCGTTCCGTTTCAATCACCAATAGCGCATTAGACAGGTCCGGGCGCAGCTCGATATCAAACCAGCGAGACAAAGCTTTGACATCAATACACCAGCCTTCAGGGGTGTCGTAAATATCACCAGGTGACAGCTTTTTCTGGCTGTTCATGCGCCGTACGCTGTTATTATCGCGTTCAATGGTCAAGGTTTCGCGCTCCGAAAACACCCAACCAGTTGCGCGGCGCGACTTTTTATCTAACCTAATTGGTAAATCCAATGCGATAATGACATCGGCAAAATCAGTACAGACACCCTTGTCCGTCTGATAGCCTCTTATCCCGTCACCCAGGCGATATTTGCCTGATCGCAGATCAAAGAGCAACGCATCATCATCGGTTGCGGTCCAGCCGCTCTCGCTCGCCGTGTTTTGGGCTTGCGCAGCACTCGCCATAAACGGCGAAACCGCCGAGATCATGGTGATCCCCGCGGCTACGGCCAGCGCCTTAATGCGCTGGCGGAATATGCTAAGTTGCTTTTTCATTACAAATATAGTGAAGGCTTACCGTATTGAAGTCGGCCTAATATATTGTTTTATATACTCTATCTAAGAACCAGATCAGTTTTGGTGATCAATCCTCCGCCGACATTGCGGGGTTCATAATATTCTATGGATAGCGGACCTTTCAGCTGTGCGGCCACTTCAGGCGGCACTGGCAGCGTGACTTTCCGGCTCGCAATTTCTGGATAGACCGCAATACCGCGAACCAATAATAAGGGCTCATCAACCCCGGGTTTGACAACTCGGATTTCTCCATAGGTGGATCGTTCGCCGGTACGGCTTAAATCAAAGGCGAAAGCCTGGCCTTCTTCACCCTGCTCCATACGGGCATTGGCTATGGCGGCTGTGGCGGTCAACTTTCCTTGGCGAATTATCACCGGAATGGTTACTCCGTAAATCGGCGTCAAAGCGATTGAAAAGCCTTGGCTTTGCTCAGGCGCCGCGGTTACAGACCGTGCCTTTGGAACTGCGCGGAAAAGCAAATGGACCCGATATTCCCCATCTGCCAGATTTTTCGGAGCACGAACGCCCAATCGTATCGCTTGCGGTTGGTTTGGCGGTAAGGTGACCCGGCGGGGTGCATAACGGATCATGTCTTTGGCCGCTTGCTCCAGTTCACTGGCATCTTCCGGACTGACACCCGTCAACCGGCCTTCTGCTGTCATGCGGCGCAATTCCAATGAAATCCGGTAAGTCGCGGTCTCTGACCCGATATTATTCAAAATCACTTCGGTGCCTCGCTGACCATCGAGAACGATACGCGTCGGCGCCACCAACAGGTCTCCAGCAGCATGTGCTGGCAAAGCTGGCAGCGCCATAGCGGATGCAAGCACTCCCAAACCAACATAAAATTTACTCAGTTGCTTCAGACCCTTGATTGTCATTTTTTTCTCCGGTTTTCGATTCTGGCCATTTGAATAAGGCGGTTTTCCGCGCTTATCCCCACGCAAAAACTATAACAAAAGAGGGTTACTAAAGCGCTAATCGCACCCAGATCATCCCCGGAATTTCTAGCTTATGGGCAGCAAACACGAAAAACCCGCCCGCACCTGAGTGCGGACGGGAATTTTACTCAACTAATTGGCTAGCCCTTTAACCAGGCTAGGCTCCAATCAAGGATATTCAACGGTGACCGTGAAGGTACCGGAATAAGAACCGTCAACCTGAGCAGCGTTAACAGCCAAGCTGCCGCCGACAGAGAAAGATCCGTCACCGGATGCATCCAACGCGGTCAAAGCGGTTGAAGACAATGTTGCAGTCATCGCTGCACCAGGGCCGGTCAGGCTTACAGTTGAAGGAACGGTCAGTGTTACTGCTTCAGAAGCAGAACCGGTTACGCTGAAATCAGCTGCGTCGGTTGTGCCTGAGCAGATCAGATCACATGTACCGCGAACACCGTCATTACCAACAACAACGTTGCCAGCGGTTCCGTCGGTAACGATCGTACCGAAATCAAGATCGGTGCCGGCATCTTTAGATACAGTCAGCTCTTCAAGGATGTTGGCGCGTGCTTCTGCAGTTGCCGTTGCGGCATGCGCAGCATTTGCACCCATTACAGTTGCAACAAGAGCGGAAGAAGCCAAAGCGGCTTTAACAAATTTAGACATATTTTCTGGTCCCTATATTATACTACTATATTGAAAGGGCGCCTACGGTGCATCATAACCAAACCCACTGGTCGGATGTCGCTACACGCCAACATTCGATAATGCTTATCCCCCAGAAAAGATAAGGCTTTGCTGCCAGCATTGGTTAAGAATTTCTATACGGACTAATTGTATGATAAATAACGTTTTTTTACGGCCAGTTTACAAAATGAAACAGAAAGAATCTAACCGATAGCGGCCGAAATCCCGTTTAAGTTAGCTAAAATTAAATATGTTCACCGGTCAATCGCTGACAAATCAGATCCAATTGATCGAGATTATTATAGTCAATTGTCATTGAACCGGCTCCCGTTTGACCTTTGGATTGAATCGCAACTTTTAATCCCAGTAAATCACCCAAATGGCTTTCCACCGCCCGAATATCCGCATCATTTTCACCGGCACTGGATAGAGAGGCTTTGGTTTTGCGTTTCGGGCCGCCGAGCATTTTGCGCACCAGCTTTTCCGTATCCCGCACAGAAAGACCTTGCTTGACAACTTGTTGCGCCAAATCTTCGCTATGGGGAGCATTAATCAGCGCCCGCGCATGGCCCATGGACAATTTTTCATCACCCACCAGTTCCCGAACGGATTCAGGCAATTCGAGCAATCGCATCAAATTGGCGATATGGCTTCGAGATTTCCCCACCAATTCTGCGAGCTTCGCTTGGCTATGCCCGAAATCATCCTTTAATTTCACATAGGCTTCTGCTTCTTCGACCGCATTTAGATCCCGGCGCTGGACATTTTCAACAATTGCAATTTCAAGCGTTTCGGCATCATTGAGACTGCGAACAATTGCTGGAACCTGATGCAAACGAGCGCGCTGCGCCGCCCGCCACCGCCGTTCGCCCGCGACAATCTGGAAATTCTTGCCATGCGGCCGCACCACGATGGGCTGAATAACCCCGCGCAGCTTCATGCTATCGGCCAATTCATCCAAAGCGGCATTATCAAATTGTTGCCGCGGCTGATCTGGATTGGGGCGGATGTCGGAAATAGCAATAGAGCGCAAGCCATCAACCCGAGCCTCACCTTCTGCGCCACCTCCAGAAACATCAGCTGATTGGATGAGCGGCTCCTCGCGCTGAATTTCACCAAAAAGAGAATTGAGCCCTCGGCCGAGTCCCGTGGCTTTCTTAATCGCCGCTTTTTTGGGCAAAGGTGTTTCCTCTTCTTTCGCCATCATGCTGCAACCTTGCGTTCCGGCAATCGCGAAATTAACTCCCGCGCCAAATTGATATAGGCTTCGGACCCGCTGCAACGATGGTCATAAATTAGCGCTGGCAAACCATGACTCGGCGCCTCGGAAAGCCGGACATTTCTAGGAATGACTGTGTCAAAGACGACATTCCCCAAACAAGCACGCACATCATCCGACACTTGTTCGGTCAATTTGTTACGACGATCATACATGGTGAGCACCACGCCCATAACCGAAAGTTCACGGTTAAACCGCGCTCGAATACGTTCAACTGTTTGTAATAATTGACTTAATCCCTCTAAAGCGAAAAATTCACATTGTAGGGGAACAAGCAAGGATTCGACCGCAACCATTGCATTCAGCGTCAACAGACCGAGAGATGGCGGGCAATCAATGAGGCAAATATCCCATTGCCCATCGTCACCAGCATCCAACGCCTTTTTAAGGCGATGGGTGCGTTCTTCAAACTCAACAAGCTCAACTTCAGCGCCCGAAAGATCCACAACCGCTGGAACAATGTCCAATCCTGGAACCCGGCTCTTGATAACACAATCGGATAAAGGCGTATCCGAAACCAGCAGATCATAGCTGCTTTGTGTGCGGTCTACCTGATTGAGCCCCAATCCGGTTGATGCATTGCCTTGTGGATCAAGATCAATCAGCAAAACCTTCCAACCACTCGCAGCCAAGGCTGTTGCCATATTAATAGCCGTGGTTGTCTTGCCAACGCCGCCTTTTTGATTTGCTATCGCTATCCGGACCATTTTACGCAGAACCCTTCGCTAAGCTGTTATAAAATAATGTCTTCAGTCCAATCCAACCAAAATTCCCGCATCCGGATCGGTCAAACTTTGTTCCACGTGGAACATTTTTTGCCGTTTTGGCGATAGACCCTTTAACTCCTTTACCGCATTTTTGCCTTTAGGTAAGAGCCAAACTGTCTTTTCTGTGGAAAACCGGTGCGAAAGTGATAGCAATTTTTGCAACGGAGCAAAGGCCCGCGCACTAATAACATCCACTGGATGAGTTGAAACCTGTTCCAGACGAGCGCCCCAAATCTTCGCCTTGTTGGCGATCCCTAGTTTGGAGACGGCGCTTTCCAAAAATGCAATGCGCCGGTTTCGAGACTCCACCATCTCCACATGATAGTCGCTCAAGATCGCGATAATCATCCCGGGAAAGCCGGCGCCAGTGCCTAGGTCTAGCCAGATTTTGCCGGAACCCTTTGCTGGTGCATGGCTGAGCAGTTGCGCGCTATCGACGACATGGCGCGCCCAGATATGATCAGCGCTGGCCTTGGATATCAGATTTTGATGCTGCATTTCCTCAGAAAGATAAGCGAGAAAAGCGTCCAGCTGATCCCATGTTTCACGTGAAACATCGCAATAATTTTGGAGCCATATCCGGGCTTCGTCTTCCGTCATATCCCCGTCACGCAGCCATGGACTTGGCTTCTCGCCGGCGCGCATGGACCAATATCGCAGCTAAGGCAGCTGGCGTAATTCCCCGCACACGAGACGCTGCTGCCAATGTTTGCGGGCGTGCCGCATTAAGCCGCTCAACCATTTCATTGGATAAACCGGCGATAGCCGCATAATTGAGATCATCTCCCAATTTGATCAATTCATTGGCCCGCAAATCTTTCAATTCCGATTCTTGCCGTTGGAGATAAGGCGCATAGCGCGCATCTTCTTCTACTTCTTCTAAGAGATGAGTCTCCATCTTATCCAGCGACAAGCCCAAGCCCGCGAGAGAAGGCAGCGAAATATTCGGGAAACGTAACCAATCAAAAAGCGATTGTTTCGTTCCATCTCTACGGACATCGAGACCCTGTTGAATTAAATCTTCGCAGCTATGGACAGCCTCTAATTGCGACAATAGTCGCGCGCGCTGTGTTTCCCGGTTCACAAACCATGCCCGCCTTGTTTTACCTAGGCATCCTAATCTCTCGGCAATGGGGCTTAACCGCGTGGTTGCATTGTCGGCCCGCAATCGCAATCGATATTCCGCGCGCGCGGTGAGCATTCTATAAGGTTCGGTGACCCCTTGCAGGACCAAATCATCTATCATCACCGCCATATAGCTGGTCCCGCGATCCAATTCGGGAAAGGCTTTGTCCTGAATTGCGCAGGCCGCGCCTATGCCGGCAACGAGCCCTTGTGCAGCCGCTTCTTCATATCCGGTGGTGCCATTAATCTGTCCCGCACAATACAGACCTTCCAGATCTCTGACTTTCAGCGATCTGTCGAGAGCTCGCGGATCAATATGGTCATATTCCACAGCATAGCCCGGTACGATTATTTCGGCTTCAGACAAGCCTTGCATTGTCCGCACAAAGGCAAGCTGCACGTCGGCGGGCAGTGATGTGCTGATACCATTGGGGTAGACAAGCTGTGTATCCAGCCCTTCCGGCTCCAAAAAGACCTGGTGGGAATCGCGATCGGCAAAGCGGTGAATCTTATCTTCAATGGAAGGGCAATAGCGCGGTCCTTGCGCATCTATAGCGCCGCTAAATAAAGGCGATCGGTCGAGATTATCCCGAATAATGTCATGTGTCGCCGGCGTTGTTCTGCTCACGGCGCAAAATATCTGGGGTATTTCTCGCCGGGATGACATCGGCGACATGGTCCAATCATCGCTATCTGAAGGCTGTTCTGGCAAAGCCGACCAATTGATGGTGCGCCCGTCAATCCGCGGCGGCGTGCCTGTTTTCAATCGCGCAATGGGCAAGGCCGCATCGCGTATTTGTTGGCCCAGAGAAACCGCGCTGGCTTCGCCGGTTCGGCCTCCCGCTACAGTCTCTTCGCCGCGAAATAATTTGCCGTTTAAAAAGGTCCCGGTCGCCAAAATGACGGCGGCGGCTCTAATCTCGACATTGTCTGCCAGTCTTATCCCGCGGACGGTTTGATCGTCCAAGATTAGCGACGCCACTTCGCCTTCAACTATGGTGAGAGATTCTTGGGCGTCGAGCATCTGGTGAATCGCAGCTTTATAGAGCTTGCGATCCGCTTGCACCCGAGGCCCTTGCACCGCTGCGCCTTTGGAAAGATTCAGCATTCGATAATGGATTGCCGCAGCATCCGCAGCCCGCCCAATTAGACCGTCAAAAGCATCAACTTCTCGCACCAAATGGCCTTTTCCCAATCCTCCAATGGCTGGATTGCAGGACATGGCACCAATGCCGTCTTTGGTGAAACTCACCAAAGCGGTGTTCACACCCATGCGCGCGGCGACCGCGGCTGCTTCGCAACCGGCATGCCCGCCTCCGACAACAATAAGATCAAATTCCTGATTCATGCTGCGCCCATAGCCGAAGCGGTGTTTCAGGTCAAAAACATCGCGATGCAATAAATCTGTTCCACGTGGAACAACCTTATTTTCCAATGCAAAATTTGCCGAACAAGCCGTCTAACATATCTTCTGTGCTGGCACGGCCCGTCAAACCATCCAGAGCCACCCGGGCAAGGCGTAATTGCTCCGCTATGATCAGATAATCGGCTTGCCCGGCAATTTGCTGCAAACTGTCATAAGCTATATGTAAATGATCAGCTTGGCGCTGATTGACGCTCATCTCGTCGGCGCTCGGAATAATTGCTTTTGCCCGTTCCATCAACAAAGCCACCAACTCGTCCATACCGGCGCCAGAAACCGGAGACACGGTCAGTATACCGAGGGATTTCGCTTGATATTCCGGATGGTCCTTACGCGACGCCAATTCAATCAGCTTATGCCCAGAAGGCCCCTCGCCTTCTGGGCCCAGCCATAAAATAATATCGGCTGTTTCCAATTGCTGATGTGCGCGGTCGATCCCAATCCGCTCTATCTCTTCTGCATCTTCCGTTCTAATGCCGGCCGTATCGACAAACAAAAAGGCAATGCCGCCGAGCGCAACTGGCACTTCAATAACATCCCGGGTCGTTCCAGCGATTGCCGAAACAATCGCCGCCTCTCGATCGACCAGAGCATTGAGCAAGGTTGATTTGCCACTATTGGGCGGTCCCCCCAAAACAACCCGAACGCCATCGCGTAATTTTTCGGCCCGCGGCCGCTGAACTATTTCGTCAATATCAGCGCAAAGCGCAGCAACGGACGATTGCAACCCTTCCCAATGCGCTGGAGATACATCATCTTCATCGGAAAAATCCAATTCTGCTTCCACCGTTGCGGACAGTTGCAATATTTTATTCTGCCAATTTTCCACTTGCCGGGACAAGATACCGCCAGCCCTTTGCACTGCAGAGCGGCGTTGCAATTCTGTTTCCGCAAAGAGCAGATCTGACAAACCCTCCGCTTCTGCAAGATCCATCCGCCCATGAGCAAAAGCTCTACGCGTAAATTCGCCTGGTTCAGCGGAACGCAGCCCATTTATTTGCAACAGACATTCCTGAATCGCGCGAACAACGGCCCGGCCGCCATGACTGTGTATTTCGACCAGATCTTCTCCGGTGGCAGTGTGCGGTCCGGGAAACCATAGAATCAAGGCAGAATCCAAGAGATCACCGCTATCCGGATCGCTTAATTTTGCCAGACTCGCGCGGCGCGGCGACGGCAAATATCCTGCCAGTTGCTTTAACGCCTGAGAGGCTTGCGGACCGCTTATCCGGATAACAGCAATCGCAGCCGGTGGTTGCCCACTCGACAACGCAAAGATGGTATCACTGCTGGACACTAGTATCTATCTGATTTTTAGTCTTTTTTCTTGGATGAGGAGCTTTTTCCATTGCTACCGCTCATCGCCCCGCCGAGAAAAGAGGAAAACATTTTGATACCCGCTTCACCCATCGGAGCGATAATTTTTGTGAAATTTTGCAATTGTTCAACAGAACTCGCCCCTTGCAGAAATTTGGACAATTCCTTCACATAGGTTTCATTTAATTTGCCTACATCTGGCAAGCCCATCATCCGGCGGGCTTCTTCGGGTGTACAATCCAATTCTACGGTGACTTTCATTATTGCTTCCTCTTTTGCCTATCGTTGAAGCGAAGTTCCCCTCTCACCGCAACAATTGATCTTCCGCCTTGCCTGAACAGGATATGGGGATAATGTGCACCATTAATCAAGTCATGATGCAAAGGAGTTTTCAAAATGGGTGTGTTGGAACTGGTTAAAACAGGCAGCGGCGCAGAAGAATTTCCCTGTTATGTAGCCGAACCGAGCGGAGAACCGCAGGCAGCGATCATTGTCATTCAGGAAATTTTTGGCGTGAACCCGGGGATTAAAGCCAAATGTGATCAATGGGCAGCAGCCGGCTATCTCGCCATCGCACCTGATCTGTTCTGGAGAATTCACGACAATACGGATCTTGATGCCGATATCCCGGATCAATTTCAGATCGCACTCGATTTAATGGGCAAATTTGATCAGGACCAAGGGATAAAAGATATCGAAGCGGCAGTCCACTATGCCCGAAGCCGTATCAATGGCGGAAAAGTCGGCAGTGTCGGCTATTGTTTAGGCGGCCGATTGGCGTTCATGACCGCGGCGCGGACGGATATAAACGCGTCCGTTGGCTATTATGGTGTGGGCATAGACGGCTTGTTGGATGAAAAAAACGCAATAACAAAGAATGTTATGCTGCATATTCCCACTGCCGATGGTTTTGTTCCCGCTGATGCGCAAGCCGCCATGCATGCAGGCCTTGATGACCATCCCAAAGTGACTTTGCATGATTATGACGGCCTGGATCATGGTTTTGCTGCTGAATTTGGCGTACGCCGCGATGAAGCAGCCGCCAATTTGGCTGACCGACGGACCACTGAGTTTTTCAAGGAGCATTTGGCATGAGCACCCGGAACAATCTGAAAGTTTGGCACGCCCGGATGGTTGATAAAAGCGAATCCGCGCTCAGCGCGCAACTCGCTGACGATGCTGTCTTCCACTCCCCTGTCGTACATACACCGCAAGCAGGCAAACCCATTGTTATGGCTTATTTGCTAGCGGCTGATAATGTTCTGGGCAATGATAGCTTTCGCTATGTGCGCGAGATTGTCGATGATCAAGCCAATATGGCGATGCTGGAATTTGAGCTCGAACTGGATGACATTAAGGTCAATGGCGTTGATATTATTGCGTGGAATGATGACGGCCTGATTCAGGATTTTAAAGTCATGGTTCGCCCGCTGAAGGCAATTAACAAAGTCTGGGATGAAATGGGCAAAATGCTGGAAAAGATGAAGGGGTAACTCAGCGCGGACATTGGGCGCGCCTTTTCTTAGCAGATCCGTAAGCGCGTCGTTTCCATAGAGAGCGTTTTTACCGCTCAGAACCTTAGAAAAATGTAATTAAGCCAATGGTTTGTGAGTCGCCGAACCAACCTGTGTAAATCATCTTACCAGCAACATAGACGATGACCGCCAGCCCAAGATAAGCAATCCATTTATAGCGTTCGATATATTTTGCGATCACATTAGCCGCGAGACCCATTAGTGCAACCGACAAGAGCAAACCGACGATTAATATGCCGGGATGATCGCGGGCTGCGCCAGCAACGCCTAGGACATTGTCGAGGCTCATTGAAACATCTGCGGCTGTCACCGCCCAAACAGCGCCCCAGAAGCTTTTTTGCGGCTTAACCCCGCTATGTTCGTCACCTTCAATTTCCGGTGAACCGGCTGACTCCCCTTCATGGAAAATCTCACGGTAGAAATTCCAAGCGACCCACAGCAGGAGCAAACCACCGGCCAAAACCAAGCCAACAATTTGTAACAACTGAACAACGATCAGCGCGAAAACAATCCGCAGCAACAATGCAGCGCCAATTCCAATTAAAATCACCTTGCGGCGTTGATCCGGCGGTAAACCGCCCGCCAGCGCTCCGACGACAATCGCGTTATCGGCCGCAAAAACGAGATCAATCAATATCACCTGACCGAAGGCCGCTAAGGCCTGTGGTGTTCCGATATTGGAAAAATCATGCACAATTGCTGCCCACATTTCGGACAAGGATCCAAGACCAGCGGGCGCAGCGGCGGATAAAAAGGAAAGAATATCAATCATGAAAAAATCGAAGGTCCAAAATAGCTTACGGTCGGCATAGGGTCATAAAAGTCATGAAGCAAGGCACGCCATTCTTGATATTCAGGGGATTTGCGAAACCCGTCTCGATGGGATTCAATATTGTCCCATTTGACCAGCAATAGAAAATGATCTGGCCGATCTCCGGCAGGCCGCACTGCAATTGATTGAAAACCCGGTTGCACAGCGATAAGCGGTTTTGCCTTATTCATGGCTGCGACAAACTGGTCGGATTGACCGGTTTTAACTTGCAACAAAGCATGTTCAATTATCATCACGGTGCCCCGGACAATTTACTGATTCATGCTATCGAAGAAATCGTCATTCGCTTTGCTATCTTTCATCTTGTCGAGCAAGAATTCCATCGCGTCGATTGTGCCCATTTGCATCAAGATACGGCGCAGCACCCACATTTTCTTGAGCTTGTCATCTTCGACCAGCAATTCTTCCTTACGGGTACCGGATTTGCCAACATCCAGCGCCGGGAAGATCCGCTTGTCGGCAACTTTACGGTCCAGCACAATTTCTGAGTTGCCGGTGCCTTTAAACTCTTCAAAGATAACCTCATCCATCCGGCTACCTGTGTCGATCAGCGCTGTTGCAATGATGGAAAGCGAGCCGCCTTCTTCAATGTTACGCGCAGCACCAAAAAAGCGTTTCGGTCGTTGTAAAGCATTGGCGTCAACACCGCCGGTCAAAACCTTACCGGAGCTTGGCACAACGGTATTATACGCGCGGCCAAGACGCGTGATAGAGTCTAGTAGGATGACCACATCATGTTTATGTTCGACGAGCCGTTTGGCTTTTTCAATAACCATTTCAGCTACTTGTACATGGCGAGTGGCGGGTTCATCAAAGGTCGAACTAATCACTTCGCCCTTAACCGAGCGTTGCATGTCTGTGACTTCTTCAGGCCGTTCATCGATAAGCAGCACGAGCAGATACACTTCAGGATGATTATCGGTAATAGCTTTGGCGATATTTTGCAGCAACACGGTTTTACCTGTCCGTGGCGGAGCTACGATCAAAGCGCGCTGGCCCTTGCCTTGCGGTGAAATAATATCAATGACGCGAGCAGACTTGTCTTTAACCGTAGGATCAAGACTATCCAATGTCAGTTTTGAATCCGGATAAAGCGGGGTGAGATTATCAAAATTCACCCGGTGACGGACCGCATCCGGTTCATCAAAATTGATTGCAGTAAGTTTGGTCAGCGCAAAATAGCGTTCGCCATCACGCGGCGCGCGAATTTCGCCTTCCACCGTATCACCGGTGCGCAGGCCGAATTTACGAACCTGGTTTGGCGAGACATAAATATCATCAGGCCCCGCCAGATAATTGGCTTCTGGCGAACGCAAAAAGCCAAAACCATCGGGCAGCACTTCAATCGTGCCAAGACCCATGATCAGTTCGTCTTGATCAGCCAGTTCTTTGAGAATGGCGAACATCAAATCTTGTTTGCGCAAGGTTGATGCGCCTTCGACACCCAATTTTTCGGCCATTGAGACCAGATCAGCAGGTGATTTTTCTTTTAATTCTTTTAAATGCATGGAGTTTTATCCAAAAATATCAGGAAGTTATTTTGTTTTTGCATGTGTGCAGCATATCGGCTGTCAAATTTTCACATGGAATGTCGCCCGGACGGGCTTTGAGCGTCAATTACGCCTTTGCCGTGATGCTGTCAACAAGAGCTGAATGGGAACAGGCAATGCAAATTTAAAACGGTTTCACAATCACCAAAATCACAATGATCGCTGCGGTAATGCCGGGCACTTCATTCACCAGTCGCAGCTTTTTATCGGACAAATTCCGTTCACCCCGCGCCAGCTTTTTGGTATAGCCCATCATCCAGCCGTGATAGCCGGACAACAATAACACCACGAGCAATTTGGCGTGAAACCAACCCTGGCTAAATGCGTCAATCTCATAAGCAAGAAACAATCCGACGGCCCAGACAATGATCAACGATGGGTTGAGGATTATCTTGCGCAATTTTCCTTCGCGCTCAATCCATTTGCCATCTTCTTCCGAACCCACAGCAGATTCTTGATGATAGACAAAGAAACGCGGCATCATGAACAGGCCAGCCATCCAGAAGATAACAAAGATGAGATGCGCGGATTTTAACCAGAGATAGAGCATAGAGATTATTTCATTCATTGCCGGACAAGTGTAAGCAGCTTTTCGACATGTTCAATGGGTGTATCGGGTAAAATTCCGTGACCCAGGTTAAAAATATGCGGCCGATCTTCAAAGACTTGCAGGATGTGACGCACTGAATTTTCCAGCGCTTCTCCGCCAGCAATCAAGGCTAAGGGATCAAGATTGCCTTGCAACGGAATATCCGCCGGCAAATTGTCATGCGCCCAAAATGGGTCAACCGTTTCATCAAGGCCAATCGCATCCGCTCCGGTTTCTCTCGCATAAGCAACCAATTTTGCACCGGCGCCTTTGGGAAATCCGATTATCGGCAGATCCGGATGGACCGCTTTTATTCGTGCGATAATTTCAGCATTGGGTGCAATCACCCATTTTTCAAATTGCGCGGGAGAAAGCGTTCCGGCCCAGCTGTCAAACAATTGAATCGCATCAACCCCGGCGTCTATCTGACCGAGCAAATAGGTGACGCTATGATCAATAATCGCGCGGATTAACTCTGCAAAAGCGGCTTCATCCTGATAAGCATAACGCCGAGTCACGGCCTGATCCTTACTGCCCTGCCCGTGGGTCATATAGGTCGCAACCGTCCAGGGGCTTCCAGCAAAGCCCATGAAAGTGGTTTTGTCCTCTAGCTGTGAAGCCACATTGCGCACTGTGGCATAAATAGCCTCAAAACGGGCCGGAGCCGACTCAAGAGAGGTTAAAGCTGCATCGACCAACCTTGGTGCCAGCCGGGGTCCTTCTCCCGCCTCAAACCAAAGATCCTGTCCCATGGCATGGGGTACAATCAAAATGTCAGAAAATAATATCGCACCGTCAAAACCAAAGCGCCGGATTGGTTGAATAGTGACTTCAGCTGCACATTCCGGATCATAGCAAAGCTCTAAAAAACCACCTTTTTGAGACCGTAACTCGCGATATTCTGGCAGATATCGGCCAGCCTGGCGCATCAGCCAAACGGGAGTCTGGGTTTGTTTCTTGCCGCGCAGAGTGTTGAGCAATAATTTTGGGGATTCGATAACGTCAGGCATAAGATAAGGGTCACTCAATATAATAATATAGTATATTTAAAGAATCTTGTTGGTGATAATAGCGCGTGGATAGGTGGGTTAAATGGCGTCTACCGTGTTTACAAACAGATTGACAGATGGCCGTTAACGAAAAATTTACCGATTCCCAAATTTCTTCCCCATAATCCACAATCTGTGGATGAAAACCATCAAACTGAATCCATTGTGGATAGAAATGCGGATGATGGGGATGGATTTATCAAAGCGGAAAATCCCGAATTCATCCCTTGCTTTATCCACAATGAAATCACAGGGTTGCGGCCATGAATAGACTGCATCTTCATATGTTATCAGACTCGACCGGCGAGACACTTGAAAATATCGCCAAAGCCGCCCTAGCGCAATTTGATGGTGTTGAAATCATCAAACATTTTTGGCCGATGGTCCGGTCCGAGACTCATTTGAACCGAATATTAGTTGAAGTGGCGTCTAATCCGGGTTTGGTCATATTTACCCTCGTGAACAGTGATATCAGAGCCCGCCTGGAACGCGAATGCCGCCATTTGGGACTGCCGGTTGTGCCAGCGCTTGATACGGTTACTGATGCGCTGTCTAATATGCTTGGGCAAGAAGCCAAGGCCCGGCCGGGCCGCCAGCATATATTAGACGCTGCTTATTTTGAACGGGTGGAAGCGATCCAGTTCACCATTGCGCATGATGATGGTATTGGTTGGGAAAATTGGGAAGAAGCCGATATTGTTCTGGCTGGGGTGTCCCGGACTTCCAAGACTCCGACATCCATTTATCTTGCCAATCGCGGATATAAAACGGCCAATATTCCGATCGTACCAGAATCTCCGCCACCCGATGCGCTCTATCATTTGAAAAACCCGTTGGTTGTCGGTTTGGTGGCGGGCGCAAGCCGATTGGTACAAGTCCGCAGAAACCGACTTTTGTCGCTCAATCAGGCGCCGGAAACAGATTATGTCGACGAAGAAAAAGTAAAGGCCGAAACCCAATATGCGCGGCGCATGTTTGCCGATAATGCTTGGCCCACAATTGATGTGACTCGGCGCTCAATTGAAGAATCTGCGGCCGCCATTATCGCTTTCTATAATGAGCGCCATATTGAACAAAAAGAGAAGACACCATCGGATGACCAATGACATGCCGGAACCCATGCTCATTTTGGCCTCGAACAGCAAAGCCCGAAAAAACATGCTACAAGCAGCCGGCGTAGTGGTTGAACCCTTGGCGCCCAATGTCGACGAAGAGGCGTTGCGGGACGGTTTGAAAGCGGATGGCGTAACCGCTCGAAATCTGGCCGATGCCTTGGCTGAAGCAAAAGCGGTGCGGCTGTCGCGCCGGATTGGACCGGCCTTGGTTCTGGGCGGTGATCAGATTCTTGCAATGGAAGATGGTTCAACCTTGGATAAGCCGAAATCCCGGGAAGAGGCCAAATCCCATTTGCAGCGCCTTTCGGGCCAGAAGCATAAATTGTTTAGCGCGGCGGTTATCGCCGATCAAGGATCACCGGTGTGGCGGCATATTGATATCGCCACTTTAACGATGCGCCGCTTGAGTGACGCCTTTATCGACCAATATGTTGAGGAAGAGTGGGACAAGATTCAACATTGTGTAGGATGCTATGAAATTGAAGCGCGCGGTGCTCAGCTTTTTGCCGACATTAAAGGGAGTCAGTTTACAATCATGGGTTTACCATTGCTGCCATTGCTCGATTATCTGCGGATCAGAGGAATTATGACGTCATGAAGTCCGTTCCTTATGCCGAAGTGATTGGCGACCCAATCGCGCATAGCAAATCGCCGCTTATTCATCAGTTTTGGTTGGAAAAATTGGGAATAGATGCAGATTATCAGATGTTTCACGTGAAACCGGATCAATTGCAATCCTATATTGCAGAGCGGAAAAAAGATCCTCTGTGGCGCGGTTGCAATGTTACGCTTCCCCACAAATTGGCGGTTATGGATCATGTTTCCGATCCCGGTGATGTCAAAGGGTCAATTGGCGCAATGAATACTATTGCCCGTGACGAACGCGGACATTTATTTGGTACCAATACAGATGCCGGCGGGTTTTTCGCGCCGCTGGCCGATATTCCTCTGGCTGGCGAAGAGATTATAGTTGTCGGTGCTGGCGGTGCTGCCCAAGCGGTTCTTTTTGCGCTGTCGCGAATTGATGTGGGTGCGGTGACCATGATCAACCGTAATGTTCTAAAAGCCTCTGCTTTGCTTGCCCGATTTGGATTAAAGGGCCAGGCTTTGGGTTATGAGGCGGCTTTGCCGCCAGCGAAACTGCTGGTAAATGCCAGTCCGCTGGGGATGGCAGGACAAGAAGATCTAATCCTCGATCTCGATAATCTGCCGGCAGACACTATTGTTTACGATCTGGTCTATGTGCCGCTCAAGACAAAATTGCTCAAAGCCGCAAAAGCACGGGGGCTGGAGACAATTGATGGGATGACCATGCTAATCGGTCAAGCCGCTGTCGCGTTCGAAATTTTTTTCGGACAAGCGCCGCCGCTGGAATATGATGACGAACTCCGAAAGCGGCTTCAGGCATGACCGGTCCATTGATTATCGGGCTCACGGGTTCCATCGGAATGGGCAAATCCACTGTCGCTGAGATGTTTGCCAGCGAAGGCATTCCGGTCTTTGACGCTGATGCTGCAGTGCATCTCTTGCAAGGACCTGGCGGAGCGCTTGTCGAGAAAATCGAAGCGCTGTTTCCTGGTACAACCAGCGAAAATGGAGTTGATCGACAAAAACTCGGCCCGGCTGTGTTGGGCAATCCAGATGCATTGAGACAATTAGAGGCGCTTATTCATCCGGCGGTCGGAGAAATGCGTTTGCAATTTCTAAAAGAGCAGGAAAAGGCGCAAATTGTGCTTTTCGATATACCCCTGTTATTTGAAAAAACCGGTGCTGCCGGTGTCGACCAGATTGTCGTCGTTTCGGCTCAGGCCCAAGACCAACGGGACCGAGTTTTGGCTCGCCCCGGCATGACTGCCGAAAAGTTCGAAACCATAAAAGCGCTGCAAATGCCCGATGCAGAAAAGCGCAAACGGGCTGATTTTGTGATCAATACATCCCAGTCTATCGATGAAACACGTCAAGAGGTGCAAAATACTATTGAAAAATTGAAAGCTTCCCTTGCGTAACCGGAAATTGAGTCCGATATTGGGGTTATGCGAGAGATAATTTTCGACACAGAAACCACCGGCTTTGACCCTGAAACTGGCGACCGGATGGTTGAAATTGGCTGTATTGAAATGATCGACCGGATTGAAACCGGAAATAGCTTCCATTGCTATTATAATCCGCAACGTCCCATGCCCAAAGCCGCCGAAGAAGTGCATGGCCTGTCCGATATATTTCTATCCGACAAAAAATTATTTGCCGATGGCGCGGATGAATTGCTGGAATTTCTCGGAGACGCCAATTTGGTAGCGCATAACGCGCAATTTGATTTCAATTTTTTAAATGCGGAATTGCGCTTATGCGGCAAGACACTGATTTCCCAATTTCGCATGGTGGACACTTTAGCAATTGCGAAAGTCAAACATCCGGGCGCAAAACTTTCTTTGGATGCTTTGTGTAGCCGCTACGGGATTGATCGCAGCCACCGCGTCAAGCACGGGGCTTTGCTCGATGCAGAATTGCTGACTCAACTCTATATTGAGCTGACGGGCGGCCGCCAAATTGGCCTTGGTTTGGCCGACGAAAAGAAACCGGCCGTAGAGGAAAAACGCCAAGCCTCTGGAAAAGAAGCCGCTTTGCGTCGGTCATTTGTTGCGCCGCGGCCGCATAGCGCCTCGGCTGACGAGCTTGCGCGTCATGCGGAATTTATGGAAGGTATAGAAGATCCGGTCTGGGCCAAGATCTGAAAAATACGACCGCACTGCTGGGAATGATTAAAATATCGCGTAACCATGATGGAGAAAAAATATGGAAATTCGGGTTTCAGGACATCAAGTGGATACCGGCGATGCGCTTCAAGGTCATGTCGATGATCGCATGAATGCGATAGCGGACAAATATTTTCCGAAGGCGATTTCGACTCATGCGACCTTTGGCAAGGCCCCGCATAATCATTTTCAGTGCGATATTGTGTCGCATATCATGACCGGTTTGATGTTGAAATCAGAAGCACAGGCCGGGGATGCCCATCAGGCCTTTGAACAAGCGGCTGACAAGATAGAAAAACAGCTTCGCCGCTATATGCGCCGATTGAACGATCACCATGTGCAGGCGCAATATGCTGCAAAACAGGAAGAAGCGGCTTATCGGGTGTTCGATTCGGCAGATGAGGAAGAAGAAGTCGAAGTCGCGTCCGATTCGCCTCCGATTATTGCCGAAACCAGCACAGATATCCCGGAAGCCAGTGTTTCCAATGCGGTGATGATGATGGATTTGCGTAATACCAGCGCCCTATTGTTCAAAAATGCTGGAACTGGATCGCATAATATGGTTTACCGCCGCTCGGACGGGACTATCGGCTGGGTTGAACCCCAAAAATAGCGTTCCGTTCATATATTGAGTCCCCCGCTCCGTCTGTAATATTGACGACTATAAATTTGTGATCAATCGCATCGCGTGCCGGCCTTCGGTCTGCAATGATGTTTTGCGTAGTTAAAATTCAGGCCGGGAGCCTGAGAGGTAGAAATGGAATATTTGTCAGTTCACATTGATCCAGCCGCCATCGAGGCGAGCGCTGATCTTCTTTCAAAGCCGCAAATTTTTGAATTGCTCGCCAAAAAAGCTGCGCAATCTTATGATTTGGATGAGCATGTGGTGCGCGAGCGGCTTCACGACCGCGAATCCCTCGGTTCAACGGGTTTTGGCGGATCAGTTGCCATTCCGCATGCCCGAATCAAGCAATTGAACCAATGTGTAGGATTGTTCGTTCGTCTGGCTCAGCCGATTGGCTTTGACGCGCATGACGGACAAGATGTCGATATGGTCTTTGGACTGTTGTCGCCCGAACATGGCAGCGCTGATCATTTGAAAGCATTGGCTGAAATCTCCCGCTTTTTGCGTGACGATTCGGTCATTTCCAAATTGCGCGGTGCCGCATCTGAAGATGCTTTATATGTGTTGTTGACGGGGCAGCAGGATCAACAAGCGGCTTGATAATGGCTGAACAGACGCCCCCCGACCAACAATCCGATGGGTCGCTCGAACATTTTCATGCTCTTGAGCGCTTGTATAAACAGGCGCCGATTAATCAGCTGTTCGAATCTGATCTGGAAATAACAGAACGCGGCTTGGCCCGGATCACTTTTGCTGTGGATGAACGCCATTATCATGCGGCTGGGGCTGTGCATGGCACGAGCTATTTTAAAATGCTCGATGATGCCGCCTTTTATGCAGCCAATAGTCTCGTGTCGGACCGGTTTTTGCTAACAACAGCCTTTAACGTGCTGTTCACGCGGCCTCTGAAATCCAGTACGGTGACGGCAGAAGGGCGCTGGGTTAGCGGAAAAAGAAGAGTCTTTGTTGCTGATTCCCGCCTGATTGATGCAGAAGGCGAAGAAATAGCCCGGGGAACCGGAACGTTCATGCGATCCCATATTCCTTTGTCCTCATTGCCTGGATATATTCAGGACGAGCACCCCTCTAAATCATGACCTCACCGCGCCTGTCCGCTGAAATGATGGTGCAGTCATTGATGCGGAAAGTGAATCAGCAAGGCGGCTTTGCGACAGTTTTGCGCAAGGGTGACCGAATCTCCGGTGCCATACTGATTATTTGCCTCGAAAGGGGGAAAGATCCGCGCGTTCTAGAGAAAATGCCGAGTTTGGATGGCCCCTCCAATTGGCAGAGAATATGGCCACAAGATACTGATAATAAAGAAGATTTAGAAAATTATTTGGGCCGCCGAAGCAGTTTTGACCCGGACTTGTGGTTAATTGAACTGGACATCGCGGATGGGGAACGGCTCGTCGCTGAAATGACTTGAATTCGTTGACTTTGTTGCACTGCACCCTATTTCGCGAGCAACTTTGAAGCAAAGGTTGTTCCGAGGGATTGCCCAAATGGGCGCGGAATAAACATGCAGACGGAGGGAACAGGGATAGGCCGTTGGTTGGTTTTTAGGCTTATTTATATGGATTTGGTTCCAAACTGAACTCACCGCATAAAATAACAGGTTTATGAGCAAAATATTTAAAACTGCGAGCGTGCTCTCGCTCGCATTTTCAACGGCTGCAGCTCTTGCTGTCACCGATGCGTCCTTTGCCCTAGAAGCAAATGACGAAACGCCAGAAGCGGAAATTATTGTTGATCCGCAAATGCTGAAATCAAATGAACAAGCCGCGCCCGTAGTTTTCGGAGAAAAGCAGGAAGTTGTTGCTGCAATTCCCGCCGACGTCATTGAAGCGGATCGGCTGGCTAATGAGCAACAGACGGCCGCTGAAAATGTAGATTTTACCGACAGTGGCGCGCGCTCTTTGCGGGAGCTGGTGAGCCAGCAATCGGTCAGCGGATCGCTCAGCAAAGAAATGCACTGTTTGGCAGGTACCGTCTATTTTGAATCCAAGGGTGAATCTCTGGCTGGCCAATTGGCCGTTGCCCGTGTGGTAATGGCACGCGCCGATTCTTCGCGCTTCCCCAACAGCATTTGCGGCGTCGTTTATCAGCGCAAACAATTTTCTTTCATTCGGGGCGGCAAAATGCCTCGGATTGATAAAGGGCATCGCCATTGGCGCAATGCTGTGGCTATTGCAAAAATCGCTATGAATGACGGCTGGAAAAGCCCAGTGGAAGGCGCTCTGTTTTTCCATGCGCGCTATGTTTCCCCCGGCTGGCGGCTAAAACGGATGGCGACGATCGATAATCATATTTTTTATCGCTAAACCTTTTCTGATATCTTTTATAAAGGCTCCCAATTGGGGGCCTTTATTATGCCTGAAGCCGATCGGACAAATGTCCCTTAATGATAAGTGTTTTCTTTGTTCCGCTTATGTTCTAATTTGACGGCATGATAGAACAAAGCGATTCGCCCCCTTCCTCGATGCATCAAAGCATTGCATCTGATTCTCATGCGCGTGGTGAGGAGCAGCTATTGCCATTATCTGGCGCTGCGGCCGTGTCTCGCGGCATTGCCCGGCTCTTTTCACGCCATGATATCATGGTTTTGTCGGAAGTGAGTTTACCCAATAAGCGGCGGGCGGATCTTATGGGGATCGATGCCAAAGGGCAGATTGTAATTGTCGAAATCAAAGTTGCCCGAAGTGACTTGCTCGGAGATAACAAATGGACCGAATATTTGGACTATTGTGACCGCTTTTATTGGGGTTTGCCAACCGAATTTGACGCCTCCCCATTGGATCGTCCCGATTTTCTGCCCGATCGCGCCGGCCTTATCATTGCGGATGCTTATGATGCAGAAATGGTCCGCCCGGCTGCAACCCATGCATTGGCTCCGGCACGCAGAAAAGCGGAAACAATGCGCTTGGCGCGCCGGGCTATGCAGCGCTTATCGGCGGCCAACGGCTGGACCGATCCAGCAGTGCAGGAATTTTACTGATACGAGCGGCGGCCTTAACCTTGTGGTCCGAAAAAACGACCCGTGGACTTTGTTTTTTCCTCACCATCATTTTTTTCAATTTCGGCCAAAATCGACGCCGCCCGCCGATCGCGTGTGGCATAGTCACGGGCAGACAAGCCGGCCAGTGTATCGGTTAAATCGGCATCGGCACCGTTTTTCAACAAGAGCCGCACCATTTCCGAATCGCGCAATTGCACGGCCCGGATTAAAGCGGTTTCGCCGCGATTATTGGCCAGATTAACATCGGCTTTCTTGGCGAGTAAAATTCTCGCGCCTTCCACAAATCTCAGGCGCGTAGCGAGCATTAGCGGAGCCGTCCCGCTTTTGTCGCGCAAATTGGGGTTGGCCCCTTTTTGCAAGAGAAATGTTGTCCATGTCGCATCACGGCGGGCGACGACGATATGCAAAGCGGTTTCACCCGAGGTAACATCTCGGGTGTTGACGATGACCGTCCCGGGTTGGTTGAGAAATTTTGTGGCTTCCGTACCGTCGCGATCTTTAACGGCTTGGAGAAAATTATAGCTGGCAGAAAATTGGGCATGAACGGCCCCGGGAAGGGCGAGCGAAAAGATCAGGCAGATCGTCCACAGTAGACGCGACACAGTCCCGTTCGCGCTTTTCGTCACAATATTCTTGTTGCCCCAAATCATCTATTGCCGCCCTAACTTTATTTGAGGATATATTCTGTTCTGCCGATCAAAACTCTCAAAAATCGGTTGAATATTATCCTGTAGCAGACCATGTCTGGCCGCATGATGAACAAATTACTATTGGTTTTCTTCGGGACGCTTTTACTCTCGCTTTTGTCTGGCTGCAACCTTGCTTCTCCCGTCGAAGAAAGCGCAGAACCGCCATTGGCTGGCGCCAAAATTGGCGGGACATTCACATTGACCAATCAAGATGGCGGCAAAACCTCTGATTCAGATTTTACCGGCCAGTATCGAATCATCTATTTTGGTTTCACCTATTGCCCGGATGTTTGTCCGGTCGATTTGGCCAATTTGATGAATGGTCTAACCTTGGCAGAAAAAGCAAAACCGGAATTGGCAGAAAAGATTCAACCGCTGTTTATCTCACTCGATCCGGAGCGCGATGGACCGGAACAGCTAAAGCAATATGTCGATAATTTTCATCCACGCCTCATCGGCCTGACCGGAAGCCTGGATGACATTACGGCGGTTGCCAAAAAATATTTGATCATATTCAACAAGCGTGAAAGTCCGGGATTTAGTGAATATCTCATCGATCATAGCCGGCAAGGCTACTTATTCGGTCCGGACGGAGAGCCGATCGCATTGCTTCCTTTTGATGGAACGGCTCAACAGGTTGCCGATGAAATCATGCGATGGACGACATAGACCGGAATAGTCCCTTTTGGGAGCAACCCCTGGAAACGCTCGATCGCGGCCAGTGGGAGGCGCTGTGTGACGGCTGCGGCAAATGCTGTTTGCTCAAGGCTGAAGACGAAGATGATGGCGAAATTTACATGACCAATATCGCCTGCAAGCTGCTGGATATTAACAGCGCCCAATGCAGCGACTATCGCCGCCGCCGCTATTTTGTACCGGATTGCGTCAGGCTCACGCGGAGCAAATTGGAACAATTTTCTTGGCTTCCCGATAGCTGTGCCTATAAAATGCGGGCGCGCAATTTGCCATTACCCGATTGGCATTATCTGGTCTCGGGGAATCGAGATACGATCCACGACACCGGCAATTCCATTCGCGGCAAGGTTATTACGGAGGTAGACGCTGGCCCTATTGAACAGCATATTCTCGACACACCGCTCTGACCAGAAAACGGACTCGCAAGCGCCATTGGAAATTGAGCTGGGAGATCGTTTCTATCCGCTGCGCATTCGCAAATTGGCACAAGCCCGGTCGATCGCGGTCTCCGCGGATATTGTCAAAGGGGAAGTCTGTCTGACGATGCCGCGCTATGCGCCGACCGCCCAGGCGCTGCGTTTTGCCCAATCCAAATCGCAATGGTTGGCGGCGCGCTTTGCTGAAGCCTTGCCGCCCATTCCTATAGTTCCTGGCGCAAAGCTGGCGTTTAAAGGGGAGCCTCATCGGGTCCATTGGTCTCCTGATTTCAGACGACAACCCGAACGCCGTGATCTTGAAATATGCGTTGGAGGACCAGAAGATCGCGTTGCCAGTCGCGTCTTAAGCTGGATGAAAGATCAGGCGCGCGAGGTCTATGCTGATGATCTGGCTTATTATTGTGCCCGGGCTGATCAGCCGCTTCCCACGCTTTCCATTGGTGATGCGAGACGCCGTTGGGGCAGTTGTTCGGGCCGCAAATCGATCCGGCTAAACTGGCGGTTGATCATGGCGCCGCCGATGGTGCGGCGATCCGTTGTCGCCCATGAAGTGGCTCATCTTGAACATATGAATCACAGTCCGGATTTTTATGGCTATTTGGACGATATTTTCGATGGTGATCGGCATAAAGCCGACGATTGGCTCAAGCAACATGGTGCGGCTCTGCATCTGGTGGGTGCAAGCCCCCGCTAAATTCCATCTTTGCTTTGGGTTTAGTCTTCTTCCGGTTTGGGCAAAATTGAAACCGGCGCTTGCGGCTCATCTTCGGATGGGGCCTCATCGCTGGGGGCAGGTGCAGGCTGGGCTTCCTCCTCATTGCGTCCCAGGACTGAATCAATCCAGTCTTGATCCAATTGCGGTGGCCCATCTGCGGCCTGACCGCCTTCAAGATCATATTCCAAGCCTTGTCCGGTTTCAATCGGCATGCCATTTTCATCCACATAAATGCCATCTTCCGGAGCGCCGTATAATTCTTCTTCATCCGGCTCTAATTGCCAATCCGGCAAGATAAGTTCGGTATCAAATTTTTCGACTTTGCGTTTTGCGACGGCCACTTTCATAAAGGCCGCAAAAGCTGCTGCAGGCGCACGGCCACCTTGCAGGCCGCGGACCGGTTTGGCATCGTCCCTGCCCATCCAGACTCCGGTTGTTAATCCGCTTGAAAAGCCCAGAAACCAACCGTCCTTATTGCTGCTGGTGGTTCCGGTTTTGCCGGCCACGGGTCGGCCAATTTGAGCCGCACGGCCGGTACCGGCATTAACGGCGGTTTGCATCAGATCGGTAATTCCCGCTGACACCCAAGGATCCACCAGCACGCGGCTGCCATCAAATTTGCTTTGATACAGAACATCACCCTTCATGGTCGAGACTTTGGTGATCGCATAGGGGGTGATCGCAATGCCATTGGCGCTGATCGAAGCAAAGGCACGGGTCATATCCAGCAACCGCACATCTGATGTTCCCAGCACCATTGACGGATTGGTGTCAATCGGTGTGGTGACGCCAAAGCGGCGGGCCATATTGGCAATGGTCGATGTACCAATATCGTTGCCAATCGCGGCTGCAACAGTATTTTTCGAATAGGCAAAAGCGCTGCGGACACTGATATCTCCGGCATAGCGCCCGCCGCTATTGCGCGGTGTCCAATTGCCAATTTGAATCGGTTGGTCGGTAACGATATCATTCGGCGTATAACCGGCTTCCAGGGCCGCCATATAGACAAAGACTTTCCAAGCTGATCCGGGTTGGCGCACGGCCTGGGTGGCGCGATTATAGTTAGAGGTAACATAATCGGTTCCTCCGACCATCGCGCGGACTGCGCCATCGCGGTCAATCGCAACCAATGCGCCTTGGGCTCCGGCAGGGGCGCCGGTTTGGATGGCCGTTGTTGCGGTGCGCTGCATATCGAGATCAAGTGTGGTCCACACTTCAATAGGCTCTACGGTCTCATCGATGAGCAGGTCCAATTGTGGCAAAGCCCAGTCGGTAAAATAGCGGACACTATTTTGACGGGGTTCCGGCGCCAGTTTGACAGATTTTGGTTTGGTTTCCGCCGCTTGTGCAGCGCTAATGGCTCCGGCGTCCTGCATCACACGCAAAACCACGGTTGCGCGGTCAATGGCGGCTTGTGCGTCTGCTGTGGGTGAATAGCGCGATGGTGCTTTGACCAATCCGGCGATAATCGCGGCTTCCGCAAGATCGAGATCGGTTGCGCTATGAGCAAAAAACCGCCGAGAGGCCGCATCAATGCCATAGGCACCGCCACCATAATAGACTTTGTTGAGATAGAGCTCGAGTATCTGTTCTTTGGAAAATTTCCTTTCCATGGCCAGAGCAATTAAAATCTCTCGGCCTTTTCGTCCAAATGTCCGGCTGTTGTTCAAAAAGATATTGCGCGCCAGTTGCTGGGTGATGGTCGATCCACCTTGAGCCCAGCGTCCACGCTCAAAGCGGACTTTCAAGGATCGGGCAATGCCAATTGGGTCGACGCCCAGATGGCTTTCATAGCGGCGATCTTCGACCGCCACCATTGCATCGATCATAACTTGGGGAATATCCTCATAGTCGAGCCATTGGCCATAGCTTGGGCCCATGGAAAATAATTCGCGACCATTGGTATCGAGCACGCGGATCATTTGCCCATTGGGTGATGATTTTAAATCTTCATAGCCGGGCAAAGACGACCGGATAACCGTGACCGCTACGATCAGCGCAATAAACCCGAGCAAACTGACAAACAGGCCAGTTTTGACAAGTCGAAAAAACCATTTGCGCAATGGTCCCGGTTTTTTACTGCGTTTTTTGCCCCGCGCCATATTCTTCCATTCACCCCACGCTTATCATTCGCGTTTTAGCGTATTACCGTCTTACTGCAGGCTGAACGATGGCCGAACGGAACATTCAATCGTCATTGGGCTCAAATTCCAGAGCAGCACTGTTCATACAATAGCGCAGCCCATTTTCTGCCGGCCCATCCGGGAAAACATGCCCCAAATGGCCATTACAACTGCTGCAGCGCACTTCTATGCGCCGCATACCGTGACTGAGGTCCTCTATTTCTGTGACGACAGCGGGATCGGATGGTTCGGTGAAACTGGGCCAGCCACAACCGCTGTCAAATTTCTTCGTCGCATCAAATAATTTCGTTCCGCAACCCGCGCAAAAAAATTCACCGTTTCGCTTTTCCGCGTTGAGCGCACCGGTAAAGGCCCGTTCTGTTCCGGCTTCTCGCAGGATATGATATTGTTCGGGCGTCAGTTTCTCGCGCCATTCTGCAGCGCTAAGGGTTATTTTTTCCATCCATAGAAACTGGGGGGAAAAGCCAAGAAGGTCAAGCGTTAGCCAGCCATGTTTACAAACTATAATGCGCTGCGGCGAAAATGGCTCCCCGACACTATGCACTGGGGTTTACCCAATCGAAAACAGCATGGAATAGCAAAACCCGAACAAACGGGGTCTAAAGGGCGCGTTAAAAGCCCGGCAATTGCAGAAATTAAGCATTTTTTTAGCCCTTAGGCCTAGATATGAACTGTTGTGATATCTGATTTGAAATTCAAAATAGCGGTTTCAACCCTATTCTTGTTCGGGGGCGTACTCGTTTTCCCAAGCAGCAACGTGGCCGCGCAATGCCGATTATGCGCCGATAGTCCGGAAACGGCGTCTGCAGCGGCACGGTCAGGAGAAGCGGAACTGCCGCTGCGCATCGAAATTACCGCCAATCTTGATTTTTCGCGATTGGCATTGCTCAACAGAGCGGGCGGTGAAGTCGATCTTGATCCGCAATCCCGTCAACGCAGAATTAGCGGTGGAATTACCGATTTAGGAGGCTTGTCGCTGCATGGCGAAGGCCGATTAACCGGAGAGCCTGGGCGGATTGTCCGAGTTAACTTGCCGGAACGGATTACGCTAAGCGCACCCAATGGATCGACCGCCAATCTGGTAAAATTGGACACGGACTTGCCCGCCCAACCGCGCCTGGATAGCGACGGACGTTTGACATTTTCCTTTGGAGGAAAGTTGCGGGTGAACGGCAATGCGAGTGGCCAATTTCGCGGACGGATCGCGATTACAGCAGACTATGAATAACCCGTTCAGCGCAACCGCGCTGCTTTACGGGCAATAGTCAATAATTCCTGCTCCACCAAGACCTGTTCCGGTTGACCACTGGATTTCAAAGCAATTTCCAACGTCAATATCCGTTCAATCAGCCGCGCAATATGGGCGGACGACCAAATATGTAATTGCCGAGCATAATGATCCCGGTCTTTCCAGAAAACCGACGGATGATTGACCAATTTGCCAATATTGGACCCTTGATCGACTTTGCTCCGTAATTCTGCAAGCTTTCCAAGATGCCGCAGCATTAAGCGGACCAAGCCGACTTCGCTAAACCCTGTCGGACGCAGCGCGGCCAATTCCTGTGACAATTTTTGCGTATCGCCGCCAATAGCCGCGTTGATCAACAATCCGAGATCTTCTTCATCATTTTCAGCGCCAAGCAGGGACAAAAGCTCGGCTTCGGCGGTTTGGGGATTGTCCGGATTGCTATCCAGATAAAGGGCAATTTTTTCGACTTCGAGCCTCGCCAAAACCAGATCATTGCTGGTCAAGGCTGCAAGCGCTGCCGCCATATCCCGCGATAATAAGACGCCCTGTTCCCGCGCCATGTGAGATATGGCAGCCACAGCATCACCCTGAGTGGTTTCGTAACAAGTCGCGATTAAGGCATCCGGAGCGGCGGCAATTTTTTTCGCCAGCGCGGTTTTGTCGGCCATACCCGCGGCCACCACAAAGACCGGATCCCCTTTGGTTTCTGACTCGAGCAAATTTTCAATTGCCGCAGCCGCTCGGACGGATTCGCCGCTGTTAAGTCGAAGCATGATATATCTTTTGTCGCCGAACAAGGATGCAGATGTTGCTTCATCGTTCAACCGCGCGGGGCTTTCTGTAATATCTGCCAGAGACATTTCCACCCGTTCTGATGCGGACGCGAGCGGTGTTGCCAGTTCATTCGCCAAGGCCTGGCATCGCGTGACATTGGGTCCGCACAATAGCGCCAGTCGAAAAGCATCTGGCGTGCTGTGAAAGCGGTTTACAATGTCTTTGTCTTTGACTTTCACATTTTTGCTTTCGCTAACCGCCTTTAATTCGCAGCGCTATTTGTTTGTTCTCGCGCAAAAAGCGACAGTCTTTTTACGATTTGATCCGCGACGCGGGTGGAGAGATTTTCCAGCGCGGTCTCTTCGGCGGCGACCGTTGCATATTCAGAAGAAACCACATCGATACCCGCATCAGAACCCGCCGTTGCATCCAGCACCACTTTACTGTCCGCTACCCGCACCAATTGATAGCGCGCCCGCAAAGTGCGGCGTTCGCGGGTAATTCGGTCATTGCTGCGGACGCCAAAACCGGCAATTTTGTCATCCAATTCAACAACCAGACGGTATCGCGATTCGCTTCGGTCAAAAGTGGATAGCTGGTCATTCAGCGCATTGCGCATCAGCCAGCCGGCTTTGCCTTCTATCGGTTCAACCGTCACATTGCCTAATGCGGTGGCGACAGCACCATTGGATCCGCCGGAATAAAGCGGCTGCAATCCGCATGAGGAGAGTAACAGGCTCGCCGCGACCACCATCGCCGATTTGCGCTTATATTTCATATAACGATATTTACCAATCGGTCGGGCACAACGATCACCTTTTTAATTTCCGCCCCATCTATTGTACGCTGCACTTTCTCGGAGCCCAGCGCAAGCGTCTCTAAAGTGGACTTGTCGCTGCCTTTGGCAACGGAAAGCGTATCGCGCAATTTTCCGCGCACCTGAATGGCAATGGTCACTTCATCTTCCACCAAAAGTGTTTCATCAAATTCCGGCCAGGATGCATTGGCGATTAAATCAGTTTCGCCAAATAAGGCCCAAGCTTCTTCGGCGATATGCGGCACCATGGGAGCAACAATAGAAGCCAAGGTGCGAATGGCATTATGCCGGTCGGACGATGGTTTGGCTTTCTCGATCATATTGATCAGTTCAAATATCTTCGCCACGGCCTTGTTGAACGACAGTGATTCAATATCTTCCGCCACACCAGCAATGGTTTGATGCAATTTGCGGCGTAGTGCTTTGTCTTCACCGCCTTGCGCAGCGGCGGTGGATTCTGTTTCATCCGCGAGCGACACAAATAGACGCCAAAGCCGCTGAACAAATCGCCAACTGCCTTCAATTCCCGCCTCTGACCAAGGCAAGTCGCGCTCGGGCGGGCTATCGGACAGCATGAAAAAGCGCACCGCGTCTGCCCCATATTGTTCGATAATGGGATCAGGGTCGACCACGTTTTTCTTGGACTTGGACATTTTTTCAATCCGTCCAACGGCAATCGGTGCCCCGCCCGATGCTTTAAACACGCCGCCTTCGCGATGTTCGACTTCATCGGGGCTGTAATAGACGATTTGATCCGCGCCGGTTTCGGTATTTTCAACCGTTTCAAAATAGGTTTCGTGGGTGACCATGCCTTGGGTAAACAAGCTTTCAAACGGCTCGGTAAAATCAAGCCGCCCCAGTGAAGCCAGCGCATGGGTCCAGAATCGGGCATATAGCAAATGCAAAATGGCATGTTCAATGCCGCCAATATATTGAGAGACCGGCATCCATTTTTGCACGGTTTCGGCGTCAAAAGGCAGATTGTCCGGCTGGCTGGCAAAGCGCAGGAAATACCAGCTGGAATTGGTAAAAGTGTCCAATGTATCGGTCTCGCGCTGCGCCGGTTTGCCGCATTTTGGGCAATCAACATGTTTCCATGTTGCGTGGCGTTCGAGAGGATTGCCGGGAATGTCAAAATTGACGTCATCTGGCAAGGTGACCGGCAATTGATCTTTGGGCACCGGAACCGCCCCGCAATCGTCGCAATGGATGATCGGAATCGGGGTTCCCCAATAGCGTTGGCGCGAAACGCCCCAGTCGCGCAGGCGCCAGGTTGTCTGCGCCTTACCCCATTTCTCGGCTTCGGCTTGATCTATAACCGTCTGCTGCGCTGTGAGGATATCGAGGCCGTCGAGCATTCGGCTGTTTACCAATTGACCCGGACCGGTATAGGCCTCCGTCCCGATAGCCGTGTCTTCTTCTCCTGCCGCGGCGACAACACGGGTGACCGGAAGCGCATATTTACGGGCAAAATCAAGATCGCGCTGATCATGGGCGGGAACACCAAAAACCGCTCCGGTGCCATAGTCCATCAGCACGAAATTGGCGACAAAGACCGGTAAGTGCCACGATGAGTCCAGCGGATGGGTAACGGTAAGGCCTGTATCAAAGCCTCTTTTCTCCATCGTCTCCAATTCGGCCGCTGTGGTTCCGCTTTTTTTGCAGTCTTCACAAAAGGCAGCAAGAGCATCATTTTTCTGCGCCAGCTGTTGAGCCAAGGGATGGTCAGCGGACAAAGCAACAAAGCTTGCGCCAAATATCGTATCGGGGCGGGTTGAAAAAACTTCTACGGTTTCAATCGCGCCTTGTTTTTCTGCCAGCGAAAAGTGAAATTGCAGACCTTGAGATTTGCCGATCCAATTTTCTTGCATGGTACGGACTTTTTCCGGCCATCCCTTAAGCTCATCAAGGCCATCCAGCAGAGCATCAGCAAAATCGGTAATTTTCAAAAACCATTGGCTGAGTTTGCGTTTTTCCACCGCTGCGCCGGAGCGCCAACCTTTGCCGTCAATCACTTGTTCATTGGCAAGAACAGTCATGTCAACCGGATCCCAATTGACCGCAGATTCTTTGCGATAAACCAGTCCGCCTTCGAACATATCAATGAATAAAGCCTGCTCGTGACCATAATAATCAGGCTCGCAAGTCGCGATTTCGCGGCTCCAATCTAGCGCAAAACCCAATCGCTTAATCTGGTCTCGCATGCCCGCAATATTGGCCCGGGTCCATTCGCCGGGATGGACTTTCTTTTCCATCGCGGCATTTTCTGCCGGCATCCCAAATGCATCCCAACCCATTGGGTGGAGCACTTCATAGCCTTGCATCCGCCGAAACCGGGCGAGAACATCGCCCATTGTATAGTTGCGGACATGACCCATGTGAATCCGCCCCGAGGGATAGGGGAACATTTCCAGCACATAGCTGCGCGGTTTTGCAGAATCATTATTCGCTTCAAAAACGCCGTCTTCAGACCAGCGGGTTTGCCAGCGTTTGTCCGCCGATAAAGGGTTGAAACGCTGGTCGGTCATGATCGTCCTATTTGATTTTGCCGGGGCTGATGCGGCCTGTTTTGAAATGCGTCGGTCAGCCCGCTCAATTGGTCAGGGCGCTCAATTGGTCAGGGCGCCGCGGCGAAGGTCCCGTGCCTTAGTCAGAATAATCTGTTCCAGTTTTTGCGTGGTCGCCGCTTTAACCGGTGCATCAACCCAGGTGCCGCCGTTACGCACTTGACGAGAGGCGGCCACACGCAGGGCATCGGCTCGTAAATCCTGGTCAAGAATCGAGATATTGAGTTTCATCCGCTCGGATGGATTTTGTGGATTCACATACCAATCAGTCAAGATCACGCCGCCATTGCTGTCGGTTTGCGTCAAAGGCATGAAAGACAGGCTGTCCAATGTCGCCCGCCACAAATAGCTGTTTACGCCAATGGTTGTAATTTGTGATGCCGCGAGATCCGCTTGCGGTTTGTCGCCGCTGGCACAAGCAGAAAGGCCAGTGACCATTGCCACGGCCGAGAGACCTATCACCAAAGGACGCATTTTTGCGGTGGTTAAAGAAATGCGGGACATGAATTTACTCCTCAAAGGCAGATAGAAATGGCTATTCGGAATTGCGCCAGCTGCCGGAAAATCTCGTTTCAACGCTCTCTATAATTGCTTTGCCGCAAGGGGCAAGCCAAAGCGCAATATTTTGCTCTTGCTTGGTCTTTCGTGAATAGCAGTTGAATAGCAGTCTTACGCGATCAAACCGGTTCACGGCGAGTCGCGCGATCATCTGTCGTTCAGCTTTTATCGGGTAGAGAAAAGCCAATATAAATGGAAACCGTAACCGATCTGCAACAGAAACAGTGCAGATCAAGAAAATCAGACAAAATCAGCAAGTTGACTCGTCTCTGGCCGAAAAATTTGATATAGCCACAGCATAACAAGGGAAAAATACCGTCGTCATGAAGAAAAATGGCAATCTTTTGGGTTGGTTAGCAGCGGGACTCGCTGCGTCCGGTCTTGCCATATCTCCAGCATTGGCACGGGTATTATCCGAACAGAGCAATGCCGTATCGTTGCGGGCGCTGAATACAATCGGTTCTTTTACAACTGCTGGGGCTGATCCAGAGCTGGCGGCGAGCTTCAAGCGCAGCACGCTGCGGAGCAAGACTCAATTTAAATTCACACCTGCGGGTGGCACGACAAGTGGTGATCGCGCACTTACCGTTGTGGTTCGCCAAGACGCCTCGACCAAAGCCATTTCTATTCGCGAGAATATTGTTGCTGCGGCGCCGGGCAATGCGGTTCTTACGCCAGCAAAAATCACGCAAACATCCTTTAGCCTAGGCACAGCCAAAGGCTTGAACAGCTTTGCTATCCCAGTGAAGAAACTGGGCGACAATCTTCCCGACCTTTCAGAAATCGGCATCGGACTGGATTCCGAGGATAAAGATTCGGACAAAGCCGGTAAGAAGAGCCGGTTTAACCCGCGCGTCTCTTTGGATGCAAAAACACCGCTTGGTGCCGCTCCGGGCGCTTTGAGAGCGAGCGAAAAAGATTATTCGCTTGATCTGGGCGGCAGCTATTCCGTGACTCGCAATCTTGATGTGACCGCCGGTGTTCGCTTGAAGAATGAACGCGATCGGATGGCACCGCTGACGGATTCGCGTCAGGATAGCCAGGCAGTTTATGTCGGAACCCAATTCCGTTTCTAATTGCGGCTTTTCACAATTAAATTTTTAGACCGTCAGGCCATCAATGGCGGCCCAGCCCTGCGCTCCGAGATCGGACATGTGGCCAAATTTCCTGTTGTCGACACCGCCCAACAAAAGGACCGGTTTTTGCGCCATTGCAATCAGCCGGCGCAATTGCGCACGATGCAATGGTTTCTCGCCCGGATGGGAGCGGGTTCCAAATGCGGGGGATAGAAACAGCAAATCTGCGCCTATCTGATGGGCTTGCCGTATTTCACGGGCATTATGGACAGGGGCGCTGTGCAGCAATCCTATGGTCTGCGACCTTTTCCATTGCCGGCCATGGACGCCATCTGCACCCCATTGGCGGGCGAGCGCGGCAGAATCGGCTAACAGCAATATATGATCCGCGCGCGCAGCCAGCGCTTTTATTGTTTGAAACCGTTGCCTTCTGGCGTTGCTGGGCAGATGATAATGGCGAAAAACAATACCGCACCCGCGCGGCAACGCAGCGATAGTCTGTTCCAACCGGTGATCATTGCGCGCATCTGTGAACAACCAGACAGACGGATAGAAATCGGAAAAGCAGGGCTGGTACATATGGATCACCTGCCATATAGGCGCGCAATAGCCAATTGAGAATTTATGAGTGATATGAGCGAAACCACCGAGCGACTGCGCGCTGTCGATGCGACAATTGCCAAAGCGGCCGAGCGCGCGAAACGGGTAGCGGCGGATGTCGAGCTGATCGCAATTTCCAAGACGCGAACAGCAGATGAAATTCGTCCGTTGCTCGATTCCGGTCATCGGTTATTCGGAGAAAACCGGGTTCAAGAAGCCGCGAGCAAATGGCCAGTGCTGCGGGCAAGCTATGACAAGCTGGCTGTCCATCTTGTCGGGCAGCTGCAATCCAATAAAGCCGAGGATGCGGTACAGCTTTTTGATGCCATCCACTCGCTTGACCGGATTTCATTGGTCAAGACTTTGGCTAAGGCGATGGACAAGCATGATCGCTATATTCCTTGCTATCTTCAGGTCAATATTGGCGAAGAGGAACAGAAAGGCGGTTGCACTATTGGCGATTTGCCAGCTCTTTTGGAATCGGCCCAGTCGGCGCATATTCCTGTTGTCGGACTGATGTGTGTCCCGCCTTCGCAGCGCGAGCCAGCACCCTATTTCGCTCTTTTGGCCAAATTGGCTAAAGATCATGGCTTGACGGGGCTGAGCATGGGTATGTCGGGAGATTTTGAAACCGCTATTCAGCTGGGCGCAACCCATGTTCGTGTGGGCACGGCCTTATTCGGACCGCGAGACTAGCTTTCGCTTTGCATATCGCCGTTTTTGTCCCCGGTTTTTTCCGCGCCTTTGGCCATTCGGCCGGCTTTGCGTTCTTCTGGTGAATCTGGCGCCACAAAACTGAGCACCACATCACCATTTTCAATGACCGGCTTGGCGTCCGTGGCAAAAAACAACAAACGGCGGTCTTCTTTCAACACCGCAAGCGGTTCTTCATTTTCTTCCAGGTTTTTGCGATATTCATCTGCTGAAAAAATTTCGGTAATATTGGTCTTGCTGAATCGCCAGCCATCCCGTTCCCGGTCCAACAAGCTGTTAAAATCGGCTCCGGATTCGAACAAAATGCGACCATGACCAATTTTGCTCTTGGCCTTGCCGCCGCGATCATTGGACAGGCGGCTAATCTGGTCAAAGCCCATTTCCGGGCCCAGATCTGCGGTGATCAATTGGTTCTGGCTATCATTATCCGTGGCCACAATCATATGTTGAAACTCGCCCAGCTCGATATGATCATTATGGGCTTCATCCAATATATCGCCCAAATGCACGTCCAACTCTTCGTGGCGCGCGCGGCGCAAGGCAAATTGACTGGTGTCGGCGATTAAGACTTTGATATTGAGGGATTTGAGGATTTTTCCCAAGGCGACCGACCATCGGGTAGCGCCGACGATCAAAATACCCTCGCCTTTTCCTTCGTTAATACCCAGCCGTTCTGCCACCCAAGCAGCCGAAAAGCCATGCGCAAAAATTGTCGCGATGACGACCGCGAAGCTCAACGGAACCAACGCCTCCGCTCCGGGCAGACCATAGTCGACAAGGCGAATGGCAAAAAGACCGGTAATTGCCACAGCGACAATACCGCGCGGGGCGATCCAGGCGATGAATAATCGCTCGCGCCAAGGCAAGGAACTGAACAGCAACGCCACCAACACAGAAATTGGCCGGACCACGAACAGCAGCAATATCAGGAAGATGACAAATTGCGGTCGGAATTGTTGAACCGTTTCCATATCCAGCGTGGCGGACAAAATTATGAACACGCCGGATATCAGCAAAACGGCGAGATCTTCTTTGAATCGGTGCAAGGCCTGGCTTGAATATATATGCCGATTGGCCAAAACCACGCCCATGACGGTCACGGTGATCAACCCGGTTTCGTGCATGATCAAATCGGCAACGACAAAACCGCCAATAACGGTGATCAGCAAAAAGGGCGCTTTGAGATATTCGGGAACATGGCCCCGCGGAAAGAGCCAGGTAATGGCATAGCCCAAAGCGGCGCCAATGAGACCGGCAAGAAAACTAGCTGCCAATACATCCATGCTGATCGCGGCGATATTCGCATTTGGCCCTTCATAGGTGATATAAGCATAAATGCCGACGGCCAAAAGCGCGCCAATCGGGTCATTTACAATGCCTTCCCATTTCAACACATTGCGGACTCGCGAAGGCACCCGCAATGTCCGTAACATCGGTCCAATCACTGTGGGTCCGGTAACGATCATGATTCCGCCAAGCAAGGCGGATATTTCCCAGGACAGTCCGGCTCCATAATGGGCCGCAGCCGTTCCCAATATCCACGCGATCGGACCGGATATGAAAATCATCATGAACACCGCCCCGCCAGCCTGACGCAGCTCGCGGAAATTGAGGCTCAATCCGCCTTCGAACAAAATCACCGCGACCGCCAATTTGATAATCGGCTCTTGCAGCGCGCCAAAATCGCGTTCGGGATCGATAATGCCCAGAACTGGGCCAGCGATAATCCCGACAATGAGCATTAAGGCAATGGCCGGCCGGCCGGTTCGCCAGGCGACCCATTGTGCGCCAATGCCGAGCAAACCGATCAGCGCAATTTTCACCATGAGCGAATCAACAATAATCATTTGTAATCTATGCCGTTTTTGGATTGATTATGCAAAATATCATACCGATCAAGCTTAACCGGTGCTAAGCAAATTCATCGATTGCGGCCTCCACCACTGTATAGATGCGGCTTAGCTGCGCATCGGTGATACAATAAGGGGGCATGATGTAAACCGTGTTTCCGAGCGGGCGCAGCAAGACATTTTCTTCGGCAAAAAACCGCAATAACTCAGGCCCGAGCGTGGACATATAATGGCCATGGCTATCGGCTATTTCAAAAACGAGTATCGTACCGCATTGGCGGACATTGGTTGTCGAGTCATAGCGTTGCAGCTGCTCTGCAAATTGCGCATGACGTTGAACAATATGATCAATCCGCTTTTGAACCGGCTGGTTTCGCCAAATTTCGAGATTTGCATTGGCGGCGGCGCAGGCAATAGGGTTGGCCGTGAAGCTGCTGGAATGGAAAAACATTTTTGACCGATCTGGAGAATAATGCGCGTCAAAAATTGGGGTTGTCGCGGCGGTCACTGCCAGGGGAACAACACCGCCTGTCAGGCCTTTGGCCATACACAAGATATCGGGTTCAATGCCGGCTTGTTCACACGCGAAAATAGTCCCGGTTCGCCCCCAACCTGTCATGACTTCATCGGCGATGAACAAGACGTCATGGGCGCTACAGATGTTGCGCATCTCGGCCAATATTGTCGGGGCATAGGTGAGCATTCCTCCTGCACCGAGGACCAACGGCTCAACAATGAATGCTGCGGGCCGATTATCGGGATCACGACAAGCAGCGGTCAAGGCATCCAGTGTTGCTTGAACGGCATCGGGTTTGGGAAAGGGGACAGCGCTCACATCAAATAATAGCGGCCCATAAGCCTGATTGAAAACACCGCGCGCGCCGACCGACATCGCTCCAATGGTATCGCCATGATAGCTGTGATCCATCACCAAGATATGGTGCCGCTGTTCACCGCGATTGTGCCAATAGCCCAGCGCCATTTTCAGCGCGACCTCAACTGCCGTTGAACCGCTGTCAGAAAAGAAAATATGATCGAGTGATTTTGGCAAAAATTCGGCAAGGCCATCAGCCAGAATTTGGGCTGGTTCATGGGTCCAGCCAGCAAAAATTATCTGGTCGAGCTGTGCGCTTTGTTGCTGTATCGCCGCGACAATTTGCGGATGGCAATGGCCATGGGTCTGAACCCACCAACTGGAAATGCCATCGATTATTTCCCGGCCATCCTGCGTGTATAAAATGGCGTCTTGCGCGCGCGTGATTTTGGGAATGGTCTGTCCCAGACCATGTTGCGTAAAAGGGTGCCAGATTTTTGTCATGCTGCTATGAAATCATCCCGTTTAAAATGGCGGCTAAAAGCTTTGGACAGATTGTCAGCGGTTAAATCGCTAAGCATCGGCAAGCGTCCAAGATTTTTCACGCGGCCGATACGGCAAATGGTATTTTGACTGTCGATCACTTCATCACCGATAAAGGCAATCCCCCATATGGGAACTTTCCGATGGTTGAGGGCTTCAATCGTCAAAAGGCTATGATTAATCGTTCCCAAACGCGTGGAAGCGACCAGAATGACGGGCTGGTTCCACTGGGCAAAAAGATCAGCGTAAAGCAGCTGGTCATTTAACGGGACCAAGGCGCCTCCTGCGCCTTCAATCACCAAAGGCCCTGGGACATCCGGAATCGACAATTGATCAGCAGACAAACAAACCCCCTCTTGTGCCGCAGCAAAATGTGGGGATGCGGGAATTTTTAGCCGATATTTTTCGGGCCATATTTTGGAGCCATGATGGGCGCCCAGTCGCGCTACGATTTCACTGTCGGTTTCTTCGTCCAACCCGGCTTGAACCGGCTTCCAATAATAAGCGTCCAAGGCCGCGGTCAGGGCGGCTGAAAAAATCGTTTTTCCTATATCCGTATCCGTTCCGGTTATCACAAATCGGGGATTCATATGGTCTGTTCTTCCTTTCGGATCATGGTCAATAATTGGGCCAATGCGGCTATCTCATCGCGGGACACGTTCAAGGTCAGTGAAATACGCAGTCTTGCTGTACCCGCGGGCACGGTTGGTGGCCGAATGGCCCGCACGTCAAAATCTTGGCTCTGCAGCCGTTCTGCCAATGTCACAGCCTTGCGATCATTGCCTATGAGGATCGGGAGGATCTGGCTTTTGGATTCCAGTCCATCGCGCAGTTCAGAAAATTGCTGCTCAGCAAAGGCAATATGCCCATGAAGCTGTCGCGGCAGGTCGGAATTTTCTGCGATATGTACAATGGCCTTGCGCACCAGATGCGCGGTCAGGGGGCTGGGCGCGGTAGAAAAGATAAAGGCCCGCGCCCGATTGATAAAGAAATCCCGCAAGACGGCGGCCATAGTGATTAAGCCGCCTTCCACGCCAAGCGCCTTGCCGCAGGTTCGCAAAATAATCATATTATCCCGTTGACCCAATTGCGCAGACAGGCCTTTGCCGTCCGCACCGAATATGCCCACGGCATGGGCTTCGTCGATGATCAATATGGCGTCATGGCGATCGGCCAAAGCCGCAAGTTCGGCCAGCGGTGCCTGATCACCGTCCATGCTGTACAGGCTTTCCACCGCGATCCAAATCGTGCCGGTCCCGCCATTTTGTCGATAGCTGGTGATTCGATTGGTGAGGCTTTCCAGATCGTTGTGTTCAAACGGTTGGCAGATGGCGCGGCCCAATTTCATGCCGTCATGAGTGCTGGCATGCACCCAGGCGTCATAAACAACCAGATCGTTTCTTTGCGGCAATGTTGAAAATAGGGCGAGATTGGCAGAATAGCCGCTGCTGAAAAACAGTGCCGCTTGCGCGCCATAATGTTCCGCCGCAAAAGTCTCGAGATGCTCATGCTCATCATGATTGCCTCCCAGGAGACGGGAACCACCAGATCCGTGCGGGATCCCGTTTTGAATTGCAGCATGGGAGATGGTCTTGAGATATTCGCTGCGCGCTAAACCGAGATAATCATTGGAAGAAAAATCGCGGCCACGGGGTCGCATGAGTTTGCGCTTGCGACCGGCTTGGTCGAGTATCGCCAATTGTTCATGAAAGGGTTCGAATCGCCGCATCGCGGCGCTGGTAGCAGCCCGTTATTGGCTTTGGCCAGACCGAAAATCCGCTCAAGATAAAGGCAATTCCGGTTGATCAATTTTCGGGCCATTTGCAGCGGCAAATCCGAGGTCGAAACGCAGCAGTTTTTTCTGTACGGCGATGAGCGCATCGGCCGGCCCAGCAACAGCCTGTTCAATCGCTGGATGATCTGCGGCCAAGCCGCCTGTGAGGGCACCGAATGCCGGCATGATTAAATGGTCTTGCGCCTTGACGAAGCACCGCCGCGAGACATGGCGGCCGTGGACCGACACGCGCAATTTGGGGTGAAAATGACCAGAAATTTCGGGCAAATCTGTATCGCGCGTGGCTTCGTGGCGCAATATAATACCCTGCCCTTGCCACTCTTCCATCACTTCTCCGCCCCATAAACCAGAAACGTCGCGGTCGTGATTGCCGCTAATCCAAATCCACTGGATATTTTGTGTCAGCTTGGCGAGCAAAGTTGCGGCTTCATTTTCAAGTCGCGCTTCTCCTTGATCATCATGATAATTATCGCCGAGGCAAAAAATTTTTCGGGCGCCGGTGTCGGTTATTAATTGGGCCAGATTGTCCAATGTGGCCCGGCTATCATAAGGCGGAAGCATTTGGCCCTGACGTGCGAAAAAACTCGCTTTTTCAAGATGTAAATCCGCTACCAACAAGGCCTGTTCGCGCGGCCAATAAAGTGCGGTTTTTCCGACAATTTGAAAAAGATGATGAGCGAACGAAAGGGGAACCATGGCCATGCTATGCGATGAACTTGTGGACCATGCAAGCGGGAAGGGTTGGAAATTCATACCCGAGCCGCCTATAGGCGCGGCATGACCGAAATAGCGCATCCGTTTAAAGTGGCCGCACTTTATCATTTCGCCGTCGTGGATGATCCGGCGGTGCTGAAACCGATACTCTTGCAAGCCTGTGAAGATCATGGGCTTAAAGGCACGATCCTATTGGCGGCTGAAGGGATTAACGGCACCATTGCTGGCACAGCAAAAGCAATAGATGCTCTTGTCGAATTCCTGCGGGATATGCCGCAATTTTCAGGTCTGGAAGTGAAATATTCAACCGCTGATCATATACCCTTTTTGCGTATGAAAGTCCGGCTGAAAAAGGAAATTGTCACCATGGGTGTGGAGGGCATTGATGCCGCTCGCGCCAAGGGTGATTATGTCGATCCGGCAGACTGGAACGCCATGGTGTCGGATCCTGACACCATCGTTATCGACACGCGCAATGCTTATGAGGTGGCCATTGGAAGCTTTGAAGGGGCGATTAATCCAGACACGGAAACATTTCGCGACTTTCCTGCTTGGTTTGATGATTTTGCCGAACAGCTCAAATCCAGCGCTGAACCCTCGCCCAAAATTGCGATGTTTTGTACTGGCGGTATTCGCTGCGAGAAAGCTACGGCTTATGTAAAGGCGCAGGGCTTTGACAATGTGCATCATCTTAAGGGCGGTATTTTGAAATATCTGGAACATGTCCCAGAGCAGAATAGCCGCTGGCAAGGCGACTGCTTTTTGTTCGATCAGCGTGTTGCGGTTGGCCATGGCTTGAAGCAGAGTGATTATGATCAATGTCACGCCTGCCGAATGCCGCTCAATCCAGCGGAACGGGAATCACCGCAATATATTCCCGGGGAAGCCTGTCCCCATTGTTATGACAGCCGCAGCGATGAACAGCGCGCGCGCTATCGCGAGCGCCAGCGGCAAGTGGAAAAGGCGGCAAAGGAAGGCCGTCAGCATTTGGGGACTCCATGACTAAGCGCCCGATACTTTATAGTTTTCGGCGATGCCCTTATGCGATGCGCGCGCGCATGGCCTTGCTGAGCAGTCAAACACCGGTGCGTTTGCGCGAGGTCGTTCTGCGAGATAAGCCAGCGGAAATGATCACTGCTTCTCCCAAAGCAACCGTTCCGGTTTTGGTGCCAGAAAACGGCCCGGTAATTGATGAAAGTCTCGCGATCATGCAATGGGCCTTGCAGCGCAATGATCCCGCGCAGTGGACGAAAAACGTGACGGCCGGAGCTGATTTAATTGCCGAAGCCGACAGTGATTTTAAGAATCATCTCGACCGGTATAAATATCCTACCCGCTACGAAAATGTTGATCCCCTGGCTCATCGTACTGCTGGCGCTGCCTTTCTGGACAAGCTCGACAAGCGATTGGCTGTGACGGCAAATTTACTGGATGACCGCCCGCGTCTGGTGGATTTTGCAATATTCCCCTTTTTGCGGCAATTCGCCAATGTTGATCGCCTCTGGTTTGATGCATTGCCCTTACCGGCCCTGCAAAATTGGCTCGCAGGTCATTTGGAGTCGGATGTATTTTTGACGGCCATGGTGAAGTTCCCGCAATGGAAAACGGGTGACGTCGAACCGATTTTTGCCGGCGATAATCTGTCCGTTTAAGGACCGGCGTCTTTCATTAAGACCGGATGCGGGTGCTCTTGGGCTGTTCAAAACGCCGCTGGGTATTTTTCGGGAGCAGGAAATGGATTTTGCGCTTCTTGAAATCGATTGCGACCGAATCAAATTTTCGCAACACATCCATGCCCAGCAGGAGGGCGGGTTTTTTGGCCATACCCAAGCGTTCAAATGGTGGCGCATCGGCAAAAGCCAGGGGAAGATTGTCAAATTGCGCCCGGCCGATCCGAAAATCACGCGCCCGGCCAAATTCAATACCTAATGTGTCACCCGTCACGGCGATCAAACTATTTTCCTGCCCGAGCTCCTTGCTCCGCCGGATCAGCCGCTTTTTCAAAACAAGATTGGCAATTGAAACCTGTGCGCCTGTATCGACAATCACATTGACTTTCACACCGGAAATTGTGGCTTCGGTGAAAATAAGCTGCCCAGATTTCCGGCGGGCGGTGACGATAATCTCGCGGCGGGATGAAATATTCCGCGGCTCTGCTGTATCTTCAATGGCGATTTGATTCTTAACGAAATCAAATAGGATCCGCTGATCTTGCAATCCATCGAGACCCAAAATCCCGTCTGCGCCGATATGCCGGGCCAATAAAACCGGCGCGATAAGACTATCATAGCTTTTTGAACCCAGGGTCAGTTCTGGCACATAGACCATATCGACAATAGAACGCCCGGCCATGCTCATCAATTCTGCCGGTTCCTCGGCATCCAAGGCCAATCTGTTGGCAATTTTGCGAGACAATACTGTGCGTTCCGCACCGGTATCGATGACAAAGGAAAACGGACCGCGGCCTTCAATGCTGACCGGCACGGTCATTCGCTGAGCGCGATCGGATTCAATTGCGACAATTTCTCCATCCGCCTTTTTCGCACCTTCCGGTTCAATCGATTGGCCCATGGGAAGCGGAAAGGCGATTGCCAGCGACGGCGCCAGAAGAGCAGATATGATGTTCATGGAAAAGAGGGACATCTTGTTCTCCGTTTTTTGGCCTTGTCAGTCTTCAGATTCGCTTATGATGCGCCTTTGGGCAGCAGAAAATAGATTTTGCGATTAGCGAAATCGATCGCCATCCGGTCAAATTTCCGCAGGGCGTCCATGCCGAGAAACAAGGCCGGCTTATTGCCCAGATTCAAGGCTTCAAAAGGTGCAATATCGGCAAAAGCAATCGGGATGACCCCAAAGCGGGCTCGTCCGATATGCAATTCGCTGGCCACGCCATAATCCGCGGCAATAGAGCGGCCGGTAACATCGATGAGATTGATTTTTTGGAGAGCGGACGCCTTCATCCGCAAGCGTCGCTGCAAAGCTTTATTGCCGATCGACAATTCTCCGCCCGTATCGATAATGACGCTGACCTTAATACCGGAAATTTCGGCATTGGTGAAAATCAACTGACCTGATCGCCGTCGTGCGGTGACCACGATTTCCCGGCGGGAGCGGGCTTTGCGCTTTTTCGCCGTGTCTTCGACTGAAATGCTGCTGTCTATAAAATCAAATAGGATCCGTTGTCCTTGCAAGCTGTCGAGGCCCAGCACGCCATCGGCTCCGATGTTATTGGACCGAAAAGTGGGCGCTATAATGCCGCCATAGCTGCGTTGGCCAAGTTGCAGTTCAGGGACATAGACGGTTTGCACGACCGTGGTGCCAGCCAAGGCAATAATATTGACTTCTTCTTCCAGTTCCAATGTCAGTTGGCCGGCAATTTCCTTCGATAATATGGTGCGCTGCGCGGCCGTGTCGATAATGAAATCAAATGGCCCACTGCCTTCAATATTGACCGGCACGGTCATCCGCGCTTTCCGATCTTCGGCAATAGCAATTTGTTCGGCATCCGGCTGAATAAACTGATCGGGCAGGCGATCCGCCAAAATGGCTTCCGGTTCAATTATTTCCGGAACCGCAGCCGTCGATTCCGTTAAGGGAGCCGTCGGCTGGGCAGCTTGGGCTGCACCAAGCAATGCGAGAGCGGCGCTGATAGGGGAAATAATAGTCATCAGACCCAGATACCCGAATTTTCCGGCGCCGACAAATATCTAAAACTTATGACGCGGGTTCATCCCCTCGCATGGCTTCTTCGATCAGGCTTTCTGCTTCGATCAAAAGCGCGTCATCGGTTGCGCCCTGGGCGACATGTTCACGGCCGATCATCACCAATATGGGCACGGCCAATGGGCTGACGCGATCCAGCGTGACATGCACCATTGAACCGGCGGCGCGGTCTAACAAGTCGCCGAGACGGGCAATATCGGTCATCCGCGCCCGGGCGTCGGACCAAGCCGCCTGCATCAACAGATGATCCGGTTCATATTTGCGCAAAACATCAAAGATGAGATCGGTTGAAAATGTGACCTGCTTTCCGGTCTTGCGTTTTCCGGGATGTTGCCGGTCGACCAACCCGCTAATCACAGCGACTTCGCGAAAGGCCCGTTTGAGCAAATAGGATCCTTCAATCCAGTCGAAAAATTCATCTTCCAATATGTCGGCGCTAAACAAGCTATGGGGATCGGTAATCGGTTCAATCCCCCAACAGGCCAAGGCATAGTCATTGGCGACAAATCCAATCGGCTTCAATCCGCGGCTCTCCATGCGCCGGGTGAGCAGCATGCCAAGGGATTGATGCGCGTTCCAGCCTTCAAAGCTATAGACGGCCATATAGTGCAGCCCTTGATGGGGAAAAGTCTCGACCAGCAATTCGCCGGGCTCCGGCAAGCGCGAACGATGGTCCTGCATTTCCAACCATTCGCGGACATCATCGGGAAAGCGCGCCCATCCGGCGCGATCGGTTAAAAAGCCGCGGACCCGATCGGACAAATGGCTGGTGAGAGGCAAGCGCAATCCCATATAGCTGGGGATCATCGCCGCTTTTTTGGTCGCTCGGACGATGACGTCAGCCGTGTCTAATTTGACCAATTCAAGGCTCATTCCGGCAAAGAAAAACGTATCACCCGGACTCAACATGGCCGCGAAATTTTCTTCGACCTTGCCAAGATTGCGGCCATTTTTAAACCGAACGGTCATCATCGCGGCATCCACGATAATCCCGGCATTTAGCCGATGTTGAACAGCAAAGCGCGGATGGACCAAATGCCAGACACCGTTGGCATCGCGTCGTAATCGTTTGAATTTGTCATAGGCGTTGAGCGCGTAGCCACCATTGCGGGTGAAACCCAAAACACGATCAAACATGGCTTTATCCAACCCGCTATAGGGCAAGGATGATCGCAATTCATCGAGCAGCTCGTCTTCTTGAAAAGGGGCTGCACATGCGCATGTCATCACATGTTGCGCCAGCACATCCAGGCCACCCGGTCGAAATGGTTCGCCATCGCGCTGGCCTTCATGAACGGCATCGAGCGCCGCTTGCGCTTCCAAATATTCAAAGCGATTGCCAGGGACCAATAGTGCTTTGGAGGACACATCAAGCCGGTGATTGGCGCGGCCGATACGCTGCAGCAATCGGGAACTGCCTTTGGGCGCGCCCATTTGTATAACACAGTCTATATCGCCCCAATCCACGCCAAGATCGAGAGACGCGGTGCATACCAAAGCTCGCATCTTGCCGTTTGCCATGGCATTTTCAATCTTGCGTCGGGCTTCTTTGGAAAGACTTCCATGGTGGACGCCAATGGGCAAAACATCGTCATTAATATCCCATAATTTCTGGAAGATAAATTCAACCAGAAACCGTGTGTTGGTAAAAATCAAAGTCATTTTATTGGCTTTAATTTGGTCCATAACTTGCCCGATGGCATAGACGCCGGCATGACCCGCCCAGGGTATGCGCACTTTATGGCCTTCCGGTGTCTCCGGTATCATAATCGCAACATCGGCTGCCGCGCCTTCGTCACCAACAATATGCGCGACCGTATCAATGTCGCCATATGGGGCCAGCCATGCGCGATATTCATCGGGGTCGGCAACGGTTGCGGACAAAGCGACCCGGCGCATATCGGGGGCCAGTTTTTGTAATCTTGCCATGGACAAAGAGAGGAGGTCGCCGCGTTTACCCGATGCAAATGCATGAACCTCATCAATAATCACCTGTTTTAAATTGGCGAACAAAGCGAAACTATCTTCTTGGCTCAGCAATAAATTGAGTGATTCCGGAGTGGTGAGCAAAATTTGCGGCGGTTTAACCCTTTGCCGCGCCTTGCGATTGGCGGGTGTGTCCCCGCTGCGCGTTTCGACGGTGATGGCCAGCTTCATTTCGGCAATCGGCGTGAGCAAATTGCGTTGAACATCGACGGCCAATGCTTTGAGCGGCGAAATATAAAGCGTATGCAAGCCATCAAAATTGGGTGTGTCGATCAGGCTGCTGAGCGTTGGCAGAAACCCAGCCAGTGTTTTTCCTGCACCGGTGGGTGCGGTGAGCAGCGCATGTTGCCCTGCTTCTGCTGCGGCCAGCATTTCTGATTGGTGTTGCCGTACGGACCAGCCGCGGGCTGCGAACCAGTGGTCTAAAGGCGAAGGCAGTTCGGGCTGATTCACCGCTTTCCTTTAGGCTATTTTTTCAGTTCCGCCATTAATCCAAATAATTGGGTCACATCTGGCGGTGTTCGGTCATCGGAATATTCTCGGTAAAGAGTTGAAATATTGACGGCAATGCGTTCGCTGTCGCCCCAGGCCGAAAAATCGCCAAGCCGGATATCATGCGCGGCGTCGCGGACAGACAGACCGGCATCATATCGTTTGCGGGCCTCCGCATCGATATAATGCAAATAGTCCTGTACGCGTTTTACTCCGGCAATATCCGTGATCGGACCATGGCCAGGAACAATCGTATCCGGTTTTAAGTCGATGATATGATCACAGGCGGCTATCCAATTCGCGACTGGCCCTGCCCACATGATTGGCGTGCCTTCGATAAATAAAATATCGCCGGTAAATACAGTTTTGTCGTCGGGAATATGGACCAAAATATCACCGGCTGTATGGGCCGGCCCAACCTCTATCAAATCGACCTGCTTGTCTCCTACGGAAACACGATATTCCCCGCTAAATGTTTTGGTGGGGTGTTTCTCGGCGACATCGGTAAAGTCAAAGCTGCCAAAAATATCGACCAGATATTGGCCCGTTGGCCCCATATTTTTGGCCTCTGCCATAATCGCCGCGAGCGCGGGTGCAGGCAATTCATCCATTTCCTTGGCGCTGGCATCGGAAGCAATGACTTCTGCATGACGGCATAATCCATTGCCATGACAATGATCACCATTGGCGTGGGTGTTCACAATTGTCCCAATATCATCTGCTCCAACCCCAGCCGCATCAGCCATGGTCGCTAGCATGTCCCGCGTCAGACTGGCATCAAACAAGGTATCGACCAATAAGGATTGGTCGCCATCGGTAATCAATCCTGCATTGGACCATCCCCAACCGCCATCGGGCTGCAGATAGGCAAATATGCCATTGCCGGTTTCATAAAGGCCCTTCTGGAAAGGAATATGGGTCATAAGCGCTCGCAATGATTATGGTCGGACATAGTCTGGCAGCTTTCGTCCATTTTAGAAAGGGGGGAGCCGGTTGGCGGCGATTGCCGCTTGTTGCGGCAGTCTGTTTGTTGCAGGTTGATTGTATCACCGGCAAATTTGTTTTACTTATGCTATTGAAAATATGATGGAATCAGAACGCTCCCAATTTGGAATAGAACGGCTTTTTGTTGTGGCCTTGCTGGTGATTATCTCACTGGCCTTTGCGCTGCTGGTCGAGCCTTTTTTTGGGGCAATTGTCTGGGCGGTGGTCGTGGCGGTCTTGTTTCAGCCGGTCTATCGCAAAATATCCGGCTGGCTGTTCCCGCGGGTTAATCTCGCTGCCTTTCTCACCGTCATATTGGTGATATTACTGGTCATTGTTCCGGCGATATTATTGGGCATGGCTTTGATGCAAGAAGCAACCAGCGCCTATGCTAGTATCCAGGCCGGTGAATTTGATTTTGGCGGTGCGTTTTTGGCCTTTCAAAATAGCTTGCCTGTTTGGGCCAAAAATCAATTGGCGGCCCTTGGCTATGGTGATCTGGAAACCGTGCGGCCGCAAATAGAAGAGGCGGTTGGCAGCAGCCTGGAATTTTTAATCGCCCAGGCTTTCAATGTTGGTCAGGGTGCCTTTCGGTTCATGCTGGCACTGGGCGTGATGCTGTATCTCACCTTTTTCTTGTTGCGCGATGGACGGATGCTGGCTGGCCAGATCGAACATGTCGTCCCTTTGTCCGAGAGCAAAAGTCGGATTTTGATCGACAAATTTTTCATTGTCATTCTGGCAACCATCAAAGGCAGTTTCGTGGTGGCGTTGCTCCAAGGGACATTGGGCGGCTTTATTTTCTGGATGCTGGATATTCGTGGCGCTCTGTTATGGGCAGTCTCAATGGCAATATTTTCGCTTATTCCTGCTATTGGCACCGGCTTTATCTGGGTTCCGGTTGCGGTATATCTCATCGTGACGGGATCCATCTGGCAAGGGGTGGTGCTTATATTGGCCGGCATATTCCTGATCAGCATGATTGATAATCTTGTCCGACCGATCTTAGTCGGCCGGGATACGCGCATGCCCGATTATGTTGTTTTAATATCGACTTTGGGCGGATTGCAGCTTTTTGGATTTAACGGGATTGTGATCGGGCCTTTGCTGGCGGCTTTGTTCATTGCTGTTTGGCGGATATTCGCCGAAATGAACAAGGCAGAGCGTGAACGGCAGGCGCAGATTAGTCCCGCAGGTGATAAGTCAGCGCCATAGCGATACAATGTTCAACGGCCGCTGTCGGGACCTGTTTATATGTATCAAAGACTATGGCCCGCGATCCTTCAAAGGTCAGAATATCACCATAAAGCTCTTTATAGCGGGTAACCAGATCGGTCTGGCAATGCACATAAAGCGCATATTGATCGTCCGATTTCTTGTACCGGTTGATGCGCAGTGTTGTTCCGGCCTTGGTGGTTGATGGAAGAAAAGCCGGCTCCCCCCATTTCAAGGTTTCTTCCAAAGGCCCAATGGCCGGATTGGCTTGTGCGGTGGTCAATATCATGGCTCGTAAGGCGGTTAGCCGCTCGGCCAGCGGCCCGGGGAGGGACGCAAAAACCGCTAGGGTTTGTGGCGGGATCGGCGCTGTCATGAAAGTCCTCTTAAATCTTGCGCACCCCGCTTACCGCAAAACCGGCAATTTGACCAATAGGCGCGCTGGCCGGCGGCCGGTTTGACATGTGTGTATTATATGAATAATACAGCATATTGTAAAAGCAGCAATGCTTAAAAAGTGGGGACGGTCGATGGAAAAACGCGAAGCGCAAAAAATGCAATGGTGGGCGCGCAGCGCCGGTTTGGCTTTGTTGGCGACGATCATCTTGGGCATGCTAAACGCGTTTTTCGTCGCGGATGGTATTGATATAAATTTATCCGCTAATGTGGTGGCGACAGCGGAAAATATGATGGAAGCGGGAGACCGCTTGCGCGCTAAGGCGTATATTTCCGCTGCGCTGTTCGCCATTGGCTTGCTGGTGCCATTGGGCTTTTTCCTATTGCTTCGCGAAACGGGACTGCTCGTCGCCGCGTGGAGTTTGGCAATAAGTTTGAGCGCGGCACTATTGTCACTATTGGGCGCCGTCTTTGCTCTAAATGCTGCGGAAATAGCAACCGACCCAGCCTATCAACAATTGGCCAATCCCGCTCAACGTTTGCTGATGAGCGGATTGCAGGCCACGGCAGATTATACATCTTTCCATCTTAGCCTGATCTTGTCATCAACCGGCATGGCGGGGTTTTTCGCCTTATTCTACCGGTCCCGCTTGATGCCGAAAATCATCGCTGGCTGGGGCTTATTTGCGTCCTTGTTCGTCGCTATTACAATTGTCGCCCGCGATTTTATCGCTATTTTGGGACATCCATCGATCACCGCAGCCTTCATGCTGTCCAATCTCGTGGCTTTGCTGGCGACCGGTATTTATCTGTCCGTTAAAGGGGCCGCGCAAGATAACTAATGCCCAACCGTTTCGCCCCGTTCCAAGCCTGATAAAGCCAGTTGCTCATCAATTTGCGCCATCAGACGGTCTAGGCCCGCTTCTGATTTGGCTTCCGCGCGTGCGACGAGAACATCCTGGGTGTTCGAAGCGCGTAACAGCCACCAGCCATCTTGGGTATTCACGCGCGCGCCATCGGTATTGTTGACGTCCGCTCCGCTCGCCGCGAGCCTTTCCAAAATCTCGTCAATCACAGCAAATTTTCGGATTTCGTCAACCTGAAATCGCATTTCCGGCGTGTTGATCATCTCAACCATATCACTGCGCAACTGGGTAATGGACTTACCGATATTGGTGGCCGCCTGAATGAGCCGAATGGCGGCATAAGGCGCATCATCAAAACCATAATAATCATGTTTGAAAAACACATGACCACTCATCTCTCCCGCCAAAGGAGAAGAGACTTCCTTCATTTTTGATTTAATTAGACTATGGCCGGTTTTCCACATGAGTGGTTGGCCGCCCAAAGCGGCGATCCGATCATAGAGCGCCTGTGAAGCTTTCACATCGGCAATAATTGTTGCACCCGGCTCAGACTGCAACACATCCTCAGCATAGATTTGCAAAAGCTGATCGCCCCAGATTACGCGGCCCTCGCCATCAATGGCGCCAATACGGTCGCCATCACCGTCAAAGGCCACACCGAAATCCAGACCCTTTTCGGCAACTATTGCTTTCAAATCGGCGAGATTTTTTTCCTCTGTGGGATCGGGATGATGGTTCGGAAAATTGCCGTCCACCTCAGTGTAAAGCAGATGATGTTCCCCCGACAGATTAGCGGTCAGTTTCTCAATCACCGGGCCGGCGGCACCATTGCCCGCATCCCAGGCAATTTTCATCGCCTTGCCGGTGAAATTTTTGGTCAAACGGGCTACATATTCATCGAGAATGTCAATCCGTTCGATCGTTCCAACTGTTTCGCCTTCGGCTTTCTCCCAGTCGCCATCAGCAGCCATTTTACCCAATTGCTGGATATCTTCTCCAAAAAAAGGACGGCCCTGAAAGACCATTTTAAATCCGTTATAATTGGCTGGATTGTGACTGCCGGTAATTTCAATACCGCCTTGCACTTGATCCAGCACGCATTCGGCATAGTAAAGCATAGGGGTTGGCCCCATACCGATGGAAATCGCGTTTATACCCGCGTCGTTCAATCCTTCAATCAATGCGTCTTCAAGCATGGGTGAACTGGTGCGGCCATCATATCCAGTGGCAACAGCGCGGCCCCCTGCCCGAGCGATGAGCGTACCAAAGCCGCGGCCAATGGCATAGGCATCATCATTGCTGAGTGTTTCACCGACAATTCCGCGAATATCATATTCACGCAGGCTGGTCGGATGAAATTCATGGGATATGCGAGCAGTCATAGGAGATTTTCCTTGTCCATGGGGGTCTGCAAAATTTTATGGCGCTAACCATAGAAGTTTGAGGATTAAAATCTAGTATTCTATTGCGATCCTAACGGTTCAAATGGGTCGTTTATCGCGGGCTATTGGCGGTTATATTTTCAAGCAATATATCGCGCGCGCGGTTAATTTGCCGCGCCAGATCCTCATCGCCACCGCGATCTGGGTGATGCTCGGTCAAACTGGCTCGCCAGGCTTTGTTTATCGCGGCATGATCGGCGTCGGCAGTGACACCGAGCAATGCGCGGGCGCGATCCAATTCAAAATCACCGGCCTTTCGGACGATATTGGCTTGCTTGGGTTTCCGTCCAAAAATTTTGGTGCCGCTCCAGAACATGGCTCCGGCGATCAACCCGCCGCCCATGAACCAATTGCCACCGCGGCATAGATTGACCCCAACCAAGGCAACGGCAACCGCCAACCAATCATTGGCGTCCATATTTTTGGCTCGACCGGACAGGAATAAGGCGGCAATAACGGCACTGCTGAAGATCAGCATAAATGTCATCTCAGGCGACCAACACTGGTTTACCGAATAGGGGACGATTCCCTTTGGGTTGGGGCAGAGAAAGATGCTTGATCAATTCGCGCAATTCCTGACGAGCAGCAATATGACTGGTTGCAAGGCGTCCCAGATGATCTTTGTCGAGCATGGTTAGACCGGTCGGAAAAAGTTCACGATAAATAACCCGTTCACTCAAGCCAGGAATGACCCGAAAGCCAACCCGTTGCGACAATTCGGTCAAAGCGGAAATAACCCTTTGCATATTATGCGCTTCGACATGTTGTGTGCGGTTGCGCAGCACAACCCAGTCAATCGTTGTCCCGTCCGCTTTGGCTCTCGCTTTCCGGGCTTCCCATATGAGTTCGGCATAAAAGCTAAGCTTGCGAACCTTATAGGTTTCTGGGTCGACTTGACCGATCAAATCAAAGTCAACGAAACTGTCATTAATCGGCGTGACGAGTGTATTGGCTCGGGTTGCAACAAAACGGGCAAATTTATCATCTCGCCCCGGCGTATCGAACAACAGATAGTCGACGCCATGCCCCATGCGTTCAACCAATTGTTCCAGTCTGGCAAGATTGTCATGTTCAAAAACTTCAAAATAGGGCTGCGGCACATCAATTTGCAACCGATCCATGGTCGCTTTGCGATTTTCAAGATACCGGTAGAGTGTGCGTTGGCGTGGGTCGAGATCAATGGCGGCGACTTTATGACCTTGATAAGCCAGCGCGACGGCAACATGCACAGCTGTTGTGCTTTTGCCAGTACCGCCTTTCTCATTGGCAAAGACTATATGATGCGCTTTGCTATCGGTCACCTATTGCCTTACCCCTTGTCCATTCTTGGCCGCGACGATAACGCGACTCTCATAACAAATTCTTGTCAGGGAAATTTTGGATGTTCGCATGCCCCTTGCCGAGTGCTAAACCAAACAGCAGTTGAATAAAAGCATCAGCGACAAAAAGTTACGAATGCATGGGATGCAGCCAATCTGACATTGCTATTTTTGAATCAGCCTTTCTATATGGCGATCATTCGGCCAATGGTTTGAGTATAAGCGTTTGGCTATTAAAAATGTGGTTGGAATGATATGCAAATCGTAGAGCAGCTTGCACCGCTGCGAGAAACTTTGGAAGACATTCGCGAACGCAAGCCAAGGCTGGGCCTTGTCCCAACCATGGGGGCTTTGCATGCAGGCCATATGCATCTGGTCGAGACGGCGCTCGAGCAATGTGACGCTGTGGTCGTATCTATTTTTGTAAACCCTACCCAATTTGGCGAAGGCGAAGATCTGGATTCTTATCCGCGTCAGGAAGCGCAAGATCGGGCGTTGCTCAATGCGGCGGGTGTGGACCTGTTGTGGTCTCCCCCCGTTGCGGCGGTTTATCCTGATGGCTTCGCTACCAATATTAGTGTCGGCGGTGTCAGTACCGGCTTGTGTGGCGGCGCACGACCGGGTCATTTTGACGGCGTGGCTACCGTTGTTGCGAAGCTGTTCAATCAAATTCGGCCGGATGCCGCTTTTTTCGGTGAAAAAGACTATCAGCAACTGGCGGTTATTCGGCGCATGGCCCGCGATCTTGATTTCACGCATGATATTGTCGGCGTCCCAACGGTGCGAGATAAGGATGGCTTGGCTTTGTCTTCCCGCAATGCTTTTTTGACAGCCGAACAGCGGGTTCAAGCGGCAGCTCTGCCGACAATCATGCAAGATGTTGCCGAGGCCATTAAAATTGGCGGTGATGTTGCGACTATATTGCGCGACGCCAAGGCAAATTTACGCGCTTCCGGTTTTCATAATGTCGATTATCTGGAGTTGAGAGACGCCGAAACACTTGAAATTATGACTATTTTTGACAAATCCGCCCGATTATTGGCCGCAGCCCATATTGGCAGTACTCGATTGATTGATAATATCGCTGTGTCTTAGGCCCTGCGCGGGATGCATTAACCTTGCAAAATTGTGTAAAATGTAGGTTTTTTGACGTTTTTGATGCCCTACCGGCAATTTTCTGCCGGTCTTGTTAACCAATCTTTTAAGAAATTGCTGTGAAAGTCCCCTCGTCGCCAAATGTGGCGCGATAGGAACAGGGACTTGAAGACTATGGGCAACAGCATGAAAAGCGCAGCCTTTCTAATAGAAAGCCGGCTCGCAGAAGCCGCGCAGGGTAGCAGTAATGCTTATTTTGATCTCGGTGTCATCTATTCAACCGGCTCAGAAGGTGTGGATGTTGATCTGATCGAAGCGCATAAATGGTTTAACCTGGCATCTTTGTTAGGCCATGATGAAAGCAAAGTGTGCCGCGCTGAAATTTCACTGGAGATGACCGCTCGTGAAATTGCAGAAGCACAACGTGAAGCCCGCAGTTGGCTCCAAGAAACATCACGCCGCGCCGCTTAAGCGTTAGTTGGATTTCTTAAACGGCCCCATTTCGGCCAGAAATTCAATATCAGCTGCGACGGCGCGCCGTTCGCGATCGAGATAATCAGCAATAGCTGATCGAAATCCTGGATCGACAATATAATGGGCAGACCAGGTGGCGACTGGTTGATAACCCCGCGCCAGCTTATGGCTGCCTTGCGCCCCCGCTTCGACATATTTCAGGCCGCGCGCAATCGCCGCATCGATGGCCTGATAATAGCAAATTTCAAAATGCAGAAACGGGATATCTCGGCTGCATCCCCAATATCGACCGTAAAGGGTCTCGGCGCCAATCACGTTGAGTGCACCGGCAATGGGAATGCCGTCTTGCAGCGCGAGAATCAGTAATAGTTTTTCACCCATTTTGTCATGCAACAAGTCGAAAGCGGCTCGCGTCAGATAAGGTGTTCCCCATTTTCGAGCCCCGGTATCTTGATAAAATTCCCAAAAATAGTCCCAATATTCGGCGCTAATTTGAGCGCCCAACACGTGGATAATCTCCACGGCTTCCTGCGCTTTGCGCCGTTCTTTCTTAATCGCTTTGCGCTTGCGCGAGGATAATGCCGCGAGAAAGTCATCAAATTGTGCATAGTTTTGATTCTGCCAATGAAACTGGCTGTCGCTGCGGATCAACCATCCCGCTTCTCGGAACAGATCCAGCTGATTTTCAGCAACAAATGTAGCATGGACAGATGATATGCCATTATTGGCAGCGAGCTGTTCTGCGGCCCGCAACAAAGGAATGGCCAAATCATCATCCTGCAATAATAGCCGCGGACCGGGTACCGGAGAAAACGGCGCAGCAATTTGGATCTTGGGATAATATTGCCCCCCTGCATTTTCAAAAGCATGGGCCCATTGCTGATCGAAAATATATTCCCCTTGGCTGTGAGACTTTAAATAGCTGGGCAAACAGCCGGCAATTTTTCCAGTTTCATCTTCAATGATGATGGGAAGCGATTTCCATCCAGTGCCTGGTCCGACACTGCCTGATTCTTCCATTGCGGATAAAAACTCATGGGATATGAACGGATTAATTGCGCCACCGCACTGGTTCCATTGATCTCCAGGCAGGCCTGCAATATCATCCGCGACCCGCGCGATGATGCCGGTTGGACCGTCGGTTGGAGGAGAAGGGGAATCAGCCATGCTGGTGAACGGTATCAGGTTCGCGGCATCTCATAAACCGGTTCATCGGCAAAGCGGCCAGCAATTTTCTCTTGTTCTGCCGTGCGCACCGTCCAGGTTACCACTGGCAAGCCTCGTTTGTGGTTGGAGGCTGCAAAAGACGAAGGAAGATCACGAATGTCATAAGCAAGAAAATCGGGTTTGGCTGCCCACAGGCATTGATGGCGTGTGATACGGCCTTTGAGGTTTTTTTGTCCTTCTTCGGTCACCACCAATCCACGGACAATATGAGGCGCATTTTTGCGAAACCAAGCCGAAACCAGGGGATTGAAAGACATGATCGCAGCTTTTCCCGTATAGCCTTCCAATGCCCGGCGAACCGACAGACAAAGCGGACCGACACGGCTATTGTCTGATTTAATTTCGATCAAAATCGGGACCCGCCCGGCTATTTGAGTTAATATAGCCCGCAATCGCGGGATTTTTCCATGACCGGCATTCAAGTCAATTTGATCGATATCCTCTGCGCGCAAATTTGCAATTTTCCCGGATCTGTCGGTTAATCTATCCAGTTCGAAATCATGAAATACAAAAGCCGTGCCGTCTTCAGCTGCCTGGACATCGCATTCTATGCCATGGCCCAATTTGATAGCGGCGTCGAAAGCGGCCGGGCTATTTTCTAGCGGGCCGCCATCTTTCTGGGTTCCATGGAGGCCGCGATGGGCATAGGGTTGGCCTTTAAGAAAGGCGACCCGTGCGGTGTCTGGGGCCGGAGCGATCAGCGCGTCAAGCTGGCTTGAGAGCGACAATCGCATCCACCTCGACTGCAACACCCAAGGGCAATGATGCCACGCCGACCGCAGAACGGGCATGTTTTCCGGCGGCACCGAAAATGACTTCGATCATATCTGAACAGCCATTGGCGACTTTCGGGTGATCGTTATAGTCGGCTGTGCTGTTGACGAAGACACCCAGTTTCACAATTCGGTCCACTTGGTCCAATGATCCGGTCGCCAATTTAATCTGTGCCGCGATCATCAAGGCACACGCCTTGGCGGCTTCTTGTCCCTCTTCGAGCGTCATATTTTCGCCCAGTCTGCCGCGGATCAGTTTACCATCGCTCATCGAGACCTGGCCGCTAATATGCAGCATGCCATTTGCCTCTACGGCTGGAACATAAGATGCGACGGGCGCAGCGGCTTGAGGCAGGATTATGTCCTTTGCGTTCAAGGCCTTTTCAATATTATGTGTCATAAGCAGAACCAATCATGTCTTGGCAAACTGGTCAAGGTCTTCTGACGGCAAATCCCGCATAGGCGCCGCTTCCCCTTTTGCAAATTTGTCTTGGATCCAATCTATGGCCTGTGGCCATTGGTCAATCCGTTCATGTGCTGCCGGATTGGTTTGAATATGTTTCGCCAAAATTGGTTCTCCCACCATATGGAGGCGCCAGACATCGGGGGCATGTTTGGCCACGCTGCTATGTTGATGTCCGAGATCATCGACAAAGACGGCCACGCTGGGATTATATTCCGCAACAATATTGGCCAGAGGCTCTCCTTTTCCGCCTTGGTTGCAATAGACTGGAAAATCTATTCCAACCGCACGCAATTGTGCCGCCCGGGCGTCGCGCCGATCATCGAGCAAGTTGGTGAGAATGACGACATTAGCAGCTTCGGATATCTTATTAATCGCTTCAACAGCGCCATTAATCGCGCCTTGTCGGTGCATTTCGCCGTTGAAAAACTCTTTCAACATCGGCCAAACATCTTCCCGTGCAACTAAGCTTCCGTCATGTTTGTGGCGCAGGGCGTCGACAAAATCTCCAGATTCCAAATCAAAATGAATATGCTTTTCAGCGTCAAGCCACTCGCGAAAGGGCACAACCATGTGGAGGAGCACTTCGTCGCAATCACTTATTAAAAGCGGCTTTTGGTTCATCCATTCTCTCCAGGTTGATTTAAATATTGAGCGGCGGCTGCCAGTTTTTCAGGCGCAGTTTCGATGGCATCGGCGCAAGCGATTAAATCTGGTTCATGATTGGCAAGGAAACCTAATAAGGATGCTAGCAGGGCTGGGTCTTCTAAGCCTGAGCGCAGCGTTCTGGGATCCAATCCGGTTAATGCCAATAATCTTTGCGCGCGATCTTCATCTTGCAACACCCACCCCAAGGCCCGAAGGGCCAAGATTTCAGATTCCGCTGCGAGATTGCTATTTGTTTCCATTTCGGCTTTCGCCTAAAGGGTTAGGGAGCCGTTTGGAAGGGGCAAGTCAGATAGTGGCAAAAAGAGTTTTAGTGGTTGAGGATAATGAGCTGAACCTGAAACTGTTCTGCGATTTGTTGCGTGCGCATGGTTTTGTCGTTGAGCCCGTCAAAGATGGCCGCGAAGTCCTAGAAAAGGCGCGCAGTTTCGTTCCAAATTTGGTGATTATGGATATCCAGCTACCCCATATCAGCGGACTGGAACTGATTGAACAAATCAAAAAAGATGTCCAATTGAAGATCATCCCGATCATGGCTGTGACCGCTTATGCCGGCAAAGGGGATGAAGATCGCATTTTAAGCGCCGGCGCGGAAGCCTATGTTTCCAAGCCGATTTCCGTGGCGAAATTTGTCGAATCGGTGCAAAATGTGCTGCACCGCTAGTTCCGTTTTGAAGCTTTAAATCAGAACGCGGAAGCGCTTATTTAATTTTTGCTTCTTTGAACTCAACATGTTTACGCACAACCGGATCATATTTCCGTTGCACCATTTTCTCGGTCAAGTTCCGCGGATTTTTACGGGTTACGTAGAAAAAGCCGGTATCCGCCGTGCTGACGAGTTTGATTTTTACATTGGCTGGTTTCGCCATGGCGCATTCCTTAAAAAGCAATTTTCTGAAAAAGCGGCTTGCCCAAAAAAACCGGCGCAAGTTGCTATAATTGAGCGCGCTAATGCTGAAAGCAGCGGCGATTGTCAAGAAAAAGCCGCGTTCCGATCACCGTCAGCGCGCCGACGTTTCATTTACGCCGTTTTAACCCTATTTTTGCATGGTGCTGCGTGAAATTGAGGCAGTCTTATGGATCACGATGAAAATTTGCTTGTTCAAGCGGAAATGCTGGCTTTGCTGGAAGGCATGCCCGCCAGTCTGATGGAAAAACATCCGATACAGTTTCTTATGCATCTCGATCAGGTGCGACAAAAAGCATCTCAACATAAGCTGATTGCGCTGCATGACTTGAGTTGTGCTTGTGAATCTGCGCTGCAACAAGCCATTCAAAATGGCACCGGCGTGATGGTGGCGGATTCTTATCTGGGAGCCATGAACGAAGCCCTTAAATGTGGACCGCTCACCCCCGCCATGGCGGAAGCCTTGATGGCAAATGTTGCTTTGCGACTGGGTGGACAACCGTAACGGCCCTATTTGTGGATGCATTTCTTACGTCTTTATTCGCGCTGTTATTGGCAGAAATAGGAGATCGTCCGCAAATATTATGTGCGGCCCTAGCCATCCGCTATGGTCGCGTTGCACCGATTATTGGAGCGCTTGGACTGGCAACCCTGCTTAACTGCGTAATTTCAGCGCTCGGCGGCTCGGCGGTCAATCAGTGGATTAGCGAGGAGCCATTGCGATTATTCTATGCGCTTTCCCTCTTTTTGGCGGGGATCGGTATGGTGGCTTGGCGTCGTCCTGTGGATCTGCTCGAAAAATGGACATTGGGGCCGTTTTGGACATCTTTTTTTGGGCTGTTCATTTTGCAATTTGGCGACAAAGGGCAATTTATTATCGCGGCGACGGCCGCGCGAACCGATGCCTGGTATTTTGCGGCCGCAGGCGGGTGGATCGGTATCATGTTGGCCTGTGTCCCCGCGATCGTTTTCCAGGAAAAAATCGCTGAAATATTGCCCTTTAGACTGATACGCCGAGGTGCGGGATTGGTTTTTTTATTGATTGGCGCAATATTGGCGCTCAGCGCTTGGGGCCTTTTATAAAATTATCAAAGCGATCAAAAAACTCCATAAGATCGATCAATTCGATTATTCAGACCTATGATTTGCGTTGGCGACCGTGCCATATACTCTCTATTTCAGAGTCATATCTAGACGAACAGATGGAGACAGTTATGACCACAGGTGACAATGCAAGAAAAGCTTTAGCCGCTTCGCTCAACATCGTGCTGGCGAATAGCTATGCCCTATATTTCAAAACGAAGAATTTTCACTGGCATGTATCAGGTCCGCATTTTCGCGATTACCATCTCATGTTTGATGAACAAGCGACGCAGATTTTGATGACAACCGATGCCATTGCGGAGCGGGTACGCAAAAAGGGGCAACGCACTTTAACATCTATTGCCGACATATCTGCCAAGCAGACCATAGCGGATAATGACGCAGCCAAAGTCACTGCGGCTGATATGCTCCAAGAGCTGAGAAATGACAATCTGGCTCTGGTTGCGAATTTGCGCGCGGCGAAAGAATTAGCGGGCCAGGCCGGGGATAATGCCACCGATGGGATTATCGACGACTGGACGGATCAAGCTGAACAACGCGCATGGTTTTTGGCAGAATCGGCCGAAGCTGCATAAAAAGGCGCAGCCGGCTGATTTTATCAACGGCGGTCAAAAAAATAGCGGGCAGTGGCCCGCTATTTTGACTATCGCAAAGCTATAATTTGATTATTTGGATATAAGATTAACAGCAGCGGTTTTGCCGCGCCGATCAATTTCCAGTTCAAACTCCAGTTTATCGCCTTCTTCCAAACCACTCATCCCAGCGCGTTCAACCGCTGAAATATGGACAAAAGCATCGGGTTGGCCGTCATCGCGCTGGATAAAGCCAAAGCCTTTCATGCTATTGAAAAATTTGACGGTGCCGGTAGCTTTTTCTCCGGTCAATTCGCGTTGCGGGGGGCCGCCGCGATCATCGCGCGATGGCGATTCAGCCACTTCGATCAAATCACCTTCAATTTGAATATCCGATGCCGAGACTTTGCCGCCACGGTCAACCAGAGAAAAGCGCAGGCCTTGCCCTTCGGCTAAACCTTTGAGGCCAGCGCGTTCGACTTGACTGATATGGACAAAAACATCATCGCCGCCTGCGTCTTGGACAATGAATCCAAATCCTTTTTGGGCATTGAAGAATTTTACCTTGCCGGTGCTTTCTCCAACAACTTGATCAGGCATGCCGCCGCCTGAACCGCCGCGATTGCCACCACTATAGCCTGTATCTGGCCGTGTATATCTTTCTATCGGAGGGGCGCTATCGCCTTGATATCCATCAAAATTTTCATCGCCAAAGCTGTCGCGCTTGTCCCGGCCTCTGCCACGCCGGTTTCTGTCAAAACCCATTCTTGAATCGTCTTTCACTTCGTCCGATAAATCAAATCCAATGTCGAAGCGGACGATAGCCCGAGCATTTTCTTGCGCGAATCCCTATATCGCACGGCGTAAGCATATAGAAAAACCAGACCTTATGCGAATAAAAATCCGCATAAGGTTAATTTCACTGGAATCACACCTGTCGTCAAATGGGTTGCTTAAAAAAGCCAGGTCTTAGGATCAGCAATTGGTTCTTGTTTCTGGGCCTTCAGCAACGCCAAAACAGAACGCACCAAAACCCAGGCTGCCAAAGCGATAAGCAATGGGATTCCGATGAGAATGAACGACAAGACTATCCCGATTACACTACCGATCAAACCGATGACAAAAGTCATGATGTGAAATTGCAAATGGCTTTCTTCCCAAGTGCCAGCGACTTCATCCTTCCAAATAAAAGCGAGAATGACACCTACCACGCCAGTAATCCCGATCAAAAAGCTGGCAATATAGAGCAATGATACGATCGTGGCTTTGTTCATATCAAATCCCCCAGTCGCAGGTTGTGGTGTTTGATCCGACATTATTTTTCCCCTTTTGAAGCTGCAAAAATTCTGTTTGAAAACAATCTTATTCTTGCTGTTTAACCGATGCTGCGGCACATACTATAGCAAGGAATGAATTTTTGGGAATATTTTCGAAGCCGAGGGCGCGGAGCAGAACATAATGGCCGTATTTTTTCACGAAGAAGATTTGCCTGAAGGCCTATTGGCGGATGGTCCGGTTGCGGTGGACACTGAAACAATGGGGCTGCAAACATTACGAGATCGCTTGTGCCTGCTGCAAATTTCAGATGGCAATGGCGATGAACATCTGGTTCGTTTTGCTCCGGATAGCGATTTTGCTGCACCCAATTTAACGCAAATATTGGGGGATCCAAAGCGGATCAAACTTTATCATTTTGCTCGCTTCGATCTTGCGGCCATTGACCATTATATGGGGGTGATGGCCGAACCTGTATTTTGTACAAAAATCGCATCGCGCCTGATCCGCACTTATACGGACCGGCACGGATTGAAAGAATTGGTGCGCGAGCTATTGGGTCAGGATATTTCCAAGCAGCAACAATCAAGCGACTGGGGTGGCCCGGTACTAAGTGATGCCCAGCGCGACTATGCCGCATCGGATGTCCGTTTTCTGCACCGTTTGAAAGAGGAATTGGAAACCAGACTGGAACGCGAAGGCCGTACAGCCATGGCTCAGGCCTGTTTTGATTTTCTCCCGCATCGCGCGCGCTTGGACATTGCCGGTTGGCCAGAAACGGATATTTTTGCGCATGCCTGATGGGAACGGGCTGACCGGGTCAGGGCCCTTGCGCGCGAGAAATTCAGCAATGATACATTCTGATGGGTGCTTAGCATTCACAATTCAATGACCAAATTTACCGATCATATAAAAAGCAAAAGGCAGCAATTTGCTTCACCCGGCGGCACGCACGACCGCAATATCCGGTTGTTGCGCGTCATATTGCCGCTGGGCGTTGGCGCATTGGGCGCTGTGCTTGCATTGGCCCCCTTTACAACGAGTGGAGAGCTTAGTTTCGTGCTCGACAAGGATAGTGTGGACGTCGCGAAAGAGCGGATGCGGGTCACTGAAGCGATGTACCGCGGCGAGGATAGCCAAGGACGGCCCTTTTCCATCAAAGCCGGATCCGCTGTGCAGAAAAGTTCCCGCGAAGCGGTGGTGGAATTAAAAGATTTGTCTGCACGGATATTGCTGGGTGACGGCCCTGCGCAAATAAGGGCTCGCGAAGGGCGTTATGATATGGACCGTGAAGATGTCACCGTGCCTGGACCAGTGCAGCTGGAAAGCGCGGGCGGATATCGACTGACAACCAACAACGTCACAGTTGATTTGAAAAACCGGACATTGAACAGCGATGCGCCAGTGGAAGGGCGCACCAATATCGGAACGTTTCGTGCCGATAATCTCCGCGCCAATATGAACGAACGGACGGTCACATTGGATGGCAATGCGAAGTTGCGTATCGTCCAAAAGGGACTAAGAGGGCGGTAAATGATAAAACAGTCTTTCCTTTTCGCTTCCGCAGGCGTCATGCTTGCTTCCACAGCAATGCTGTCTTTTGCCGGCCCTGCGCCCGCGCAAGTTTTCGGGGGGCATAATAGCAATGCGCCGGTTAACTTCGATGCAGGCCGCATAGAAGTGCAAGACCGGGCCGATCGGGTGGTCCTGTCCGGGGCCGTTCGCGTTGAACAAGCGGGACTAGTCCTAAATTCTTCGCGTATGACGGTAGCCTATCGCAATAGCGGCGGCATTGAAGTCGACCGGATTGATGCGTCTGGCGGGGTTACGATCCGTAAAGGGGCCGATACAGCCAGCGGCAATGTCGCTATTTATGATTTGAACCGGCGGCTGATTACCTTGGTTGGCGGAGTGACCTTGACGCAAGGGACCAATAAATTGTCAGGTGGACGCGTAATTATCGATCTGGCTTCGGGCCGGTCGACAATTGATGGCCGGGCCGCGGGCGGATCGGCACCAGCGACCCAGGGTTCAAATGGCCGGGTCTCAGGGACGTTCACGGTACCGCAGCGCGGCGAATAAATTTCGATTTTTCGATTGCAATATTAACAATTATTGACACTGCGCTGGCCGTGCACGGTTCTATTAAGCGATAAAACAATGCGCTTAAGCGCCAAAAAGAACCATTTTCGATCAATCATGCATAAAGCTTGCCAATTTTGAGTAAATTGGGCCATGTTGTTAACCATTATCTAATCTAATCGGGTTCAAACAGGATCTGAACCAAAGGACAACAATGAATCAAGCGACCACTATAGACGCATCATCACCGGCTAATGCCGGCTCGGCTATGGCCAGCGATGCGATGGAACATGGCCTCGCGGTGGTTTCGATCGCCAAAAGCTATGACAAACGATCGGTTTTGTCCGATGTCTCGCTATCCGTGGGACGAGGCGAAGTGGTTGGGCTCTTAGGACCCAATGGTGCTGGCAAGACCACCTGCTTTTATTCGGTCATGGGGCTTGTAAGCCCCGATGCAGGCCGGATCATGTTGGACGGTGAAGATATCACGCCCTTGCCGATGTACCGCCGGGCGATATTGGGACTGGGTTATCTGCCACAGGAGACATCGATTTTCCGTGGTATGACGGTGGAACAAAATATACTTGCTGTTTTGGAAATGGTGGAAAATGACAAAGCGGTGCGCGCTGAAAAGCTGGACCGATTGCTTGATGAATTCGGATTGACTGGTTTGCGGGCATCACCTGCTATGGCATTGTCAGGCGGAGAAAGGCGGCGCTGTGAAATTGCGCGGGCCTTGGCCGCGGACCCATCAATCATATTATTGGACGAACCGTTTGCGGGTATTGATCCGATTTCCATCTCGGATATTCGTGATCTCGTGGTGCAATTGAAAAACCGCGGCATAGGGGTGTTGATTACTGATCATAACGTTCGGGAGACGCTCGATATTGTTGACCGCGCCTGCATCATTTACGATGGTCAGGTTCTGTTCGCCGGCAGTCCGGAAGCCTTGGTCAAAGACGAAAATGTGCGCCGGCTCTATCTCGGTGAAGGTTTTGCCTTGTGAACCATTCGCCCACATTTTTTGGCCATAGAGTCAGTGCCATCGAAATCGTGGGGCGGCTTGCTTAATGGCATTGGGGCCCCGTCTTGATCTGAGGCAAAGCCAATCGCTGGTGATGACGCCGCAATTGCAGCAGGCGATCAAACTTCTGGCCTTGTCCAATCTCGAGCTTGAAACCTATATTGCCGAAGAAATTGAGAAAAATCCGCTGCTCGATACCGGTGAGCAGAGCACAGAATTTCAAGATGGCGGTGATCCGGGGGCGGAAGCGCCGCCCGAACCAGGCACGCAAGGCAGTGATGAAATATTGTCTTCTGGTCCTGCGGAAGCGGAATCCACTCTCGATATGGCCAGCGCTGACGATCAATTTTCCAATAATAGCTTGAGTGAAAGCGACGGCGCTTTGGATGGCGGGCTTGGGCTAAATGGCGCGGCCAGTTCGGGAAGCGCTGCTGGCGGCGGCGAGGCGCCAGATTTTGAAAATATGTTGGTGGCGGAAACAACCCTTGCGGATCATTTGATGGAACAAGCAGGCGCGATATTGTCCGGCACAGACTTATTCATTGCACAGCATCTGATCGATCAAATTGACGAATGCGGATATTTGCAGGCCGACCTTCTGGAATTTGCGCATCGGCTGGGGGTTCAGCTTGATGATGTGAAACATATATTGACGGAAGTGCAAAGCCTTGATCCTGTCGGGGTTGGCGCGCGTGATCTGGCCGAATGTCTAGCATTACAGGCCAAGGAAGCCGATCGCTATGATCCGGCCATGGCCCGGTTGATCGATAATCTGGATCTGCTTGCCAAAGGCGCTTTGCCTCAACTCAAGCGCATGTGCGGCGTGGATGACGAAGATCTGATGGACATGATCTCGGAAATTCGGGCCTATGACCCAAAGCCCGGCTGCAAAATAGGCGGCGGTGATGTGCAAGCGGTGGTACCGGATATTTTCATCGCCGAACGGGGAGGCAAATGGATAATCGAAGTCAATAGCGCCACCTTGCCAAAAGTATTGGTCAATCGAACCTATTTTACAGAATTGAAAGACGGCGCTCAGGACAAGGCATCGAAAGAATGGTTGAATGATTGCCTCGCGGATGCCAGCTGGCTGGTCAAAGCACTAGATCAGCGGCAACGGACAATTGTCAAAGTCGCCACGGAAATTGTCAAACAACAAGAAAATTTCTTTCGTGAAGGGGTGGAACATCTGCGCCCGCTGACATTGAAAAATGTCGCCGACAAGATCGAAATGCATGAATCAACCGTCAGCCGTGTGACATCCAATAAATATCTGTCTTGTTCGCGCGGTACCTTTGAGCTGAAATATTTCTTCACCAGCGGTATCCAATCGTCCACAGGGGGCGAAGCCGCCAGTGCGGAGGCGGTGAAAAGTCATATCAAGGCGTTGATCGATAACGAGGATCCCAAGAAAATCCTGTCGGATGACAAACTGGTCGCTTTGCTGAAAGACAAAGGCTTTGACATTGCCCGGCGCACCGTCGCCAAATATCGCGAAGCGCTTGGCCTGGGCAGTTCCGTACAGCGCCGCCGGCAAAAGGCGCTGGAAGGCAAGGCGGCCTAGGCTGCCGTTAAAGTCTTGCGTAAAACCACGAATTCCAATTGCTCATTCTTGGGCAGTCCAAAACGCGGATCATCCAAAGGAAAGGGACGCTTTTCTCCGGTCAAGTTATAGCCGCGCCGCTGATAATAGGCGATCAGATCATCGCGTTGGCGGATGACGGTCATTTCAATCATCTGGGCTTGCCAATGGCGAGAGACAAAATCTTCAGCTTCGCGCAGCAATATTTTACCCAGTCCGCCGGCTTGGCGATCGGGGTCAACCGTCAGCAAACCGAGATAAGCCAAGCCATTGTCGACGCGGTTTAACTGAACACAGCCGATCATCTGGTCTGCAATTTTGGCGATAAGAATGACGCTATCGGTTTGGCCAACTATTGCTTGTAGCGCTTCGCGATCGGTTCTTTGGCCGCCAAGCAAATCCGCTTCATGTGTCCACCCGCGCTTTGCGCTTTCGCCGCGATAGGCACTTTCCACTAGCTTGTGCAAGGCAAGGACGTCTGCGGCATGCGCGCGGGTTATGACCGGTTCAGGGGTGTTCAATAGGGCCCCCGTCGGCGAGCCGAACCGCCTCGGCTTCAATCAGATCTGGACCGGAAAGCAGACCCGTTACGATTACGCGTTTTTCTACAGCATCAATTGGTGTGCGGATCATTTCGAGCCGATAATTATGGCCATTATCGGCCTGCAGAACAAAGCCGCTGTCATCGCGAACCAGCAAGCCGCTAAACTGGGTGTCGAGGCGGGGCGGGATTTCAGTCATCGGCGATCAAGCGCTAGCGAGCAGCGTTTCGCTGATATCCCATAAGCGTTCGGCCGCGTCTTCATCAGCGATATGCGGCGCGCAATGCAAATAGGTTGGACTGTCCTCGCCGGCCAGCTGGGCGACATCGCAATCCTCACAATAGAGTCCATGTTTGTCGTCGAGCAGCGGAGATGTCGCCGCCCACAAGCTTGTTGTACAGCCTTGCGCTGGCGTCTTGAATATGGCCGCGACATTTTTGTTCAGCTCGCCATTTTCGTCGATCCAACCCAATTCCATCTGCTCCTCTTTCGGTAAATGGCGCTGCAATGGCGTCAAGATACCGCCCGGATGGACCGAAAAAGCGCGACCATCAAAGCCGGCCATGCGGCGGCTCAAGCCATTGGCAAACATCGCATTGGCGCTTTTCGCCTGCGCATAGGCCACCCATTTAAGGTAGGAGCCATTTTCAAACTGGATATCATCCCATAAGATAGTGCTGCGCCGATGGGCGATGGACGATAATGCGACGACCCGGGGACTATCGGCTTTTTCGAGCAAAGGCATCAGGCCTTTGGTGAGCGCAAAATGCCCCATATGGTTGACGCCAAATTGGCTTTCCCAGCCCGGGCCAACCCGCGCTAGCGGACAGGCCATGATGCCAGCATTGTTGATTAGCAAATCAACCTGATCAAGACTTTCTGCCATGGCCTCGGCAAAGCGGCGGACCGTGGAAAGGTCTCCCAGATCCATAGTGGCAGAGTAGACTTTGCCTTCCACACCTGCAAGATTTTCCGCGGCCTTGGCTTCATCGCGCACCGGGACAATCACGGTCGCTCCCTTGGCCGCCAGCGCTTTTGTCGTTTCCAGACCAATGCCGGAATAGCCGCCAGTGACAATGGCGGTCTTGCCGGTCAAATCAATCGCAGCGAGCAATTCATGGGGCTCAGATTTAGGGGGAAATCCGGAACCAAGCGGTTGCTGGTCTGCTGCTGCCATGTCAACGATCCTCTATTCGGGTTTATGGCCCACTATTTCCGAAACCGGCATATATTCATAGCCCAAATCTTCGGCCACGGCCTGATAAGTGACCTGTCCATTCCACACGTTCAATCCTTCTGCAAGATGGACATCATCCCGCAATGCGGCTTCCCAGCCCTTATTGGCAATGGCCAGCGTGTGGGGCAGGGTGACATTGTTGAGCGCATAGGTGGATGTTCGCGACACCGCGCCAGGCATATTGGCGACACAATAATGGACGACATCATCGACCACATAAGTTGGATCCTGATGGGTGGTTGGTTTGGACGTTTCAAAACAGCCCCCTTGGTCAATCGCCACATCGGCCAATACCGAACCCGGCCGCATGGTCGACAGCATCTCGCGGGTCACTAATTTCGGGGCTTCGGCACCCGGGATTAGCACCGCACCGATTACCAGATCAGCTTCAGCGACACATTCTGCCAGATTGGCTTTGTTCGAAAAGCGTGTTTTTGCGCGGGCTTCAAAATAATGACCCAGGCTTTCCAGCACCTCGGGATTGCGATCCAATATGGTGACATCAGCGCCCAGCCCGGCGGCCATTTGCGCGGCGTTAAAGCCGACCACGCCGCCGCCAATAACCGTCACTTTTCCTGGAGAAACGCCGGGTACGCCGCCCAGCAAAATTCCGCGCCCGCCATGGGCTTTTTCCAGCGCGGTGGCGCCCGCTTGAATTGACATCCGGCCAGCGACCTGACTCATGGGTTTCAAGAGTGGTAGACCGCCCGAACCAGTGACGGTTTCATAAGCAATGCAGGTCGCCTTTGACTGAACAAGGTCAGCGGTTTGTTCTGGGTCAGGAGCAAGGTGGAGATAGGTGAACAAAATCTGCCCTTCGCGCAGCATTGCACGTTCAGCGGGCTGAGGTTCCTTCACTTTCACCACCATGTCGCATTGTTCAAAAACATCGGAAGCGCTGGCAGTAATTGTGGCGCCAGCAGCTTCATATTCGGCATCGTCCGCGCCAATGCCGAGACCGGCTCCGGTCTCAACCAATATGTCATGGCCATGGGCGGATAATTCCCGCACCGATTCCGGGGTCAGGCCAACCCGATATTCATGATTTTTGACTTCTTTGGGTGTTCCAACGCGCATGATCGAGTCTCCTAAATATGTTCAGCCGATAATAACGGAAATGGCGCAAGAATAATTTCGAAATAGTTGTTTTAAAATGCGAAATGTGAAAATATAATTCGAATTTACCACAAAATATTCGGAAAAAATTCAATGGATCGACTCGATATCGCATTGTTGGAATATATGCAGCAGGATAGCCAGCTTCCCTTAACAAGCCTGTCCGAAAAAGTCGGACTGTCGCCATCTGCCTGCCATCGTCGGATCAAGATGCTGGAAAAAGATGGCGCGATTAAACGCTATGTTGCGGAATTGGATAACCGCAAAATCGGATTGCAACTGGATGTCTTCATCGAGATTCGCTTGACGGCACAAACCGAAATATCCTTTTCGACCTTTGAAAATGCGGTTCATCAGATTGATGAAATATTGGAATGCCATCTTATGTCTGGCGAAGCCGATTACCGTCTGCGGGTCGCGGCGCGGGATGTTGCCGACTATGATGATATTCATCGCAATTGTTTGGCGCGCCTGCCCGGCGTTGCTGCCATGCACAGCGCTTTTGCAATCCGTGCGATCAAGCAATGGTCGGGCTATCCGGTGGCGCGTTTACTCGGTTAAAGCGGCTTCATACGACGAATTGGCACCGGAACTGTGCAAATATTGCCATAGCCGCCATGGGCTTCAATATATTGCAGCAACGAAGGACTATAGCTGGCAAGATATTCATAGCGCGGCTGCTTGGCCACTGGCAATTCACTGGCCAGCCGAATTGATGTGACCCTTATATGCTCGGACTTGTCGGCATAGAATCCCCCGGCTGCGGTTCCCAGCGGCAGATTGGTAACATGCTCCAGACCATCGATGACGCGTCCGACCATCCCGAAAGTCGTATCCAGACTGCGCGCCGCTTCACCGGTGATGATCGAGATTTCCGCACCGCTGCCGGCATCGGGCGGATCATAATGCGCAGGCGACAGTGCGCCGCGGCAGGTTAGTGGAAAGGCCTTGCCACCCTTGGTCCCCACTGGCCAGCCAGCGGCAAAGCCCACTTTCATGCCATAGCTTTCATAAATCATCTTCATCAGCGGCCGGATTTCGGTGCCCTGATATTCATTGCTATAGGAGACAGCGGCATTCAATGCGGCTTGATCTGTATCGCGCTTGGCCCCCAGCGCCGAATTATAATAGTCGCTCTCCGGCACGGTTTCGAGATTGTTCGGCAGCTTCTTGTTGTCGGGGTTCCCACCAAATTGGGTGACGAAATTTTTGGAGACACGATAGATTTTTGTTCCATCCCACCAGCGCTGACTGGCAAATTTACGGACATTGCGAACATGGGCGCCGGACAATTTGGCTGGGATGAGTTGGATCACTGTCTGGCGAGGATTTCCATCGGTATCATCGGGCAAGGTGAAGATCATCAGATCATTGACCGGAATAGGAAGCCAGTGATCAGCGGGCGCGGCGTTGAGAATCTCTTCCGGTGTGGGTTCAGGCTGGACGGCTTCCTCCTGCGCCTGGGCAGTCCCGGCCATCAGCATCGATCCGGCTAGCAGCGTCACCATGAATGCTGTCCTGCAAAATGGGGGCATATCAACAGGTTCCTTTTTCAAAGTTCACACAATTCACATGGTCATCATTTTGAGGCGACGCGCCTGGTCCGGCGTAGCTATCCAGCGGAGTCTTTGCAGCAGAGAAGACAGAGATTGGCATAGCGAGAATTTATCGTCTTCACTCTCTGTAGGAAAGGCAAAACTCAATCCGCCTTCACCCGCCGTACTGGCACCGGAATATTGCAGATATCCGCGCCGCCAGCCGGTTTGATAAAAAACGGGTCGCGGCGATTGGCGCGGGCATCGGCATATTGCCCGAAGGCCTTGCTTCCTGTGTCGAGATATTCAAATTGCGGCTGCAGCGATTCTTGCAGTTCATTGCCCAAGCGGATGGACTGGATCGACACGCGTTTCTTGGGATCGGCATAAAAGCCCAGCTGCCCCTTGCCGCGCGGCAGGCTGGAGAGATGCTCGATGCCTTCTATAATCCGTCCGACCACCGCGATATTGCGATCGAGATGGCGCGGCGCGTGGCCGATCACGGTATAGAGTTCGGCGCCGGTGCCGGTGTCGGGAGAGAGGTTGCGACCGACGCCGACCATGCCGTAGCAGTGGACGGGCCAAAATTTGGGTACTCTTGTTTCGGCATTCAGCTCAGCTGCAAGTGGCCAACCATTTACAATTGTTGCCAAATCTGAGTAACGGTCTGACACTTGGGTCCTTAACTTATCTAGAAAACCGTCTTCATATTGCTCAGAGGGAAGGCTTAACTGGTCCCGGTCAATTCGCGCTATAATCATTGCGTTAATAATCAAAGAACTGTGTTTATCCGACAGTCTGTCGGAGTTTAGCGGAAAATCTGGAAAGCCCGGTAGCTTTGATGTCACATACTCGCTCTCCGGCACCTCAACCAAACCTTCTGGTAAAGCCTTCTGCTCCGTCTCCCCTGATTCCGGATTGTCGTATCCCGCATCCCCCCATTGCACGACATAATTGTCCTGCACTCGGTTGATGCTGGTGCCGTCCCAGAATTTGGCTGCGGCGAGCTTGCGGATATTGCCGATCCAGCCTTGCGAGAAAGGCGGCGGCATCAGCTGGATGACCACGCGGCGCGCTTCACCTTTGGCATTGGGCGCCAGATCCATGATCAGCAGGTCGCTGGCGGATATGGCTTTCCAGTCGCTCGCCGGGGCGGCATCGACTATCGCATTAGGGCTGGGAAACGCCTGTTTTGGAGGTTCTTGCGCCATAAGAGGCGTGGCGGCGCATAGGCTGGCCAATGAGGCAATATGGAAAAATTTTGTCATGATCCAACCTTAACCCCAACCAAGCCCTTGCGAAAGAGCGTTTTGCGCCCTAGGGAGGCGGCGCTGTCAGAGTTTCGAACCACTTATGATTCTGATGAGCAATGCGGAGTCGTGGCAGAGTGGTCGATCGCGCACGCTTGGAAAGCGTGTATAGGGTTAAACCTATCGAGGGTTCGAATCCCTCCGACTCCGCCAGCTAACCCCAAAATTACAGTGTTTTCTAGATCATTTCGAAAATCCGACACAACTCTGCCTTCAATTCTGGCCCTCTAGGTTTTTGCGCTATCTCCTTCGCCTATCGGGATATTTCCCCAACGCCTTTTCGATGGTTTTCTCGATTGCCCGATTCACAGGTATCAATTCTTTGGAGGTTAAGTGATGCAGCTACCTGCCTCCAACATAGCAAGGTTGTTCTAACGTCCGGTTTATCCCGAAAGCGGGCACTGGGTTTTTGAGAATTTTCCAGCTGTACCAAGCAAGTTAATAGATTTTGTGATGGTTAATTATCATTAGGGAAACTTGACATTGATTAGATGCAGAGTAAACTTTTTCGAGGTCGCAAAAAAAGCACTACTTTGACAAGAGGTGTTGCTACTTATTTGGGGATATTTTGTAATGAAGTCATTTTGCAAGGTAGCATTAGCTGCCTCAGGTCTAGCTATGACAGCCAGCCCGGCGGCCGCTACGGTTTTTCTCTTTTCAGCTGAGTTAGATTCGGGACCTAATACGGGTTCGCTTACGGGATCTGTAGATTTATCATTTGTATCTTTTGGTGGCAGTGGATCAGGATCTGCTTCTGCCGTGAACATTTTCACTACGCCAGCTGGAATTACACTGCCCGAAGGGTCTGAAGCAGTGAACTGGACCAACCAATTGGAGAATAGTTTTACGGTCACCGGCGGGGCTGTGACAAGTTTTGCCTTTTTTGCATTAACTGGCGCGGGTGGCTCGGCCGCGACTGAACTATGTCTCAATGATGGTGCTGCCAGTTTTGACGCGTTGAACAGAGCCTGCCCTGCTGGCTTGAATTTTATCGGAACGGGCGGCGCAACCGAATTTGGTTTCAACTTCGACGGTTCGGATGGAATTTCATTTACCGCCATAGCTCCTAGCGTTCCAGAACCCGCGACTTGGGCGTTCATGATCTTTGGCTTTGGTACCATTGGCGGAGCAATGCGCCGTCAGCGTAAAGTGAATGTGAAAGTCAGCTACGCTTAAGCCAATCAACAAGTTTACCCCAAAGCCCTGTCCGAGTAATCTGGCGGGGCTTTTTGTTTATGTCGCCAACGTCCGCATTCGGGATAAAGCAGCCACAACGCTAGTGTCCGCTTTCGGGATTCAACGGACTATCAGTCACCTAAGAACAACAGCCATCGGCCGGTTTGACCACTCTCAGCCAGCATGCCGCACAATTTTGTTATCTCGGGGCTGGGATTGTTGACATTTTCAGCGATCAACTTGCGCAGCAGAACAGCATGGTCATTGCTAAGCCTGGTGTCCGCATATGGATCGATGTAGATCCCTGTTCTTGATTTTAACGATTCAATAGCTGGCTCGATGATTTGCCAATCTTTGTATGGAAATGTGATATCGGATTCATCAGCCCGCTTATCTGTCCAATTATATTGAATTCCCACAATCAGTTCCCTTCAATAACCAGACATAACCCTTGGGGGAAGAATTTGAAACGTCTGCTTTCGGGCGATTTTTGCCGGTAGCATTCATGAACGTCAAAGTCCGCTTCCCACTCCATAACCGGGCAACAGGAAGCAGGTTCGCGCACCCTGGTAGAGGACTGGCCGTTAGGTTGATCTTGGTGCCAAAACCGGTCTGACAGACAACGACCCAATTGCGGTCATTCGATCTGACGGTGGTCAATGGCAGAAAACCGCCAGTACAAAAAAAGCTTATTCCAACTCGCGCGATGTCTCGAATTTCTTGCAGGAATAGACGACTCGTGTGTCATGGCGCTGCAGGTTCTCGTCGCTCATCAATGCTTCCTTTGCCCAGGTTTCATACCATTCCAGCGATGGGCCTTGCACGATCAAGACATAGTCTGTCGTTCCTGAGACATGGTACACTTGCTTAACCATCGGATCTTCGTGCATCTTTTGATCGAAGTCAGCATAGGCTTTGGGTGTATCCAACGCGAAGGTGACATCGATAATCACCGTAACGCCATGACTATCTCTGGCGAGAAGCGACACGTCGCGAGCGATGATTCCTTGCTCGCGCAAAAGCTTGAGCCTGCGCCGAATCGCAGAATTCGACAATCCGACTTCGGAACCGATTTCAGCGTGGGTCAATTGATTGTCACGTTGAACCACGTTCAAGATGGCATGGTCGAACTTATCCAGGCGCATGGCGTTTTTCTTCAATTTGTTTAATTAAGTGACGAATTTAGTACCTTCGACAGCAAAATTAGCCAACATTAATCTTGAACGACATGATACTTGCGTCTTTGAGAGGATTTCAAACGCCATAAAAACATGTTTCCCAGCAGCCATGTTTTACTTTCATTGAGCGCAAGTGGAGGAGAAATGCTCACCTTATATTCGCAACACCACAAGCCATTCGATTGGCGGTGACTGTGATTGTCGGTTTTCCCCCACACAAGTCGTTAATCTGGTGAAGTTGACTAAAGCAGGCAAAAATCAATCGGCACCATTACTTTCAGAAAGATATTCGATGATCAAAAGACGAAGTGTACTAAAGAACGCAGGCGCGCTTGCAGCTTTGACCGGAATGACACCTGCAATGCTGGCGGAGGTCGCCGTCCCAGTACGAAGCTGGATACCCAATGATATGATGATCTCAAGGCTTGAAGATCTCTTCAAGAAACGGAATGTAGCTGGGGCCTCCTTTGCAATTCTCGAGGAAGGCGAAGTGGCATGGGCCAAATCCTTTGGCTTTAGCAATACCGCCACTCAAGATCCGATCACAGACAAGACTCTCTTCCAGGTCGCGTCGCTATCGAAGCCTATCTTCGCTTATGTCGTGATGAACATGATTGAGCAGGGCCGCCTCCAGCTGGATGACCGACTTTCCGATTATGTTAGACCAATCGGCTATTCGGGTACACCGTGGTCCCAGGCCATAACTGTGCGCCATACGTTAACCCACACGACGGGCCTGCCAAACTGGCGGGAGCGCAAAGAAGGCGTTCCTCTCGAACCGGTTTTCGAACCAGGAACCGGCTACAGTTATTCGGGCGAGGCCTATTCCTGGTTGCAGGAGGTGGTTGAGGCGATAGAAAATGCTAGTCTACACGAAGCCGCATCACGCTATCTCTTCGCTCCCGCTGGGTTGGAAGATATGGCCTTTCTATGGTTGCCGGATCGTGACCGTCGAGAGGTATTCGGCCACTCTCTCGATGCAAGCGGACAGAATATGCCCGATGCTTTGCAATTCAGTAGGGAGTATGGATCTCTGGTCCTTAAGATCGCAAGCCGATGGGGCCGTGAGCTTTCGTCTCTTCGTCAGGCCGATATCCGCGCGATTAATGAAGTGATTGAATGGCCCGAAGGTTCAACCCTAGCGGACAAACCCGAATGGCTATGGCAGTTGCCTGACTACGCGCTAGCTAACGCTCCCTCCAGCGCTCGTGCGACGGCCAGTGATTATGCACGCTTCCTTGCGCTCATGTTACCTGATCGAAACCAACCAGCGGGCCTTATCAGCAATGAGGCGCGAAAATTTATGCTAACGCCTCAGTCGGAGCGCCCCGACCAACCGAATATGCCGTCAGGTATTGGTTGGGGCCTAGAGCGCTTTCAGGGCAAACTCTACTATCAACACTGGGGGCGAAACGGCGCAAGCTACACTGCTCTTTCGCTTGCTGATCCAGAGACGAAACGAGGCATCGTGGCGATGGCTAACAGCGAGACCGGCGGCACCTTCATTGACGAAGCTGCAGCAATGCTCACTGGAACGCCCTTCCAAACATTTGTTTAGAAGATGCGGAGAATAGGATGGGTGGATATCGGCGCTTGCTGCAAGCCTAGAAGTCAGAGATTCGCCACAAGGATAGCGTCGGCTTTTTCAATTTCTCATACTTCAAACCGAAATTCCGCTTTCACCGCCAGTTTCGGACATTCTGAAAAGTGTAGGCAAACATCCGCTTTCGGGATATAGCGGTCATCGCCGACAACAAAGTTGCCATTCCGCTAACGACCCAGTTGTAGTCATGAGCGCCAAGCGGTTCTAACGGCTGCTATGGGCGCAAAAGCGGACATTAGCTCGCGCAAATCGAGAAGCTATCGCGTATTCCAATTGGGATCGAAAAGAGAGGCATTGGGGCATCGCAACTTCGGCTATTCGCATAGATTGGCCCTTTGCATCTATTGGCTGTCTCCGACCAATATGAAAGGTGCCCAGGCATATGGATGGGCGAAATGATCATCGCTGTTGTCCAGACTGGTGTCGGCCCGCAATTCTAAAATCGCTTGCCTTAGTGCATTTGCGCGGGATTCCGCTTCACCGATTTGTTCTAGCTCAATCGCCCGGACAGTGATGCGCGCTGCCACATCATCACGAACAGGCCAGTGTGAAACGAGCATGTTTTTTGTTCCGGCATAGAAGAACGCCTGCGCTAATCCCGACAACCCCGGCGCTCCTTCTCTACCGTCGGAAGCTGCAGTATTGCATGCCGACAAGACAACCCATTCTGCATTTATTCGCAACCGAGTCACTTCGGAGGCCGTTAACAACCCATCATCGCCGGGCAATACGGTTTGAGGGGGCGTCATCACCAGCGCCGGTTCGGTCAAAAAATCAAGCTCGCCTGCGAGCAGGCCGTGTGTTGCCAAAACCACTATTTCTGCATCGAGATCAGCTTCGCGGAAAGCTGGTTCTGTAGCCTTGTCTGCCAGATAAAGCGTTCCTTCATCTGGGCCAAGCAACGTGGAGAGCATTTTCAGTTCTTCCGCGGTTCCCGGCAGCCGAATGAGTTTTCTAACCTTGTCTATTTTTACAAGGTTGTTTGCGCCGTTCTTGTCAACGCCAAAAACCGCTCCAGCTTCTAGGCTAGCTGCATTATTACCTTCCGATTGAATTGAACGACTGACCATCGGTCCATCAAGCAAGGGATCACCAAAACCGATGAATTTTTTTCTGCCAGACGTTCTGGAAACCGTTTGACGCGTGCGCGATTGGAAAAGTGATTGTAGGGATGGTAAGGTCGCAAGTGCGAAGTCATCGATCATCCATTGTGTATGACGAAGAGTGGAGGCATTGGAGTCGTCTCCATTTGACGGCAGTTTGCTGACCAATATTGCAAAGGGCAAACTCGAGAGCGAGCCGCCCGCGATTGTGAAAATCTGCGAAATACCCTCCAGCTCCTGTGAGAATGGAGCAACCAACTCACGATAGACTTCATGTGCAAGCTTACGATCATAGGACAAATATCCTCGCCCTTCGTCATCCCAACGCTCCTGGATTTCATCTGGCACTTTGATTGCCGATCCGGCATCGAACAGCAACCGCTGCACAGCTGCATCAATGCGGTCGCGCGACCAATTGCTGCGATGCCAGTTTACACCGGTTGCGGTGATCAACATGACGTGAGTCCCGAACTCTCCCGGCTGCAGAAGAAGCGCCGCTTCATTGGGTCGAAGAAGTCCCGTTGAAGTGGTTATACCAACCGGTTCTGGTCTTAACAGCTCAAAAAAGTCCGGAGCTTCGTTCTTCAACTGATCATCGATAGTGCTCATCCGGGCTGCCAGTTCCTGCTGCAGCTGACTTTTTTTAACCAGAGAAGTGGTTGATTTTGAAGGTCCGCCAGATAGTAATTGAATTCGCTCCAGTTCAGCCGTTTCCCAGCCGCGCGATAGCAGTTCACGCTGATCAACAAGTTCACCCAATCGCGGAGAACGTGCTGCCGCCGTCCTGCGAGCCACGGCTCCCCCGAAAGCTCTGCTGACAGGTGACTGCAAAGCTCTCTGCAACGCAGGGAACGCTTTGTTGTTCACGCTCAATGAGTCACGTTTTTCCGCTATCCAGAGGCTATCGAGATAAAGGGTTTGCACCTCGCTTTCACTTGCTAGGTTGCGTTCGCGGTGGAGGGTACTACCGACCCTAAAGCCCAATGCGTTGCGACGATTATTCGCGTGCGCAGCGGCCTTCTCGGCAATATTAAGGGCTGTCTTATCCTGAAGACGGAGCAATGTCCGCCATAGTTTTTGGAACGCACGTCGTGTGACCGGGTGATCTTCGCCGTAGATCTTTTCATATATCTCGACAGCCAGCTTCTGGTCTTCACGCGCCTCACTAAAACGCTGTTCTGCCGTCGCCAGATCAGCCCGGTTGAGTAAGGCCACCGCAATCTCATAAACTGAAGGTTGTTCGCTAGTTTTAACAAGGTGCATTTGTTCGGCGATCAAAGGAGCTGCTTCTTCAGTACGCCCCGCTTTCAAAAGGGCGACAGCAAGATTGCCTATTCCCGCTATGTGCCGCGAATGGCCTGTTTCGAAGTGAGCCTTGTTTTTCTCAACAACTTCAGCATGCAAAGGAATAGCTTTTTCCAACTTGCCATTGGTACCCAACATGAATGCGTAGTTGTTGATACTGTTGATCAGGCCAATTTCGTTCGATGCAAAACTCATTCTCGCAGCGGCAAGAGTTTGTCGAAGTACTGCTTCCGCCTCGTCGCTTCGGTTTAGATCGGCCAGCGCAAGGGCATAGCGTTCCCGCACAGCAATCGTATCGCGATGATCAACTCCTTTGGCTTTTTGAATCCGGTCTGCCAGATCGCTAAGCAGCCTTGCGCTGGTCAGCGTGTCGCCTGATAGTTCTGTAGCATAGGCCAGTGAATCAAGTTTCGCTATTGTTTGAGCGCCGTCTGTGCCCGCAGTCCGGCAGCTTGAAAAAACTGCGGCGGCTATATGATTCCGCGCTGCTTCATAGTGGAAATTTTCAAGCAGCAATTCTCCGTGGAAACCAGCGGCTTCTTCAAACTGTTCGCTAGGAACCCCAAAGGTTGTTTGAGAGTCTTTCACGACTTCCAGGGAAGCCTCGATTGCTACATCGGGATCAGCGACGACCCAAGCTTGCTCACGGGCATTCAAAAGCACCCGATAGTCTTCCATCAAAAGCTGATGGTCCTCTGCCCGCAATTGGCTCGCAGGACGCCGAGGGGCAAAGGCGGTAACATCGGCACCATTGTTACGAAATGGAAAGCTGGCGCATTGTGGATCAACTGGAAATGTTGCGAATTCCGCTTCTGCCAGAATTGTTGCAGGATCGCGTCCGAATAGCTCTCCTATCGGCGTATTTCTTAAATCGATATCCGGCGCTTGACCCATAGCCGGCATAGGCAGTGCGGCTATGGTTACCGCAAGTAAACAGCGTGCAAATCTATTCGTGAAAGCAAGTTTCATTGATCCAAGTTTCCCAACACTTTAACACTTAGGATCGTAAAGTTGGCGGAATGTAATTCAAGCGTAATTTGTCGATACGATCTGATCCAGCTGCCCAATTTAGAGCACTATGCTGTAATGTCGGCTTTCGGGATGACGCGGGGGCCATCGGAACGGCGGAATTTGGGACGCATTCCTGAATGACCGCTCATATCATTTCCGGATCGTCAGCAACTGAGCCGTCACCAGACTGTCTGGTTCTGGCTGCTTTTGGCAGAAAAGCAGACGTTTGAATAGCATTTTCGCTTTCGGTAAATATCCTGTGAGTGTGATCCTCCGAATCTCGGCAAAACGCCAATTATCAGACTGAGTTCTCCTTGACAGCCCTTAGGTCGAAAATCGCGGCTACGTTAGGGATATGTGCGTGGTATCCGACAATCATGGGTAAACCGCGGAACCAACTACATAGCTATAGTTACTTGCCAGCATTTGGGGGATTGACCCCATTTCCAACCAGACCGGTCTGAGGCAATTCAGTTGCCAATTGCAGAGGAGTCGAACCGATGACAAATACAAAAAATACTGGGCGTGGGTTCTGGTTTCATTTCAGGCAGTTTCTCCTGCTCGCCATTCTGCTGGGACAAACGGCTCCTGCCATGGCCCAGGATGATCGCCCACGTGCGGACCTCGCCCAGATTGATGCACTACAGCCCGATCAACCACTCCCAATTGACGGCATTTGGCGACTCCGCGAACTGAACAAGCAGGTCGCCATAGAGGCCGGCCATGTATTCGCACTGGAAGGATGGACGCATTTGCTTGTTTGGGTGGTGGAACCAGGTATGGTCACGTCAACCAAATTGCGTCAAACCGACCGGCAAAAGCTGATTGCCTATGACGCGTTGTTGAAGCGCGAAATGGAATGGACCGTTCGGGAAGATGGCACAATTTTCGCCTCCGGTGGCGAAGGCCTGCTCGCACCGAAATTCTCCCTTGAACCCGTCGAACTCTCTTATCCAGAGGCGTTCGAAGCAGTGCGGCTGGGGCACGAGTTGCTGCTCACGCCCGATGGTTTCGCGCTGGCCGATAGACCCGATCCGCTTGAGATTGACCTCGAGATCACTGGGCCGGTTACCAGCGCAGACAGCATGTGCCTAGACCTGCATGGTCCCGACGTCGGCAAGCAAGGCGGCAGGATTCAAGTCTGGAAATGCCTTGGCAGCCAGAACCAGCGGTTTATCTTTTTGCCCGATGACGGGCTTCTGGTCGCGGCTAGTGGCATGTGTCTGGAGGCCGTCGGGCCGGACAAAGGCGCCCCTGTTCGCTCCTTTGGCTGCGATGGCAAAGAGGCGCAGATATGGGAAGCGCGAGAGACATCAGAAGGGGGCACCGCCTTTGTCCACAAAGCCACTGGACGTTGCCTTGACGCCCATGGCCCTGAATCAAAACGCGACGGCGGGAAAATTCAGATCTGGGACTGTTTCTATGGCAATAATCAGCGGTGGAGCCTGTGATGCTCAGCCGTTTTAGAACCCTTATTGCAGCCGCCACTATATGCGGGGCTATCGTGGCTGCAACACCAGTCAGTGCCGGATCGAAACACAGGCCAATAGAATTGGTGAAGTGCAAGGATGCAATGGGCACGATTGCCGTTATTGAAGGAGATTCTCGCAGTTGGGTCGACAAAAAACTGGGTAGTCCCACCGCGATAGTCGAGGCCCTAGTCAATCAATCAGGCTGCTTTACGCTCTATGACCCTAATAGCGCGCAAGCAGCAAATTATTTGCTGACTGTCGTTGCCGGGGACAAGTTTGAAGTCGCGAAAGCGACCAATTTGAACAGCGCTGGATTCGCCAATGCGGCTGCACTTGCGCAGAATAGCGGTTATCGAAGCGGGCTGGGAACCGCTGGCGATATTGCGGGGGTGGTTCCTCTCGCCGGAGCCGTCGTAAACGGTCTGGCGGGGATGGTCGGGATTGGTAAGAAGAATACCGTAGTCACGGGCCTGACATTGATTGAAACCGCGCAAAATAGCGCTATCGCTGCCGGAACCGGACTGGTTCAAAAGACCAAACTCAAATTTCACGACGATGACGATGATGCCATGGCACGGATGCCGGAAGGCTATTGGATGCTTGGTGTTGAAACAGCATCCGCAGAACTGCGATATACCAAGAAGGAAGCCGGGCGGGAAATGATTCAGAGCTTTGTCATCGCCTATAATAATATGGTGAGGCAGGCACAGGCTCTAGGGGCAGGTCAAAAGCCGGAGGAACCAGTGGAAGAGGTTTCAACAATTGAAGAAGGGCCAGCCCCCGTATTGGCGGCAGCAGATTCCTTCCTTTATCTGGAACCGTCGCGCGAGGCGGAAACTATCCGAGCAATCCGCCCTGGTGTTGCGCTAACACCAATAGGAGAATTGAACGGCATTTTTCTGCCTGTCAAAGACGCTTATGGGGTATTGGGTTGGGTCAGTGTCGAAGATCTGCAATAGGTCTTTTGTGCACTTGGATTCAGATTTTGACTTAAGAAACGCTGGGGTCCACCAGCCCCTCCCGCAGCGCATAGGCAATCAGTTCCGCTGCCGACCGGGCATTGGCTTTGTGCATCACATTCGTGCGATGCCGGTCGACGGTCTTCACGCTGATCCCAAGAGTTTCGCCAATTTCGCGGTTGGTTTGACCGGAAACAACCAGATTCAGGATTTGGCGTTCGCGGGCAGTCAACGGTTCGACATCAGCGACAGCCTCAAGCATCTGGGTAAAGCGCGAGCAAATAATGCGTGCGCCTTCCATGATCTTGGGGATAGCTTCTGCCACTTCATCCATCTCATCGGATTTGCAAAACACGCCATCCGCTCCAGCCTCAACAAGTTCCGCTATTTTTCCGCTAGCCTGAACAGCTGTAAGAACTATTACTTTGGTATCAGGCGACCATCGCCGGGCTTCAATCAAAACTTCCGTCCCACCAGCATGAGGCATGGTCACGTCCAGCATCAGAAGATCGGGTTGATACTTGCGCACGGCGCCAATCGCGCGAATTCCATCCGATACCGTATCACAAATTGTAAAAGTGTAACCGTCGAGCGAGTCCGGCCGACTCAGAAGCTGGGACAGCGCATCTCGAATTATTGCGTGATCATCTGCGATTATGGCCGTGCGATTGCGATCAAAGCTCATTCTGTCCAAGCCAGCATATCCCATACCCCCTTCTGCCGATCGGAAAGTTGTGTAAACGTAACATGATGTCAAGTCAGCATATTATATGGCGAGTGTTCGCATTATGGATCATTTTGTGCGCAGTTGATGCTGCCCAAACTCCTGTTTTAGCACAATCTGCCGGCACGGACCCTGTGATCGTGTATGAAGGACAGTCCACTGAACAGGTGGAAGGCAAGGCGCTATATTTTTCTACGACTGGCAAACAAGCCGTTGATGTCAAAGAGGCGCTTGCAGCTTATAAAAATGCCAAATTCTCGACCTCGTTTCGTCCGCAAAGGTCGGAAGTCAAAGAAATTCGCGATCTTTGGATTGCGCTCCCGATCAAGGCAGCTTCCGCCAACCAGGGGTCTATTCGTCGTAGCATTGGTCTGGGCGGAATTTTCTATGTTGTCCCTGAGATTTATATTGCGCGGCAAGCCAGTGACACAGAGAAAATTCTTGGGGGTTTGGCAAGCGCGCGCGGTGAGCTGTTGCCGCGTAAGCTGACTTACCTCCATTCGGCAAGTTTTGAGCTGGATCCTGGTCAATCGGAACTGGTATTGATCAATCTCGCCGGAGTAGATCGTCCGTCAATTGGCTTGTTTCGTGAAGGAGAACTGGGCCGAAACCAGATAATCGGAACGCTTCTGAAAGCCGGTATAATCATCACTTTTCTGGCGGTTGGCATTTGCCTTATCATTCTTGGGATATTGGCCAGAAGATGGGTGACCATATTGATTGCCGTAGGGTTTTCTCTGGTCGCGATTCAAAGTGATGTTTCATTGTTCACAACCATATTGGCCAGTGATTTTGACCAGGCCCGTTTAGTATGGCGCAGCTGTATCACATTTGTGTCATGTTCACTGACAGCTATCATTCTGATGGCTTTCTGGGAAAAAATCGCGGCGGTATCTAACCGAATTGGCCAGACTTTATTAGTTTTGCTGCCGTTCGCAGGTATAGGCTTGCTCTTTTGGCACAAACTGGACTCAGAACTGGTAGCGATATTCTATTCTCTTGTTCTCGGATTAATCGCGGTCATCGCATTCCGGCTAGAGACTACAAAGAGGCTGAGATGGATCGCGGTTGCGGCTATAATGCTCTGCTCGGTAGCGATAATATTGGTCGAACCTGCTCTGGTCGGCACGGTTGTCCCCGAGCTATTTTCAAATTTTGTCAGAGACATGATGCGGTTGGTTGTCGCGGCGACTTTGCTGGTGATTGTGATTGTCGATATCCAGCGCAATCTTAAAGAGCGAGACCGGTTAACCAATGAGCGGATTGACGCCTTGAAAGCGCAGTCCGCGTCTGATCGCCGGCTCCTCGTGACAGAGCGTCGCTACGCCCGCGCACGTGACAAGGCCCAGATGCGCAAACAGCAACTTGCCTCTGCCAGCCATGATATCCGTCAACCCCTGATGGGACTGCGTGCAGCAATCCGCGAAGAAGCAGATAAGCTGTCTCAGGGTTTGCAAGGGCGGCTTGGAGAAGCAATCGACTATCTGGAGGAGTTGACGCACGAATATAGCGACCGCGATCGGCCAGCAATGGCGTTGCACGAGATCGAGGAAGACGCCTATTCGCTCGAACTAATCGTAGAGACGGTCGATGATATGTTCAGCGGGGAAGCAGCCAAGCTGGGCATCTCGCTTGAAACACATCGCGCTCCATGTCGCACCCAGCTGCCAGCGCTAGCTTTGATCCGGGCGACAAGCAATCTGGTCGCAAATGCCCTGCGACATGCCGATGCAAAACATGTCACGTTGGCGGTGTTGCATGAGGATCATTGTATCATCGAAGTATCGGACGACGGCTGTGGTATGGACGCAGAACAATTGGAAAAGGCGCAGCAGCGCGGCGCAAAAAACGAGGACTCGCAGGGAGATGGACTGGGGTTGGCTATTGTGCACGAACTGGCGACACGCCACGGATTTGAGATTTCAATTACATCAAAAATAGGTCACGGAACGACGGCTCGGATCATCTTGACGGGCGCCTGATCTTCCCTTCCTGACAATTGGGGTATTCACCTCATTCTAGACTTATCGTGTCTCGGCTACACAAAATGACAACGGACCCCATTTGGCGGGCCGTTACCAAGGATTGAGGAGCAGGACTATGAGAATTTCAAAGATATTTTGGGGACTAGGCGCTTCCGCCGTGGCAATGTCGATGGCGTCCACGTCTGTACTTGCGCAGGCTTCTCCAAGTACGGAGCAGTCGGCCAGCATGGCAACCGATGACGAGTTGAGCGAGGAAGAAAAAGCACAAATTGGCGTGATTATTGGTGGCGGAGCCTTGGCGGCAGCCGGAACCAAGTTGCATTCAGATCCCAAGCCAAAAATGCGCAAGATTTCCAAGGCGGAGATGGAGAGATTCGGCAAGACGCTGCAACCCAATGCTGCCCAATCACGGCCAACTAGCCTTAAACAGTTGAAGCAGCGCGGTGAAGCGGCGCGCGCCACCCGCGCAAACAGAATCGCAGGATCAGCCGACGATATGGCAAAACTGGAGCGCCGCGGAAACGCCGCAAAGGGTGCACGTCAGGTAAAGGCTGCGCCCCGTGCTCGCCCGGTCAATATCACAAATTCCAATCTTGGGCGCATGATAGAGAAGGGCGAAAATGCCCAACGTGCTCGCGTCAATCGCGTTGCTGGCTCAGCTGATGATCTCACCGAATTGAATCGTCGCGGCAATGCTGCGAAAAATGCAAGGCTGAATAGAACCGCACCGACTCGCAAGGGTAGCGGCATGAAGGTCACCTTCCGAGATCAGGTTCGGGCAAAACCAGCGCAGTCGAAATTCTCGACCAGAGGGGCGGACAGCTTCGGACGAAAGCTCACAAATCCCAAAGGTGCAAATGCAGATATTGCGCGTCTGGTCTCCAAAGGTGATGCAGCGCAAGCAGCTCGCGGTAGAATGGTCAATGAAGGACAGGTGGTTCGCAATATTGCCAATAAAGGCGGCGACATCTCGAAACTGAACAAAGCAGGCCGTTCGGCGCAGGTTGCTCGCGGTGCTGGTGGTTTGAAAGCTGCATCTAAGGCGACTGATGCTGCCAAGATGGCGAAAACCGCAAAACTGGCCAAGACTGCCAAAGTTGGAGCGACGGCAGCGAAAATCGGCAAAGGCGGACGTGCTGCGTTGGCTGGCACCGGCGTTGGAGCAGTGGTTATCGCAGCGGAAATTGCCGGCAAAGAAAGTGTGAAAGCTCTTACCGGCGCCGAGGTGCAGGATCCAATCAGCACCGGCTTTCAATATGGAGCCGCAATTTTTGACAAGGACGTCTCCTTGCGCGACGTGGCTGCACAGCGGCGGGCGCATCACCGCGAGAATTTCCGCAAAATTGGCCAGACTTTCACGACCAAAGGCAAGCTGAAAGAAAATCTGAGTGCATACGGTCAGGAAAAGGGTACGCAAATCAGAAAAACGGCGGTGAAGGTCGATCGATTTGATCGCAATGTCCGCGCGGGTATCAAGGATAAAACCGGCCTGACATTGGAACGTCAAAGTGATGTCAGGAAGCGCTATGGAGCCGCCGCAACGAGTGATAAACCGGTAAAGGCTGTTGCAAAAGTCGCAACAGATCGCGCCAAGCACCATATCAATAACGCCAAAGCTGTAAGCAAAAAAACCAAATGCGGTCTAGGCAATCTGTTCCGGTCAAAAAAGAACGACAAGAAGTGCTGAATTCCAGGCGCTCTTCCGGAACAGGTCTATGAAGAACCGCTTTCTCAAAAAATGCGCCGGCCTGATCCTCTTCTTTGCAATAGCGATCTGGATCTCGCCGGTGCAAGCCCAGATATCAGCGTTTTTGCCAATGAAGGAGAGGGTCGCTGCAGGCGAGCCGAGTGCGGTTGACGGCACCTACTGGATTTCCAGCATCAACAAGCGCATCACCATTGCCAATGGCCGTGCTTATGCAGTTGACCCCTGGGTCCATGCGCTGGTTTTACAGGTAAAGCCCAATATGGTGGTTATGCGGAATTTTCGACAGGCAGCGCCTGATCGCTTCATTGCTGATGATTTGCCACTAATGGGTCAGGCGACATTTGTTCGTCAGGCTGACGGCGTGCTCGACGTCAAAGTGGCTGGCGCGCTTGGTCCGGTGCGCTACAAGTTAATTCCGGTTGATTATATTGACAACCCAGTGATCGATGACCTCCCGGCGGATGATATCCCAATAGCCCCCGAGCCGGACCGTGAGTATCATCTTTATGTAAATGTCATATCTTGCGACGGGGCTGCACTGTTGAGGAAACGATATCGCGGATTTTTTTCTCTCAGCGTGACCGATGCTGAAGGAAATGAAATTCGTTCCGGTAGTCGCAGCTTCGATGTCCGCTGCACCAGAAAGGGCCCACGAAGGCAAACCCTTAACCACGATGCAAATGGAAAAGGATCGCTTAGTATCGTCGTTCCGCCAGGGCAGGATGGATTTTCCGACTTTGTGATCAACACAACGCTCAACGATCTGCTTGGGCCATTGGATCTCAAGAATGACAAAAGCAGCCTGTTGCTCAAAGCAAAAAATTTGCGGCGCAATCTCAACCCCGGCGAATCGATAGACAATGTAGAGCGTATCGCCAGCGGCAAGGCCCGTCTGCTTTACCGCGTGCAGCTAAGACGTGTGAGATGAGCAGATTTAGCAACGGTAAGGTCGTTGGTATTGATCTGATCTAAAGCCGCCAAATGATCGACGAATTTTATGTCCGCTGTCGGGATAACGCGGCCGCCATCGGAATGTCCGAAATTGGGGCGCGAAGACGATACAAAACCGAAAGAGCCCGACGCCTTCACGGATTGGGCGCAAAAAGCCTTGGATGTGGCGCTGCGATCAAGGCATCCAAAGAAGACACGCAAGAAAAAGGCATAATTTGGACCGGCGCCGTTTCGGTATGGTTTGTATGTTAGGTTTTGGTTTGTCTTTGAAGGGGAATATTATGTTGCAACTGAAAAGCCCCGCCACATTGCTGCAGCAGGGCTTCTAAACAGGTTGATTGGCCCGCTATTAAGCGTAGCTAACTTTGACATTCGCTTTGCGCTGACGCCGCATCGCACTCCCAATGGCACCAAAACCAAAGATCATGAACGCCCATGTAGCTGGCTCGGGAACGGCACCCAGATTTGCACTGCGCGCGATCACTTCGTCAAATCGAACCGATCCGTTAAAGCCAAAGTTGGAGTTGGCCGTTAAACGAACAAATTGTGCGTTTACAGCTCCAAATGTTGCAACCAGCGCATTTTGATCGTTGACCAAAAACTCATAGCTACCCAGAAATGTGGCGCCTGAAAAATCGGCTTGGTTCGAAGCAAATAAATCAAATTCACGCAAGCTGGCGCTACCTAATTGGTTGTAAACAGCCAGCGCGTCAAAGGTTTGTGCTCCAGCAAAACCGAAGTCAAAATTAATCGGCAAAGGGGTTGCGGCACTGGAAATACCATTCGTGCCCTGAAAACCCTGTGTTGATGCAACAAAGCTGTCAAAATCAGTCACGCCATTGACGTAATTGGCGGACAGGCCAGATTGATCAATTAGTCGGTCAAATGGTCCGAAAAAGTCATTGGTAGCTGTCGATGTTACCGTATCGAATTGCAGCGTTACGCCTGCATGTGCGGGGGCGGCAAATGCTATGCCCGCTAGCAAGGCTGATTTCAGCATAATTTTTTTCATATTGGTCCTCTAAGTTACCCACATAAAATGGGATGGTCAGAAATTGTGCTTCCCTAACAAATTGTTAACATGATCTCAAAAAAGAGGCGATCGTTTTTATGGTGTTCCTACATATGTGCCAAATCAGGACGAAACCCCTAGCCACTTTTGCGCCCAAGTTGAGCGCTGAAAAAGGGTGCAAAGACAGGGTAAGGAGTTTTTATTGGTCTCGCCATGCGGTTGATCGAAACGGGATGAGCGTTGGTTGAAATTGGATTGAACTGCGCTCTAGCTCTTTCCAAAAAATGGCAAATGACCGACTTGAATTCTGACTTCAACCAAGATGATGTGAAGGATTGCGGTCTGTTGGAGACAGAAGCCGCCTTTCAGAAGACATTGTCAAAAGATAAGCGTAATCTTGCGGCGCTATTGGGAATGGGGGAACTCAAAGCGGCAAAAGGGGACGATCGCGCAGCCAATGCTTTTTACAAGGCGGCCTTCAACATGGTCAGTGCCGGTGCAGCCATTCCCGGTGAGCTCAATCCAAAATTTCTCGAAGCACAGCGATTTCTGGGCGGCGCACGGGCGCGGTTCGAAAATTATCTGCTGAGCCGGTTAGAGAATATTGGAGTGGGCGGTCCAGATACACCGCGATCGGTGCTCCATGCGCTTGACTTGCTGATGGGGCGGCGGGAGATTTTCCACCAAAAACCATCCATGTTCTACTATCCGGGCATGCCGCAGCGAGAATTTTACGAACGCGGTGAATTTGCGTGGCTCGACCAAGTAGAGGCAGCAATCCCAGCTATGCAGACAGAGCTGCAGGGCGTGATTGCGGAAACGGACGAATTTTCTCCCTATGTTGAATCGCATCCCAATCGTCCGCAGCCCAATAACCCGCTGCTTAACGATCGCAGCTGGGGCGCTTATTATTTCTGGAAGAGTGGGGTGGCGGTCACGAGTCATCTCGACAAATGTCCCAAGACAGTCGCGGCATTAGAAACCGCGCCCATTCCTCAGATTAAGGAGCGCTCTCCCATGGCGCTTTATTCGGTATTGGAACCCGGCACCCATATCACCCCGCATTATGGCTTGCTCAACACGCGGCTGATTTGCCACATCCCGCTTATTTTGCCGCCGGATTGTGCTTTGCGGGTTGGCGGTGAAACGCGCGCTTGGAAAAATGGTGAAGCCTTGATTTTCGATGATAGTTTCGAACATGAAGCCTGGAACCGTAGCGAAGAGCGACGGGTGATCCTGCTGTTTGAAATCTGGCGGCCTGAAATATCAGAAGACGAACGCACAGCGCTGACCACGCTATTTGAATCGATAAATGATTATCAAAAGCCGGTTGCGATATAGGCTGCAATTCAGAAATGGCAGGCCAGAAATCCGAACGATAGACCGAACGCCAGGCATCGCTTTGCTACCGCCAAATTTGACAAAAGCAATATATGCAATAAATTGCGCAATATATTACATATTGCATGGAGTCGCTGGTGGATCAACGGAAACGCCCCTATTATGAACGGTTGGCTATTGATGAGGCTTTTGTCGGCGCGCGCGCCGCAAGGTTGACCAATATCATTGGTGAGCAGGGCGATGAATTTTTTGAAGCAGCGGGATTGACGGTTCCTTCCCGCGCCAGTTCTACAATATTATTCATCAACAAAAATGGCCCGTCTTCTCTGGTCGAAATAGCGCGCGCGCTGGATGAACAGCATCAGTTAACGGCACAGCGCACGCAATTGCTGGAAAAGATAAGCATCGTTATACGAAAGCCCGATCCAAATGATCGGCGCCGCAAAACATTCCACCTAACCAAGCACGGTGCCGCGGAAGTTGCTTTGATTGAACGGCGATGTCGTCAAGCCATCCGTATATTTGATGCGCTAAACCAAGAGCTGGGTTTCAATCTCAGTGCAGCGCTAGACGCTGCTCATAACTGTTTGGTGAAAAAATCGATGATGGAGCGATTGCAAGAAATAGAAGCCCTTGAAGCGGGAGTAATCGATAATCATCATGGATAGACCAGAGCCAGAAGCAATGCCAATCGGGCCGATGCGCCATATCGGCGCAGCCCTGCTGCAGATAGTGAGCTATGCTGGCAGTGTCTTGATCGGCATCGCCGCTTTTTTCGCAAGTGCTTTTTTGTTCGATTCTCCTGCAATATTGGCGATAATCGGTTTGATGGTTGGCGCAATGATTGTGGCCATAGGCTCTCTTTTGGTGGGCAAATTGTGGCGTCTACGGCGGCTGAAAATATATGTCGCTGGACAGATAATATTGCTGCTCATGGTGAACGGCCTGTTGGCCTATTATATATTTCAGCCACTGGTTCCGGAGGTTGAGCAATTTGTGCCCCAAAAAGACGAGGGAACCGAATATTGGGAATTATCAACAGGATCTAACATAGCAGTCCGGCGCTATGAATCTGCGGTAGCCACATCCAAGCCGCCAATAATCATTCTCCATGGTGGACCGGGTGCCTATAGTGTTTCGTTTAAACCCATGATCAATGTCTATTCAAAACTCGCCGATGACGGTTATGATGTTTATCTTTACGATCAAATCGGCAGCGGACTGTCTGCCCGTTTACAGGATATCTCGCAATATTCCTTAGATCGGCATATTGCTGATCTTCGTTCTGTTCAGCGCAAAATTGGCGCAGATCAGGTGATTCTAATTGGATCATCCTGGGGCGCAACACTCGCATCAAACTATCTTGCTCGATATCCTACACAGGTTGCGCGGGTAATATTTTCCGGCCCGGGACCAATTTATCTCCCGGACTGGCCCCGGCAATCCGATGGGAAATTGGATGACAAAATGAATGCGCAACAGAAGCAGCGGCTTGATGCGAACCTTGAAAAACCCAGACTCTTTGCGGCAATATTTTTGGCAGAGATTAACCCGGTAGCGGCCTTGAAATTTGCGCCAGATCGCGAAATGGGTAGTTTTTTTGATCAGATTGCAAATCGGCATTATCTGCCGCTAGCCTTTTGTGACCCCATTAAAAATATTACCCGTTCAGATGGTTATGGATTTTGGTCGAGCCGAATGACCGGCAAGACATTACTGAACAGAACCGACGACCCAAAAGCAAATTTAAAAAAGAATTCTGTCCCGGTCCTTATTTTAAGAGGCACTTGCGATTATAAAACTGAAGCGGTGGCCCAGCAATATGCTTCGGTTTTTCCCAATGCCCTATTCATCACAGTGCAGGGTGCCGGGCATATGATCTATGGAGAAAAGCCTAGTGAATATTTGAAATTGGTCCGTGCTTTCCTGGAATAGCGACGGTAATTTTGTACATCGTTCAGTGCCTTTGTTTGAACCAATCAAAAAAGATCCACAAGGCCGACAAAAGGGACAAGATGAAAAAGAGATACTGGGCATAGGTCCACCAGATCAAACCGTCTAAATCACCTGAGACATACAGAGCCTGGGCGTGCAGAGCGAGACCAATATAGCTGGCGGTCAAAGCCAAAACCAGCGCGGCAAAAATCGCAAAACCTATTTTTCTGCCGGATTGCCAAAGCTTTTGCGCCATTCTTATCGCTGCGAGCGCCAATATTGCGACGAGAATTAGCGATATCCAAATCTCAGGGTGGCCGAAAAACCATAAGAGATGTTGGAGGAAAAGAGGGTCGGCCCCGGTCTCTACCGCAAAAAAACCCACATTCCATGGCCTGTCCATATCCATGCCTGGGCAATATCAAGATCATATTGGCCTGTATAGAAAGAAGCAGACGTCTCGAGGATTAAGCCGCGGACAAAGCCACCCAAATCGCTATAAAGAAAGCGGTTCCGCCTAACATCACAAAGCTATGCCAGATTGAATAGCGAAAAGCTTGGGCTTTTCGGGCATAGAAAACCGTTCCCAGTGAATAAAAAATTCCGCCCGCCAACATCGCATAAAGCGATAATCGGGGCAATATTTCCAAAAGATCTGGCACCGCCAATATGCCCATCCAACCTAGACCCAGATAGGAAATCAACGACCATCGTGAATCCAGATTTTTGCCGAAAATCTTATAGAGCATCGCCGGAATCGCAAGCGCCCATACTAGGGCAAGCATGTGGCGGCTAAATGGCGTGTCGGCAAGAATGAAAAGCGGGGAGAAGGTTCCTGCAATCGTCAAATAAATGGCAGCATGATCAATTCGGCGCAGCATGAGCCGTTGGCCGTGCAGCGGAGATAAATGATAGGCCATCGAAATCACATGGGAAAATAACACGCAAAGAACATAGGTTCCTGTGGCTGTGAGCACTGCAAGACCATGGCCGAGCACCGCTTGAGTCATCACAATCCACCCGCCAACCAAGATCGCAAATAATCCAATAGCATGTACAATGAAATCGGCGCGGCGTTCTTGCTTATCGGGTGTGGGGTACATGGACCTACAATCGCTGAAGAGGAGATTGCGTGACAGCATATTTATGCTCCGCAGTCACCCCTTAACCGTCAAGACTCACTAAAGCGGACAATATCAGGATCGCCATTTGGTTTGAAAATTGGTGCGGTCGAGAAGACTCGAACTTCCACGGGAGATTAATCCCACAGCGACCTCAACGCTGCGCGTCTACCAATTCCGCCACGACCGCACTGTCATCCGAACAAGGCCATTAGCCCTTGGTAGGCGCGTGCCTGTAGCAAAGGGAAAAGGGGCTCGCAACAGATATTGTTGCCGCTGCCGTTCAATCTTCTTACAATTAACCTCTCGCCGAAAATTGTCTCTTTCTCATACAATTGGGAGGGTTGGCGCATAGATTGGCTGCATTTGGTCATAAAATTTGCACGTTAACCTTCTATTTACCTTGTCAGGGCGCTATTTTCCAGCCTTTCTCTGGTCATGCGCTTCCTTTCTCTTTCCTTGGTCACTTTGGCCCTTTCTTTGATTATCGGCACGCCAGCCGCTGCTCAGTCGCCGCAGTCCTCCGCGATGCGCTTACAAGTGACCGTGTCCGCTGAAATTGTGAGCGGTGAAGCGGTGCGTTTCGGCCCGGTCATGGGAAAAAATATCGAGAATCGCAAAACCAACGCTACCCGGGCGATCATGTTGACGCGCGGAACGCTTACGACCGCTGCTGATGCGCCGCTCTTGCTGGCTGAATTTCAATAAATTTCTGAAGAGCGCAGTTATTCGCGGGCGGTGTCCGCCCAACCCACTTCGAGTTGGCTGGCCGCGCGCGGGACATCAAGCTTGGCTTCATTAAAGTTGATTTTTGCGCCCGGTGCCAATTTTTCCGTGGGCGGCTTCATCTTCCAGCTATAGACAATCCGGCCGCTGGCATCCCGAAGAATGACCAACATCGCGGGCACGGACTGTTCGCTGTCGCTGGGGTTGATGATCGTTCCGCTGGCGGCAAAATATTCTGTACCATCCTGCAGCGTTCGGCGATCCTGTTTCTCGCTCAACTCGATGAGCAAGGGTGTGTCATCCACACTGGCCATTTGATAATTTTGGAACCAATTGGGGGTGCCAAAGGCATAAAGGGCGCCGCCTGTCACAATGATTAAGCTGGCAAAAGCGATAGCGGCAATGGTCCATAATTTTGCGGGGTTGCGGCGCGGTTTAAACGGCGGTTCGTGGGCAAAGCTGCTCGTCTCGGATATAAATGGCGGTGTAACCTGAGCGGCTGGCGGTGCGGTTGGTGCGGCGCTATCCGTGGGAGAAGCAGGAGATGCAGTGGGTGATGGTGATACCTGTGCCGGCTCCTGTGCGGCCGGTTGATCCGGTTTTTGGGCGAGGGGAGAGGCGGCGGCTGCCATTTGGGCCGGCGGCAATGGCTTCTCTATCGGTTCTGGCGGCGCGGGTTCCTGAAACCAGTTATGACGGCATGATGCACAGCGAACCGATCGACCCGTAGGGCCAATTGCACTGTCGGGCACGAGATAGCGTGTTTTGCAAGCCGGGCAATTCAATATCATGGCGTCCTTCTAAACACGGCAATCCATGAAACTGCAAGCCTGTGCTGCATGCTTTTGAGACAAGAGCCTTTTTTTCCACGTTTTGATGGCGCACTTATGGAACGTGCAGCACGCAGCAGTTGATTTCGGAAGCCTTAACGTCCTATTGAAGAACGCGTTTATGCCCCATCCCGATCTGATCATGTGATTTGAAAACCCCAATGAATGAAATTGTCCAATTTGAGAATGTCGGCTTGCGTTACGGGGCAGGGGTCGAGACGTTGTCCGATCTCACATTCACCCTATATCCGGGGAGTTTTTATTTTCTCACCGGAGCATCAGGGGCTGGTAAAACCTCATTGCTGAAATTGCTCTATCTCGCGCAGCGGCCAAGCCGCGGCTTGATCCGATTATTCGGGGAAGACGCGGTGACCATGTCCCGCGAACGGTTGCCAGGGTTTCGGCGGCGCATTGGCGTGGTATTTCAAGATTTTCGGTTGGTTCCGCACCTGTCTGCCTTTGACAATATCGCACTGCCGCTCAGAGTCGCTGGCGTGAAAGAAAAAGATCTTGCTACCCCGGTGGCGGAAATGCTGGATTGGGTGGGTTTGGGAGACCGTGCCGAGGCCCGGCCAGCAACTTTATCGGGCGGGGAACAGCAACGTGTGGCCATTGCCCGCGCGGTTATCGGCCGTCCGGAAATATTGGTCGCAGATGAGCCAACCGGCAATGTCGATCCGGATATGGCGGTGCGTCTTTTGCAATTATTTGAAGCGCTGAATACATTGGGCACCACAATTGTTGTGGCGACCCACGATATTCATTTGCTTAGCAAAGTGCCTGGCGCACAAATGATGAAGCTTGAAAAAGGAGGATTGTCCGATCCCACTGGATCGCTGCGCAACCCGCCTTTGCCGCGAGATCGGGCTTAGGCAGAGGCTGAATGCTGAATCTGTTTGTCATACCTGGTCATGATCGCCGCCTGATCCCGGAGGGACGCTTATCCGGCCCCATGCCGTGGGTTATTGCGATCATGATTTTTCTCACGGTGCTGGCATCGGCAGCGGGCTTGGCTTTTGCCGAAGCGGGGCAAAATGTATCACAGCAATTGTCGAGCCGCGCGACGGTTCAAGTGGTTGAGGCCAATCCCGATCGCAAGGCGCAGCAGACCCAAGATGCCGCTGCGCGGCTGCGCGGTATGGATTTGGTAGACGATGTCCGGGTTTTGCCCGCACAGGAAATCGAGGACTTAATCGCCCCATGGCTGGGCCAGAATAGCGGCGCGAACGCTGGGTCCACGGGCAGCGAATTGCTAGACGATATTCCTTTGCCGGCGCTGATTGATCTGAAATTAAACCGCCCGGTCGGGGGCCGCGAGTTACAGGAATTGCGCGCTGCTGTCGCCCCTCTGGCGAACAGTGCTCGGGTAGAGCCGAGTAGCGGACTGATTGCGCCGGTCATTGCGCTGGTCCGGTCTTTGCAGTGGATTGCCTTTGGTTTGGTTCTGCTGCTGGCGATGGCCACAGCCGCTGCAGTGATTATATCCGCCCGGGCCGCGTTGAACACGCACAAGGAAACCATCGGGGTCATACATTTGCTCGGCGGCACCGACCGTCAAATTAGCCGTTTGTTCCAAAGGCGCATTGCTCTGGACGCTCTGCTTGGGGGAATTCTAGGCCTGATTTGTGGGGCGGCAATCGTTTTTTTGCTGGGCATGCAAATATCGGCGCTGGGTTCAGGATTGGTGCAGTCGCTCGGTTTGTCCTGGTATAGCTGGTTGATTATCGGGATCATTCCGATATTGGGAATGATCCTGGCGATGGTAACGGCGCGCATGACGGTCATGGGCGCGCTGAAGAAAATATTGTAGCGATAGTTTATGATCTTGCGATTCTTCTGTTTTTTGCTGCTGATTTGGATGATTGGGTTCGCATGGTTTGCTATTGATTTGCCGCGGCCTGCTTCTGACGAGGTGCAAACCGATTCTATCGTCGTGTTAACCGGAGGCCCCAAACGCATTGACCGAGCATTGCAATTGCTCGAGTCTGAAAATGCCAAATATCTTCTCATTTCCGGCGTTGACCGGGATGTGAAGCCCCACGAATTGGCGGCTGAATATGACCGGCCTGACAGCCTCTTTGAATGTTGTATTGAATTGGGCTTTCAGGCGGTTGATACCCGTTCCAATGCGCTGGAAACAGCGCGCTGGTCGGCGCGCCGCAAAGACAGTTCCTTGCGTCTGGTTACGTCCGATTGGCATATGCGGCGAGCGCAGCTTGAATTGGAACGCGCGGTGCCGGCCGAAATCGCGATCATTCCCGATGCGGTCGCCACGGCCCCGTCCTTGGGGACTTTGTTCAAAGAATATAATAAATATCTGATGCGTCGCCTTGCGGCCTTTGCGGGGGTTTAATCATGTTGGCGAAAATCCGTTCGCTGCTCTTTCTGCCGGTCTTCTACGGGGGATCGACACCAATTATCATCATGTCCTTCATTGTCGCGGTTTTTTCTATCCGCGGGACCCACTATATGGCGCAGCTGTGGAGCCGCTATCATTATTTTTGCGCCCGATTCGTCCTCGGCATTACGGCTGAGATTAAGGGAGAAATCCGCAACGAACCGCTGCTCTATGTGTTCAAGCATGAGAGCATGTTTGAAACAATCGATTTGCTGCGTATTTTTGACAAGCCAGTGGTGATCGCAAAAAAGGAATTACTGGTCATTCCGCTTTGGGGCTGGATCGCGAAAAAGCACGGATTGCTTGGGATTGATCGCAATGGCGGCGGCGCGGCAATGCGGCAAATTATCAAACAGGCCAAAAAAGCAGTTGCTGAAGGCCGCCCGATCGTGATCTTTGCCGAAGGCAGCCGCGCTCGTCATGGTGAGCGGCCGGAATTGCAAACTGGCTTTGCCGGTATCTACAAGCTGATGGGCATTCCGCTGGTCCCCGTTGCCCTGGATAGCGGGATCATCTCACCGCGGGATACATTTGTTCAGCAAAGCGGCGTCATCACCTATGCCGTCCAACCAGAAATAGAACCAGGTCTGGACCGTGCGGATATTCGCGATCGCGTGCACGCTGCAATCAATCAGCTCAATGATTGAACCGATGTCCACCAATATCGCTTGATCGGCTCGATCAATGCAATGTCCGAAAGGCCGGAAGCCGATCCGATGCTATTCGTGGCTGCGTCCAAAATCGGGGGCGGCATCGTCCTGACCTTCTTCAATGATCCGCCGGCGAATGGCGCGGGTTTTCGAAAACAGGTCAAATAGTTCGTCGCCCTTGTCCCATCGGATCGCGCGCTGCAACGCTGTCAGATCTTCAGAAAAACGCTGCAGCATTTCGAGCACCGCATCTTTGTTCGACAAGAAGACATCCCGCCACATGGTGGGATCGGAAGCCGCGATACGCGTAAAATCGCGAAACCCACCAGCGGAATATTTGATCACTTCACTGCGCGTAACATCTTCCAGATCCGATGCCGTGCCCACAATTGTATAGGCGATAAGATGCGGCAAATGGCTTGTGACGGCGAGCACCAAATCATGATGTTTAGCGTCCATAATCTCAATATTGGCGCCCAGTTTCTCCCAAAAGGCACGGACTTTTTCAACATCTCTGGCTTGCGCAGTTTCGGGGGGCGTCAATATGCACCAGCGATCATGGAAAAGCGTCGCAAAACCGGAATCTGGGCCACTATGTTCTGTCCCGGCAACGGGATGAGCCGGGATGATCCGCGCTTGCGGCAATATCGATTGCAGAGATACAATAACATTGCCTTTGGAAGATCCGACATCGCTGATGATCGCTTCTTCGGGCAGATCTTGCGCCATTTCCTCGGCAATTGCCGCCATGGCACCAACCGGTACACATAGCATGACCAAGTCCGCATCAATGACCGCGGCTCCGACGCTATCTGCGACATCGTCGCAAAACCCTAGTTCTTGGACCCGGGCCCGGACCGCCGGATCGGCATCATATCCGGTAATGCGGGCGCTGGACATATGCGCTTTGACCCCATGCGCAATGGAAGAACCGATCAAGCCCAACCCGATAATTGCGATATTGGCAAAAGGCAGCATTACGCGGCTCCATCCAAAATTTCGCGCAAGGCAGCAACAAAACCGTGATTTTCCTCTTGCGTCCCAACAGTGATACGCAGGCCATTGACGAGACCCTGACCAGGCAGCCAGCGCACCACATAGCCTTGTTTCATCAGCGCTTGATTAGCCGCTTCGGCGGTTAGCGCGCCTTCGAACAAGACCAAAAGAAAATTGGTATGCGATGGAATGACCCGCAGACCATGATTGTTGAGCGCTTCCAATTCGCCCGTCATCCATTGACGCCATTTCCGGTTATGATCCCGGCTGCTGGCCACAAAACTATCATCGGCAAGAGCGGCCAATGCGGCCTCTTGCCCGGCGGTGGTGACGTTAAAAGGTTGGCGGATTCGGTTCATCGCATCAATAATCGCAGCGGAGGCATAACCCCACCCAATGCGTTCAGCGGCCAGACCGTGAATTTTCGAAAACGTCCTGGTGATCAACACATTGGAGGCGGTCTGTGCCAAGGCCAGAGCACCGTCATCTTCATCTTCTTCAAGATATTCCGCATAGGCGCCATCGAGCACGAGCAGCACATGACCGGGCAAAGCATCGTGCAGACGCTTGACTTCTTGGGCGCCAATTAATGTGCCAGTGGGATTGTTGGGATTGGCCAGATAGATGAGCTTGGTCTTGTCGGTCAGCTTGGCTAAAATTGCATCGACATCGGTACCATAATCGCGGTCGTCAGCGACCACGGGGGTGCCGCCATAGCGTTTTGCGGCAATTTCATAAACGGCAAAACCATAGCGCACATAGATGATTTCATCGCCCGGCCCGGTAAACGCATTGGCCACCAGTTGTAGCACATCATCGGACCCGGTGCCGCAGATAATCTGGGCTGGGTTTAATCCATATTTGGCGCCTATGGCTTCGCGCAAAACCGTGGAACCACCTTCAGGATAGCGATCAACGCTGGCCGCCGCTGCAATCATCGCATCGGTTGCAGCCGGGCTGCAGCCCAGCGGATTTTCATTGGCCGACAATTTGATCAGCCTTTTGCCATCATCGCTCCCCGCCTTGCCGGGAATATAGGCAGCAATATCGAGGATCCAATCTTTTGGCTGTGGTGTTTGATTTCCCATGAGAGACTCGCGCTTAATATCCGAATATGCAGCCGGACTAGCTGCCTTAGCTTATCAGTCAACAGCAATATCAATTGACCGTCGCCTCTTCGCCCCTTAGCCCCTTGGAAATATGAGTGGAATCATAAATGAAGATGCCCGTTTTGGGCTGGACAAATCGGTCCGCTTGCTCGGCCCGCTGCCACTGGACAGCGGCGGGGCGCTTTCGCCTGTCGATATCGCTTATGAAACCTATGGTCAGTTAAATGCGCAGGCTAGCAATGCCGTGCTGATTTGCCACGCCCTGACGATGGATCAATATGTCGCCTCTACCCATCCGCTAACCGGCAAGGGCGGCTGGTGGACAGATATGGTGGGTCCCGGAAAACCCATTGATACGGATCGGCATTTTATCATCTGCGCCAATGTTATTGGCAGCTGCATGGGTTCATCCGGCCCAGCGACCTTGAATCCGGCTACGGAAAAGCCCTGGGGCATGGACTTTCCGGTCCTCACCATCGCCGATATGGTGCGGGCGCAAGCCTTGCTGCTTGACCATTTCGGAATTGAGCGGCTTCATGCCGTCATCGGCGGATCGATGGGCGGAATGCAAGCTCTAAACTGGACCACGCTCTATCCTGAACGCGTTGGATCTGCCGTGATCATCGCTTCTGCCGCGCGCCACTCTGCGCAGAACATCGCTTTTCACGAAGTGGGGCGCCAGGCCATCATGGCCGATCCGCGCTGGCGTGGCGGTTCTTATTATGCGGATGAAGATCCGCCGAGCAGCGGCCTCGCTGTGGCGCGTATGGCCGCCCATATCACCTATTTGTCCGAGGCTGGTCTGACCGAAAAATTTGGTCGCCGGTTACAAGATCGCGACAGCAAAACATTTGGTTTTGATGCCGACTTTCAAGTGGAAAGCTATTTGCGGCATCAAGGGATAAGCTTTGTCGACCGGTTTGATGCCAATAGCTATTTATATATCACGCGGGCAATGGACTATTTTGATCTCGCCGAAGCCCATGGCGGCACTTTGGCACATGCTTTTCAAGGCAGTAAAACGCGATTTTGCCTAATCAGTTTTGATACAGACTGGCTCTATCCAACCAGCGAATCGCGGACCATTGTCCATGCGTTAAACGCCGCCGGCGCCGCGGCCAGTTTTGTCGAACTGTCTAGCGCCTTTGGCCATGATAGCTTTTTGCTCGAAAATCCCGAGATGAACCGCATTGTCGATGGCTTTTTAAAGGCCGGAGAAAATATATGACCAAGCTCCGGCCTGATCTTCAGATAATCGCTGACAATATTCGTCCCAATGCGCGGATTCTCGATATTGGTTGCGGCGATGGCGCGTTGATGGCGGCTTTACGCGACCAAAAACAGGTCGATGCGCGTGGCCTTGAGATTGAACCAGCCAATGTCGCGAGCGCGGTGAGCAAAGGCTTGTCGGTCGTACAAGGTGACGCTGATACGGATCTATCGGCTTATCCCGATGGAAGCTTTGATTATGCGATTCTCAGTCAGACATTGCAAACCACACATCGACCCGATGTCATACTCGATCAGCTGCTGCGGATCGGCAAACAGGCTTTTGTCAGCTTCCCCAATTTCGCGCATTGGCGTGTGCGCATGTCCTTATTGTTTGGCGGCCGGATGCCGGTGACCCGCTTGCTGCCACAAACCTGGTATGACACGCCCAATATTCACCATGTCACAATTGATGATTTCCGCGCATTGGTGCGGGATGGACAATGGCAACAAGAAGGGCAGTGGTTTTTGAGCGGGGACAAGCAAACGACCCGCGGCATGGCTAATCTGCTTGCGGAACATGCGGTGTTTTTGCTGCGGCGGTAATTATCTGGTGCCATAATCGGCCAGTGAAGGGGGATGTCCATGGCTTATGATTATAAACTTCTGACGGTTACCAAGACCGACCGATTGGCTGAAATTGTGATTGCCAATCCGCCAATTAATTTGATCACCCAAGAGCTTTTTCAAGAATGGATGGCTTTGACAGAAGAGCTGGAAGCGGATCCTGATCTGACGGTGATTGTGTTTAAAAGCGCCGATCCGGATTTTTTTATGGCGCATTTTGATGTCGACCTCATCTTATCCTTTCCTTTTGATGGGCCCGCCAAACGGGACGAGAATCCCAATATGTTTCACGTGATGTGCCAGCGGCTGCGGACGATGGATAAAGTGACCATTGCGCAAGTGGAAGGCCGCGTCGGCGGCGGCGGAAATGAGATTATTTCCAACATGGACATGCGCTTTGCGGTTTCGGGAAAAACCATCTTCAACCAGATGGAAGTGCCTTTGGGCATTCTGCCTGGCGGGACGGGCACCCAAAATTTGTCGCGCATTTTGGGTCATGGCCGCGCGATGGAAATGATTATTGGCGCGGAGGATCTTGATGCCGATACCGCACTGCGGTGGGGCTATGTCAATCGGACCTACGCGGCGGCTGAAATTGATCGCGCAGTGGGCCGTCTAGCGGCACGCATTGCCGGATTTCCGGTTGAAGCGGTGCGACTGGCGAAACAATCTATTGTCCATGCGGCGCGTTCATCAGAGGCGGGTTTGCAAGAAGAATCATTTTTATTTCAAAAGCTTATCAGAGAACCGATTGCGCGAAAAAATATGCAAATCTTTCTCGAAACCGGTGGCCAAACCCGTGAAGGGGAATTGAATCTTGATCGCCTTGTTGATCGATTGACAGAGATATGATGCAATGACGCCGCGCAAAGCCTTCACAGGCATGGATAGAAAATAGCAGGAGCAAAAGTTGGATTGGGTTGCGATTTGGGAATTGGTTAAACCATATTTCGGGCTGGCGATATTATTTGCTTTGTTTACGGCCTTCGTTGGAGAGCGTCGTCCGCCGGCCGTGACGGCTGTGGTCGCAGCGGCTTTGATGCTCGCTATGGGCTTGCTTAGTAGCCAAGATATGTTGGCCGTTTTCTCCAATCCGGCACCGCTTACGATTGGCGCCATGTTCATTCTCTCCGGCGCTTTGGTGCGAACCGGCGTCATTGAGGCATTGGCGGGCTTTGCCGCGCGCAAAGCCGAAAATCGGCCGTTTCTGGCTATTGGCGGGTTTTTGGGTGGAACATTTGCATCTTCGGCCTTCGTCAATAACACACCCGTGGTGATCATCTTGATTCCGATCATGCGGAAAATTGCCAAAGTCTCGGGCATCGCGGCGAGCAAGTTGCTCATTCCGTTATCCTATATATCGATTTTGGGCGGCAGCCTGACCTTGCTGGGGACATCGACCAATTTATTGGTTGATGGCGTGGCGCAAGAAAATGGACAAGCCGCATTTGGCTTGTTTGAAATCACCCAAGTTGGTTTGATTGCTGCGGCTACGGGAATCGTGATGATCAGTATTTTGGGGCCCATTTTCTTACCCAAGCGCAACAGTCAAAGCCTGTCCGACCAAATGCCTGAATCCTATTATCTCACGGATATTTGGATAGGTGATGACAGTGATTTTGTCGGTCGGCAGATTTCCAGCATCAGTGCGTTCGCCCATTCTGGTGTTGATATAATCGGCCGACGGGTAGGCGATAGCGTCGACCGTTTTCAATTTTCTGATCATGTGCTGGAAGGCGGGGAAACCGTGGTGGCGGCGGTGACTCAAGCCGAGCTGCTTTCTTTGGCTGAAATTGACCATATTTCATTGGGCTATGCCGGCGTCAAGAAGCCGGATACCGAACTGCAAGACAGCCATAGCCGACTGGTTGAACTGGTCATTGGTCCCTCCCATCGGTCGGTCGGCAATTCCTTGCCTAGCTTGCCCTTTTTATCCCGTATTCCAGCCCGTGTTTTGGGTTTGTCGCGGCCGCGCCATATTGCTGGCCCAACCTTGTCGGATGCGCGCATTCGCCATGGAGACAGTTTGCTGGTGCAGACGGATGATATTTCAATCGGCACATTACAGGAAAATGCCGATCTGGTGCATTTGCAAGAACCAGAGGCCCGTTCCTATCGCCGTCGCCGCGCCCCAATTGCGATTCTAACGCTCGCGATCATCATTATCGTCGCGGCTTTGGGTGTCATGCCGATTGCGGCGCTGGCGATGCTTGGCGTGGCCATTGTTCTGCTCAGCAAATGTATCGATAGCGACGAAGCATGGGGAGCGATTGATGGCAATGTCCTGGTCTTGATCTTCGCTATGTTAGCGGTTGGCAAAGGACTGGAAAATGCCGGAACGGTGCAACTCATCGTTGATAGTCTATTACCGTTACTCAATATGATCTCTCCCCTCTGGTTGATTATTGCGGTCTATTCCCTCACGTCCTTGCTTACGGAAACTGCGACCAACAATGCTGTGGCGGTAATCATGACACCGTTGGTCATCGGCATAGCCGAGCAAACCGGTGTTGATGTGCGCAGCCTGCTCGTAGCGGTTATGTTTGGCGCTTCGGCTAGTTTTGCCACACCCGTCGGCTATCAAACCAATACATTGGTCTACACAGCAGGAAACTACCGCTTTTCGGACTTTGTCCGTATCGGTTTACCGCTGAATATCGGCGTTGGTCTAGCGGCCTGTCTGGCAATATATTATATTTTCTAAAATGCCAGAATCAGAGAAGAGCCGTGGCGGATTATGATCCGTCGGTATAGCCGGCCAAGTTACCGTTGATGACATAATCCAATATCTCTACAATTTGTACCGGAGTTTCTGCTACAGCCAGCGCGGCGGCATCAATTTCTTTCAGTGGGTGCACAATGTCTGGCCCATGATTGACAATAAGCGGTTTGCCCAAAGCCGCCGCATAGCCTGCGTCAAATGCCGCGTTCCACTGCTTATATTTGTCGCCAAAACGCACCACGACAATATCTGCCTTTTTCAAAAGGCTGGACGTGCGAATAGCATTGATCTGCGCGCCTTTGCGATCATGCCAGATCTTTTCCTTTTCGGGCCCCAATATGGCCACGCCACAATCATCAGAGGCTGGGTGATCGGTAACTGGACCGAAAAAGCGCACCGGGAGCTTTTTTTCCGCTGCGCCATTGGCAATTTTGTCGCGCCAATCTGTGTGAATTTCTCCAGACAGGTAAACCGACCATATATCAGACATTATTTTGCTCCTCAGCGTTCCCGGGTGGCACTAAATTTAATATCGGGATTGCGTTCCTCTTGATAGCCGACATCCCATGTAGATTTGGCTAGGAAAACCAGATTATCATCGCGATCTTTGGCGAGGCTGGTCTGGTTGATATTGGCAAAGGCGCTGAGCACATCATCCTCACCACTAATCCAACGGGCGGTTTCAAACGGCGCCGGCTCCAGGCCGGCTTCGACTTTATATTCGGCCGACAAACGGCTGATGAGAACTTCCAGCTGCAATTGACCGACCACACCAATAACCCAATTGGCGCCAATTTCCGGATAGAAAACCTGGACCACGCCTTCTTCGCTGAGATCGTCGAGCGCTTTGCGCAATTTTTTGGTTTGAGTGGGGTCTTTCAGGATGACGCGGCGCAAGATTTCCGGAGCAAAATTGGGTAAGCCGGTAATCCGCACCTGATTTTTTTCAGACAAAGTATCCCCGACACGCAAGGTCCCGTGATTGGGAATGCCGATAATATCACCGGGTTCGGCTGTGTCTGCAATCTCCCGATCTTGCGCAAAAAACAGGATGGGCGAGTGAATGGCTATCGGTTTGCCAAGCGCCGATGGGGTTAGTTTCATGCCGCGTTTAAACTGACCGGAACATAGCCGCATAAAGGCGATGCGGTCGCGATGTTGCGGATCCATATTGGCTTGAATCTTAAAGACAAAGCCGGTGACGTCTTGGCTGCCGGGCTCGATCGGTGCCGGTTCAGCTGGCTGTGGGCGGGGCGGCGGGGCATGATCGGCAATGGCATCAATCAACTCTTCCACGCCAAATTGTTTCAAAGCGGAACCAAAATAAACCGGTGTTAAATCACCGTTGCGATAAGCTTCCAAATCAAAACTATTATAGCCGCCTTGCGCCAATTCCCCTTCGCTGGTCAGCCTTTCCAGAGCTTCATCGCTCAACACATCTGCAAGTTTCGGATCATCAAGACCCGCAAATTGTTGAGCCCGGCCATCATAGTTTTTACTGTCGCCGTCCGGCTGGTGCAGCTGGTTGCGAACAAGATCGTAAATGCCTTCAAATTGACCGCCCATACCTGTGGGCCAGCTCATCGGGCATACATCGAGAGCCAGTTTATCAGCCACCTCATCTAGCAATTCAAACGGATCACGCCCTTCGCGGTCCACTTTATTGACGAAAGTGATGATCGGAACGCTCCGCAGGCGGCACACTTCGAATAGCTTCAAGGTCTGTGCCTCGATCCCGCTTGCCGCATCAATCACCATGATCGCGCTGTCGACGGCGGTCAGCGTGCGATAGGTGTCCTCGGAAAAATCTTCATGACCCGGGGTGTCGAGCAGGTTGAAGGTGATGCCGTTGCGCTCAAAAGTCATCACCGAACTGGTCACGGAGATCCCCCGCTGCTGCTCGATTTTCATCCAGTCCGATCGCGCGCGCCGGTTATCGCCCCGCGCCTTGACCTCGCCAGCCAAGTGGATAGCGCCGCCTTTCAGCAAAAGCTTTTCAGTCAATGTGGTCTTACCCGCATCAGGGTGAGAGATAATGGCAAAGGTGCGGCGTGGGTTGGTCATATTTTTACTCGTCATGCTGATCTTATGTAGCATCTTTCCATATTGAACTGCTTTCTTGAGGACCGGGCCATTTATCCGGGACGACGAACAGCTATCCTCTTAGCGCTGCACCCAATTTCGCGGCACCCGCCACCACCTTGTCCGATACGGCTTTCAGATCCTCTTCGATCAGGGTCGCATCAATCGGCTGCAATGTGATTTCCACAGCCAGTGATTTCTTTCCTTCGCCAACGCTTGCGCCTTCAAACAGGTCAAACAGACGCGCGCCAACAATCAGCTTCTTGTCTGCGCCTTTGACTGCCCGCACCAGATCGCCAGCGGGCAGATCCGCATCGACGATGAAGGCGAAGTCGCGCGAAACCGCTTGTAAGGCCGGCGGGGCAAAGGCTTCCCGCATATGGCCTTTGGCTTTCTTTACCGGGATGGCATCGAGGAAAATCTCGGCAGCCACGGCAGTGCCTTTCAGACCCATGGCCTTGGCGACCGATGGATGCAGCACGCCATAGGCGGCCAAAATCTTCTTGGGTCCCAGACGCAGCGTGCCGGATTGCCCGGGATGGTAATGATCGCCGGCTTCGGAGAAATCCATAAGCTTGCCCGTAGGGGCGCCAGCAGCTTCCAATATCGCAAGCACCTCGGCCTTAGCATCGAACGCATCATATTTTGTTGCCGATCCGGCGTGCCAGCTGCGCGCGCGATTTTCGCCAGCCAGTATCAGGCCGATGGTTTGATGCTCGGTGGATTCAAGATAGCGGCGACCGACTTCGAACAAGCGAATGGACGATGCGCCGCGATCAGAATTGCGCTGTGCTGCGGCAAGCAGACCCGGCAAGAGCGACGGACGCATGACTTTCAAATCTTCGCTGATCGGATTGGCCAGCGACCATGTGCCGCCGCCAAACGGCGCGGCTTCTTTTTCGGAGATAAAGCTCCAGGTCACGGTTTCATTTAAGCCCCGCGCGGCCGCGGCCCGGCGGGCTTTGCGTTCGGCGAGCTGTTCGGGTGATGCGGTTGGTTTTGCAACCCCAGCCTGACGCGGCAAGGGCGTTGAAGGAATAGCATCCAGTCCTTCGATACGGATAATTTCTTCCACCAGATCCTGCCAGCCTGCGACGTCACGACGCCAGGTCGGAACCGTCACCTGCCAATTGCCATCGACGGTGAAACCGAGGGCCTCCAATAGGGATTTTTGTTTGTCCGCCGCGACATTGATACCGCCCAGTGTCAGGCATTGGGCCGGATCATAGCTGATTGTCCGGGTGTCGGTAGGCGGCGTACCGGCACGCGTTACAGCGCTGGCTGTGCCGCCGCAAATGTCGAGCACCAAGGCCGTTGCAATATCAATGCCTTGGTCGAGAAAAGCGGGATCCACACCCCGTTCAAACCGTTGCCGCGCATCGCTGGTCAGCATCAGCTTCTGCCCAGTTTTGGCAATCGAAGCAGGATCAAAAAAGGCGCATTCGATCAAAACTTCGGTGGTTGATTCTTCTGACCCGGTATCCGCTCCGCCCATAATGCCACCGATATCATGCGCGCCATTGTCATCGGCAATCACGGTCATGGTTTCGTCGAGCACATATTCCTTGTCATTCAACGCGGTAAGCTTCTCGCCGGCTCTCGCCTTGCGCGCCACCAGACCGCCGTTGAGCTTGGCAACATCATAAACATGCAACGGGCGGCCATGGTCAAGCATTACATAATTGGTGATATCAACCAGAGCGTTGATCGGTTTTTGGCCTGCTGATTTCAATCGCGCTTGCATCCAGTCCGGGGCACTGCCGTTGGTCAGGCCGCTCACGGTACAGCCATAGAAAGCCGGACAGCCCTCATCATTTTCGGTGCGAACATCAGGGCCGTCACCGCTGCGCTTCACGGTGTCCACGGCCAGTGGTTTTAGCTTACCAATTCCAGTGGCCGCCAAATCGCGAGCAATGCCGCGCACGCCCATACAATCTTGCCGGTTCGGGGTGATCGCCACATCGATGACCGGATCATCAAGTTGCGCATAATCGGCATAGCTGCTGCCCACCGCAGATTCTGCATCTGCGGGCAGCTCGATAATACCATCATGATCATCACCCAGCTCCAGTTCACGGGCGCTGCACATCATACCGAAACTCTCAACATCTCGGATTTTGGCAGGCTTTAGCGTAAAGTCACTGCCCGGAATATAGGTGCCGGGAGGGCCGAAAACGCCAATCATATCTTTGCGTGCATTGGGCGCGCCGCAGACCACTTGCCACGGTTCACTGGAGCCATCATCAACTTTGAGCAGCTGCAGCTTATCAGCATTGGGATGCGGCCCGGCTTCAATCACTTTGGCGACGCGAAACGGATTGAGCGCATCGGCCGGATTTTCCAGACCTTCCAGCTCGAGACCAATATCGGTCAGCTTGTCGGTAATTTCGGTGAGGCTTGCCTCGGTTTCGAGATGGGCTTTGAGCCAGCTTAGCGAAAATTTCATGCGCCTACTCCCCCGCTTAACGTGGGAACGTCGAGCGCGTCAAAGCCATAATGTTCTGTCCAGCGCAGGTCGCCGTCAAAAAACGCCCTGAGATCATCCATGCCATATTTGAGCATCGCTAGCCGATCGATTCCGCAGCCAAAGGCAAAGCCTTGCCAGACTTCAGGGTCCAAGCCGCAATTTTTGATAACATTGGGGTGCACCATGCCCGAACCAAGAATTTCCATCCAGCCACCTGTATCACCGCGCGGGTCGCCGCCAATGATCCGCCGTCCTTTTTCAACGGAAAAGCCCACATCCACTTCGGCGCTGGGTTCGGTAAAGGGAAAATAGCTAGGACGCAGGCGCAGTTCGATATCATCGCGTTCAAAAAAGGCGCGCACAAAGGTTTCGAGCGTCCATTTCAAATGGCCCATATGAATGCCTTTGTCGATGACCAGACCTTCCACTTGGTGGAACATAGGCGTGTGGGTGGCATCGCTATCGGAGCGATAGGTCCGTCCCGGTGCAATAATATAAATGGGCGCGCCTGATCCATCGGTCTGTTTGGCGATATCCATCATCGTCCGGATTTGCACTGGCGACGTGTGGGTGCGCAGCAATTTGGGCATGCCCGTTTCGTCCGTTTGCGGGAAATAAAAGGTATCGTGCATCGCGCGCGCAGGATGGGTTTCGGGAATATTAAGCGCGGTAAAATTATGCCAATCATCTTCAATTTCCGGCCCGGTCGCGACCGAAAATCCGAGATCTGCGAATATTTCAGCCAGCTCATCCATCACTTGAGACACCGGATGGATGGAGCCTTTGGGCGCGTTGGGAGGCGGCAAGGTCATGTCGAGTTTCTCGGTGGCCAACTGCGCATTGAGCGCAGCGCTTTCGATCGCTTGCTTGCGGGCGGCAATAGCATCGGCCACAGCCTGGCGTGCGCCATTAATTTTTGGCCCCTCGCTCTGTCGTTCTTCGGGAGTCATTTTGCCCAAGGTTTTGAGCAAAAGCGAAATTTCCCCTTTTTTGCCCAAAGCGGCTACGCGAATGGCTTCCAGCGCATCACCATCGCTGGCGGAATCGATCTGTTCGAGATATTTCGCTTTAATTGTCTCACTGTCGCTCATGACTCTACCCTATTTTCCTTGCTGATCGTCTAAAGCAGGCTGCGATGAAAAACCCAATAAAAAAGCGCCGCGAGATTGCTCCCCGGCGCTTCTTTGAAACTATTTAAACGCTTAAGCTTTCGCTAGAGCATCCTGCGCCTGTTTGATCAAGCCACTAAACACCGCCGGTTCATTCATTGCCAAATCGGCCATGACTTTGCGATCCAATTCGATGCCGGCCAGCTTTGTGCCGTGAATGAAGGTGCCATAAGTCATGCCTTCTGCACGCACCGCAGCGTTAATCCGCTGGATCCAGATAGCGCGGAAGGCGCGCTTTTTCACTTTGCGATCGCGATAAGCATATTGGCCGGCTTTTTCGACAGCCTGCCGCGCGACGCGGATGGTATTTTTGCGACGGCCATAATAGCCCTTCGCTTGATCCAATAATCTTTTATGTTTTGTACGAGTGGTCGTACCCCGTTTTACACGTGCCATTTTCTATATCCTTGAAATTTGAGAAGCGATGGAACCCCGGTGCTTAAAGCCCGTAAGGTGCCCATTTCTTGATTGTTTTTGCATCAGCATCAGCACAGTTTTTGGTGCCGCGATTTTGCCGGATATATTTGCTATTATGGCTCATCAAACGGTGGCGTTTTCCTGCTACGCCGTGCTTAACTTTGCCGTTGGCGGTGATTTTAAAGCGTTTTTTCACACCACTTTTGGTCTTCAACTTGGGCATTTTGGTCTCCTTTGAAAGCAACCGTTACGGACACATGTGGCAGCCCAACACTGGCCAGTGCGTCACATCGGAAGGGCGGCAATAGCTAGATTCGTCTGAATTGCAAGAAATAATGCATGAAAAGCTGCGCTTTTTGTGCGCTTTGCCTAGGCGGCGTTGCAATTATCATCGGATTCCGGATCCACCGGCCGATCCATGGCTTGCAAAGGGCGCCCCAATGCTTTTGTCCGCTCCGAAGCGCCAATTCCGAATATCGGATGGGGTTGCGCCATATATTGCCGCGGGGTTAGGCCCATGAACCGCTTAAAGTCGCGATTAAAATGCGCTTGATCATAATAGTTCAGATCGACACATTCACTCCAACTCTGAGAGGGGTTCATCAGTGCTTGACCTAATGTGCGCACGAATCGTTGACGGCGCAGCAATAGTTTCGGCAGAAAGCCAAAAACCCGGTTCGAAAAGCGACTGAGCTGTTTGGTGTCCATCTCAAGTCGCTCACTGAGCGCGCTTACGCTGTCAATATTCGGATCCGTCAGCGCCAAATGGGCCGCTTCAATACGATCATCTTCCGCATCAGCTGGTGGCAAGGCCTGGAGCAACAAGTGATTGCATTTGTCGACCATGTCCGCTTCGCTTTCCGCTGTCTCAATGGCTTTCCAGATCTGCGCAAAAAGTTCAAATTTATGAGCGGATTCCACATCGACCACTTTATTGGCCCAGCGCGCAGCAGGTTGCCCGACAAATTTATGCCAACCCAGCGGCAACAGTCCAAAAGCGGCGATACGGGATGATTTGCTAGCGATCGGTGCAGCCAGGCTTGTCGGGCCTGTCATCGCGGCCCGTGGCGAGGGCTGCGGCTTGTGGTCGGGGATAGTCATGTCGACGCTACCCCGATAAATATAGCGGATGCTTGCCCATTGCGGCAACAGCATGTCCGAGACCTCGGTTCCATCCGCACTTTCAATTTCTGTGAAATAATAGGTCGTCAAATAGCGCTGAAGCGGCGGCGGCGGTAAAACGAACCGCGTTTTGCTGACAGGCTCTAGTGCTGACATGCAATCGCCTCTAACACGTCATCAACCCGTGCGTGATCGCCAATGGCAAGGACGTGACCGTCCGATTCCGCATGCAGCGGTTCACCGGACCAATCGCACATCAAACCGCCAGCACCATCAATAATCGGGGCGAGAGCGGCGAAATCATGCAGCATCAAGCCCGCTTCACACACGACATCAACATGCCCGCTGGCAAGCAATCCGTAATTATAGCAATCGCCGCCGTAGATAATCTTGCGCGGCGCAACTTTTCCGGCGAGGCTCATAAAATATTTGGCGTCATGATCGTCAAATTGATGGGGTGTTGTGGTTGCCAGTACGCCATCTTTTAATTCTCGGCACCGCGCCGTTTTGGCCGGTTTGCCATTAAATGTCGTTGGCCGACCAACCACACCGACCCAGCGTTCCCGGGCGATCGGCTGATCGATAATACCGATTACCGGCCAGCCATCTTGCATAAGCGCGATGAGCGTCCCGAATATCGGACGGCCGGCGATGAAGCTGGTTGTGCCATCAATGGGATCGAGTACCCATTGGCGCGCGGCGCTCTCGTTAATTGTGCCATATTCTTCGCCAATTATGCCGTCATCGGGTCGCTCGGTTTCAATAATTTTGCGCATCGCTGCTTCGGCGGCGCGATCCGCTTCGGTCACAGGCGTCGAGTCACTTTTTGATTCTTGGTCAAATTTGGCGCGGAACAGCGGCCGAATAGCAGCACCTGCGGCGTCGGCCAATTGTTCTGCGAGGGCAATATCTTTGGGGGTCATTTTCCGTTCCATCGTGCAATTGGGGTGCACTTATGAGTGGCCTTTATGCCCCCGCTTTAGAATATTGCCTTGCCCATGTCATCAGCCATTAGTCTCTCTGGGTGCGCAAGACGCCTCAGATGATGGAAAATAGAGCACCGCCTGCGCGAATCTGTCCCAATGGTGGTTAGTCGAAAAGGCTCGATACGCTGGTTTCGTCGGCAATGCGTTTAATTGCTTCGCCCAAAAGCGGTGCAATGGTGAGATGCCGAATTTTGTCCGATTCCTTCACCGCATCGGTGGCGCCGATGGAATCGGTGATGACCAATTCTTTCAAGCCGCTGTCATTAATCCGGGCGACGGCGCCGCCAGACAGGACGCCATGGGTAATATAAGCAACCACCTCGGTAGCGCCTTTGGCTTTAAGCGCATCGGCAGCATTGCATAAGGTGCCGCCGCTATCGACAATATCATCGATCAGGATGCAAAAGCGTCCGGAGACATCGCCGATAATATTCATCACTTCAGATTCACCGGCGCGTTCGCGGCGCTTATCGACAATTGCCAGGGGCGCGTTGTCCAATCGCTTGGCAAGCGCCCGGGCGCGGACCACACCGCCCACATCGGGTGAAATAACCATCAGTTCATGGCTGGCAAAACGCGCCTGAATATCCGCAGACATAACTGGCGCGCCGTAGAGATTGTCGGTCGGAATATCGAAAAAGCCTTGAATTTGACCGGCGTGCAAATCAACCGACAAAACGCGGTCTGCGCCGGCTTCGGTGATTAAATTGGCCACCAGTTTTGCTGATATCGGCGTCCGCGGGCCGGGTTTGCGATCCTGTCTTGCATAGCCGAAATAGGGAATGACCGCTGTGATGCGCTTGGCTGAAGCGCGCCGCAAAGCATCGATGCCGATTAGCAATTCCATCAGATTGTCATTGGCCGGAAAGCTGGTCGATTGCATGATGAAAACGTCTTCACCGCGGACATTTTCATGAATCTCTATGAAAATCTCGTCATCCGCAAATCGTTTAACGCTGGCATCCGTGAGCGAGATATCGAGATAATCGGCGACAGATTGGGCGAGCGACAAATTGCTATTGCCGGACATGAGTTTCATTGTTTGGCTTCCCCCCGAGAGCAGGCCTGCCATCCTCTTGAAAGCGCCGACCCTATGTGATTGATTCGCACCCCTGTTAGACAGATGAAACGCAAATCAAAAGTGCCTTTTGATCAAATCCAGCCCAATTGTTTCAACTTTGTGACATAAGCGCGCGAAACGGGAACTTCGAGACCGCTGTTGAGCACCAATCGAAGATTTCGGCCTTCGCGTTTTGTCTTTTCGATAGCGTTGCGCGCGACCCACCAACTGCGGTGCACTTGCATGCCTTCTAACGGTTCGATCTCACGTATGGCATCGCTGAGGCGCAGCAACAGCATCTCGCTATGAGAGGACGAATAGACCCGCACATAATGATCTTCCACGCCAAGCGCGATTACGGGATCAGCAAATCCTGATGGCAACCGGTCTCGCAAAGGAAATTTTACCGCCGCAGGCGGTGGTGGCGGCGCTGAAGGCTGGGTCTCGGATGGTTGAACCGGCTCGGTTTCATTCGAATCGAACAACAAACGCATGAACAGAAAAATGCCAAAGCCGATAAGCGCGCATTGGATATATAAGCCAAGAAATCGATCGCCGAAAAAATCCGCATCAAAGCGCATGCCCGAAATGGCAAAACCAATGAGAAAGGTGAGTGGGAGCGCGGCCACCGCTGTGGCCAATGCTTCGGCGCCCCAGGCCGGAAGGGCGACCGCTTCGCGCAACCAGTTGGCACTAATGGATACCGGGCGAAATATCGCATAGCCAATGAGGATGAATCCAACCCAATAGGCGAGGCGCAAGGCCAGCGGCATCGCATAGGTGCCAAAGGGACCCAGAAAACCAAAGACCAGACCAATTAGCGCCATGACCAACAATTCTACGGCGATCCATTTTAAAGACCATCTTGTTCTTATGTCGCTCATCGCTGCCCAATATCGCAGTTGGGAAGGTCCACTCACGCTTCGTGAATGGGCAAAACCCTGTTTTTTCGCTCTTTCTACGAATAAGCCAGGCCAATGGCGTAGGCAAGCTGGATTTCATTTTTCCAACGGTCACTCTGTCTCTCAAAGCACAATCATGGAAGGGCAGCAAAATGAACAAAGCAGAAAATACCGGCAAATCGGTCGCGCAGAAGAAAAATGGCTCTAGTCCGCAGAATATTATTCTAGGCCTTGGGGCCACAATATTGGCGACACTTATTCTGATGGCCTTGTCCAGTCTTTCGGGCGGCTTTGCATCCGGATCCGCCAGCGAGGCCGTGCGCCGGCCGGCGCTAAGTGTTCCGGTCATCATTCATCTGGCCACTGTGATTCCAGCCATTCCTTTGGGAGCCTATATATTATGGCGACAAAAGGGGGATTGGCTGCACAAACAATTAGGTCGCACATGGGGCCTATTGATGATGGTCACCGCGTTGGCCAGCTTTTGGATCGGCCGACCGGGCCATGGTATTGCCGGGTCCGGCTTAAGTTTCATCCATATTTTTTCGATCGTGACCTTAATATCCATCCCATATGGAATTTGGCAAATTCGGCGCGGTGATGTGGAAGCGCATTATCGCGCCATGCAAGGGCCGTATATTGGCTTGCTGGTCGCTGGTCTATTTGCTTTCATTCCGGGCCGAGTGATGGGGGCGTTGGTTTTCGGGTGAAGAATTGACACAATTTATTTGCCCGATGCTGCCGGGGTTTCTATCAGGGGCAAATGACAGCAAAGCTCACCATCACCTTGGCCCAATTGACGCAATCTGTTGGCGATTTGCGTGGCAATGCCGATGCCATGATTGGCATATATCAGACCAAGCCAGAGAGCGATCTGGTGGTGTTTCCCGAATTGCAGCTGATTGGCTATCCGCCGGAAGATTTGGTACTAAAACCGGCGGTTGTCGCTCGCGCAGAGGCAGAATTACAGCGATTGGCTGACGAAACTGCAGGCCGTAAAACGGCCATGCTCGTCGGGTCGATTTTTCGCGAAAAAGATAAATTATATAACGGCGTCGCTTTGCTTGAAGACGGGGTGATCACGCAAGTGCGCTATAAAGTTGAATTGCCTAATTATGGCACATTTGATGAAAAGCGCTTATTTGCCTCCGGACCAATGCCGGATCCGGTTGAATTTCGCGGCGCGCGAATTGGATTGCCGATTTGTGAGGATGTCTGGTTCCCCACGGTGTGCGAACATCTGCGCGTGCAAGGTGCAGAAATATTAATCTCTGTGCACGGCAGCCCTTATGAAATTGAAAAAGATGATCGCCGGCTCGGTCAGGTGGCGACGCAACGGGTACGCGAAACCGGATTGCCGCTTTTATTCCTCAACCGAATAGGCGGCCAGGATGAAGTCGTGTTTGATGGTGCGAGTTTCATTCTCAACGGCAATGCGGACATTGTTCATCAACTGCCTGATTGGGAAGAAGCCATTGTCGACAGCGTCTGGACCAAGACGGATGCATCAGGTTGGTCCTGTGCACCGGGCGTGATCCATAAATTGGATGATCACCCGGCGGATATATACAATGCCATGATAGTTGGCTTACGCGACTATGTGAATGCAAACCATTTTCCTGGCGTCATTTTGGGTCTGTCCGGCGGCATTGATAGCGCATTATCCGCCGCGGTTGCAGTGGATGCATTGGGAGCGGATCGCGTCTGGTGCGTTATGATGCCATCGCGCTTCACCAGTCAGGAAAGCCTTGATGATGCAGCCGGTTGTGCAAAATTGCTCGGGACCCGGTTAGATAATATCTCTATCGTGCCAGCGGTTGAGGGCTTTGATGCCATGCTGGAAGGCAGTTTTGCGGATGAGGACGTGGATATTACAGAAGAAAATATCCAGTCGCGCATTCGCGGCGTAACCTTGATGGCGATGAGCAACAAATTTGGGCATATGTTGCTGACCACCGGCAATAAAAGCGAAATGAGCGTCGGTTATGCGACTATTTATGGCGATATGGCTGGAGGATATTCTGTTCTCAAAGATGCCTATAAGCTAACTTGCTTCAAGCTTTCGGAATGGCGCAATCGCAACAAGCCTTCTCTTGGGCTTGGACCCGATGGCCCCGTCATGCCGGATAATGTTATATCCAAACCGCCCAGTGCAGAATTGCGCGAAGATCAGAAAGACAGTGATAGTCTTCCCGATTATGAAATACTCGATCCACTGCTCCATGGCTTGGTCGAAGAGGAATTATCCGTATCGGATCTTGTCGCGCGGGGCTTTGACCGTGAAACCGTGATACGGATTGAAAAATTGCTGTATATTGCAGAATATAAACGGCGCCAGGCACCGCCGGGTGTCAAACTCGGGACACGCAATTTTGGCCGCGACCGGCGTTATCCCATTACCAATGCATTTAGGACAATATGACCATAAAAACTCGCTTTGCACCATCGCCCACTGGCCATCTTCATGTGGGCAATATTCGGACAGCACTTCACAATTGGATGTTCGCCAAGAAACAGGGCGGCGCCTTTGTGTTGCGGCTGGACGATACGGACAAAGAGCGGTCCAAAGAGGAATATGTCACCGCAATTCGCGCTGATCTGGCCTGGCTGGGCATTCACCCCGATAGTGAAGAGCGCCAATCGAGCCGGTTTGATCGCTATGAAGAGCGCTTCGAGGAGCTAAGAAAATCAGGGCGGGTTTATCCCGCTTATGAAACCGCACAGGAATTGGATCTGAAGCGTAAGGTTCAGCTCGGCCGGGGTAAACCGCCTACTTATGATCGGGGCGCTTTGGATCTCACCGATTCAGAAATAGCGGATTTTGAAGCGGAGGGCCGCAAAGCCCATTGGCGGTTTAAATTGGATCACGAGCAAGCGATTGAATGGACGGATCTCATCCGTGGCGATCAGCATTTTGATCCTGCATTATTGTCCGATCCGGTGATCCGTCGGGAAGATGGCAGTTGGCTATATATGCTCCCGTCGACGATCGATGATATGGACATGAATATTACCCATGTCGTGCGCGGCGAGGATCATGTCGCCAATACGGCGGTGCAGATTCAAATGTTTCAAGCCTTTGGCGCAGCCACTCCGGAATTTGCTCATGAAGCCTTGTTGGTGGGTACAGAGGGAAAGCTTTCCAAGCGTCTCGGTTCGCTCGGCGTCGGCGGTTTTCGGGAACGGCATATTGAGCCCCAATCGATTGTGGCTTTACTGGCGCGGATCGGCACCAGCGATCCGGTTGAACCAATTGCTGACGTTATGACGTTAGTGGAAAGTTTTGATTTTAATCGTTTTGGACGGGCGCCTGCGCGATTTGACGATGAAGAACTGGCGCAGCTAAACCAGAAAATTGTCCATCTCTTGGACTATGATGATGTCCGCCAGGTTTTGCCGGAAGCGATGACCGCGGAAGCATGGGCCGTGGTGCGTCCCAATTTGCACGATATGAGCGAAGTAGACCGTTGGTGGCAGGTGGTCACGGGGCCGATTGGAACAGCGCAATTGGAAGATGAGGACCGTGAATTTGTTGCACAGGCATGCGCCATACTCGAAGCGCTGCCATGGTCCGAGACAATCTGGAAAGAATGGACCAGCGCATTGAAGCAAAGCACGGGACGCAAAGGCCGATCCTTATTCATGCCGTTGCGCTTGGCCTTGACTGGATTGGATCATGGTCCTGATATGGGGGCATTGCTCCCGCTTATGGGACGAGATTCCGCTCTTAACCGGCTGAAAAACGACTTTTCCTAAGCGCTGCACCCGCGCGGATACTGGTTCGGGGCTACGGGCTCGTGTACAGGGCCAATTTGCAATTTTTGCGATATAGTATATCATCTCACAAGACGGTGCGGTTATAAAGCGCCAAAAAATGGAGCAGCTGCACTGTCATCCGAGGAGACGGATGAAAGGACAGGCTATGAGTTTCACATCAAGCTATGCGCACAAACCCCCCAATTATAAAGGTATTGGAATGGCCATTGGCCTCCATGCATTGTTTTTGGCCGGGGCTATGTCGTTACCGGCGATAACGGCTGAAATCCCTTTTGAAGGCGTCATCACCGCTTATCCGATTGAAGAGGACAAGAAACCAGAGCCACCAACCCAGACGATTGAAGACCCCGCTGTAAAGGTGAAGCCTGTGGAACAAAAGGCCCGGCCCCAAATGCCGATTGTCAAACCGATCACATTGCCAAAGGCGCCGGTTGTCAACTATGGTGATGGCGATCATGCAATCGAGTTGAGCGGCGGCGGAGAAGGCCTCGATTTCCCGGTGGTACCGTTGGACCCAATTGCTGAACCTATCATGGTGCCGACCAAATTGAGCACCCGCTACCGCAGCCAATTTCAGCCGCCTTATCCATCGGGAATGTTGCGCCAGGGCATAGAAGCGGTGATTACAGTGAAAGTGCTTGTCGGCGTCAATGGTAAGGTGAAAAATATCCAGCTGGTCGACAGTCCTCATCCCAGTTTCTGGACAGCCACACAGCGCCATGGGCTGCGCAAATGGCGATTTGAACCCGCCACTAAAGACGGGGTTCCCATTGAAAGCTGGACTATGTTGAAGATCAAATTTGAAATTCACGACTAAGCCTAACGCTGTGACTTGGCCCGTTACGCCAGAAAAAATGGTGCAACTGGGCTGGTCATAGCGGGTTTAAACGCCTATTTGGTCTGTATGAAAATGCTGAAAGATGTTTCCGTCGGCGGCGGATTGAAAGACTTGATCACCCTGCTGCGCCGTCATCCTAAAGAACAAGCCATGCCCGCTCTATTGGCGCTGGGCTGTTCGGGATTCATCTTCTTTCTGTTCATCATTGACCCCAAAGTGAACACAGATGTCTACGTCCCGCAAGAAGTCGTCTATGTGGAAAACTGGTCGATGGAGCGGTCGGACGAAGACATTATGAAAGACCGATGGGACGTGCAATGTTTGAAGGATAAGCGCGATGCCAAGCGGCGCGAAGCGATGAAATCATTAGGCCGGATTTCGGGCATGGATGTTGATGAAATTGAGCGGGAAGCCGAAGCCGAACGCCGCGCACGCGGTGAAGTGGAAGTTGAGCGGCCCGCGGGACTCACATGCTAAACTACCAACAAGATTCTCGGTTCATGGCTGTCGCCTTGGCCTTGTCCGAACGGGGTCGCGGCCGCACCGGCAATAATCCCAATGTCGGTTGCATCATTGTCAAAAATGGCATCATCATCGGACGGGGCTGGACCCAGCCGGGCGGCCGCCCACACGCAGAAGCCATGGCTTTGGAACAGGCTGGCCCAGCGGCGGCCGGTGCGGATATTTATTGTACTATGGAACCCTGTGCCCATAAAAGTGAGCGCGGCCCAACCTGTACAGATTTGGTCATCGCGGCCGCTCCCGCGCGGGTCATCCTTGCCACTTTAGATATTGATGCGCGGACAAGACGCCATGGTATCGACCGTCTTGGCGAAGCCGGTATCGCCGTCTCTGTCGGCATATTGGAGCATCAAGCGCAGCGGGTCATGGCCGGCTTTTTTACGCGGATGGAGAAAAAACGGCCGCATGTGACATTGAAACTCGCCCTTTCGCTTGATGGCTGTATCGCGATGGCCGATGGATCGAGCCAATGGATTACCGGCGCGCGCGCGCGGGCCCATGCACATCTCGAAAGGGCGCGCTGCGACGCGATACTGGTCGGATCGGGGACGTTTGAAGCCGATCAGCCGCGCCTCACGGTCCGGTTGCCGGGATTGGCGGACCGATCGCCTCAGCCGCTGGTCCTAGGCAAGACGGATGTTCCAGACCACTGGATTTCCATAGCTGAACCGACGGCCATTTCTGAACTCGATGCAACCAATTGGCTATTGGTGGAGGGCGGAGCGGCTACGGCGGCATCTTTCCTTCAGGCGGGACTGGTTGATAGATTGCTCTTATATCGCGCACCACTTGTGATAGGCGGTGGTTTGCAGGCGATTGGTGATATTGGACTGGTCAATCTTGATCATGGTCATGATCAATGGAATCGTGTGGATCGCCGCGACCTTGGCAAGGATGTGCTTGAGATATATGAGCACGCCGCCTAGGCTCCCGCGCAATCGTTAATGACCCTATTTCATAAAGGCATTTCATGTTTACAGGTATAGTTTCGGATATCGGCACCATTCAATCGGTTGAAGAACGCGGTGATCTGCGATTGGTGGTTGCCTGTGATTACGATATGGATGGCGTTGATATTGGGGCTTCCATTGCCTGTTCAGGCGCTTGCATGACCGTAGTTGAAAAAGGTGCTAATTGGTTTGCGGTCGATGTGTCGGCGGAAAGCATCTCCAAAACGGCAGATACGATGTGGACCGAAGGCGCGCGTCTCAATCTCGAACGCGCCTTGAAAGTGGGTGACGAACTGGGCGGCCATATTGTTACCGGCCATGTCGATGCTGTCGGCGCTGTTGTGGCCATGGAAGCGGTTGGTGATTCCCATCCCATTCGGATAAAGGCTCCGCGCGACATTGCCCCTTATTTGGCGCCCAAAGGATCGATCACGGTCGATGGGATTTCACTCACCGTGAATGCGGTTGAGGATCTTGCCGATGGCGATGTGATATTCGATCTGAATATCATCCCGCACACCGCCAGCGTAACCACATTTGCCGACTTAAAAATCGGCGATGAAGTCAATCTGGAAATTGATATATTGGCGCGCTATCTTTTGCGCATGGAAAAGCTGCGCGCCGCCACCGGTTGATCGCCGTCTAGAAAGGCAGCCATTTTTGCTTTTTGCTAAATTTCATATAGCCGACATTGGCCCCTAATCGGAGGCCTGCGCCCAGCCGTACCGGGATCAAGACTTTGTCGCCGCTGCGCAAATAGCTGACATGAAAACCGCCGATAAAATAGGCTGCGCCCTCGCCTGCCGGGAAGCGTTGATAAAGCTCTTCGGTATCGTAGAGATTATAGACGAGGACAAAACTATTGGCAGCATTGCCACCGACGTCAAAACCGATTGACGGGCCAGTCCAATAAACCGGGCGTTCGCCTTCAATTTTGTGGTGCAATTTGCCGGAACCATAGCGCAGTCCAACGACAAAGGCGCCAGAAGCTTCGCGGCCGGCAATATAGGCATTGGGGCGACCCTGTTTTTTCAATATATCTTCGATGACGCCGGCCAGTCCTTTAGCGCCTTTGCCAAACACACCTTCTGCGGCGCCGATGAGATCATCATCCTGATAGGTGGTGGCATCATCGACATTGGCGATCACTTGGCCGTTATCTTCGCCAACCGATTGATCATAGCCATTACCAGCCAGTCCTTCATCACTGGTCACCGCATTATCGGTAACATCCGGTACAGCCAAATCGTTATCAATCGCGTTCTCAACCGTGGTATTTTCTTCGATCGCCGGAGTTTCAAAATTCCCATCATAATCGGGCGTATCCAAATCCGCATCGATAGCATCATTCGGATCGATGGTTTGCACCTGCGCCATGACCGGCGAAAGCGAAGGCGTTATCGCCAAAGAGGCGACAGCAAACAAGCCGAGCAGTTTCCGGCCGAGAGACTCGCGGATAGTTTTTTTCACAGACATTTCCTTTGGGCACGACTTAGTCATGGGTAAACTCCTTCCCATACCAGCCGCGAATGACCATGGCGTTTCGCGATGACTAGGCAATGAACGGACGACGACCCGAGTCGAATTTGCGACCTGTTGAGGCTTTTTGCCGATTTTTGCGCCAGCCGGCAGGCCATAAGGTAGAATTTGCGCCAATATTCAAAGAAACCGGGAGGGCTGGGATCGATCCGGTCAATTCAGGCTACTTTACCCATTGCAGCAGCGCCATTGCCCCGTTATAGCGCTGGATCTTGGCCAAGCCAGTCATGCGGACACGTGGGTGAGCGGCTGAAACCACCTCCCTGCTAAGGAGGCAAGGGCCTCACGGTCCTTCGAGGGTTCGAATCCCTCCGTGTCCGCCATTTTTATCCACTTTTATAAATTTAAACACAGTGCAAAAGGGTACCGTGCGTTATACTGAATTGATTGCTCCGGCGAACAAGGCAAGGTATGGTAATGCCTTGTCGATTTTACAGAATTCGCCGTGTGACGGCGATTTTTCAATGGAGTTAACGAAAATCGGTTTCCTCAAAAAAGCTCTTAATCGCCGGCGGTTCTTGGCAAATGGTCCACTCATCACTGGAGCTTTGGGGACTTCATCGGCCGCTGCTGATGCGAAAGTATCTGAAAAAATATTCCAGAACCGCGCTGATTTAAAACTAGCGGCAAGTCAGGCCAGAGACGCGGAGGTTTTCCAGTTACACGAGACAAATCGTGCAGGTGTATTTCAATTTCAGCAGGGAGATTTTTCACAACAATTATCCGTCGACACAGTCGAAGCAATTTATTTGGCTGTGGATGGTATCTCGCCGTCTAAAGCAGCACTAGTGCGCCAATATGGCGGCTTACCATTGCCCGAATGGGGGGACACCGACCTTTCGATCATTTTGCCGATTTATGAGGCTCTGGGTTTAAAGGCGGTTCAATTACACGGTGAATATCTTGTTTCAAACCAGATCAAGCAAGGAAACTTGCATTTACAAGGGCCTGCAAAGCTCACTCAGGCGGGCAATTTCCGATCTTTGCTCCATGCACAAGGTGCGCTGGAAAAATTGCCTCGACTCAAATCTACACTGTCAGAAGGCATAGTTAGGATAGAATTTGCAAGGCCTCATGGCCTTTCTGTCAACGATCTATTGGGGATTTACGATCCAAATAATGGTAGTTGGCATGGCGGACGGCGTTACTATCGTGCCGGAGAGATTTGCGAAATCGTTCGGGTTGATGAAAATACGGTAACAGTAAAGCGTCCACTCGTTGATACTTATTCATCACAGGGTGTTGTTTGCTTTTTGATAAAGGCCAAATCACCATCATTGTCGGATATAGAATTTGAAACAACAACTGCAGTGCCAGTTGAATATGATATTTGCCGCGACATTATTATCGATAGGCCCAAGGGTATAACTCTTGCCTCACGCCAGATGAGAATATCTCGAAGTTATAATTTTGTTGTTGATTCGCCTTTTATGAACGGTTTGGGCACCGGGGCTGTAACAGACTATTGTATAGTTGTGGCCAACAGCCAGCACGGGCGGATAAATGGAGGAAATCTATACGGGAGAAGGCATCCCATCAGCCTCGGGGGAGGCGATTACGACATGTCGGTCCCATGTGACGATATCAAAATCATCGGATCAACCTTGTCAAATGGTCAGATGGTTGATTGTGCTGATTTTCACGGAAATGTCCGCAATTCTCAATATATAAATTGCGAGATCCATGGCTCCATCAAATTTGGCGGCAAGAATAATGGTTATCGGTCTTGCACAGTGGGCGCCAATGGCAATGGCGTGTGTCTTAATGCCAGCGAAATTTTAGGCGGCCGCCATTTTGCCATTGATTGCGATTTTGCAACCTTCAGAGACCCAAGAGAGGCGGTCCGAGGAATTTTTGATGTGGGTGGAAATGCAAACGGGGTTGTAGACTTTAATTCAAAGGAAGATTGTAGTTTTATCATCCGAGGTGGCAGCCTGAAAGCACGAAACCTAAGCAAATCAACCAGTCTTCTGCGATTTTATAACCGTGGCTCTCGCAAAAAGGTAAACTTTAATATCAGTGGCATTATTTTTGATGTGGATAATCCGATGACAGTGCTTGCGACGAACAACATAAGCGGCAATGCGATGAGCGACTATATCGTGGTTGACGGATTGATAAATCTTCCCGCCGGTTCAAGCTTAGCAGTTCATGCAGGCAACTCGGACTACATAAATATGCCGCACCGCTTGCAATCTCAGCGCGGTTCTGATTCGTTAACAGCAGAACAAGGCGAGCATATCAAATCAGGGGATCCCATTCGCTTCGCTTATCGATATCCCCGCGCGCCAATCATAAATGTTGATTTTCGCTTAAACAATGGCTCTTTGGTGTCTGATCACTCAGTATTGGGACAAGCCGACAATATAAGCGCTGGCGATACCCGTTTCCTAATCTACTGTCCGAAAGGGGAAAAATGGAAAAGAAAATTGGATGTGACGGCAAATTGGGTGGTAGGAATTGATGAAGTCTGATTTTTTGAGACGTTTCTAAGTGTTACCTTATTCTGTTTGCGCAAAATCGTTAACAATATATGGGCTCACCCGAATGATTAATTGCAATTTTGGAATCCCGAACTATGTCCCCAAAGTCCAAAAAATCAAAGCGCAAACTTCCGCAGTTTTTACCGTTACTACGAGAACCCATTAGTCATTTTTATGTGTTTATAGCCTTTGTCGGTCTTGTTTTTTTAACCGGCGGTAGTGCTCGTGATGACGTTCAATCTTTGATCGTGTTGCGCCCATTTACGCTGCTCTTTGGTGCATACGCATTGGTTTACCGCACATCTGAACATTGGAAAGGCCGACAATTCCCCTTGTATATTGGGGGTTTATTGCTGCTGTTGATGATTGCTCAATTGATACCATTGCCGCCTTCAATTTGGGAAGGGCTTTCTGGCCGGAAGATTTTCTCGGATATTGGCATATTGGCAGGAATTGATTCGCCGTGGCGACCATTGTCATTGTCGCCTTCGCGCACCCTGAACAGTTTGTTCTCTTTAACTGTCCCGTTGACGGCAATGATGCTATATCTAAATTTGCACAAGGCTGATCAGAAAAAGACTCTCATTATATTCACATTTTTTGCCGCCTTGAGTGCGCTCCTTGCAGCTCTTCAAATTGCTGGGCCGACAAGAGGCCCACTCTATTTTTATAATATTACCAACTATGGTGTCGGTGTAGGGCTCTTTGCCAACCGAAATCATCAGTCGGTATTTCTCGCTGCTACTATCATAACATTGGGTTGGTATGCCGCGTCTCAAATTCCATCTCTACGCTTGGCGCTATTGAAATTTTATGCCGCGATTGCGGGTATTATTGTCTTGGTACCGTTGATTTTTATAACCGGTTCAAGGGCCGGGTTGATATTAATGGTCCCAGCAATTTTCGTAGCATTGGCGCTCATCTATTTTGGCCGCTATGCAAATACTGAATATGCCCCGGCAAAAAAAAGGAAAAACAAAAAATTGCCTCGTTTGTCGATGCGGCAAACCATCGTGACTGGAAGTTTAGTGGCCTTGGCAACGGTCATCTTTTTTGCAGTGTATTTGTCGCGATCGCTGGCGCTTGATCGCTTGTTTGATGGCAATGATCTTGGGGAGTTGAGAACCCAACTTCTCCCTACCTTGTTTCAGATGTTGAATGATTATTTTCCATGGGGAAGTGGCTTTGGTTCATTTGAACATGTTTACCGAATTTATGAGCCTCAAGAACTGTTGCGTGCGACTTACTTGAATCAAGCCCATAACGATTGGCTACAATTTCCTATTGAAGGCGGTTTGCCGGCGATACTCATTGCTGGCTTGGCCATGATTTGGTTCGTTAAGCGGCTGATCAGCCTTGTAAAAAATTGGTCTAAATCGCGTGATACTAAATATGTAGCTTTGACTGCCATCGCAATAATCACTTGTTTCTTGACAAGCAGCATTGGAGATTATCCATTGCGCGTTCCATCGCTCATCATGGTATTTGCCGTTTTGGCTTGTCTCTTTGGCGATGCCGTTAACTCTGTTCAGCATTCAGACAGAAAACGGGTTGGATAGCGCCGGGCAAGTTCTTTTTTAGCGGCTCATGGGCGGTTTACGTTGTCAACGTGATAGTCTAAGCGAATGCCAGTTTATTCGGATGTCTTTAATATGATGAAATGGTTACCTATCCTCGCCTCACTGATTTTGTTGTCTGCATGCGGGCAAACTGTGTTGACAGGGAGCTCTGATGTTACGGTTGTGTCGGACAAAGGATTACCCGAACCGACGCGGGTTGATTTACTCAGTTCAAATCGCCCCTATCTTATTGGACCGTTTGATAAACTTCGTATCGATGTCTTCGGAATTGAAGATCTCAACAAAGAAGTGCAAATTGACGCCAGCGGCCGCTTGTCTTTTCCATTAATAGGCGTTGTTGAAGCTTCCGGATTGACACCAGGAGAGCTCGCCGATGCTATAGAGAAACGCCTGCAAGGACGATATGTGCGTAATCCCCAGGTTACGGTAAACTTGGAAGAGACCGTCAGTCAGGTGATTACCGTCGATGGTCAAGTCGATAGACCGGGCCTTTACCCCGTAATTGGAAGAATGACCTTGATGCGCGCTGTAGCTACCGCGGGTGGCACTGCTGAATTTGCGAAGCTCAATGATGTAGTGATTTTTCGGAGTGTAAATGGCGAGCAGCTTGCCGGATTGTATAATTTGAAAGCGATCCGACGCGGGAATTATTCTGATCCTGAAGTATTTGCCAATGACGTCATAGTTGTTGGTGATTCGCAAGCCCGTCGACTATTCCGTGATTTGATACAGGCATCGCCTTTGATCACGACACCTCTGATCATATTGTTTAGAAATTAATGAGCGAAACAAGTACAAATCCTATGAACAATTCGAGTCCTTCGATTAAAAGAATCGATCCCGATCCTTATGATGATACCGCCCACGAAATGCCGATTATATTGCAATATTGGCAGGCCGTGTTGCGACATAAAATCCCGATTGCCATAATTTTGGCTTTGTGTGTGGCTCTGGGCGTAATCATAACTTTGCTGACCACACCATTTTTTACATCAACATCCACGGTCGAAATTGATCGCGAGCAAGATAATGTAACGAATGTTGAAGGTGTAGCAGGGTCCGATGGCGGCAGCCAAAATCTTGAATTTTACCAGACTCAATATTCTCTGCTTGAGTCACGTTCCATAGCGGAGCGCGTCGTGAGAGCGCAGAATCTAACTGGAGGGGATGGATTTTTCCAGACCTTTAACATTGACCCTAATGATTCCGGCCTGTTGGTCGGTTCAGCGGAATCGCAAACAGCTGCTGAGCGGAACCAGCGGCTCAAATTGGCTATCGAACTTTTGCAGGATAATATTCAAATATCACCTATCAGGGGTTCAAGCTTGGTGGACGTTAGTTTCCAAAGCCCCAGCCCCACGTTGTCCGCTCGCATTGCAAACGCATGGGTCGAACAATTTATTCAATCAAATTTGGACCGTCGTTTCAACTCAACCGCTGACGCCAGAAAATTTCTGGAAGAGCAACTTGCTGATCTCAAACAAAAACTCGAGGATTCAGAACGCAATCTTTCCGCCTATGCTGATAATAAAGAGATTATAACGCTGTCCTCTGCCCAGACTGCCGAAGGGAAAACTGTGTCCCAGAGAACACTAGCATCGGCCAACTTGGAGGCGTTAAATGCGGCCCTAGCGCAGGCCGTAGCGGACCGGATTGCAGCTGAAAATGAAGCTGGTCAAAGAGCTGGAGATCAAAATGCTCTGACGAATAGCGCGCTCAACAACCTGCGCGAAGAGCGAGCAAAGGTCCAAGCCGAATATGCCAAAATATTGGTTCAGTTTGAACCAGAATACCCCGCTGCCAAAGCGCTGGCCTCTCAAATTGCGGCTTTAGACAAAAGCATTGTCGCCGAAAATGTGCGGTCCAGAAAGGGAACCTCTGCGCGATATCGCGAGGCTCTGGGAAGAGAAAAACAGCTGCGCGCCGAAGTTAACAGATTGAAGGGGCAGTTTAGCGGAGAGCGGCGAGATTCTATTCAATTCAACATATTCCAACGCGAAGTCGATACTAACCGCCAACTTTATGATGGCTTGCTGCAACGATATAAAGAAATTGGTGTAGCGGGCGTTGGCAGCAATAATATTTCAGTGGTTGACCGTGCGCAACCATCTGAACGGCCATCAAGTCCTAAGCTATTTGCAAATGTTGCGCTCGCACTATTGGCGGGCCTCGGCTTGGCAGCCGTATATACGTTTGTTATGGAGCAAATTGATCAAACAATAAAAGACCCTGCAGATCTAAAGTCAAAATTGGGCATCGCATCATTGGGGTCGATTCCAGATCTTGAAAAAGAAGATATTCTTGAAAGCCTTCAAGATAAAAAATCTATCATCTGGGAGGCGTACCTCTCTATACGAACGAGCTTAACCTTTCTAACGGATCATGGAGTTCCTCGCTCCTTCCTCCTTACCAGTACCCGGCCAAATGAGGGCAAAAGTACATCCGCCTTTGCATTGGCGGCCGTGCTGGCAAGCACAAAAAAACGCATATTGCTGATTGATGGAGATATGAGAAACCCATCTCTCCACAAAATGCTAGGCAATGCCAATATATGTGGCTTGAGCAACTATCTTGCTGGTGAGGATGATCTCGACAAGGTCATCGAACGCACGTCGAGCTTTGGTTTTGACACGATTTCGGCAGGCCCGATTCCTCCCAATGCTGCAGAGCTACTCAGCAGCAGCAGAATGCGAGATTTGATCGAGAAACTAGCTGATTCCTATGATACTGTAATCATTGATGCCCCGCCTGTTTTGGGATTGGCCGATATCCCATTATTGGCCGATTCCGTCGAAGGCGTCATTTACACAATTGAAGCCGGCGGTGTTAAACTGCGGGGCATTCAGTCTGCGATCCAACGGGTTCGAAGCTCGCACGCCCATATTTTTGGCGGCTTCGTAACCAAAGTGCCTTCGGAAAGTTCTGGCTATGGCTATGGATACGCGTATCAATATAGCTACGGAAACAAAGCGGAAGCTTGACCGGAGAACTGGTCTAGAGCAGGTTATCGATGATCCTCAAAATAACCATTTGGTTTTTTGCCCTTATTTTGTCTTTGCTTTCCGGTGCTGTGACGATGGGAGCAATATCCAAAAGTCGTGCCCCGCAAATCGCGATGCAATTGCCTCCGGTAAACGGCTACGCTCTAGAAAAAACGGCTATGAATCAGGTGCGTGCGCTGATTATTGAACGGCAGGGGCAGTTTCCAGATAGGTTAGGCGGCGATATTTTAGGCCTTGCCCAGAAGGCATATAAATCAGAGCCTGTCACACCGGGTGCAATTGCTCTTTTGGCCATGGGCAAGCCGATAAGCCAAGAGCGGGCTTTGATGAAAGAAGCATATAAATTGTCGCGTCGAGAACAGCTTATAAATGGCTGGATGATTACCGACAGTGGTGCACGAGAAGATGTTGCGGCACTTTTGAAGCACTATGACACAACAATCCGAACCAATGCTTCTACACATATGGTTCTAACGCCCATTATGGCTGATGCTCTAGAAAATGAAAACGCGATTGATCCTTTTGCTGATCTTCTGTTGACCAATCCACCTTGGCGAGAGCTTTTTTGGAAACAAGTCGTTCAAAAGCCTGGTTCGTTGCAGAACGCAGTTTCCTTGCGTGGGAAGATGCTAGATCTTACGGACCATAAAGAGGCCGGATATGATGCCGAACTGATTGTAGCATTAATCAAGAATAAGCAATTTGGCGAATCCCAGAAATTTTATCGGAAGCTGTCTAAAAATGCCGAATTGGGGATTGTAAAAAATAGTTCTTTCGAACAAGTATCGCAATACCAACCGATTGATTGGCAGTTATTTTCCACAGGCGAATATGGCGCAACAATAGATGATGGGGATTTGAATCTGAATGCCATTCGAAATTCGGGCGGTATTTTTGCGCGTCAGCTGGTCGAAATTCCCAAACAAACCGTGCGGGCGGAAGTTCTACTCAACGATGATCCGGTGGCAAGCGCAAATCTGTTTCTTAATTTTTCTTGCGCTGAAGACATAGCCAACAAACCTCGGCGGATTAGGATCAGTCTGAAAGAGAAGTCCGTGCAGCGAGAAATAGACAATAGCAATTCATCCTGTGACTTTTACTGGCTCGATGTTACCGGCCGGGCCTCAGAAAATAGCGATGGCTTTGACGCAACTGTAAAATCTGTGAAATTGATACCGATGTAAGTTGATCCTTTTTCACCGAGTGGAATAAGTCGCAATTCCTAGAATATGGTTTTTTGAGATTAAAACTTGCATTACAGAATAGGAAATCCGGGATGATTATTGCCTTTTTTGATGGATCGCAATCGGCGATCGTGAACGTTATCAACCATCCTGCAATATTTGGACTCGAGTTTAGTTTATGAAAGTTAGTGTCGTTATTCCAACCTACAACGAGGAACGGTATATTGAGGGTTGTCTGCGGTCACTCTTGGCTAGCGACACCGAGGATTTTAGTACTGAGTTTCTCGTGATCGATGGAATGAGCAATGATGGTACGCGAACCATTGTGAAGCAACTTAGCGAAGAATTTCCAACCATTAGACTGATTGACAATGAAGCGCGGAACAAACCGGCGGCATTGAATTTGGGTATAGAACATGCGCTGGGAGACATATTGATCCGTGTAGATGCGCATGCAATTTATGATCGCGCTTATGTTAGCCGTACAGTATACCATATTCAGAATAATGATGCTGATAATGTGGGCGGTATTCGCAGGACACTTCCTAGCGGAAACAGCAAGCTTGCCAAAGGGCTAGCCTATGCAGTTTCCAACCCTTTTGCGGCTGGAAACGCCGTCTATCGTACTTTGCCAGCTGAAGACGGAGCCGAAACAATCGTCCGAGAAGTGGACACTGTCTTTGGCGGAGGCTTTCCCAAAGACCTGTTTTCTCGGATTGGGGGATTTAACTTGCAATTGCTGCGTGGACAGGACCGCGAATTTAATCATCGAATTCGAGCCAATGGCGGTAAGATTTTGCTGTGTACCGACATTATTTGCGACTATTATGCGCGGTCCGAGCTTTCCGCCTATGTCCGTTGGATATATGATGGCGGCGCGACCCCTTTTTACATTAGCCGCTTAACAGGGGATCAAATTTATTCTGTTCGCAATCTTGTTCCGTTGGCTTTTTTGGGAAGTTTGGTGGCTAGCACCGCCATTGGGTTTTTCTCTTCAATAGGCTGGTTGCTTCTCGGACTTATAACGGTATTTTATTTGATTGGCGCCTTTGTGTTTAGTTGGAGAGTTGTCAAAGCAGAGAGAAATTTTGCCTATTTTTTTATAATGCCGGTTATTTTTCTGCTCACCCATATTCCCTATGCTCTAGGAAGTTTGAGTGGATTGCTCCGACCGGTTCGAAAGGATGCAAAATGGGTCCGTTCTTAGATGCGCAGGAACAAATTGAGCAACTCACATTTGCGCGGGGTCGGGTGGCTTTGGCCGCGATTCTAAAGGCAATGGATGTAGGCCGCGGTGATGAAGTGGTCACGCAAGCATTTACATGTGTTGCAGTGCCAGAAGCGATTATGGCGATCGGAGCCATTCCGGTATACGTCGATATTGAAGCCGAGGGCTTTAATATTGATCCTGAAGAATTGGCGGCAAAAATAACGTCAAAAACACGGGCAATAATCGTGCAGCACACATTTGGCTGTGTGGCCGATATGAAGGCTATATCTGATATTGCGAAAAAATATGATGTCCCCGTCATAGAAGATTGCTGCCATAGTTTTCTCTCAACATTTGAAGACCAGATGGTCGGTACAATTGGTGAAGCGGCTTTCTACTCCTATGAATGGGGAAAGCCGATTGTGTGTGGTGTCGGTGGCAGCGCGTACAGTAAAAACCCAAAGCTCGCTGAAAAAATTGGAGAAATTCGAACTGACTACGCAAGCGGTTCATTTCTCCAAGACTTGCGATTGTCACTACAATACAGAGTCTTTGAAATATTATACCGGCCTCAATTTTTTTGGCAGTTGAGAAATTTGTTTCGCTTTCTTTCAAAACTTGGTTTGGCGAAAGGCAATTATGATCCGATCGAAACTGATCATTTCTCCGCAGATTTCTCACGGAAGATGGCAAACTCTTCTCAAAAACTTTTGCAGAAAAAAATCCAAGCTATCGCTGGCGTTGCAGATAATTCTCGGCGGATATGTGACGCATATCGCGAAAATATAATCAATGGGAATGTTAGGCATCCTGTACCACTTGCGGGTACCAACCCAGTATATGCGCGTTATCCGCTTCGGGTTTCAGGAAAAACCAAATTTCTCTCTGTCGCCCAAAAAGCCAATTTGGAATTAGCGGAATGGTATGTCTCGCCAATCCACCCATTAGAGCGCGTGGATTGGGAAAAAGTACATTACTCTCCCGGGGCCTGTCCGAATGCCGAGCAAAGATGTGCAGAGATAATTTCTTTACCGACCAATAACCGGGTCTCGGAAAAATATGTGCAAGCGATTTCAGGCCTGCTGAATGGCAATGCGGGTTTGCAGCAAGCGAATGATAAAATGGATGTTCAAAATGCAAATTGACTGGAAACTGAAGAGCTTTCTATATTCCGTGCTTGGGCACTTGCCATCAGGAACTCTGTACGCTGTTCAAAGGTATGTAACCGGCCGTTCCAAGGTGCGGGCCACTGCGATAAGCCCAAACTGGCTGTTCCATGAAGAAAATCTGATTAACTCAGGTTCGAAAAGGCTGATTGAATTTGGCGCAGGCAAATCTCTCATTCAGAATATCTATCTCAGCAAATTGTCAATTGAGCAAACCTTGGTTGATTTGTTTCGAATGGTCGACATTGACCAAGTCAATGACGCCATTGCTGCTTTGATCGCCCTTGATGTTGATATTGATGGCCGCCCAGTTAATTCACTGGAAGATCTCAAAAATTTTTATGGCATCGACTACAGAGCCCCTGTAGATATGAGGAATACTAAGTTTGAATCCGACCGTTTTGACATTTGCATTTCGACCAATACCTTAGAGCATATATCTGAACCTGATATCCGGGCTATACTCGCGGAATTGTTCCGCATCCTAAAGCCAGGCGGCAGGATATCGGCCAAGATCGACTATTCCGATCACTATGCGCATACGGACAAGAAAATTGGCGGAATGAACTTTCTGCAATATTCAGCTGAACAATGGCAGCGACATAATCACGATAACCATTATCAAAATCGGTTGCGGCATGGACATTTCAAAAAATTGTTTGATGAAAGCGGCTATCTTCCAAACAAAGCCAAGGCTGCTGACTACGAAGAAAACATCCCCGCCCATCTGAATGAGAATATATTGTGCCACGATGGAGATGACGCGGCTCTATCAGGTTATTTTGATCTTCAGGTACCGAATTGAACGACCATGGGAACGAAAAATAAGCTGATTGTCGATCCGGTTCAGAAGGATCTTTTGACTGCCTGCGCAGAGCTGCACGTTTCTGGCCTGAATCAAGGATTTCTAAGTTCGTTAGGTCCCGGCATTATGCAGTTGATTTTCCTGCATGGTGCACAGTCAAAATTCGGTAGCTTCATTGTTTGCAAACGCAACGACACAGTGATTGGGTTTTTGTTGGGTACATTAGATACAGGACAGTTTTACAAAAACTTTGTGCTTAAAAAGGGCATTAAGGCAGGATGGATTTTACTGCCCAAAATTTTCAATTTTAGCCGTTTGAAAAAGATCTTCGAGACACTTTTCTATCCATCGAAAAATGAGCTGAGAGATTTGCCGCGATCTGAGCTGATGGATATAGTAATTTCCGATCAAGCGCAGGGGAAAGGCATCGGTACAGCGTTGTTGAATAAGTTCTCGGATATTTTGCATGATGCAAATATAGCGGAGTTTAAAGTCACAACCGGTGAGCAGCTCACTGAGGCTGCTAAATTTTATAAGAAACATGGTGGTGATTTTCGGGGTACCATAGAGCTTCATGAAGGAGCCAAAATTCACGTCTATGTTTGTAAAACCCAAAAATTAGATACATTTTAACAAGGATTGTTCAAGACATGCCCAATATCCCATTTTTTAATTATCCTGCGGTATTCACGAGTTATCAAAAAGAATTTTTGGATGCGTTTGAGAATGTCGGTAGTCGAGGTGCATTCATCATGCAATCCGATCTCAAGGATTTCGAAGCAGAATTGGCGGAAACTGCCGGCGTGAGTCATGCGGTTGGTGTTGCAAACGCCACGGATGCATTAGAACTGATTATTCGTTTTTTGAACAAACCAAATGGTGAAGTCCTGGTATCCGATCACACAATGTCGGCCACTGCTTCTGCGGCTGTTGAAAATGGGCTGACCCCAGTAGCTGTGGATTTCGATGCGTCCTTGACCATGTGCCCAAAGTCCCTCGAAAAATCAGTTGGCCCCAACACGGTTGGTGTCATGCCCACTCAACTTAACGGACGGATTGCTGACATGGAGCCAATTCAATCAATTTGTGAGAAACATAATCTGTTTCTTGTTGAAGACTCGGCTCAAGCTCTGTCGGCCAAATATAAAGGACAGTCGGCAGGTTCATTTGGTGTTGGCGGTTGCATTAGTTTTTATCCTGCTAAAGTAGTCGGTTGTTTGGGTGATGCCGGAGCGATTGTCACTAATAACTCTGAATTGGCCGAATGGGCTTTGTCAGCAAGAGATCATGGCAGAGATCCTGAATCCGGTAAAACGGTGATGTGGGGGCGCAATACCAGAATGGACAATATGCAAGCTGCCTTTTTGTCGATTGTCCTCAAGGACTATCCTGAGATCATGGATCGTCGGAGAGAGATGGCGGACCTTTATCATGGCCATTTAAAAGATGTTGACCAACTCAAGCTGCCTAAGCCGCCTGCGCAAGAATCTGCAGATGAATATTGCATTTTCCAAAATTACGAAATTAATGCGCTTGAGCGGGATGGATTGAAACAACATTTGAGTGACCAAGGCATTGGATCCATCATACAATGGGGCGGACAGAGAATTTCAGAAATATGTGACACTGAGCTGCGCCATGCGCCCTATGCGGATGAAAATTTCAAAAACCTATTGTTGGTACCCTTCCATCTTGCTTTGACGGATGATGACATTAAAGAAGTTTCCGAAGCGATAAAATCATTCTACGCGAGCAGATAATATGCAGCATAACAACACTTATTCGCTTGCTAAATTTGTCCGCCAGTCCGTGGTTAAAATGACGTCTTTTGGTAATAGCTCACACGTCGGCTCTTGTCTTTCCATCGCGGATATTATGGCGGTCCTTTATGGCGAGATATTAAACGTTGATCCGCAGAACCCGGATATGCCTGATCGTGATCGCTTTTTGCTTTCCAAAGGACATGCCGGGGCTGCTGTCTATGCAAGTTTGGCGGGGACGGGGTTTATTGAGCCCGCAATGCTTGAAAAGCACTATATTAATGGTTCAATTATGTCCGGCCATGTGTCGCATAAAGGCATAGCTGGGGTAGAAGCTTCGACTGGATCCTTGGGGCAAGGTTTGGCTATCGCAACGGGAATGGCAATGGCTTCTAAGCTTGATGGACATAACCGCCGCATTGTGACGGTTATGAGCGACGGTGAATGCGATGAAGGTTCGGTTTGGGAGGCGGCAATGTTTGCTGCGCACTTTAGACTTCGTAACCTGATGGCGGTTATTGACTATAACAAATTACAATCGATCCACTCAACAGAGCAAACGATGGCTTTGGAACCGTTTGAAGACAAATGGCGTGCTTTTGGGTGGAATGTTAGACGCGTGGACGGCCATGATCATGAAGCGCTGATTGAAGCTATGCAACCTGATCAAGAGAATGATCGGCCGATGGTTTTAATCTGTGATACTGTTAAAGGAAAGGGCGTGTCATTTATGGAAAATGTGGTCTTGTGGCACTATCGATCGCCAGATGATGCGGAGCGCGAAGCGGCATTACAGGAGCTTGCAAACTCATGAGAGATAGTTTCGTAGAAACAATGCACGAATTGTTGGCTCAAGACAAAGATGTGATACTTTTGACCGGAGATTTAGGCTTCGGCATTTTTGACCAAATTGCGGTGGATTTTCCGGACCGGTTTATCAATGTCGGAGTCGCGGAGCAAAATATGCTCGGTTTGGCTGCCGGATTGTCACTAATGGGCAAAAAGGTGTTTTGCTACTCAATCGCAAATTTTAGTTTCATGCGAGGGTTAGAGCAGTTTCGAAATGGGGCAATTTATCACAATACAAATGTGACGGTTGTGTGTTCCGGTGGAGGTTTCACTTATGGTCAATTGGGCTTCACCCATTTTGCCATCGAAGATTACGGAATTCTCTCAACATTTTCGACCATTGAGATTCATCACCCGTCAACCAGCACACAAGTCGTCGATGCTACTCGCGCTTGTGCCGCCCACAACGGACCTAGCTATATTCGTTTGGAAAAGGCGGAACTGAATTTTCCGGACTCATTCGCCATTGCCGAAAATTTGGGTCTGCATTGTCATGCAGTTGGCGAACGGCAAGCTATCGTTGCAATTGGCAGTTTATTGGATGTCGCGATGTCAGCGATTGCTGATGGGGCTGCGGATAATCAACCAGCTGTATACAGCTTAACGCGGCACGACCACATTTCTGATCCACGATTGTTAGAAGAGCTCCGGAGCTATGACCATATAGTTGTCGTTGAGGAGCATGTCGTACCAAATAGCGTGGGCCAAAAATTAAAAGCAGCGTTGCAACATGTGAACGTGGTCCAACTCGCCATTTCCGATAGCGGCCCCAATATTGTTGGGGATCAAAACTATCTCCGGAATGAATATGGCATTACAGTATCCGGTATTCGCAACGCGCTGACCTGACGGCATTGATTGGAAGCTCTCAATATTATGAAACGTATATTCGATTTTGTTACCGCTTTGATCGGTTTGTTGGTTCTGTCTCCGCTGTTGCTTTTGATGATGCTCCTTGTGTTCCTCCAAGATATGCATTCGCCATTTTATATCGCCAAAAGGATCGGTAAAGACGGCCAGCCGTTTCAGATGGTCAAGTTGCGATCAATGGTCATTAATGCAGACAAAACTGGTGTGGATTCAACAGCGGCTGATGATAAGCGGATAACCGCGGTAGGACATTTTATCCGTAGGTTTAAATTGGATGAACTTATGCAGCTTTGGAATGTGCTGCTTGGTGATATGAGTTTGGTCGGCCCTCGACCCAATGTAGATGCCGATACGAACCGGTATACCAATCAAGAAAAGCGTATTCTGTTGATGAAACCTGGTATAACGGACATGGCTTCAATCGTTTTTTCGGACGAGGGAGATATATTGGAAGGGGCCGAAGATCCGGACCTTTTATACAATCAGATTATCCGACCCTATAAAAGCCGGCTTGCGATTATCTATGTAGAAAAAAGCTCCATTTTTCTGGATATATTCTTAATCGTACAAACTGTTGTTGCCATTATCGACAAGGAAACTGCGCTTACCAATCTTTCCAAGAAATTGAGTCAATTAACAGAGGACAAGAATTTGCTCGAGGTTAGCCTCCGCAAAGGACCTTTGCTTCCTGCCCCCCCCCCTGGCAGCAATGAAATTGTCAAAACCCTAGACTAGTTTGCTGGATATCTGTTTCTGCCATTCAAACGAGTTTTAAGCGGCCAACAAATCTTCATATAATTCGACAAGTCGCCGCGCTTCAATGTCCCAACTAAACCGTTCTTTGACAGCATTTTTCCCAACTTCTCCCATTTTTCTGGCTTTGTCCGGATTGTCCAATATCCAATGCATAGCACGTGCTATTTCTTGAGGTTTCAGGGGATCGACGAAGATTGCGCAATCAATATCGTCTAGAATAGTGCGCCAAAATGGAAAGTCAGATGCAATTATCGGTAAGCCTCCCATCATATATTCAAATAATTTTGTCGGATAGGATTGCAGATAGCTATCGGTAGGCTGCAATGTAACAAGGCCAGCAGCGGAATTGGCTAGAGCAACGGCCAAATCCTTCCGCCCGATCCAATCCACATGCGCAGTTCTCTTCCAGCCGGGCTCACGGGTCACTTCGTCTTTTAATTCTTTGGGTTGAAACGGCCCCGCTAAGCTCAAACTCGCTTCATGATCGGTAACATGGTCTATTGCTTGGACCATTTCCACAACACCGCGAGTTTTTGCGAGTCCTCCGACATAAAAAAATTGTTTAGAATTAGAGTCTTCCCGCTCCAATGCATTGACTGTAAGTTCATCCACCATGGGATAGTTATATATACAGGTTGATTTCTTGGATGGAAATCTATGGGACAATGTTGCTCCAGCAAGAACGATATGATTCATGCTTATTGCTGCCAGCCATTCTAAGGAGGAGGCGGCTAGACTCAAAATCTTCCGGACCGAGTTGGAGAGATAGGATTTTGCAAGAATTTGCCGAGGCAGGTCTTCATGTACATCATAAATAATTTTGACACCTGTCAGTCTCAATAATATCCCGACAGGTATAAGTTCGGGGTCATGAAAATGAGCGATTTGCGGCCGTGCTTTTCGGATTTCCTGGAACATTCGCCATGCCCCTTTGGTCATGCGCGATATTCGACGTTGTGGACGCAACCCTGTGTCATGAATCCGGAAACCAGACGTCGCGTCTATCTCATCTCCACAACCATCTTGGACAAAAAGTTCGACATTTTGACCAAATGCAGCAGCTAAGGTGGATACTTGTTTGACGCGAATACGGGTGTCCGTCCGAGAATGGACGGTGGTAAAATGGATTATACTGGGCATTGCGCCGCACCTTTTTCGTGATTTTCCTCAACAGGAAAGAACATGAGTAATATCAAGAGCAACATCATACCATGGGTGAGAATTGAGGTAACAATATCGGTTGATGTCATAATCGAAACACAAACCGTCAAAGACACTGAAAATACAAATTCATGGCCAATATGACGGCCATGACTATTCAGCATCGATAAAATCAATCCAAAAACTGCAGAATAGATTAAAACACCAACGATACCGGCATTGGAGTATCCGCTAGCGACAATTCCAGCATTCGCAGAAACGTCAGGGTTTTGAAAATATTCTTGACCGATGAGTTTGGGCGCGTTGACATGATAGGGGTTTTCAATGAGCCCGAATGTTATACTCGAAGAAGACCAATAATATTTGGATGTGTTGGCAAAAAATTCCAAATATAACGAGTCGAGCAACGGCGGAATAAAAAAGGTTCTACGCAATACAATCGAATTGATGAAACTTAATCCCCCGTTAGCTGAGGAAGAGAAATAGTAGAGATGATTTGCGACCAAAACGAATGAAACAGCCAGGAAAAAGAATATTATCGAGTTTATTTTTCCAAATTTCAGGGTCGCCAAATATATGAAATAAACAGCTATCGGGCCGAACAAGATGCTTTTATGTTGGGAAAGACCAAAATAGGTAATTGTCAGCACGGCAAAGACAATCGCCATGGTACGATTTTTGAAATAGGCGCTTAAAACAAATCCCATCGGGAGTAGTATTTTCCCGGTTGGCGAAATTATATATCCAAAAATTGACGGGATATTTGAGGCGGCCTCCGCTCGGAAATTGTAAACCTCCAACAAGTTTAAGTTAAAAGTTTTTAGCCCCCCATAGGCCACCTGCGCCCCCATACTGACAATTGTGAAAACCAAAATGATTCCGAACATCGTGGGTTGAGAAATCGGATCCATTTTCGGTCGCGTCACTCGCGCACGGGATATAATTAAAACAAGAGAAATGGATCCGACCACCAGCATCTGCGCAAAGTTGGTGCCGCCACCCACTGAGTACATGACAAATGAAGGCAGGATATAGAGAAAAGTGCCAAACAAGATGACCATATCAGAGACGATCGGTTTTGGCCGAAATGCAATTGCCCAAAAAATAAAAAAACAAATTGACAGCAGAACTTTCCACAAGTCCACTGCACCTACGAAGCCATAGTAACCCCAAGTTGGTACAATATCTATCAAGTATAACCGACACAAGATTGCAAATAAGGCAATATATATGGCGAAGTATGCTCCGGGTTTTATGTCCAATTTATTCATTATACATATTGACTTCTATATATTGGGTGCCGGTGCCGCGCCCCTTGCTGGTGTCTCGCGATATAGGCTGAATCAAAATCTAGTACATCAAAATTCCAGGATAGAATAATCGGCGAATGATTTTCACGATATGTTTTGGCTATCCAATGCGTTGGTTTCAGTGTCTTTGGCGGAACGTTCCAACGATTGCAATATGCGGGTCACCAATATGATGAAGATGAGGTAAAATACGGCACTGGATACCGTAAATGCTTCGGTCAGCCACTTCGGGTGATATAAAATGGCAATCAAAACACTGCCAACGCGCAAGACCAGTCCGCTAAGCTGTAGCAGCATGGCAAGTTCATATTTGTCCACCATATATAAAATGACGGAGATCGGTGAAGAAACAAATTGAAGCAAAAACCAAGGGGTCATCCAAGCGACGATGATTCCGGCGCGCTGCCAATCGGCGCCGAAAACATAAGGGAAGATAAATGGTGAAATAAATCCAACCAATAACAGAATCGGGGTACCCGACTTGAAAAGCATCCAAATCGTTTCTCGTGTTAGTGATACGAGAGTGCCTTTGCGCAAATGTTCAGGCGCCTCTGCTAGATATACTTGAGCAACGGAAGTCCCGACCAGGCCCATGGGCAATCCCATTACCCGAATTGCAATCATCACAAAACCCGCTTCGGGGCCAACAGCCCATGCTGCGATAATGATGATCGGCAACTGGATGCCTCCGCTGTTAAACAAGGATTCCGGAACCGACAAAAGAGGAAACCGTTTATAGACGCGAAGATTTGCGACGAGCGATGGCCGGTCTATTGCGGTCAATAACTTCTTGTCATTTTTCAGCAGTGATCTCACCAAGCCTACAATACCCATGCCGCCATAAATCATATGGCCAAATAAAAGGCCAAAAGGACCTGATGAGAATAATCCAAAACCGATCTGAGTCCCCGAGCCCCCGAGGGCTCGGGTTACGCGAGTCTGGGTAATCAAGCCAAACTGCTTTCTTCGAGATGTCCAATATTGAAGGGCATTGTAAATGGACGCGACGAAAACCCCTACGGGAATCATCCACAGTAATGGTCGCATGGCCGGCTGTTGAATCAATCCCACAATTTCGGATGGGAAAAGCAAAATTACGACTGCGATTAATACGCTTATTGTCGTGGCGGAAAAAAGGCTGAGCGCTACCAAGTTAATCGCGTTGGAATCATCTTCAGGCAATGGAATGGCAATGTTTAAACGCATACAGGAGATAACGGAAAACAGACCTATAATGGCTGTATATACAGCCAGAAGGCTAAAATCCTCTGGAGAGAAAAGCCTGGTTAGAATCGGGAGCGACAAAACCGCTAGACTTTGGGCAAATATGGTGCCGCCTGTGAGAATGCCGATATTCTTTACAAAAGCACTTTTGGGTAAAATACGAGCGATTAGATCTCGCATTAATCGCGCAATGCCTCAAGGAATGCATCGATTATGAGTTCTTGTACTTCATATTTCATATAAGGATGAATGGGTAAGCTCAGCACTTCGTTGGCAGCAAGATCACCATTGGGAAGTTTGACATTAGGCTGAGCCACAGCTGGTTGCTTGTTGAGTGGCAGAGGATAATGCACAGTCGATGGAATACCTGCAGCACTCAATCTCTTCTGCACTAAGTCTCTATTCTGAACACGCACCGTATATTGCGCCCATGACGATTGGTTGTGTTGTGCGATTTGCGGGATGGCGATATTGGTTTTCCCCCAGGCTGTATTATAGGCGTTGGCGGCAAGCTGCCGGGCTGAAATTTCATCATCCAATATCGTCAGCTTGGATAATAATATCGCTGCCTGCAAGGTGTCCAAACGACTATTCACTCCCACCCTGAGATGATGGTATCTTTTGCTTTGGCCATGACGAGCAATCTGGCGAACATTTGTTGCCAATTCTTCATCGGATGTAAAAATTGCACCACCATCACCATAGCAGCCTAAGGGTTTGGTCGGGAAGAAACTCGTGCAAGCAATCGTAGAGAGATTGCACGATTTTGTTTCTTTATATGTGGCACCAAAGCTTTGCGCGGCATCTTCTATTACGGGAATTTGAAACTGCCGCGCGATGCTATTAATCGCATCAAAATCTGCACATTGACCATATAGAGAAACCGGAATAATCGCTTTGGTTTTAGGGGTAATGGCATTTTTTAGAGCATTGGGTTCCAGATTGTAGGAAATCGGATCTATATCAACATATACGATTTTGGCACCGAGTAACGCACTGACTTCTGCGGTCGCAATATAGCTGAAACCGGGCGTAATAACTTCATCGCCTGGGCCTATGCCAAGAGCCATTAAGGCAATTTGCAACGCATCCGTTCCATTGGCACAAGAAATACAATATTTTGCACCGGTATATTCCGCAAGCTTCTGCTCAAGCTCGGTGACTTCTGGACCGAGGATATATTTGCCATGGTCCAAAACCTGTTGAATTCTCAAATTGAGTTCGTCTCGAAGCCTTTCTTGTTGGGAAGCAAGATCGATAAATGGAATCATTACAGGCCTTTAACGAAGTTTAGCCATTTGGCATGGTCCACGGCAAAATTGCCAGAAACAATGGCTTGTGGGGCGACATCTCGGGTTACCACCGCTCCCATCGACACTTGAGCCCCAGCACCGATTTTTACGCCATTTCTTATGCAAGCATTGGGACCGATATACGCATCATCATCTAGTTCGCATCGGCCAGATATTTCACAACATGCAACCAATGTCACTCGTTTGCCAATTTGGCAGTCGTGTGCGATGTGTATTAAAACGTCCGCAATGGTGCCTTCACCTAGAGTGGTGAAACCCCCAAAGGTTGCTCGAACGACTGTACATTTGGACAGGAGAGTGACCCCTCGTTCCATTTTAACTCCGCCGGACTGTTTCAATATTCGCCGCGGATTGGTGCCGTCAAAAATCTCTAGTGCATCCAGGCCAACGACAATATTCTCTCCGACATTACAATCAGCGCCAATAAGACTGCGCTCTTGTATACATGAGTTGGGTCCAACTTCGCTATTGGCTCCAATTTGGACGTTTTTGTCTGCAATTACCGCCGAAGGATGAACAAATGCAGACGGATGTATTTCTGTATCGAAACTTGCCCATTGAAAATCGGGTATTCCAGCAATGGTTTCGTGAAGCGTCAAAGAAGCTTGAATGGGGTTGTCTGAAATAGCGAGCCCCATTGATTCAGGAACCTGCTCTTCCAATTCAGCAGTCGTTATGATCCCACAGATGCCGGCTGTTGTGATTGCCGAGTGGATATGGTGCGCTTCTGAGCAAGGAACGATACGTTTTTCCAGCAGCGTTGGTATTTTGCCGACATAGCTAAAATTGCAATCCCGGATAACCGTGAGGCCATCTTGATTTGAAAACTGGCTAAGAGGAAGCGTATTGCCTGTAAACATATTTTTGCGCCTTATTGGTTCTTGGCAAAAGGGTGATAAGATCCCGTCAGATTTTGAGGTTGCGCAACCCTAATCTCAGAAACCGTCTCGATTGCCGTGCGGTTTGTTTCCAAGTCAAACCCGTTGCCATCTAAAATCTGCGCATAGCTGATATTGTGCAAGTCTGTAAATCCACCGGAAAATTCGATTTCTGAACCATCAACCGTAATCGATCGATAGGTGCGTTGCCCGGTCTCCCTTACCGCGGATGGGACGTCTTCTACATCAAGGGACAAGTACCATCTCACCCTAGCATGCTCATATTCTAGATAGCCTGCCGATTTTGTATCTTTGGCCAAGTGAACTACACTTTCCTGAAGGTCGCCAAAAATAAAATGCAACATATCAAAAAAATGTACACCAATATTGGTTGCTATGCCGCCGGATTTTGCGATTTCCGCTTTCCAGCTTTTCAAATACCAATTTCCCCGCGAGGTAATATAGGTCAGGTCCACATCATATTTGTTTTCTTTCAGGTTTTGTTGAACCTGTTCTCGGATTTTCACGATCGCAGGATGAAGCCTCAACTGCAGGATAGTGTTTACTTTCTGTCCCGAATCCCGTTCGTTTTCGATCACGCGATCGAGTTGATCTGGCCACAAAACTATAGGTTTTTCGCAAATTGCATCCGCGCCAGAGCGAAGCGCAAACATCATGTGCGATTCATGTAAATAGTTGGGGGATGCGATGGAAATATAGTCAATCGCTTTCTGCCGGCGGCGCAGTTGATCAACATGCGCATCGAACAACTCAAACTCTGTAAAATAATGAGCATTAGGGAAATGGCTGTCCATTATGCCAACAGAGTCATTGGGATCAAACGCGGCGACCAATTCGTTGCCGGTTTCCATAATCGCCTTCATATGGCGGGGCGCAATATAGCCAGCCGCTCCAGTGAGGCCGAATCTTTTCATCTGCGTATCCTTTTATGCTTTGACAATATGATCTCCGCCATCCCGGTATATTCCACGGCTATCGATTATCAGGGCTGCGTTTTCATGGATCATTTCATAGTCAAATGCAGCATGGTCAGTTGCTAGCACCACAGCATCAAACTGGCGGAGAGATTCAGGGGTTAGCGAAGTGGATGATAACTCAAATTTATGTTCCCGCATTTTCGGAAAAGTTGGAACATGAGGATCAGAATAGGCCAATTTCCCCCCACTGCTCTTTATCAATTCCATAATCTGAACAGACGGAGATTCTCGCATATCATCAACATTCTTCTTATATGCGATTCCGAGAACCAGGATATGGGAGCCGTTGACCGACTTCCCCCGCTCATTCAATGCGCCGGATAATTTGCCATAGACGTAAGCGGGCATGTTTTGGTTTATTTCACCCGACAATTCTATGAAACGAGTATGCAAGCCATATTCTCGCGCCTTCCAAGTCAGATAGAACGGGTCGATAGGGATACAATGTCCGCCTAAGCCTGGGCCAGGATAATAAGGTGTAAAACCAAAAGGTTTTGTTGCGGCGGCATCTATCACTTCAAAAATATCAATACCCATTTGATCAGCGACGATTTTCATTTCGTTGACTAAGCCAATGTTAACAGCGCGATGGATGTTCTCGAGCAGTTTTGTCATCTCAGCGGCTTTGGTAGAGCTTACGGAAACAATATGTTCAATGGCAGGTTTATACAAGGCGTGCCCAGCTTCGAGGCATGCAGGTGTGTGACCACCGATCACTTTGGGAATAGTCTTGGTGGTGAAGTCAGCATTGCCAGGATCTTCACGCTCTGGAGAATAAACGGCAAAAATATCTTCGCCGACTTGCAGCCCTCCAGATATGATGCGTGGTATTATTTCTTCTTCTGTTGTTCCCGGGTATGTCGTGCTCTCCAAGGAAATTATTTGGTTGGAGCGCAAGAAAGGCACAATTCTGTCTACAGAATCAATGACAAAACTGAGGTCAGGTTCGCGATATTTGTTTAAAGGTGTTGGAACACATAATATTATTGCATCCACTTCTGCGGCGCGAGAAAAATCGTCTGTTACGGATAAGCCATTGGCAACCGCTTTTGTGAGTTCCGCATCATCAATATGCTCTATCGATGAGTGACCTGCGTTCAATTGCTGGACTTTCTCAGCATCAATGTCGAAGCCCAGAACGTTAAAGCCGACCTCTGAATATCGCAGGGCCAGTGGCTGGCCAACATAGCCCATTCCTACAATACCGATAATTGCTTCGCCGGACTGAAGCCTTGCAATCAAAGTTGCATTTTTCTGCTTCATTGCAGTCACTTTCAATTTAGAATTTCCTAAGTCTGGGGATTGGTTCATTCGAAGTTATTCATTCAATGCTCAAGCCAGTTTGATGACCGTTTTTAAAACTGTAATGAACGCCAAGCCTATATCGCTCATCGGTTTACGTTGCAACTGACTAAGCGCGTAGTGCTGGCGACTGACAGCCCCGAATTTTAGAATTTTTTACATCGAATTAGAAGGGTTGGAAAGTTCAAAACTAAACCTCATCCACCAGCTCCGCCAATGTCGCCAAACATTCGCGCGCGAGCAATTTGCAGCGTTCCGGGGACCAGCCTTGTTCGCTGTCGGGGAGATCGCGATTATCTTTGAATGGCATTTCCAAAGTCATCGCCACCGCACCGAAACGTTCGGCGACCTGATTGGTTGACATGGAGAGGTTCGCTTTGCCTTTGGCAGCGGTGGGATAGCCCAATTCCGTTTGGAAATCCGGGGTCCGGGCCGCGAGCCGGTCACGATAGCTATGATATTTGCGGCCCAATTCTTCGGTCCAACTTGGAATGCCTTCAAATCCGGCTATGAAAACCGCTGGAATGGCTTCGTCTCCGTGCACATCCATGGCAAAATCCACCCCGCTTTCATCCATTGCATTGCGCACACAAAGCACTTCAGGGCTTTTTTCTGCGCTTGGTTCATGCCATTCCCGATTCAGGTTGGTGCCCACATGATTGGTTCGTAAGTGCCCTCTAAACGAACCATCTGGGTTCATATTGGGGACAATGTGAAATTGACATTTCTGTAATAAAGCGCGTGCTTGCGGATCGCTGGGATCGGCAAGCATTTCCAAAGCGCCTTCCATCCACCACTCCGCCATGCTTTCGCCGGGATGCTGGCGGGCGTAGAGCCAAATCTGTTTGGACCCTTCTCCCATTTCCAGACAATCAATTGGCTGGCCTTCCAGCGAATGACCCAATGTCCGGCATGTTACCCCTTCGACCGAAGCCAGTTCGGCGATAAGATCATGATGGCGATCCATGCTATAAGGGGCGAAATAGGCAAACCAGACGATATTGCTGGTTGCGATATAGCGGATCGACAAGCGGCCCTTGGCTTCGTCATACTCGCTATCTGCCCGACCCCAATATTCACGATCTTCGCTCACACAGGCTTTGTAACCGGGCCAGCCTTGAGGATAAGCAGATTCGGTCAAGCCGCTAATGTTAAGTTGCAACTCATCCCCAATGCCACAGCTTACGCGAAAGTGGAACCATTGGAAAAAAGCGCTATCTTTGTCCTTGCGGATCGAAAGGTTAGCCTGTGTCCCGGAAATGTCGTGGACGGTGATGTTCCCGCTGTCAAAAGCGGCAGTGATTTGAATGCTCATGGCACCCTGATAGTAGTTCCTGACTCTCCGGGGAAGTCCCTGAATAAGGCTGCTGCCAATTTTGCCGCTGCTAGACCCGGCTGGGCTGCTGGCGAACCTTCTTTGGCTTCGACCGAAGAGCGGCCTTCCCAAAGGGTTTGTCCATCGTCGCGGCGGGTTATCCGCACCGATAATTCCGTGGCAATTTTATCTTTGGGCTTGCCGCTGAGATTAATCCCAATGCCAAGACCGACGCCAGATCCATAGCTTCCTGTTCGGCCACCAACGCCAACCGAGACGGGTGAACGGCCGCCACCAGCAGTCAGGCGGCTTTGCTCCACCGACACGCGCGCAACATATTCTCCATTGGCGGCATCGCCGGCCGGATCGCTAAAACCGATGCGCTGCAATTCTTGACGCACCGCAGCTTCATAAGTGCTTTGTTCCAAGGTTTGATTTTCAGTTGCTTGTGAAGAAGAGATAATGGCTATTGTGCCGGTTGGAATTTGTGCGTCTTGCGCATTATGAAAACGGGTAACATCAACCGGCGGGGTCGTAGCGACACATGCGGTTGCGAAGAGGGACAGCGCGCCTGCTGCCAAAAGCTTGTTCCATGCCATAATATTCTATCTCCTGGCCAATCTCAGACCATTGTAGCTCAAAAATACCGAGCGAGACGTAAATAATTGCATCTCTATGGCTCTATGGTTAACCGATTGGCGACTTTTCGAAGATAAAGCCGCTAGTTTATCGGTTTACAGGAGGCATTATGTCCGATCGCTTCACAATATTGGTCACAGGTGGGGCTGGTTATATCGGCAGCCATGCTGTGCTTGCACTCAAGGATGCGGGATGGCCGGTTGCAGTAATTGACAATTTGGTGACTGGTTTTCGGTGGGCCGTGCCGGACGATGTTCCATTTTATGAAGCTAATGTTGGTGATAGCGCGCGGGTTGCGGACATTATTGCCGAACAAAATATCGGCGCGATCATGCATTTTGCCGGATCGATCGTAGTTCCTGAATCGGTTGAAGATCCCCTTAAATATTATGACAATAACAGCGCCAAGAGCCGCAGCCTGATTGAATCGGCTGTGACCAATGGCGTGAAACATTTCATTTTTTCTTCGACCGCAGCGACCTATGGCATTCCTGCAGAGAGTCCGGTCAAAGAAGATACGCCGCAAAACCCGATTAACCCTTATGGCATGTCGAAACTGATGACCGAGCATATGTTGCGGGATGTGTCGGCTGCGCATGACATAAATTTCTGTGCGTTGCGCTATTTCAATGTTGCAGGAGCGGATCCTGCAGCCCGCTCCGGGCAATCTACCGCCGGCGCCACCCATTTGATCAAGGTCGCCGTCGAAGCGGCGCTTGGAAAACGCGATCAAGTCGCGGTTTTCGGAACCGATTATGATACGCCGGATGGCACCGGCGTTCGCGACTATATTCATGTTTCAGATCTGGCGGCAGCGCATGTGCTAGCCTTGGACGCCTTAATCGCTGATCCGCAGCAAAATCATCTGCTCAATTGCGGTTATGGCCGCGGCTTTTCCGTGCTGGAAGTGCTTGATGCAGTTGATCGGGTCACCAATATGAAAATCAACCGTCAACTTGAAGGGCGCCGAGCCGGTGATCCCGATTCGCTCATATCGGACAATCGCGCGATCATGGATCGCTTTCCATGGCAGCCACAATATGCTGATTTGGACCAAATAGTGACCCACGCATTGGCGTGGGAGCGTAAATTGGGTGAAATTCGGGGAGATTGACGTTTCTCCGGCTTGACTTTAGCCGGTCACAACCTTAATCGCACCCTCTGCAATCGGCTGAGACCGTTTTCAAGACATTTAATTTATTAAGGCGTGGTACCAAAATGAAGATCCGCAACTCTTTGAAGTCGCTCAAAAACCGTCATCGGGACTGCCGCGTGATCCGTCGTCGTGGCCGCACCTATGTGATCAACAAAACGAATCGCCGGTTCAAAGCGCGCCAGGGTTAGATTTGTTTCGTGGCAGCAACGTCTGCCATTTCCAATATTGACACGGTTATATTTGATGTCGGCAATGTGCTGTATCAATGGGATTTGCGCTGTCTCTTTGAAAAACTGATTGACGATCCGCAGGAACTCGATTGGTTCTTGCAAAATGTGGTGACGACAGAATGGCATTTCCAACATGATGCGGGCCGCGCGCTCGCGGACATGCTGCCAGAGCGCATTGCGCAATTCCCCCAATATGAAGCGTTAATCACAGCCTATGCCGCGCGATTTAATGAAACTATTCCTGGTCCGGTAGACGGATCATTGGCGCTTGTTGAAAAATTGGCTGCTAATCATGTCCCGATTTTTGGGATCACCAATTTTGGCGCCGAGCTCTGGCAGAATTTTCGTACAACAGCACCGATATTTGATCTTTTTGAAGATATTGTGGTGTCGGGGGACGAGAAGCTGTTGAAACCTGATCGCGCGATTTATCAGTTGGCATTGAAGCGTTTCGAGCGGTCAGCCGCGCAATGTCTGTTCATCGATGACCGTTTGGAAAATATCGAAGGGGCATTGGCTGAGGGCATTAAAAGCCATCATTTTACCAATGCTGCAGCGTTGGAGCAGGAGCTGCACGCGCTCCACTTGCTTTCATAGTCTCAGCGATTGGATGAATGCGAGACATCCAAAGCCGCGCTTTCGGTCAGGCGCGTTTTAACTCATCGCCACTTAACCGTACAACATGCAGCAAATTGGTTGAGCCAGGCGTACCAAAGGGGACGCCAGCACAGATAATCAGACGCGATCCGGCCTTGCCCAATTTGTGCCGCAACGCCATCCGCTTGGCTTTGGCAATCATTTCTTCAAAGTCACTGACATCCCGGGTGACGACCGCATGCGCGCCCCATAATAATCCCACGCGTCTCGCCGTGCGGCGATCGGGTGTGAGAACCAAAAGTGGCACAGACGGGCGTTCCCGCGCCATGCGGCGAGCGGTTGAACCGGATTTGGTGAAACAGACAATCGCAGATGTTTTAACCGTCCGTGCGATATTATAGCTCGCAGCAGCCAAGGCATCCGCTGTGGTTTCATCCGGCACCGTTTCTGTGAAGTGAACCCTTTCAGCATAAGAAGCATCGCTCTCGACTTGCATTGCAATGCGATCCATCATTGTCGCTGCCTCAATCGGCCATTCGCCAACAGCCGATTCAGCGGACAACATGATTGCATCCGCGCCATCATAAATTGCGGTAGCGACATCTGACACTTCGGCTCGGGTTGGCGTGGGCGAGGTAATCATGGATTCCAACATTTGCGTAGCGACCACGACAGGGCGCCCCAAATTGCGGGCCGCGGCGACAATTTTTTTCTGCAACGGGGGTACTTGTTCGGGTAGCAATTCTACGCCCAAATCGCCGCGCGCAACCATTACGGCATCGGAAAGCTCCAGTATTTCTTCCAATCGATCAATAGCCGCGGGCTTTTCAATTTTTGCCAATAGGGCCGCTTTGCCGCCAATGAGCCGCCGCGCTTCAGCTACATCTTCGGGCCGCTGCACGAAGCTGAGTGCAATCCAGTCGACATCTTGATCCAATGCGAAGGTTAGATCCTTGCGATCCTTGTCAGTCAACGAACTGACCGGGAGGACTACTTCGGGCACATTGACGCCCTTGCGATCCGAAATCGGACCGCCAACAATGACCTTTGTGGTCACACTTTTGCCATCCGCTTTGGTGACTTCAAGGCGAATTTTTCCATCATCCAGCAACAAAGTGTGGCCAGGTGCCAGAGTTTCGATAATTTCACGATGCGGCAAGTTAACCCGCTTGGCATCGCCTTTTGTTTTTTTCAGATCGAGTGTAAAAGTGGCTCCGGTTTTCAACAATATCGGGGCTTTGGCAAAGGTCCCGATCCGTAACTTGGGCCCCTGTAAATCGGCCAATATGGTTATCGGCCGTCCCGCCTTTTTTTCCAAAGCGCGAATAGATTTTACGTTTTTGGCATGGGCTTGATGTTCGCCGTGACTCATATTCATGCGAAACGCATCGACGCCGGCCTTATACATTTTCTCGATCATCTCGGGACTGCCACTTGCGGGTCCGAGTGTCGCGAGCACCTTTACTTTGCGGTCGCGGGAGAACATATGCGATGCCATCGAAAATTCCTGTGTTGATGCGTCCAGTTGACGCTTAATATTTGCGAATCATGACAGGAAAAAAACAAAAAGCAACGGAAGCATTTTTATGAGTGAAGAAATTTCTGACGCAGCGGCGGCCGCCGCTTTTCGCCGTCTCGTCAAACATTTGCAGCACCGCCATGATGCGGAAAATATTGATCTGATGGGCCTTGCCGGTTTCTGCCGCAATTGTTTGGCCGATTGGATCATGGAGGCAACCCATGCGGATGGCGGTGACATGACCAAGGAAGAAGCGCGGCAAGCGATCCATGGCATGCCGTCATCGGAATGGAAGAAGAAATTTCAAACCGAAGCAACACCAGAAAAGCTCCAGCGGATGAAGGAAAGCGTAGCCAAAAATGCAGCAGCCGATTAAAGCAGGGCAACGAATCCAAAATCAACATTTCTAGGGAATTTGAAAATGAGTGAAGGCAATGTTGCCGCAGACCAGTTGCGTCTGTTTATTGAGCGTATCGAACGGTTGGAAGAAGAGAAAAAGGGCATTGCTGACGATATTCGGGACGTATATTCCGAAGCCAAATCCCAAGGCTATGATGCGAAAATCATGCGTCAGATTGTTCGCCTGCGCAAAATGGAAACCCACGACCGCCAAGAAATGGAAGCGATACTCGACACCTATAAGTCGGCTCTTGGTCTCGCCTGACCGATCCGCTAACATCTCCCTTCACCCTTTGGAGAGTTAGCATGATCGTCACTACCACCCCCAATATTGAAGGCAAAACGATCCGGGATTATCGCGGCATCGTTATTGGCGAAGTGATCGTCGGCGCCAATTTATTTCGCGATCTATTTGCGAGCATTACCGACATTGTTGGCGGCCGGTCCGGCAAATATGAAAATGTTCTGAAACGCGCCCGGGATGAAGCCTTGCTGGAAATGCAGGCGGAGGCGGCAAAACTGGGAGCCAATGCTGTTATCGGCGTTGATCTTGATTACGAGGTTGTCGGCGATAAAGGCTCGATGTTGATGGTCTCGTCTTCCGGTACGGCGGTCATAACCGACTAAATCAAGTCCGGCCGCGTGAGCAGAACGTAGATCAGACCGCTGGTTGCCAGCAAATTATAGGCCATATGCATAGCAATATTGGCCCACCAGCCATAGCGGATTCGGGCATAGCCCCAGATCAGGCCGCCGATAGTTTGTGGCAGAACAAAGGGCAGCAAAGCGGCGGGATTGTCACCGGCATAATTAAAAACATGCACCAAACCAAAAACCAGGGCCTGAGCCCAGAAAATGATCGGGAAAATCCGGATAAACCATGAGGGTGCGGCGCGTTTCCACATGACAATCGTCCCGATGAGCACTGCAATAATGATGGCGGACAACATAATGGCACCGGTGATCGATGATGCCTCGGCCCATCCCAGCTGATTAAAACCATAGGTCATAGCCATCCATAGAATAAGCCCGGACAGAGGGATTAAGAGCCGCGGCTTGCCGCTCAGCCATGATCGAAACATCAGTTCTTCGACAATCGGTCCGGCGACGACAACTATGAGCAGCAATTGCCAAATCGGCCGTCCGAACAGATCAGACATGCTGTTTGACATGCTAATATCAAAGGCCAGCATAACCGGGAGTAACAGGAGCGCAATGGCCGCAACTATTATGCAATTGAGCAGGAACAGCCAGAGGAGATCCGCTGGTGCGCCTGGCATTTGCTGTTGAATTACACCGCCATTATCCGTCAGTTTCGGCGCGCGCAGAAATATCAGCAGATCGCGCGTTGTCGCCTTCAAACGGCTCATGGGCCATCCAATGGTTGAGTTGGGTTCGAACATGCGGCAAAGAACCTCATTAACAATAATTCAGGTACGGACGATTCATATGGCAGGCCATAGTAAATTTGCAAATATCAAACACCGTAAAGGCGCGCAGGACAAGAAGCGCTCGGCGATGTTCTCCAAACTTAGTCGCGAAATTACCGTCGCCGCGAAATCAGGCATGCCCGACCCGGATATGAACCCGCGCCTGCGCTTGGCCGTGAACAATGCCAAAGGCCAGTCCATGCCGAAGGATAATATTCAACGCGCGATCGACAAAGCGTCGGCTAGTGAAGGCGATGATTATAAAGAAGTCCGCTACGAAGGTTTCGGTCCAGGCGGCGTATCGCTGATTGTTGAGGCGCTGACCGACAATACCAACCGCACGGTGACCAATGTGCGCACCATTTTCTCTCGCAACGGTGGCAATATGGGCGAAAGTGGTTCTGTGTCTCATGGTTTTGAACGGGTCGGCTATATCAGCTATCCGGCTGCCGTTGGCGACGAGGATACGGTCATGGAGGCGGTGATGGAAGCCGGCGGCGACGATATTCAATCGTCAGAAGATGGGCATGAAATCTGGACCGCCATGGAAGATTTGCACGAAGTTGCCGGATCGCTGGAAAAATCGCTTGGCGAGGCGGAAACGGTGAAATTGGCATGGAAGCCGTCCGTCGAAGTGGAAGTGGATGCAGCGCAGGCTGAAACCTTGTTGAACCTTATTGATGCGCTGGAGGAAGATGATGATGTCCAAACCGTGCACGGCAATTACAGCGTATCCGATGAGATCATGGAGAAGCTGAGCGCCGGGTGATCATGCAGCCATGATTATCTTGGGTCTCGATCCCGGACTGGGAACCACCGGCTGGGGTGTGATCAGCGCGGAAGGTAACCGGCTGTCACATATCGCCAATGGCCATATAAAAACCGATCCAAAAATGCAGCTGGCGAGCCGGTTGCTCAAACTCGATCTCGCGCTGACCGACCTGATGCTGGAATATAAGCCGGATGCGGCAGCGGTCGAAGAAGTGTTCGTCAATAGCAATCCGCAAAGCACGTTAAAGCTCGGGCAGGCGCGCGGCGTTGTGCTGCTCGGTGCATCGCGATCGGGGATTGAGGTCGGCGAATATGCTGCCCGAGCGGTCAAGAAATCGGTTGTCGGCGTCGGCAAGGCGGACAAGGATCAGATCCAGGCGATGCTCAAAATCCTGCTGCCCGGCGTGAAGCTGGCCGGGCACGATGCCGCTGATGCTTTGGCGGTGGCGATCACACACGCGCATCATCGAAAGCGTTGAGAGCAAAAAGAACAAAACAAAAACTCGACAGATTCGCTAGCCGCGCTAAAACACTATCATGATTGCAAAACTCACCGGTATTATCGACGAAATCGGCACGGACAATATCGTGCTGGATGTGAACGGCGTCGGCTATCTGGTCTTTGCCTCGTCGCGGACAATCACCGCCATTGGCGGCGTTGGCGACGGTGCGACCATTTATACCGAAATGCAGGTCAGCGAGACCGACATGCGCCTGATGGGCTTTGCTTCGGGGTCGGAGCGCGACTGGTTCCGGCTTCTGATTTCGGTACAGGGCGTGGGCGGTAAAGTGGCGCTGGCAATTCTTTCCGCGCTGGAACCGGGCGAGATTTCCAGAGCAGTGGCGACCGGTGACAAGGCAATGGTCGCGCGGGCCAATGGCGTGGGCCCGAAACTGGCGCTGCGCATCGTCAACGAGCTGAAAGACAAGGTCGGCGCCATTGCTACCGATCCGATTGCCGGCGCCGGCGGCGCGGCCCATGCCCCGTCGAATAACAGCGCCGATGCGGTCAGCGCGTTGCAGAATCTGGGTTTCAAACCGGCCGAAGCCAGCGCAGCGGTCGCGGCGGCCGATGCCGAGGCGGGTGATGGTGTGACTCTGGATGCGCTAGTGCGGCTGGCGCTGAAGAAGGCGGCGAAGTGAGCCTGTTCTTTGAAACCATGATCGGGTCTTTTCCTGAAGCAATCTCTGTACCCGACCCACTGATCACCTATTTTCGATGGATTGGTGAGCAGCGCTTGGATCATAATTTTGGCGGAGATGGATATGCATACGCCGATATCGGGCCAGATAAAGAGAATGGCTGTCTAGCGTTGGGGCCAGTAGATTCTGAATATGCGAAGGCCTGGACGCATAGCGACGATCCATCCGTTTACGATCGGCTTGCGGCATTTTGTCAAACAGGCGGCGATGGATCTTATGTTGCGCTGTGGCTTGATAATGACGGTGGAACCCGAATCGTCCATTTAGGATCGGGTTCTGGCTCGACCATGTTGGGAGTTCTGGTCAATGATCCTGTAGACCTCTTGCGTCTGCTCGCAATTGGATATGACGAGCTTTGTTGGCCAGAAAATCATGGCAAAACACCAAAAGAGATCTGGGCGGAAGACAATGATGAGGAAGAGTTTGAACCCGCTCCAAACCCACCTGTATTGCTACAAAAATGGGTGAGCCAAACATTTGATGTGAATATTCCAAAGACCGCTTCAGAAATAGTGTCTGATGTTCCAGACATGGGTGATGACAAATCCGATGATCCTTTCTGGCAATGGATTATGAGCCTGGAGCCAAAAGAATGACCGAAGACCGCCTCTCATCTCCCGAACGCAAGGTCGAAGATATCGATGCTGCTTTGCGTCCGAAAACGCTCGATGAATTTATCGGGCAGGAAGCGGCGCGGTCCAACTTGCGGGTGTTTATCGAGGCCGCGAAAAGTCGCAGTGAGGCGCTGGACCACACTCTCTTCTTTGGACCGCCGGGGCTTGGCAAGACCACGCTGGCACAGATTATTGCCCGCGAACTGGGCGTTGGCTTTCGCGCCACATCCGGGCCGGTCATTGCCAAATCCGGTGACCTTGCGGCGCTGCTGACCAACCTTGAAGAAGGCGATGTGCTTTTCATTGATGAAATTCACCGGCTCAATCCGGTGGTTGAGGAAGTGCTCTATCCAGCGATGGAGGACCGCGCGCTCGACCTGATCATTGGCGAAGGTCCGTCAGCGCGGAGCGTGCGGATTGACCTGCCGCAATTCACTCTGATCGGTGCCACCACCCGCCAAGGCCTGCTCACCACGCCGCTGCGCGATCGTTTTGGTATCCCGGTGCGGCTGAACTTTTACACCACCGAGGAACTGGAAAAAGTCGTCCACCGCGCGGCCAAATTGCTCGGTCTCGATATCGCGCCCGATGGCGCCACCGAGGTCGCCCGCCGAGCGCGGGGAACGCCGCGTATCGCGGGCCGCCTGCTTCGCCGCGTGCGGGATTTCGCCAATGTGGCGGGAACCGCAACAGTGGATCAGAAAACCGCCGACGCTTCACTGACCCGGCTGGAGGTCGACAGCATCGGCCTCGACGCGATGGATCGCCGTTATCTCCATATGATTGCGGATATCTACAAAGGCGGCCCAGTTGGTGTGGAAACGCTGGCGGCAGGCCTGTCCGAACCGCGTGATACGATTGAAGAAGTGATTGAGCCGTACTTGATCCAGCTGGGCCTAGTCGCCCGAACCGCCCGCGGCCGCGCGCTTAATGATCGCGGGTGGCAACATCTCGGGCTGAAGCCGCCACCGGGCAAGGAAGTGGACGGGCAGCTGTTTGAGTGATTGGTGCTCCGCACTTGATGCGGAGCCTAGGTTGGCAGGGCGCAACAGCTAACTCTGGGCTCCGCATCAAGTGCGGAGCACGGACTAGCCTATCTGTTCCGCCGATGCCCAAGTCGCATGGGTCCCGCTAGCGATCCGGTGCGGCAGGATGATCGTGCAGACCGGGCCAGCCGATATGTCTTTGGCATCAACGACGATGCACTCGCTGCGGTCCTGCGCCATGTCGGTGATAAAGCTGATGAGATAGCCATCATCTTCTGATTCCGCAATTTTGCGCGGAACAAACGGGGCTTCTGAGCCAAAACGGTCATCGCCAAAATAGAGGTGTTCGGCCGTTCCGGATTCCAGATCATGTTTGACCAAACCGTTGAACAGGAACCAGCCGGGATGGCCGGTAACGCTATAAACATAGCGATAGGGTTCACCTGCGGCTTGCTGATTAAACATGCCGAATTCGACGGGATAATCGTCAAAAAGCGTCTCTTCCCGCGTCTCGCCGGTTTTCAGATTGAACCGCCAGCGGTGGAGTTCAGGCTGAAAACTGTGGAGATCAATGCTGGCGCCCATGCTTTCATAGCCGGACGGGAAATCGGTCAGTGGTTTGGGCACTGGTTGGTTCTGGAAATAGCCGTCGAGCACCAGCTCATCGCCCGCTTCAAAGGCATTGGCCCAGTGCAGAACATAGGTCGACTTGGCCTCGAACCACATGATGTCTTTCGGTTGCCCCATGCGCGGGATCACCCCGAAGCGCGTCGGTTCATCAGGATGATAAGACGGGACATAGAGATTTTGCTCGATTAGTTCGGGTTTCCAATAAAGCGGACAGTCATTGAAAATCGCGTAGTTCTTGCTGAACGCCATATCATGCGGCAGCCGCGCCCCGGGCAATTTTATCGGAATGAAATGCTTGAGCTGATCATCCGGACCGACCACGCCATAGTGGAGATAGGGCGCCTGGGTGCTATAGTTGAAGAATAGCAATTCGCCGGTTTTCTCATCAACCTTGGGGTGAGCGGAAATGCCATCTTCCGGAACCCAATCGGCCGTGCCCAAAGTTTCCAAAGAGTTTGGATCCAACTGATAGCCTTCACCGCATTGGTAGAAGGTCGAAAGAATCTTCCCGGCATGAACGACCACGTCGGTGGAACTGCTATCCTTGACGCTGCCATGGGCGCCCCAGCCGGGACGTTTAGAATCAGATGGCTTGCCCATGATTCCGGACCAAAGCGGGCCGCCTTCGGCTTGTTCGGCTTCAAATCCCTTGGTGCGGACAAAGCGATTGCGATAACTGGCTTTGCCGTCCTTGATACGAAGAGCATGGATCATGCCATCGCCATCAAAGGGATGATAGCGCCCGATACTGTCATGCACCGGGTTTTCGGTATTGCGGATATATACGCCGTCAATATCGGTCGGGATTGTTCCGATTATTTCAAGCTTGTCGGTGTCCAGTTCCTCAAAAACCGGTGTCCAGGCGCCATTGCGATAGGGATGGTCATTCGCCCCTAGCGTGGTCTTGATCTGGTTCACCGGTATGTTCATCAGTCTCTCAACAGTTCATTTATGCCGGTTTTTGAACGGGTTTGAGCATCCACTGTTTTGACAATAACCGCGCAGTAGAGCGATGGGCCAGGGACGCCATCAATATTGGCTTTTGGCGGCGTAGAGCCCGGAACTACAACCGCATAGGGAGGCACTTCTCCGATATAGACTTTGCCGGTGACCCGGTCGATAATCTTGGTTGATGCTCCCAGATAAACGCCCATTGACAGCACAGCGCCCTCACCAACCCGAACGCCTTCAGCCACTTCGCTGCGCGCGCCAATAAAGGCTCCGTCTTCGATAATCACCGGTCCGGCTTGCAGTGGCTCGAGCACGCCGCCAATCCCGGCACCACCGGAAATATGGACATTTTTGCCAATTTGCGCACAGCTGCCCACGGTCGCCCATGTGTCGATCATGCTGCCTTCGTCGACAAAGGCGCCAATATTCACAAAACTTGGCATCAAAACGGTGTTGCGGCCAATATGGGATCCGTGGCGCACAACCGCCCCAGGCACCGCACGGAAACCAGCCTCCCGAAAGCGATTTTCGCCCCAATCGGCAAATTTGCTTGGTACTTTATCCCAGTGGTTGGCACCGCCTGGCCCCTCGATGACCGCATTGTCGTTCAACCGGAATGACAAGAGAACCGCCTTTTTCAGCCATTGGTTGACAATCCAGGCATCATCTTGCTTTTCAGCTACACGAGCGCTGCCATCATCGAGACTGGCCAGTGCGGCATTCACTGCATCGCGCTCTGGCCCTTGGCTTGTGATACTCAGCGATTCCCGCTTTTCCCAAGCCGCTTCGATGGCATTCATTAATTCACTCGTCATAACAATGGTTCTTCCTTGTCTTAGTGCAGGCTCGTGACCCAGCTTTCCAAATCGGTAATTTCATGATCAATATAATCCGGCGCATGATCGCGGGCGCCCCATTCCGAACCGGTATTGATCCAAATTGTTGTCATGCCCAAATCTTTCGCTGGACGCAAATTGCGCGCCATGTCCTCAACAAAGAGCGACCGTTCAGGATCGATTCCGGTTGTGGTAATCAAGCTATCATAAGCGGCTTTTTCGGGTTTGGGGATTAAATTGGTCGCGATAACATCATGAATTTGATCAAACAGGCCGCTCAATCCGCGATTGTCCAATATCTTTTCGGCATAGGGACGATCACCATTGGTAAAGACCAGTTTTTCGCCTGGCAGATTGGCTATGGCTTGATGCAGCTTCGGCGCCTGTGACAAGCGGCTCATGTCGATATCATGGACATAGTCGAGAAATTCTTGAGGGTCGGTATCATGATGATGCATCAGACCGGCCAACGTGGTGCCGTGATCGTGAAAATAGCGTTTTTGAATCCGACGCGCCTCTTTCTCGTCACAGTCCAGCATGTGCCCGATATAAGCCCCCATTTTAATGTCAATCAGCGAGAACAGATCGCATTCAGCAGGGTAAAGCACATTATCGAGATCGAAAATCCAGTGATCAATATGAGAAAATTCGGCTTTCATGAGCGAAACGCCTAATCATTCCGCCCCATTCCGGCAAGCGTTGATCGTTGTTAAGCTGTCGGTAACAGGCGATCTTCTATATATTCCTCGGTTAACGGGGAAATTTGAAAATATGCGGCAGTTTCGGGTGGGTAACAGACAGTTTTATGGCGTTGCTTTGGCGCCGCTCATTCTGCTCACCGCTTGTGGTGGCGGTGGATCCGCTCCGTCGCCCGCGCCTGCACCGCCGCAAGCCCCCACGCCTACTCCAACGCCTACTCCGACCCCTACGCCTACCCCCACCCCCACACCAACACCCACCAATTTTGATACGGCCGAATTTCGCCGTTCAGATGGCCCGACCCAACATGGCGCTTTGTCTGCTTATGATGCGGGTGCCACTGGCGATGGTATTATATTGGGTGTGATTGACAGCGGTCTCAATGCTTCCAGCGCCGAATTTACCGGGCGTATCCATCCCGACAGCGATGATTTCGCAGGGAATCGCGGAATTGGCGACGAAGGAGGCCATGGTTCGGCCGTAACCGCCGTGGCCGCCGCGAGCAAAAACGATATTGGAACCCATGGTATTGCGTTTGATACCGATATTCTGGTGCTGCGTACCGACACGCCGGGCAGTTGCGCCATGGATGATCCCAATGATCCCGATGATGACGGATGCAGTCACAATAGCGGGGCGATTGCAGCGGCAATTAATCAAGCACGAGTGAGCGGTGCGCGGGTTGTTAATATCTCGCTCGGCGGGCCCGATATTTCCAACACGGTTCGCAATGCCATTGCCAATGCCGCAGCAGCGGGCGTGGTTGTGGTGGTTTCTGCAGGCAATGATGGCGAAGCCACGCCAGATGGTTTTGCCGCTGGCATCGCGCAAAGCGGGAATGGCCACGTGATTATTGCCGGATCGGTCGGGGCGAGCGAGAATATTTCCTCGTTCAGCAACCGGGCCGGGAGCCAAGCAGAAAATTATCTGGCAGCGCTGGGCGAACGGGTGCGTGCCGATGATAATGAAGGCACCGCTTTTCTCTGGAGCGGCACCTCTTTTTCCGCACCGCAAATTTCCGGTGCGGTGGCTCTATTGGCGCAAGCCTTTCCCAATTTGGATGGCGCGCAAATTGTCGACCTGTTGTTCACCAGCGCGCGGGACGCAGGAGCAGCGGGCACAGATGCAACTTTTGGCCGTGGGATATTGGACATAGCCGCGGCCTTTCAGCCACAAGGCCAGACGTCTTTGGCGGGAACGAGAACTGCTGTAGATCTAACCACCACTAACGGACAGACCTCGGCCGCTATGGGCGATGCAGTGCTGCGCGGTCAAAATGTCGGGGCCATAATATTAGATGGCTTTAATCGCGCCTTTGCGCTGAATCTTGCCCATGATTTGGATGTAGCGACGCCGGAATTTAAACTGACTGGCGCCTTGAACGGCGATCGCCGCAATATGGTCGCCTCGCAAGCCGGATTGCAGATAGCGGTCAATATCGGCCGCGATCCATTGGGCATTGTTGGCCGCGATAATTTGACATTGTCCGATGCCAGTGCCCGGCGGGCGCGAATGTTGGCCGCTTCGGTCATGACCCAAATTTCACCTGAAACTAAAGTCGCCTTTGGCTTTCGGCGCGGTGTCAGCGGTTTGGTTGCCCAAATGCAAGGCGCGCGCGAACCGGCCTTTTTGGTTGCACCGAGCCCGCGCAGCGAACGCGGTTTTGCCGGCCAAGTCAAAAGCGCATTGGCCGTACGGCGCGAAATAGCGGGATTTGGATTGACTGCCAGCGCGGAAGCCGGCGTGGCCCGCGCCCAAACTCTGGCTGACCAAGTTGACCAATTATCTGGTGCGGAACGGGAAGACTATCGCTTTAGCGGACTGGGGGTCGCGCTCGATCGCCATATTGGCCCTGCCTCCTTCAGTCTTGCGGCCAATTGGCTGAATGAAGACAATAGCATTTTGGGCGCGCAATTTATCGACACTATCGGAGCGAGCGGCGCGCAAAGCTGGTTTGTGGATGGCCGTGCCAGCTATGACATGGGTGGCGGCTGGCGCGCTGGTGCGAGTTGGCGCCAAGGCTGGACGCAAGTGGCCCGGTCGGGCTTAGTGACTGGCGGGACTTTGCAGAGTTCAAGTTTCTCTGCTGATATCAGCAAATCCCAATTGTTTAGTGACTCCGATCAAATTGCCTTTCGCTTTGCGCAGCCACTACGCGTTTCATCCGGCGGCCTCAATTTGCACTTGCCCGTCAATTATAGCTATCAAAGCCTGCAAGCCGAATTTGGTCAACGGCAATTAAACCTGGCTCCGCAAGGTCGGGAATTGGTCAGTGAATTGGCTTATGCAACGCCGCTATGGGGCGGTTATCTCAACACCAATTTATTTTGGCGGCAAGAACCCGGTCATTTTGAAGCGCTAAACGATGATTTTGGCGGTGCGGTGCGATTCCAGCTCAAATTTTAACAGCAATTGCCCCGTTTGATCAGGCCCGCGCTCCGGTTTCTGTTTCAATATTGGTGCTGTTGTGGCGCAAGGCTTTGAGAACTGTATCGACGATACCGTCTGCATCAAGGCCGGCTTCAGCATATTGAACTTCCGGTTTATTTTGCTCTTGAAATCTATCCGGCAAGCGCATCGTACGAATTTTCAATCCGGCATCAGTCCATCCGCTGTCTGATGCGAGCGTGAGGACATGGGCGCCGAGACCGCCCACTGCCGCTTCTTCAACCGTTACCGCAACCTCATGCGTGGTGAGCAGTTTGCGGATTAATTCTTCATCCAGCGGTTTGGCAAAACGCAAATCCGCAACCGTGGTGCTGAGGCCTTTGGCATCAAGCCGCTCTGCTGCTTTCATAGCTTCACCGAGCCGTGCACCGAGCGAAAGTATAGCGACTTTGCTGCCTTCGCGGACAATCCGGCCTTTGCCAATTTCCAGTCTTTCGAGTGTTTCGGGTATCGCAACACCGGTGCCATTGCCGCGCGGATAGCGGAACGCAATCGGTCCATCGTCATATTGCGCGGCGGTATAGGTCATGTGCGCGAGCTCGGCCTCATCGGCGGCGGCCATCACCACCATATTGGGCAAAGTCGCCAGATAGGCAATGTCAAAGCTGCCGGCATGGGTACTGCCATCCGCTCCGACCAATCCCGCGCGATCAATGGCAAAGCGGACCGGAAGATTTTGAATGGCAACATCGTGCACAACTTGGTCATAGGCGCGTTGCAGGAAGGTCGAATAAATGGCTGCAAAGGGGCGCATACCCTGAGCGGCGAGGCCGGCTGCAAAGGTTACGCCATGCTGTTCGGCAATGCCGACGTCAAATGCGCGGTCGGGATGGGCAGTTGCAAATTTGTCGACACCGGTGCCGGAGGGCATGGCGGCGGTAATGGCGCAAATGCGCGGATCCGTATCCGCGATTTTGGCCAATGTTTCGCCAAAAACATTTTGATAGGCTGGCGGACCGCCACCCGGGCCCTTGTCCTGTTTGCCGGAAACCACATCAAATTTTGCGACTCCGTGATATTTATCCGCTGCTTCTTCAGCAAATTTATAGCCTTTGCCTTTTTCCGTGACACAATGAATCAACACCGGGCCTTCGGCATTGTCCCGGACATTTTCCAATACCGGGATCAGCTGATCCATATTGTGACCGTCAATCGGGCCGACATAATAGAAGCCCAATTCTTCAAATAAGGTGCCGCCCATCGCCATGCCGCGGGCATATTCTTCAGCTTTAGCGGTGGCCTTATGAACCCGGCGGGACAATTTTGCGGTCATCTTGCTAGCAAATTTGCGGATGCCAAGATATTCGCTGGAGGAAACCAGTCGCGCAAGATAAGCAGATAATCCGCCAACCGGTGGGGCGATCGACATGTCATTATCATTTAAGATAACAACCAGACGATTGCCTGCCGCTTGGGCATTGTTCATAGCTTCATAGGCCATGCCAGCGCTCATCGCGCCGTCCCCGATCACTGCAATGCCGCGGCCGGGTTTGCCTGCAATTTTATTGGCCACGGCAAAGCCGACGGCAGCGCTGATTGAGGTCGAGCTATGCGCTGCACCAAAGGGGTCATATTCGCTTTCACTGCGTTTGGTGAACCCGGATAAGCCATCGCCTTGGCGCAGGGTTCGGATCCGATCGCGGCGTCCAGTGATAATCTTATGCGGATAGCATTGGTGTCCAACATCCCAAATCAGCCGATCTTCCGGCGTGTTAAAGACATAGTGAATAGCGGTTGTCAGTTCGACGACACCCAAGCCGGCACCCAGATGACCGCCGGTAACAGATACGGCGTCAATCACTTCGCTGCGCAGTTCATCAGCAAATTGCTGCAATTGATCGGGTTGCAATTTTCTCAGATCCGCTGGAAGTGATACGTCGTCCAGCAGCGGTGTTTTGGGACCTGGCATATTTACTCCGTGTTTGGTCACAGCTTTAGCGGCAGTGGCCGCTAATGTCGAATGTCTATCTTATGCAAAGAGCAGCAAAACCCTGAATAGAGGCTGACCTGAAGCTATGCCTAGCTGCATTTCTGACAAATGCCACGAACCTCGATAACCGGCCGGATCGAATTAAACCCCTGTTCGTGCGCAACACCGCGCACTTTGACGGACAGGGCGTCATCATCAATATGGGTTGCTTCGCCGCACGTATCACACACCAGGAACATGCAATCATGTTCACAGCCCGGATGGCTGTTGGCAAGATAAGCATTGGCGCTTTCCACTCGCATGGCCAGATTTTTTGCGACGAAAAGATCGAGAATCCGATAAACGCTGTTCGGTGCAACCCGTTTTCCGCGCGCAGTGGAAACCAGTTCGGCAATATCATAGGCGGATGCTGGCCGCGAAAAGCCCGCTAAGGCTTCAAAAATTGCAGCGCGCGTGTCTGTCCATTTTTCACCGGCTGCTTCGAGATTGTGCCGTGCAGCATCGGCGAGAGACTCGCCATGATGTTCGTGATGATCATGTTTTCCCATGACCGTGATTTAGGGTGTTTTGGCTCAGGGGGCAAGAGCAGGCATATTTTGAACGCCTGTCATCGCGCAATCAAGCGCTTAATGGGTAGCGCGATAGTTGAGATCATGGCCCAGAGCCAAAATGCCAACTCCAACCATGGTGAAGAGTATTTCTGTTCCGCCATGATCGCCCTGATGACCGATGGTAATCGCCCCGGCCATAATACCCAGACCCAGGCCACCAACGGCCGCAGGCATGATAAAGCCATGGTCCAAGACACCGCGCCCTAAAGTGAAAAGGCCAAGCGCAATGGCGACGCCAATGCCGATTTCATGAACAATTGGATCAAATAAAGCACCAGCAGCGGTGGACAGCAGCGCAACCAACATCATTGTCGATATGCAATGGACAAGACAAAGGCCGGATACGATTACCGCGATCCGGTCCCAAAAACCATCCTTGCCCAAAAGGCCGTCTTTATTCCAAAGGTTCGACGTCGTAAACACGACTCAGCTATCCAATTTGTTTGAGTGTTTCGCAAAATATAGGCGCAAGAGTGTTAAGTTACAACATATCATTTATGCTGAATCAGCAAATTTGGAGAGCGGGCTCTTGCCAGCGTTGCTCTTTCTTATCACATAGCGCGCTATGAGCAGTTTTTCTCCCCCTTTCGATGCCGACGGCATCCGATCAACAAGCCCGATTACGGCATTGGTCAAATGGCTGCTTTTCGTAGCATTTCTGGTGTTCATCATGGTGATCGTAGGCGGCGTTACTCGCTTGACCGAATCGGGCCTTTCGATAACCGAGTGGAAACCGATTATGGGAGCACTGCCGCCATTAAGTGAAGCAGACTGGCTTTTAGAATTTGAAAAATACAAGCAGATCCCAGAATATATCGAAATTAACGGCCCTGCCGGTATGACTTTGCAGGATTTCAAATTTATCTATTTCTGGGAATGGATTCACCGTTTACTCGGCCGGATTATCGGATTGGCCTTTGCTCTGCCGTTCTTCTATTTTGCCGCGAAAAAGGCTATTCCCAAAGGCTATGGCTGGCGGTTGACCGGCTTGCTTTTTCTCGGCGGATTGCAAGGCTTTATTGGTTGGTGGATGGTCAGCTCTGGCTTGTCCGAGCGTACCGATGTCAGCCATTTTCGGCTGGCGACTCATTTGTTAATGGCGCTGTTCATTCTGGCCTGTCTGATTTGGACGGCCCTGGATTTACACAGATTAGGCGCGCAGCGCGCGCGTCCAGCACGCGTAACGAATTTGGGCCTCGCTGTTGCAGTGATATTGTTCATCCAACTATTGTTCGGAGCCTATGTCGCAGGTCTCAATGCGGGCTATGTGTCTAACAGTTGGCCGTTGATGAATGACAAACTGATACCTGAGGGCATTGATTTTGCGCGTGGCAGCTGGGCGGCCATTCATAATGACCCTTATCTCACTCATTTTATTCATCGCTGGTGGGCCTGGGTGACGGTAGCGTTTCTCATCATCTTAGCCCGCAAAATACGCGCGCAATCCCGCCTTGCTTCTGTCGCCATTCATAGTGCCTTTGGTGTCCAGATTCTCCTGGGCATTGCCACAGTTCTAACCGGAATGAACATTCATCTGGCGATATTGCACCAAGCCGTCGGGGCTCTGGTTGTGGCCGCGACCGCTTGGGGCGTGCATATACTGGGCCGCGATAACAGCGAGGCAGCGTTGGAATGACCGATCAGCCGGTCTTAATATACACGCTCTTTGGTTCAAAGGCCGAGGCGCGTAAAGTCGCGAAAATATTAATCACCGAAAAACAGGTGGCCTGCGCCAATCATTTCGCGCCGGCTTTGTCCCAATTTGTTTGGGAGGGTAAGTTTTGCGAAGAAGAAGAATTTCCCGTATTGTTTAAAACCAGCCGTGGCTGTGCGGCGATTGCGATGCAGCGTTTGAAAGCGCTCCACAGTTTCGATGCACCGGCGATAATCAGTTGGTCGGCCGATAATTGCGATCCGACTTATGCAAAATGGCTGTCCGATCAGCTCGAGAAATCCTAGTGGTATTATTATACCCTCTACAAAAGCCGCGCTTTGCTTGACATAGCCAGGAAATATCCTCAATAGGCGCGCTCCAAGGCCGGGCTTATGCTCGGCTTTTATGATATTGATTCGTTTTATCTCCAAAGGGAGCTCAAGCCCATGAAGGCTATCAGCAAGCAGACGCAGTCGGTTAAGCCCGCAGACGTTGAAAAAAAATGGCATATTATTGATGCCGAAAATTTGGTTGTCGGCCGTGTTGCGACAATCATTGCCAATATTTTGCGCGGCAAACATAAGCCCAGCTATACGCCGCATGTCGATTGTGGCGATCATGTAATTGTGATTAACGCTGATAAGGTGAAATTCACCGGCAATAAAACCAAGCAAAAAATCTATTATAAGCACACCGGTTATCCGGGTGGTTTGAAAGAACGCACAGCGGAAAAAGTGCTGGAAGGTCAATTTCCAGAGCGCGTGTTGGAAAAAGCGGTTGAGCGCATGATTCCAAAAGGCCCGCTTGGTTTTGCGCAAATGCGTGCATTGCACCTGTTTAACGGCACCGAGCATCCTTATGCCGGTCAAGACCCACAGCCGCTCGATGTGGCTTCCATGAATCGTAAGAATAAGGTGAGCACATAATGGCGACTGATAATAAAGAAGGTGTAAAAACCGACCTCGCTGATCTGAAAGACATTGCCGGTGATGCGGTTGTGGCAGCTCCTGCTGCTCCAGCAGAAGAGGGCGTTGTTGAAGCTTCCGAACCGCCTGTATCGACGGCACCTTTGCGCGAACAGGAATTGGATCAATATGGCCGTGCTTATGCGACCGGCAGACGGAAAGATGCGGTTGCTCGCGTCTGGCTAAAACCCGGCAAAGGCAAGATTACGGTCAATGGCCGCGATCAGGAAACCTATTTTGCACGACCAACATTGCGTTTGGTGCTTAACCAAGTTTTCGCCATTACTGAGCGTGAAGGACAATATGATGTTGACGTCACGGTCAAAGGCGGAGGTCTATCTGGCCAGGCTGGTGCCGTGAAACATGGTATTTCGCAGGCGCTGACGAAATATGAGCCAAGTTTGCGCTCGACGGTTAAAGCGGCAGGTTTCTTGACCCGCGACAGTCGGAAAGTGGAACGTAAGAAATATGGTAAGGCAAAAGCGCGTAAGAGCTTCCAGTTCTCTAAACGCTAAAGCCCAATTTTATCATCTCTTAAAAAGGCGGCCAGTTGGTCGCCTTTTTTGTTGGTAAAGCGGCCCGCCATTGCCAGCAACGGTGTCGCTGTTTAAGGCGGATCTAGGCAAGACGCTGAAAAAGAAGGGTTCGTCTGATGAAATGGCTGGTCACATTCGGCATCATAACGCTGGCGGTAGCGGGATTTGCCTATTGGTTTTTCTCGCAACCGGGGCCCCGGCAACTGGATATGGCGAATAACATCATTCCCGGCGACAATAATGCCAAGCTTTTGGTTGAAAACCAGATTTATGATCCAGAACTGGGTTTGGGACTCAACATCTGGGCACCGACCGATGTAGCGGCCGACTCCTTGCCCGTGGTCATTTTTATTTATGGCGGCGGATGGCGAGATGGATCAAAAGATCAATATGGTTTTGCCGGGCGCGCATTGGCGCATCGCGGCTATATGGTGGTATTGGCCGATTATCGGCTTTATCCCGCCGTCCAATTTCCGGACTTTCTAGAAGATAGCGCCAAGGCTGTCTCGTGGGTGCATGACAATATTGCACAATGGGGTGGTGATCCGGAACGGATATTCCTGTCCGGCCAGTCAGCAGGTGCTTATAATGTGATGATGCTCGCGCTTGATCGGCAGTGGCTCGGGCGTATGGGGAAAAGTCCTGACTTGATCAAAGGGGTTGCCGCGCTCGCCGGGCCTTATGATTTTTATCCGTTTGGAACAGAAACAACTCAGAATAGCTTCGGATCCTATCATGATCCAAAAATGACCCAACCGATAAATTTTGCGCGGGCAAATGCACCGCCATTATGGCTTTCCACCGGTGTAGACGACGAGCAAGTGAAGCCCCGCAACAGCCGCAAATTGAGAGATAAAATCCTCGAACTTGGCGGCGAGGCTGAATATAAGGAATATCCCGATATGGACCATATCGAGATCATGATGGCGCTTGCCAAACCGTTTCGCAGCAAAGGGCCTGTCTTGGACGATATGATTGCGTTTTTCGAAAGCCGGCCATGAGCGCGGGGAGCGTATCCGCCATCATTCTCGCCGGCAATCGACCTGGGGGCGATCCCATGGCGCAGAGCCGAAAAATACCGGTCAAAGCCCTGATTCCAGTCGCCGGACAGGCGATGGTGAGCCGCGTAATCAAAGCCCTGATGGCGCATGAAAAAATTGGGAAAATCCATTTGCTGGCGCAAGATTTCGCGCCTTTTTGGGATCATGATCAAACCCAAAAACTGGTGGATAACCCTCAGGTGTCCACGCATATCAGCCAAACAACCATTGCGACCTCATTGGACACATTGCTTGGGTCGCAAGCAATAGAATATCCGGTCCTGATAACGACAGCTGATAATGTGCTGTTGGAGCAAGCTATAATTGACGAATTTCTAGCCAAGGCCGCCGGAACCGATATCGCCATTGCCGTTGTTGCAAAACCGGTGCTTTTGCACCGTTTTTCGCATTCTCAGCGGACATGGCTGAAATTGCGCGGCGGTCAGTTTAGCGGGGCCAATCTATTCTATTTCGGTTCCCCCAAGGCCCGGCAAATTTTACACTATTGGGCACAAGTTGAACAAGATCGTAAAAAAGGGTGGAAGCTCTTAACGATTTTTGGACCTTGGTTGTTGTTTTTGGCGATCATCCGATGGCTGAATATCGATCAATTGGCAGCACGCATTGGCAAAAAATTGAGTCTCAACATCAAAATTGCCCAAATGTCGCAAGCGGAAGCCTGTATTGATGTCGACAAAGAAAGCGATTTATTGCTCGTGGAAGAAATACTCGCCGGGCGCGCAAGTGCGGCGGGTCAGCCGTGAGCAAGGCTGCGACGCGCGGCGATACCGAAAAGAAATAAACGCACAATAGCGGCGAGCACCATGGCCGCTGCTGCTCCAACGGCTCCATAAAATTGCAAGCCGATCATCAGCATCACGACAAACAGGGCCGCAATGCCAGCTTGCAGTTTTAAAGCCGTGCGCGCACCCGTCCCGGAAAGAAGCGTGGGTTCATATATGGCGCCTGCCAAGTCGATTGATGCGGCCGCGGCCAGCAAGACGAGCAATGGATAGGCGGGAAGAAATTCCGGCCCAGACATATAGAATAAAGCGGGCTTACCAATGACCAAAACAATTAGAATGACGGTTCCGCCGGTGATGAAGAGCATCCGGCTCGCTTTGCGAAACAAGAGACGCATGGCTTCTGCCCCTTGATGGGCGCGCACCAGATTGACTTCCGCAAAAATTGCACGGGAAAGCAATACTGATATTTTCGTCATCGCAACGCTCAGCTGACTGGCCAGACGATACAAGCCAGCCGCCGTTGGGCCGACAAAATAACCGACAATCAGCAGAGCGATATTTTGCGACAATCCGGCAAATGTCGAGCCGAGATTGGAGATCAGCAAAAATTCGCCAATGCCTTGATTTTCGCGAACCGATTGACCGGCGCGGCCGAGATTTTTTGGACCCATGATATCGCGGCTTTGCCACGCAGCAAAAAGCCAGTAGCCAATCGCATGGATGACTTCGGATAAGGCCCAGACGATGAGAAAATTGACCAGCGTTGGATCGGTTAGCCAAACAAATAATGTGCCAAGCAGCCGGACTAAAGGAATGATGGCTTCGGCATAGGCGGCGAGATCAAAGCGATTTTCGACCCGTAAAATTCCGGTTGGCGTTGACTTGATCGACAAGAGCATGACCAGGGCAAAGAGCAAGGCATTTTCAGCCAATTGCTGATCCCAACCAAAATAAGGCGCGAGCCAGCCCACTGCGAAATAAGCAAGCGCACAACCCGCCAATGCACCGGCAATATCGAGCAAAGTGCACAGGCCGACCAGCCGGCCAAATCTGATGCGATTTTCATCGCCTTTTATGTACCGCGCGCCATATCGGATGACCACCTGCCAGGTCTGAAAGGTGACAATCAAAGCGATCGCCTGGGCCGTGCCGGTGATCAGGGCAAATTGGCCAAAACCCGCCACGCCGAGCGTTCGCGTCAATATGGCAAGATAGAAGAGACTGAGAATGCCGCCAAAGCCTTTGCCACCCAGCAACCAACCGGTATTGGCAATGATACGGCGAATGCCGGTTTTCTCGCCGCTAGAATCGTCCGGTGTAATTGCCATCTCCTCAGCCATGATCAAGCCTATAGTTGGATATGATGCTGTAAGCCGATGTTACAGGATTGAGCTTTGCTGGCCATCGTTCTAAGTATCCCCCTCAGTGTTCCTATCCCGATAAAGAGCAATTGCCAACATGATCGATAAAGTAATCATCCTCAGTGCCGGTCAAGGATCTCGTCTCCTGCCGCTCACCGCGGAGCGACCCAAATGCCTGATTGATTTTTCCGACAAAAGTTTGATCCGTTGGCAAATCGAGATGCTGGCGGCAGGCGGCGTGAGCGAATTTCATGTTGTGACTGGGTTTATGACCGATATGGTCGAAACCGAATTGGACCATTTGCGGCAAGCCGGCCTCAATATTACCGTCCATTTCAATCCATTTTTCAAGGTCGCTGACAATTTGGGTAGCTGTTGGATTGTCCGCGATATCATGCAGGGCGATTTCATGATTCTCAACGGTGATACGCTCATCTCTTCTGACATTATTGCTACCGCACAAAATACCGAAAATTGGCCGATCACGGTCACTGTTGATATTAAGGATCACTATGACAGCGATGATATGAAAGTATCGCTCGACGGGGATCGTTTAACCGCTATCGGGAAGACATTAACAGCGGAAGAAAGCGATGCCGAGTCGATCGGGTTCCTGGCATTTCGCGGCGAAGGCGGCGGATTGTTCCGCGAAAAAGTCCGCGAGATTATGCGAACACCGGCTGGTGTTGAAAACTGGTATCTCAAGATAATTGATGCGCTGGCGCCGAGTGAAAAAGTGGGCACGGTTTCCATTGCGGGGTCGGATTGGGCAGAAGTCGATTTTCTGAATGATGTCGAAACCGCTGCCGCGTTAACGGCAAAATGGAAATCCGCGTCCGGCTAAGCCGGAAAGCTGGATTGCAACCAAGCGGCCATATCTGCAATCTGATCATCGGTCAGTTTCTTGGCATCCCCTAAAGACGGAGGGCCAGGCCAGGCCGTATCTTCGAATTTTTGTCCCATCCATTCGCGCGCGCCATCATAGCGCGGCAAGAGATGAAAATGCACATGGGGATCAACCATCATCAACATCAGCCAATTGAGCTTTTGATGCGAAACCAATTGCTTCAAAGCGGTTGCGACATCGGTCGTGACGGTTTTCAATTCAGCAAAGTCATCGCTGGAAAGTGCTCCGAAATCTTCGGCATTAGACTTGGCAGCAACAATTAGTGAACCCAATGTTATCTGTGCCGGTCGCAGCAAGACGACCCAATTGTCATATTCTTTGATCAAGCTTGCCGGATAGCCGAATTTTTCAATGGTCTGATTGATCATCTGTTCATCCTTGATCTTGTTCGAGCCAGGAGATGATTTTTCCGCCACGCCATTGCACCATCCAGGCTTGTAATATTTGCACCATATGTACAGCGAGCGATATTAATGTCCACCAGGCCACCGCCAAGAGGCCGATATCGGGTCGGCCAAAAATCATCGAGACAAACAGCAGAATCATGTTGGGATTGCGCCGCGCGGTGATCAATCGAAACCAGGAGTCAATCGGCCGCCAAACATGAATATGTTGGTCAAAGGCGCGAATGAACAGACCTTCGATAATCCGCTGCAAAACATAGCCGCCGAGGATGACGATCAACGCCAGCCGCAGTTGATCTTCCGGCAATGCCAGTCCAACCGCCGTGAGGCCGAACGCCCAGGCAATCCACCAAAACGGAGGATGGATTAAGTCCAGACCATGATCAAATATATTGCCCCAAAAGGAAGAGGTGATGGTGCAACGCGCCAATTTTCCATCAACCGTATCGAGGACCATGAAGACAAAACCGGCGGCCATACCGGTCCAAAAATAACCATAGTAAAAGAGAAAAGTAGCCGCGATGCACCCAATGGCACCAATACCGGTTACCATATTGGGGGTCATGCCAATGCGCGCGGCATAGCGGGTTAAAATCAAAGCGAGTTCAGGCCATAGATATTTGGTTAGAATATCAGTGACGCCTTTATAGGCTCCGAAATAGCTCAACCGTTCAATATCTTTGACGGTTTGTGATGTCAGCGCACGGACAAAGGGCGTGTCCAACTTGCGCAAGGCGTGATTGTGAATGCGCGGATTGTCGGAATATTCAATCGCCACAAGGCCATCAGGTATTTGACCAGATGCCAGAATATCCGCGTCACCTTCGCGCAGAATATGGGCCAAGACCGGGGTTCCATCGCGGGTCAGAACATGGCTGGGATTGTCTTGAATATAAATCATCCATTGGGGATCAAAAACAAAAGATAGGTTGGTCCAGATCTCGCCGGCGACCCGACCTTCCAATTTGTTCGCGAGCCGCCTTACCCGTTCGGCATTGCTCATGCCCCATATCAGCGTGTCATTCTCGCCGTGCAGCAAAAGATTCACACCGTTTTCGGTCCGCATAAAGTCTGTTCCTGTCATATTGTTGGACGAAATTGCTTTTCAGTTTCGAGTTACCCGCGAACGTCTGGAGATAAAAGTCAAATAGGGCATTTTAGAATCGAAAAAGAGGCAGAATGACCCATTTTGCTTGTTTAACTGTGGTTATCAAAATTATCAGCGCGACAAGTTCCTTTAGTTTTCTTGGGTTTAACGCTTTTCACCCGTGATTTCAGGCATTGAATTTGACAGAAAATTGGGTATATCCGCTGTCATCACATGATTTTTCCTGCGACACCTATTATTTCGCCAAGACAAGAGATTTTCGATGGCAACATTCACGCTTCCCAAAAATAGCAAAATCCGGAAAACCGGAGAAGTGCATGAGGCGCTTAGCGCTGGTAAATCGCGCGCTTTTAAAGTCTATCGCTATGATCCGGACAGCGGTGAAAACCCACGTTATGATACGTTTAAAATTGATACGGATGACTGCGGTCCGATGGTTTTGGACGCGCTCATCAAGATGAAAAGCGAACAGGATTCCACTTTGACCTTTCGCCGCTCTTGCCGGGAAGGCATTTGCGGATCTTGTGCGATGAACATCGATGGGAAAAATGGCTTGGCCTGTACCACCGCGATTGAAGATTGCGGCAAGCAAGTGAAGATCACCCCGCTGCCTCATATGGAAGTTATCAAGGATCTGGTCCCCGATTTTACGCATTTCTATGCGCAATATGCTTCGATTCAACCGTGGTTGAAAACGGTGACACCCACTCCATCAGGCAAAGAGCGGCTGCAATCTCCTGAAGATCGAGCCAAGCTCGATGGGCTATATGAGTGCATTTTATGCGCCTGTTGTCAGACGAGCTGTCCCAGCTATTGGTGGAATTCCGACAAGTTCCTCGGACCGGCCATTTTGTTGCAAGCCTATCGCTGGCTAGCGGATAGCCGAGATGAAATGACTGGTGAGCGCCTCGATGAATTGGAAGACCCGTTCCGGTTGTATCGCTGCCATACGATTATGAATTGCGCAAATGCCTGCCCGAAAGGCTTGTCGCCTGCAAAAGCGATCGCCGAAATCAAGAAAATGACGGCCGCACGCGAGGTTTGATATTGGTCCATGCTAACCGGTCGGCAACACGCTGATGGCTGAGGTCGAACCAGAATTTTTCACCAGCGATCCGGATCCCGAACATCCCGGTTGGTTCCATTGGCAATTGCGCGATCCGGAATGTTATAATAGTTTTCTGGGTCCGATGATCATGCGACGCGGCGGCGATGGCATGAGCGATAATATCGCGCGCATTCGAATGTTCCCCGAACGCCAACATCGCAATCTTGGTGATGTGGTGCATGGTGGTACAATGATGGGTTTCATCGATTGTGCCCTATTTGCGGCGATGCGGGTTTTGGAAATTGGGCCTTCTGGCTTTGCGGTCACCTTGGAATTGCAGACCCATTTTATCGGCGCCGCACGCTTGTATGAACCCCTGGAAGCACAAGTAGAAATAGCCCGAGAAACGGGACGCTTTCTCTTTCTGCGTGGGCTTGTTGTGCAGGGTGATGATCGAGAAAATATGGCCTCTTACACCGCGATTGTGAAGAAGGCACCGCCGCAAAAAACCGCCTCCCAATCACCATCATCCCAATGACGGAATTTTACGCCCGCTATCAGGCGCTGATCGCCAATGGTGAGCTGAAACCAGATTCAGACCAAGAGATTTGCGCCAAACGGCTCGCGCAATTGCAAGAAGAATTGGAAGCGGTGCCGCCGCGCGGCAGCGTGTTGTGGCGTATGTTTTCAAAAAAGCCGACAGCACCGCGCGGTATTTATATGTGGGGCGGCGTTGGTCGCGGCAAATCGATGCTGATGGATTTATTTTACGACAGCCTTCAGATTCATCGCAAGAAACGGGCGCATTTTCATGAATTTATGCTCGATGTTCATGCGCGGTTGAATGAAGAGCGCAAGAAGGAGCAAGGTGATCCTATCCTTCCGGTTGTCGAAACGCTTGCCAGCGAAGCCCGCTTTCTCGCCTTTGATGAAATGGTGGTGAATAATAGCGCCGATGCAATGATCATGTCGCGCTTGTTCACTGGCCTGGTCGAAGCCGGGGTCACGCTAATTGCTACTTCTAATCGGCCGCCGGTTGATCTGTATAAAGATGGGTTGAACCGTGAACATTTCCTTCCATTCATAGCTTTGCTGGAAAATCAGCTGGATGTGATTTCGCTTAATGGACCCACTGATTATCGCCGCGAGCGATTGGGCGGTGTCGATTTGTGGCATGTGCCCAATGGTGATGCAGCGACCGCGGCATTGAGCAAAGCCTTTTTCCGCCTTACGGACTATCCACCGGAAGACCGCGCGCATGTTCCTTCGGAAGAATTGCAAGTACAAGGTGCCCGGTCGATCCGCGTGCCCAAGGCCTTGAAAGGCGTTGGCGTTTTTTCCTTCAAGCGGCTTTGCGGCGAGGCACGCGGGGCGCCGGATTATCTTGCCATCGCGCGCCATTTTCACAGTGTCATCATCGTTGGTATTCCTGTTCTTTCCAAAGAAAATCGCAACGAAGCAGCGCGCTTTGTGACTCTCATCGACGCGCTTTACGAATATCGCGTCAAGCTGCTCGCCAGTGCCGATGCCGAGCCTGATGCGCTCTATCCCGAAGGCGACGGGTCATTTGAATTTGTCCGCACCGCGTCCCGGCTGGTCGAGATGCAGTCGGATGACTATCTTGCTCTCGGCCATGGCACAGGTGAAGCGCTGTGATCTAGAGAAGGCTCAAACTGTCCAGATCAAGCGCCATCTGCGCCGGTCGCTCCGCCATTGCCGCGAACATCCGGTCGCCGCGATCCGTTTGCTCAACATGCAAGGACGCGTTGATGGCCATGATAAAGCCGGAAAAAGCATGGCGGCGATATTCTTGCCAAAACGGGTCAAAATCTGGGCCATTGTCGCGCTGGCCCAAATAATATTGGACGAGGCGTTTTTCTTCGGCGCATCGGATTGCAGGGTCGGCAAAGCTGGTGCCGATCATATAAGCCACATCATTGGCGGGATTGCCGAAGGAGCAGGTCTGCCAATCCACTAAGGCTGCCAATTGCCCATCTTCATGGAAGAGAATATTATCCAGTCGCATATCTCCATGGGTGATGGTTTGCTCTTGCGGTTCGTGCCCGATATAGGATTCAAATCGGTCCACAAGCTGTTGACCGATATCCAGTATTTCAGGTGACAGGAGTTTGGCAAAACGCTCTTTGAAAACGGGATAGCCATTGGTCAACGTCTGCTGGGTAAACGCAACATTATCGGCGGCGTGATGCAGCCAAGTGAATGTCTCAAAACCGCCATCTGGCCTGAAGCTGTGGAGGCCTGCAGCCTCTCGCAGCGTCGTTTCCACTTGGACAAGCGTTGCGCCGGCCAATTGATCGCCTTGCTCCGCCGGCGCCATATCTTCCAGCATCAGGACAAACTGCGTTTCATCCTCACCAATGGCCGCGTGATAGCATTTCGGGCAACCGACACCGGATCTGCCAGCAACATCGCGGTACCAACCTATCTCCATATCATAGAGATGGAAAATTGCGGCGGCGCCCCGACTGATCGGATCGGCGCTTGGGCATTTGGCAATAAAGCTGGCGGGATAGCTCTCGTCTTGCCAGTCGCATGTAAATCGGAAACTGTCGCATACTTGCCCGGTACCCACCGGCTTGTGGGTCATCGACAGGAGCGATTCTGACGGCGCCCCGAATACATTCTCGACCCAGCGTGGATCAAATTCTTCCGGGCGGAGTGGGAGTTCCGTGCTCATGGCGCGCCGTCCATCAGGCTGGTGAGGCCGCTGGTTTTATGCGGTCCGACAAATAGCTGCTCGACAATCCCCATCCCGTCATGGCGGTCGCTGCCGCTGGTCAGCACCGCATCGCTGAGCGCCTGAATATGGATATAGAGCATGTCATTGTCAGGCACATCGGTCAGATCGATCACATCATAGGCGGTTTCCAGCGGCCCATGATCCATGCCGTGTCCCCATTCCGGATGCATATAACCCAAGCCGGACATATAGAAAGTGCGTGTGGCGTCTCCTGTGCGCGGTGTGATCGACAATTTGCCCTCTGCGGTCTCCAGCGCCAACTGCTTCACGCGCCGCGTGCCGCTATGATAGCTGAGATCAAAGCTGGCCGGCTCAAATTCCGCACGCGCATCTTCTATGGCATCAACCACGCCGCGGCGATTCCAAGGCAGGCCTTCGCCATCATCATTGCTGTGAAAGAAACAGGCATGTTGATCGAAGTTAAGCGGTGTCCACAGCCACCAAAATTGCGGCAAGGCGCCTGCTGGCGGAGGCTGCGATTCCGCTGCGCCAACCGGCCTTATGCCCCAACTGCGATCCCGCGTGCCGCGATGGGTTTCGGGCGAGAGCGTTATCTCCTCATCGCCGACATGCAATGTCCCGGACCAGCCCCCATTTTGTGTCAGGCGGGTATAATCCATCACCATGCGCGGACCTTCGCGGCGAATGAAGCGCGGTTCCTCAATCGGACTATGGCGCGCGGTGAAACGGATATCGGCGGTGATCGGGCTGTCATTGCCTGAGACAATCAAGCGCAGCTCTTTGAGCGGTTCGATAATCTCTATGCTGATCGGACCGACGCAGAGATCCAGTCGCTCGCTTCCCATGCGTTTGGAAGCGCGGATATTATGCTGCTGGCCGTCGATAGACACGCAAAAGGCGGCATCCATGATATCGAGCTGCGGATAGATGCCCAAGGCAGCGGCGAAGAAAATGCTGCCATCTGCGCTATAGCCGTTGAAGAAATAGCGGTCGTAGAAATTGCGGTTATCCCCAGAAACCGCCATTGGTTCCGGCGTTTGATGCAGCGGATAATCATCACCTTGGCTTAGCATCGGTCTATTCTCTCCTGATTTTCTTTTTTTACCATCATGGCGTGCGGTGCCGGTCTTGGCAAAGCAAAAGATGGTTGGGCATGGGGCGAAGTTGACAATGTGAACAGGGTCCTGTGGTGCGGATCTGGAGCGGGCTGGTTCGGTCAAAGTTCACACACATCACAGGGTCTTTTTCCTCCTCTCCACCGCCGTGCTCCGCACTTGATGCGGAGCCCAGAGTAGACGGGCGGGACAGCCATCCTAGGCTCCGCATCAAGTGCGGAGCACAAATTGGCAATGGCGTTTTGTATTCTCGCACTGACAACGCGGCCCAAAGTTCACACAAATCACAGCCAATTGCCGCGACGCTTTTCAGTTTTTTGGCAAAGGCAAAAGGGTGCAGACCATAGGCGCGGTTCCTGTTCACAAAAAGGGTAAAAGGCAGACCGCAATTTATCACAAGCTGGCCGATGTAGGAAAGCGCTTTGGATGAGCGTCGTGCTAGCAGAACGGCATTTTTAATTCGCTTTTCCCTCATCTGCTCATCGCTTAAATGCTATTGCAAACCATTTGCAAAGAAAGCCTGTAAATTGGTGCTTTCTGCGGTTGAAATTGCCTGTGGATAAGCCTAACCCAAGCCAATATCTATTTACGACTCTGATTTCAGGAGAATTTTTCCCATGGCCCGTAACAAAATCGCGCTGATCGGCGCTGGCATGATTGGTGGCACGCTTGCCCATCTCGCTGCTTCCAAGGAAATGGGCGATGTCGTCCTTTTCGATATTGCCGAGGGCATGCCCGCTGGTAAAGCGCTCGATCTCAGCCAGGCCGCGCCAGTTGACGGGTTTGACAGCAATCTCAAAGGCACAAATGATTATGCCGATATTGCGGGCGCTGATGTTATCATCGTGACCGCTGGCGTGCCGCGCAAGCCCGGCATGAGCCGCGATGACTTGCTCGGCATCAACCTGAAAGTGATGAAAGCGGTTGGCGACGGCATCAAGGCCCATGCGCCGGATGCGTTTGTTATTTGTATCACCAACCCGCTCGACGCGATGGTTTGGGCCTTGCGTGAATTTTCTGGTCTGCCGCATAATAAAGTGGTTGGCATGGCTGGCGTTTTGGACAGCGCGCGCTTCCGCCACTTCCTTGCGGATGAGTTTGAAGTGTCGGTTGAAGATGTTACGGCCTTTGTTCTCGGCGGTCATGGCGATACGATGGTTCCGGTGCCGGCTTATTCTACGGTCGCCGGTATCCCAATCCCTGATCTTATCAAAATGGGCTGGACCACACAGGAAAATATCGACGCAATTGTCCAGCGCACCCGCTCCGGCGGCGGCGAGATTGTCGGACTGCTCGGCAATGGCTCAGCTTATTATGCACCCGCAACTTCTGCGATCATGATGGCGGAAAGCTATCTCAAGGATAAGCGCCGCGTGCTCCCAGCCGCTGCGCATCTCACCGGCCAATATGGCGTGGATGATCTCTATGTCGGTGTGCCGTGCATCATCGGCAAAGACGGTGTCGAGAAAGTCATCGAGATTGAGTTAAGTGAAGAAGCGCAGGGGAATTTTGACGTGTCGGTGGATGCGGTGAAGGAACTCTTGGAAGCATGTAAGGGGCTGGATCCGAGTCTGGCGTGACCATTACTCTGGCATATTCCTGCATAGCATTCGCCCTGATTCTAATGTGGGCATACCTTATGCTAAGGCGTTCTTATCGTGAAAGCTGGAAACCCACGATAACTGCGCTTTGTCTTACAGCCTTCGGCTTGCTGCCCTTTATTGACCAGATACGTTATTTGGCACCGGGTAAAGAGCCTGCTCTGGGTTTCCTAGCCATCGGCATTATTTTTTCATTTTTTGGCGGCTTTGGAGCTATCATTGCGATTTATCAAAGATCACAAGCTCAACTGAATAATTCCATTTAAGGAGACGAAAAGATGTCCATCCTAATCGACAAAAACACCAAAGTTATAACCCAAGGCATGACCGGCAATACCGGCACATTCCATACGGAACAGGCTTTGGCTTATGGCACCCAGATGGTTGCGGGTGTAACCCCTGGCAAAGGCGGAACCACCCATATCGGCCTGCCCAATTATGACACGGTTGCCGAAGCCAAAGATGCAACCGGCGCGACTGCTTCCGTGGTTTATGTGCCGCCGCCATTTGCCGCGGACTCAATCCTCGAAGCGATTGATGCCGAGATTGAACTGATCGTTGCGATTACCGAAGGTGTTCCGGTGCTTGACATGGTACGCGTGAAGCGGGCGCTGCAAGGCTCCAAGTCTCGTTTGATTGGCCCCAACTGCCCCGGTGTTTTGACCCCTGACGAATGCAAAATCGGCATCATGCCGGGCAGTATTTTCCAAAAAGGTTCCGTCGGCGTGGTCTCGCGTTCCGGGACGCTCACCTATGAAGCGGTGCATCAGACCACAGCGGTTGGCCTCGGCCAGACCACGGCGGTTGGCATTGGCGGTGATCCGGTCAACGGCACCAATTTTATCGACGTGCTCGAGCTGTTTCTGGCCGATGATGACACCAAGTCGATCATCATGATCGGCGAAATTGGCGGCAGCGCGGAAGAAGAAGCCGCACAATTTATCGCGGATGAAGCCAAGAAGGGCCGTAGCAAGCCAATGGTTGGCTTTATCGCTGGTCTCACAGCGCCTCCGGGCCGCCGCATGGGCCATGCGGGCGCGATTGTCTCTGGCGGCCAAGGCGGCGCGGAAGACAAGATCGCGGCGATGGAAGCGGCTGGCATTCGCGTGTCACCAAGCCCGTCAGAGCTTGGCACGACATTGGACGCGATGCTGAAAGAAACGGTCTAGAATATCTGTGCTCCCGCGTAAGCGGGGGCCGCCCTCCCCAAGGAACAGATCATGGGTTTAGAAGGTCAGGAATTTAACGGTTCACCGGAAACGGAAAACGGCCCGAGCTGGCAAAAGAAACATTGGCCGATTGATGACGCCGATGAGCTAAACAGCGCGCTCGATCCCACGCAAATGAGTGTTGAGATCAAGGCGGCTGCGGCCAAATCAGGCAAGGCTATGTCCGATGCTGAAGTGGCGCTGGCGGCGGAAAAATCGATCCGCGCGATGATGCTGATCCGCACGTACCGCGTGCGCGGACATCTTGGGGCCAATCTCGATCCATTGGGCTTGTCCAAGCTGGAGGAGCCGGCTGATCTGACGCCTGAATATCATGGTTTCCAAGCTAATGAATTGGACAAACCCGTTTATCTGGGCGGCGTATTGGGCTTTGAAACTGCTTCTATTCGCGAAATTGAAGCGGTCTTACGCGCCAATTATTGCGGTTCTGTCGGTCTCGAATATATGCATATTGCAGACACCGAGGAACGCCGGTTTCTGCAAGATCGGATGGAAGGTAAGGACGCCGAGATCCACTTCACTCCGGAAGGCAAAAAGGCCATTTTGAACAAGGTGATCGAGGGCGAGGAATATGAAAATTTCCTCGGCAAAAAATATGTCGGGACCAAGCGTTTCGGCCTAGATGGCGGTGAATCGATGCTGCCCGCGCTCGAAAATATTATCAAAAACGGCGGCGCTGCTGGTGTGCGTGACATTGTATATGGCATGGCGCATCGGGGGCGGCTCAACATTCTCGCCAATGTTATGGCAAAGCCGTATAAAGTCATTTTCCATGAATTCCATGGCGGTTCTTCCAATCCCGATGATGTCGCCGGCTCCGGCGACGTGAAATATCATCTCGGAACATCGAGCGATCGGGAATTTGACGGCATTAGCGTACATATGAGTCTGGTCCCCAATCCTTCGCATCTGGAAGCGGTGGATCCGGTGGTCTTGGGCAAGGTCCGCGCGCAACAAGTGGCGCGTGATGATCTGAAAAAGCATGACCAGGTCCTACCCGTATTAATCCATGGCGATGCTGCTTTTGCCGGTCAGGGCATTGTTTGGGAATGCCTCGGATTTTCGGGCATCCGCGGATATAATACAGGCGGCTGCATTCATTTTGTGATCAACAATCAAATTGGATTTACCACCAGTCCGCAATTTGCTCGCAGTTCGCCTTATCCCTCCGATGTTGCCAAAGGCGTGCAAGCACCGATTTTTCACGTCAATGGCGATGATCCCGAAGCGGTGACTTTCGCCTGTAAAATCGCGATTGAATTTCGCCAGCGTTTTGGCCGCGATATTGTGATCGACATGTGGTGCTATCGCCGCTTTGGTCATAATGAAGGGGACGAACCCAGCTTTACGCAGCCCATTATGTACGCCGCGATCAAGAAACATCCCAAGGTCAGTAAGCTTTATGAAGCGCGGTTGATCGAAGAAGGGGTGATCGACGCGGATTGGGGTGCCAATAGACGCAAGGAATTTGCCGAACATTTGGACGGCGAGTTCAAGGCGGCGGCAGATTATGAGCCGGACAAGGCCGACTGGTTTGGCGGACGTTGGCAAGGCCTGCATGCGCCTGCCGATCCTGAAACCGCTCGCCGCAATGTCGAAACGGCGATTGACGCCAAATTGTTCGACAGTCTCGGGCGCACGCTGACCACTGTGCCGGATGGTCATAAAATTCATAAAACCCTAGGCCGTGTTCTCGACGCCAAAGCAAAAATGTTCGAAACCGGTGAAAATCTTGATTGGGCGACCGGAGAAGCCTTAGCTTATGGATCGCTGGTGTCGGAGGGCTATAATGTCCGTCTTTCCGGTCAAGACAGCGGCCGCGGAACCTTCTCGCAGCGCCATGCCGTCTGGGTCGACCAGGAAAGCGAAGAAAAATATATCCCGTTGAGCACCGTGCCGCATGGCCGGTTTGAAGTGCTCGATAGTCCTTTGTCCGAATATGGTGTTCTCGGATTTGAATATGGCTATGCCGGTGCTGATCCGAAAACTCTGGTCTTGTGGGAAGCGCAATTTGGTGATTTTGCCAATGGCGCACAGATCATGATCGATCAGTTTATCGCCAGCGGCGAAGCCAAATGGCTCCGCGCCAATGGTCTCGTCATGCTATTGCCCCACGGATATGAAGGCCAAGGGCCAGAGCATAGCTCCGCCCGTTTGGAACGTTTTCTGCAACTCTGTGCGCAGGATAATATCCAGGTCGCGAACATCACCACGCCGGCCAATTATTTCCACGTTTTGCGGCGCCAGATGCTGCGCAGCTTCCGCAAACCGTTGGTCATCATGACGCCCAAGTCGCTGCTGCGCCACAAAATGGCGGTGTCGAGCGCAGAGGAATTTCAAGGCGACCATCATTTTATGCGGATCAAGTCCGATACCAATGCGCCGGCCGATGCGGATGTGAAGCGGTTGGTGCTCTGTTCGGGCAAAGTTGCCTATGATCTGATCGAAGCGCGCGATGCGGCCGGAGACAAAAACACCTCGATTGTCCGGATTGAACAGCTTTATCCCTTCCCGGCCGAACCACTGGTGGTCCGCCTGAAGCGGATGAAAAATCTCGAAACCATTATTTGGGCTCAGGAAGAACCAAAAAATAACGGCAGCTGGGACTTTGTGCGATCCTATTTGGAAGATTGTCTCGCGCAGGCGAAAGTCGGACCGAAGGATCCCGTTTATGCCGGACGTGTGGCATGCGCGTCTCCGGCAACCGGACTGGCTGCACGCCACAAGGAACAGCAAGAAAAATTGGTGGCTGAAGCTTTAGGGCACCCGGTTAAAAATTGATTTGGGGCGGATCCGTCCGCTGATGAAAGTGAGCATGAAACTATGGCAACAGATGTAAAAGTCCCGGTTTTGGGAGAATCGATTACCGAAGCAACAGTGGGAGAGTGGTTGAAACAGCCCGGTGATATCGTGGCTGCGGATGAACCCATTGCCAGTCTGGAAACCGATAAAGTGGCTTTGGAAGTGCCCGCGCCCGAAGCAGGCACATTGAGTGCGCATCTCGTCGCCGTTGGCGATACGGTTGAAGTCGGCGCTATTATTGCACAGATTGAAGCTGGCGGCACTTCGGCCTCTACGACCAAAGCCGCTCCGGCCGAGACAGCAGAAAAAGCTGCCGCTCCAGCGGCCAGTGATCCGGCTGCATCTTCCATCACCTTATCCCCTGCCGTGCGCCGATTGGTGCTCGAACATGGTGTCGATCCCAGTAAGATTAAAGGCACAGGCAAAGACGGCCGTCTGACAAAAGATGATGTGGAGCAATATGTGAAACATGGCGCACCCGCGCCTCTGGCTGAGAAAGGCTCGGCCAAAGGCGCCGAGGCACCCGTCTCTGCACCAGCCGCTGGCGGCACCCGCAATGAAGAGCGTGTTCGCATGACTCGCCTGCGCCAGACTGTCGCAAAACGCTTGAAAGAAGCGCAAGATACAGCCGCCTTGCTGACAACATTTAACGATGTCGATATGACGGCGGTGATTGAGACCCGCAGCAAATATAAAGAGCTGTTCGCTAAGAAACATGGCGTGAAATTGGGCTTCATGGGTTTCTTTGCCAAAGCCGCCTGTCTTGCCCTGAAAGATGTGCCGTCAGTCAACGCGCAGATTGATGGCGACGAAATTGTCTATCATGACTATGTCGATATCTCGGTCGCGGTAAGCGCGCCCAATGGTCTGGTCGTGCCCGTCATCCGCAACGCTGAAACAATGAGCTTTGCCGATGTCGAAAACACCATCGGTGATTTCGGCAAGCGCGCCAAGGACGGCACGCTGACCATGGCAGACATGAAAGGCGGGACCTTCACGATTTCCAACGGCGGTGTATTTGGCTCCTTAATGTCGACCCCGATAATCAACCCGCCGCAATCGGCAGTCCTCGGCCTTCACCGGATCGAACAACGTCCGGTGGTAATGCCCGATGGCTCGATTGAAGCGCGTCCGATGATGTATCTGGCACTCAGCTATGACCACCGTCTGATCGATGGCCGTGAAGCGGTCACCTTTCTGGTGCGGATCAAAGAAGCGATTGAAGATCCCACTCGGCTTTTGATTGATTTATGATGTTTGTGCTCCGGGCGCAGACCCGGAGCCTAGGATGGGACAGAATATCGGAGAATAGATACGAAACCGGGATTTGTGTATCTGATGGCGAACAAGCGCAACGGTACCATCTATGTTGGTGTTACCAGCAATCTTGCACAACGTGCCTATCAACATAGAAATGGATTAATCGACGGTTTCTCAAAAGACAATGATTGCAGATTGCTTGTTTGGTATGAGGCTTATGATGATTTGCAAGAGGCACGCAAACGCGAGCGGCAGATGAAGAAATGGAAACGAAAGTGGAAACTCGAATTGATTGAAAAAGAGAATCCACAATGGAAAGATTTATTTGATACCCTGTTTTAGCTCACCCTGGATTCCTGCCTTCGCAGGAATACAAAAGAAGAGAAAATTATGACCAACAATTTTGACTATGATGTTCTGGTAATCGGCTCAGGCCCGGGCGGCTATGTCGCGGCGATCCGTGCCGCGCAATTGGGACTGAAAACCGCTTGTGTCGAAAGCCGCGAGACATTGGGCGGCACTTGCCTCAATGTCGGGTGCATTCCGTCTAAGGCGATGCTGCATGCTTCCGAAATCTATCATGAAGCGCATTCGGGGGCGCTTGAAAAATTCGGCATCAAGCTCACTGGCGCAAAGCTGGATCTGAAACAGATGCACGCCGAAAAATCCAAGGCGGTTGAAGAATTGACTGGCGGGATCGCCTTTCTGTTCAAGAAGAACAAGGTCGAATGGCTGAAAGGGCGCGGCGCCTTTGAAAGCGCGAATAGCGTCAAGGTCGGTGACAAGACGGTGACCGCCAAAAATATCATCATTGCCACCGGATCTTCTGTTACCCCGCTGCCGGGCGTGGATATAGACAATAGCAAACATGTCGTTGTCGACAGCACCGGCGCGCTTGAATTGCCGAAAGTACCAAATCATATGGTCGTCATCGGCGGCGGCGTGATTGGTCTGGAATTGGGGAGCGTTTGGCTGCGCCTTGGCGCCAAAGTGACCGTGGTGGAATATCTCGACAAGATTCTGCCCGGTATGGACGGCGATATCCGCAAGGATGCCGCGCGTATCTTCAAGAAACAGGGCTTTGATATCAAGACCGGTACCAAGGTGACCGGCGTAACGGTGAAGGGCAAGAAAGCGACTTTGACTGTGGAGCCAGCCAAAGGCGGGGATGCTGAAACCATCGAAGCCGATGCGGTTTTGGTGGCCATAGGCCGACGGCCCAATACCGATGGATTGGCGCTTGAAAAAGCAGGCCTCGAAACCAATAATCATGGCCAGATTGAAGTCGGCCATGATTTCCAGACCGCTGTCAAAGGTGTCTACGCCATTGGCGATGTTACCCCCGGACCGATGCTTGCGCATAAAGCCGAGGATGAAGGTATTGCAGCAGCGGAATTTGTTGCTGGGCAACAAGGCATTGTGAACCATGACCTGATCCCTGGTGTGGTCTATACCCATCCCGAAATTGCCAGCATTGGCAAAACCGAAGAAGAGGTGAAGGAAAGCGGCGCGGTATATAAGGTCGGCAAGTTTCCGTTTGCGGGTAACAGTCGAGCAAAAACCAACCGCGATACTGACGGCTATGTGAAGGTTATTGCCGATGCGGAAACCGACAAGGTTCTTGGCGCCCATATCATTTCATCACTGGCGGGAACATTGGTGGCACAGGTCACACAGGCGATGGAATTTGGCACGACCAGCGAAGATATTGCTTATACATGCCACGCGCATCCCACCCATAGTGAAGCGGTGAAAGAGGCGGCAATGGCGGTTCAAGGCAAGCCGATACATATTTAAACCCTGCCCATATCGGGCGTAGACAGAGAGATGAACTATGCCTGTTGCTTCGCTCACCGAAGAACCGACTGGTCTGGCGCTGGCGGCTAAAATAGCCAGCGGTGAAACGACGGCAGTGGACGCCGCACAGGCTGCCATTGCGCGTATCGAGAGGCTGGACTCAGGGATTAATGCGGTCGTTGTGCGGGATTTTGATCGCGGGCTGCAACAGGCACAAGCGGCGGATGCGCTGCGTCTTTCTGGACAGAAGCTGCCTTTTCTGGGCGTACCGATGACGGTGAAGGAAAGTTTTAACATTGCCGGTTTGCCAACAACCTGGGGAATGGAAGAAGCTGCCCATAATCTGGCCACAGAAGATTCGATGGTGGTCAAACGGTTGAAACAAGCCGGGGCAGTGATACTGGGCAAAACCAATGTCCCGCCGATGCTCGCAGATACTTTTTCTGAAAATCCAATATATGGCCGCACCAATAATCCGCACCATCTTGGTCATTCGCCAGGCGGTTCGTCGGGCGGCGCTGCTGCTGCCGTAGCGAGCGGCATCGTGGCCTTGGAATATGGTAGCGACATTGGCGGATCGATCCGCGTACCGGCCCATTATTGCGGGATCTGGGGGCATAAACCAACCTTTGGTGTGATCAGCTTGGAAGGGCATTTTATGCCAGGCCAAGAAGAAGGCGCTTCGCGGCCTTTATCGGTGGTTGGGCCATTGTCCCGTGATGCCGATGATCTGGAATTGCTCCTGAATGTCACTTTGGACCGGCCCTTGCCGAAAGAATCGATCCAATTGGACAATGCGCGTATATTGCTATTGACCGATCATCCATCCGCAACCACCGGTAATGGTCTTGTGGGCCATATGGAGCAGGTCGCAACCTTGCTTGAAAATGCCGGTGCGCAGATATCCCGGTCGCATGATGACTTGCCCGATTTGGCGCAGCAGCATCGTGATTATTTGCATATGTTGAACATCGTAATGATGGCGGGTGCCCCTCGCCCAGACGGGACCGCTGTCGAGGCGCGCCATTGGTTTGCGCTTCTCGATGCGCAAGCGCGCAACCAACGGCATTGGCGATCTGTGTTTGAAACCTTTGATCTCATATTGGCACCGCCATCCAGCACGCCGGCTTTTGCGCATGACAATAGACCGATGAAAGACCGGAAAATTCTGGTTGATGGGCAAGAATATCCCGCTGCGATGCAACTGGCTTGGGCCGGCCTGGTCACATTTCCGGGTTTGCCAGCCACCGTATTGCCGATTGGAATGGATCAGGGATTGCCGATTGGCATGCAGGTTATCAGCGATCGATATCAGGATTATAAAGCGCTCGATGGTGCGCGAAAAATCGGTGCTTTGCTGGGCCAATAGTCAAGCTTGATGGGGCTGGATCATAGGGATGAATCACAAGAATTTCTACAAATGGCATATTTGGCTCGGTTGGGTAATCGGTGTGCCGGTGATATTGTGGACCGCGTCCGGTCTTCTCATGGTATCGCAACCAATTGAACAGGTGCGGGGCAATCATCTGCGCAGTGAGCAGCCGGCATTAGACCCGATTGTCCCGGTCGCGCCCATTCTGCAAGGGCGACAGGCAAAGACATTAACATTGCAACAAAATGCGCAAGGGCCTTTTTGGGTGATCAGCTATGCCGATGGCGGTAAGCGGCGCGCCGATGCAACTACGGGACAATTGCTGCCCGCCTTAACGGCGCCGGAAGCTTCCGCATTAGCCAGCGCAGCGCGATCCGATCAGGCAGATATTCAGTCAGTGATCAACTTTCCAGCAAACAAATCGCCCTTGGATCTGCGCCGGGATCGCCCCTCCTGGCAAATAGTTTTTGAAGATGAAGCACGATTCTATATTGATGCTGATACGGGTGAATTGCTGGCGGTGCGTACAGAATTTTGGCGTGTTTTCGATTTTATGTGGGGGTTGCACATCATGGATTTGCAAACCCGCGAAGATAGTAGCCATCCAATATTAATTGGTTCGGCAGCCATTGCCTTATTCGGATCTCTTTTGGGATTTATCATGTTGTTCACTCGGCGTTCGCGTTTGAAAAGGAAAGATGATTGAGCAGTGCGATGCTCTTTGACGCTCTTGGCTGGCTAGATCTATTTGGCATTGCGGTTTTTGCCATTTCTGGTGCTTTGGTGGCGGCCCGCAATGGGCAAACGCTGGTAACATTTGCTTTTTTTGCGCTGGTCACCGGCGTTGGCGGCGGGACGGTGCGCGATCTGTTAATCGGCGCGCCGGTATTTTGGGTGCAAGATAGCCGCGTTCCGATATTATGTCTGGCGATTGCGCTTATTGTCTGGGTGACGCCGGTGCGCATCTGGCGTCCCGCGGCTGTGGATTGGTTTGATGCCATAGGATTAGCCGCTTATTCTGTCTTTGGTGCCGCCAAAGCCTTGCAATTGGGCATCGATCCAGTGCCTGCAGCGATTATGGGTATCATTACCGCAAGCGTGGGCGGCGTTATTCGCGATTTGGTGGCCGGGGAACCTTCCATCATCGTCAAACCGGAGCTTTACGTGACGGCCAGCGCTTTGTCCGCATTTGCGTTTGTGGCGCTGATGCAAGGGGGCATGGCCGGTATCGCGGCGGCTCTGATCGCTTTCGCCGCCGGTTTTGGCTTGCGTGCCTTGGCGATTGTCAAAGGTTTAGCGTTGCCGTCTTATCGCGGCGCGGAAGAGTCGGAATAGCTTTTCAACAAATCAAACCAGTTCCACCCTGCTTTGGCGCTGGGCGGTTGAATAGTTCCGCATTCAAGGCACAAAGCCTGCACATCTTCGCGGATCAATAATCCCTGAGCGGTATGCAAGGCATCGGCGAATACAGCTTTTTGCTGGCGCGCCACCCATCCGACCATGCCGTTGACCGGTGTGGCTTCGGATTGAATAAAGGGCAGGCCGCCTGTGGGCAGCCACTTAAATGTGGGCGCGGCTTCGAGATATTGAGCGTGATATTCCCCATCTTCCAAGCCGGCGCGTTTTGCCGCTTCGGCCAAAGCTTCTTTCATGCCGCCAAAACTGTCGACCAGCCCCAGTTGACGGGCCGTGCCGCCATCCCAAACTCGGCCTTGTCCGATCGTATCCACCTCAGCATTGGTTTTGCCGCGCGCTTTGGCGACTAAACCGAGAAAATCATCATAGCTATGTTCCACACCGGATTGCAGGACTGTGCTTAAATCTTCGCTAAACCCGCCGACAAAATCGGGCTCACCAGACAGTGGTGTGGTTTGAACGCCATCCGCATTCACGCCCCATTTACGCAACGCTTTTTCAAAACTGGGCAAAACCGCAAATACGCCAATGGATCCCGTGATCGTATCAGGTTCTGCCATGATGTGATCGCCGGCAGCAGCAATCCAATAGCCGCCGCTCGCCGCAACATCGCCCATAGATATGACAATGGGGATTTCGGCTTTCTTGATGTCGGCAAGCGCCAGCCGGATTTCCTCGCTGGCAAAGGCGGAACCGCCCGGTGAATTGACCCGCACGACCAGCGCTTTGATATTGTCGGCCTCCAAAGCCTTGTATATTTGTTCGGCTATGCGTCCGCTTGCGGCAATGCCGGGGCCGGCTTTGCCACTGACAATTTCACCCGCAACGGTGATGACACCAACGGCTTCACCATTGCTTGCAGGCGGATTAGCGGCAACAAAATTATCATAGCTGATGCTTTTGAAGCTGTCCGGAGATGGTGTGCTATCGACGCCGACTTCGCTTGCGACAAACCGGCCAAATGCAACTCTGTCGCCTATTTTGTCGACCAATTTTTGTTCGGTTGCGATCTTGCTATAATCGCCGCCGGCCGCCTGAATGAAGCGGGCCGGATCCTCAGCATAAGGTGTGACAATCGCCTGTGGCCGCGCGGCTTTGACTTTTTCCACCCAGCTTTCCCAAAGGACGGCATAAAGCGCCCGGGCTGCTTCTTTGGACTCGGCCGATTGATCGGCACGCATATAGGGCTCGACCGCGCTTTTATACGTACCAACCCGATAGATATGCGCGGTAACGCCCAGTTGATCGATGAGATTTTTGAAATAGAGTTGATTGCCGCCGGGCCCAGCAAACACCAAGCCGCCCATCGGATCCATCCAGATTTCATCGGCATGGGAGGCGAGCTGATAGCTGTCATCGCTATAGAAGCTGGCAAAGGCATAAATAGGTTTTTCCGCCTTTTTCACGCGGTTCAATGCCGCGCCCACGGCGCTGAGGCTGGTCTGTCCGCCACCCATGAAGGCACTGAGATCCAGCACAACGGCCTTCACGCGATCATCGGTCGCTGCGGCATCAATTGCGCGCACGACGTCTCTCAACCGATATTGGCGGATCGTATTGGGGTTATTGGAAAACAAAGCGGAAATATCTTGTTGCGCAGGTTGCTCGACAATCGCGCCCTTCAGATCCAACAATAATGCGCCGTCGCTAATGGCTGCGACATTCGGACGTGCAGAAAGTGCGGCATAAAGCGCAGCGAAAAAGAGCAGCATGGCGATCAACACCAGGCCGTCTTTAATGGCTACCAGAAATTTCCAAGCACCGCGGGCAAATTGCATTGTCGTCATCTCCAAAAAAGGCGGCCAGTCATCGCTGACCGCCGCCCTTTATATGGTTATGCTGGGTCGAAATTACCAGCGGATAAGATGCGGTACGACAATCCGTCCTGCTATGGCACTCACCAATACCGGCAGTGTGAACCATAATCCGATATAATAAATATCGTTAAATGGGCAGAAGATATTATAGGCCGCCGCACCCAAAGCGCCGGATGCCATGCCGACGAGCCAGCCGGCCCGTTCTGGTGAAGTGGGGGCGCCTTGCCGCAACCAGGTGGTCAAACCGCCACCGATGACCAGCGCAGACATCATGCTGACGGTCAAGCAACGCATGCCTTCGGCCGGGCGCAAAGCTTCTACTGGCGGCATATTAATAGCGCTCATAATGGCGGCGGTCAGCGGGAATAAGGCTGCTGTAAACAAAGCCCAAACCCACCCGCGATTGAGATTGCCCACACCAGGCCGAGCCATATTGACCGCGGCCAAGGCTGTCGCAATGCCGAGCATCAGCAATACACCGCTGCGCAAAAAGAACATCTGATGGGCCATGCCCATGGCCAGATCGCCACGAACACCGAGAAAAAATGCAACGCTGGAGGACACCGCAAGCATAAGAATGGCGGTGACAGCCATCCCGCTGGATGGTTTCAGGGTGCGGACCGGGGCAAGATCTTGGACGAGATCGTCGATCAGGCTATTTGCAACATTACTCATTCTATTCACTCTCAATAAGGGCGCTCATTTTTTTGAGCCCCCGGTGGATATTTACTTTTACCAGTGATTCCGACTGGCCGGTCTTTGCCGCAGCTTCGGCAATACTTAGTCCTTCAATCTTTACCATGGCGATAACATCGGCCTGTTTATTGGGTATCATGCCCAATAAACGTTCTAAACTCACCTTGGCGGTCACATCCTCATCTTGCGGATCAGCGACCAATTCTTCGTTCAACTCACCATGTTCATGGCGATAAATTTTGCGCAAGCCGTCAATCCAGCGATAGCGCCCGATGGCGGCTAACCAAGGCAGAAAAGCCTTGGTGGGATCGTAGCTTGCCCGCTTCTTGTGAAGCGAAATCAATGTTTCCTGCACCAGATCATCGACTTCCGCCGGATTGATTTTCCGTGCATAATAGCGCCGCAGCCATTTTTCACATTCGGTCAACAAGCTGGTATAGCATTGCTTGTCACCGCTCTGTGCTTTGATCATTAAAAGGCGCAATGTCTCTTCATTTGCGATCATAGCTGCTCTCCCCAGCGGACTAACTTAACCCAGTTTCCCACCGACCAGTTTGTCGAGGGAAAACAGTCCGCCGCCGCGGGTGATCAGGACCAGTGCCAAAGCAACCCATATGATATGCACCGACCACCAGGCTTCAGGATAGACAAAAAACTGAATGACCAATGTCATAACCAGCAATCCTGCTGCACCGAATCGTGTGGCGAGGCCCAATACCAAAAGAATGGGGAAAAAATGTTCGGCATAGGTTGCAATCAAGCCGGTAATTTCGGGAAATGGCATGCCATATTCATCGCGAAACAGATCAACCGTCAGTTCTTTCATGCTCAGAAAACTGCCATCTTCCACTTTGGTTCGAGCAGACCGCCAGAAAATTCCAGCGAGAGCGACACGGGCGAATAATAAGGCGATGGCTTCCGGCACAGCGCCGCTGACCATGTTAATAGCTTTTTTAATCAGTTTCATCATTTCGGTTACCCCGTTTCTGATTTTATTATCACACCGCATTGGATCAGTTTGATTATGCGTTCCATTGCAGTGTCTTCACCATCCAATTCGATGGTTTCAGACAAAAGGTTACCCATTGTAGAAATATTTGCAATTTTTTCTGCAATTTCATGCTCTAACTGGGTGAGGGGGTGAAATAATATCTCTGCATCAGGGCGGGCGATCATCAGGGCATCGGGCGTTTCATCGCCCAATTCCGCTAATTCTGGCGACAAAGGCCCAGTCAAATCAATCAATCGCAGAGCGGGATGGGCGGCAATTGCCAGACCGAGCAATTTTTCCTCATCCAGCGCGGCAATATCGCCCAGCGCCAAGCTTTGGGCTTCGGCGCTGTGATAACTCTCGATCCATCCCCATTCGATTCGGGCCAGATCAATTTCACTTTCAGTATTGCCCCGGGCAGTTAGGAAATCGGCAAAGTCAGTTGCAATGCTGTTCATATCGCAAGCAAGTATATGGTCTTGTTCGATATAGTCGCGCGATAGATTGTGAAAAACCTCGTGGCCCATATGGGCATGCAGTTTCGGAAAGGCATTTTCCAATGCCATTAACCGGGCATGGGATACGGTATTGGCATGCGCTTTCAGCCCCAATAAGGCGCGATCGGAATTTTCAGCAAATAGGGCGTGCGGAAAATGGGCCGGCCCTTTTTGAAGACAGGCGATAAATTGCGATTGACTATCAGCTAGCGAGGGCATGGTGCGCGTCATCCCAAACATGGCTGTTGAGCACGGTATCAACTTTTGCAACTTCGGACATTAAAATATCATAGTCAGGAATATCAGTATCCCATTCAATCAATGTCGGTTTGGGTCCTGCGCGTTTGATAAACCGTTCGTAAAGACGCCAGGTGACATCGCTGACGACCGAGCCATGGTCATCAATGAGCAGGACACCGCTTTCATGATCTTCTCGGGCATGCCCGGCCAGATGCATTTCTCCGACCAGCGCGGGATCGATCGCATCAATATAAGCGTCCATATCCAAGCCAACATTGGTGGCGGTAACTTCCACATTGTTGATGTCAAAAAGCAATCCGCAGCCAGATTGTTTGCACAAGGAGAGGATAAAATCCGTCTCGCTCATTTCGTCATCATTATAGCTGAGATAGCGCGACGGATTCTCGATCAATATCGCCCGGCCCAAACGGGATTGAACCTTGTCTATTTCCCGCGCAAAATGGTCGAGCGCTTCTTGGGTATAGGGAATGGGCAGCAGATCCGGATAGCGGTCATGCGCGTTGCCGCTCCAGCTCAGATGGTCCGATACCATTGCCGGCTGATACCGGTCACAAAGATCCGCAATTTTTTCAAGATCATGTTGGTTTAACCCGTCGGCAGAGCCGAGCGATAAGCCCACACTATGAAAGCTGAGCGGATGGTCTTCGGCGATGGCGGTCAACCAACGATGTGGCGGACCACCATCACCGAAGTAATTTTGCGGATGCACCTCTACCCATCCGGGATTTTTTGAACCGTCTTCTGAGGACAATACATCATTATAATGTACGGACTTCAGACCTATGCCACCTGATGGAGGGAGGGAGTGTAACATAGGCGTTTTCATAACGGACAGATCAAAATTTGAGGGTCGGATATCGATAACATCCGCAAAACCTAGCTTAAAATCCGCACCTAGGCCAGAGCCTAGAAACGGATTAAGACTGATTAGCCTCTGCGTGGAACGGGCTTGCTATTGCCTTTTTTGGCGGTCAGCGATCCACCCGCTTTTACACATGCGCCTTTGGCAGTGTATTTCCAGGCATTGCCTTGATAATTTATGGTCGACGTACCGGCGCAGCTTGTGCCTGGTCCAGCGGCGCAATCATTCTTGCCTTTTAAAGCAATGCCGAAACATTTTTCTTTGGCGCCAGCAGCGACAGCGGTTGTTGGTGAGATAGCAATGGTAGCAGCAGCGGCTAGAGCGGCAGCAGCGGCGGTTGCTTTGATCATTTTGTTAGACATTGAGTATTCCTCTCATGAAATTGGGTAATGGGGGCGAGCTTGTCTCGCAGGCTCACCATCTGTTTCGTGGCGGTGCTGGCGTTGGTTACATTTCTTTTTTTCAAATTGCGGAAAATCTCGGCATAGTTTTCCAAAAGGGTAATTTTCTGGTGGATACAGGCAGAAAAAAAGATTCAAAATTTTTTGCTCTTAGGCTTGACGTGCCGGTCAAATCGCCCATATGGGCTCCGTTAGCACTCGACTCAAAGGAGTGCTAATTCTCCATTGAATATATTCTTGATGGCTAAAGCTAAAGGAGCGCAGCCCGCAGGAAAATAATTTGGATAAGAAAGGCAAACTTATGAAATTTCGTCCACTACATGACCGTGTACTGGTTAGCCGCGTCGAAGCGGACACGAAAACCGCTGGCGGTATCATCATCCCTGACAGTGCTCAGGAAAAGCCATCCGAAGGCAAGGTTGTTGCTGTTGGCAATGGTTTGAAAGACGATAATGGCAAGGCAACGCCGCTCGACGTCAAAAAAGGCGACAGCATCCTGTTCGGCAAATGGTCCGGCACAGAAGTCACCGTCGAAGGCAAAGATCTGATCATCATGAAAGAAAGCGATATCCTCGGAATTATCGATTAATCGCATTTCATTCCACGAAACATTCATTCTCATAAGCAGAGGAAAAAAACATGGCTGCTAAAGACGTAAAATTTGGTCGCGACGCACGCGAACGCATTCTAAACGGTGTCGACATTCTTGCTGACGCTGTAAAAGTCACATTGGGTCCCAAAGGCCGCAACGTGGTTCTCGACAAATCTTTCGGCGCGCCGCGGATCACCAAAGATGGTGTATCGGTTGCGAAAGAAATCGAACTGAAAGACAAGTTTGAAAACATGGGTGCCCAGATGCTCCGTGAAGTTGCATCGAAAACCAATGATGTCGCAGGCGACGGCACCACCACGGCAACCGTATTGGCGCAAGCCATTGTCCGCGAAGGCATGAAATCCGTTTCCGCTGGCATGAACCCAATGGATCTGAAACGCGGTATCGACCAAGCGGTGGATAAGGTTGTTGCCGATCTTCAAAAACGGTCGAAAAATGTCAAAGGCAGCGGTGAAATTTCACAAGTCGGTGTTATTTCTGCCAATGGCGACGAAGAAGTTGGCCAGAAAATCGCAGAAGCGATGGAAAAAGTCGGCAAAGAAGGCGTGATCACGGTGGAAGAAGCCAAAGGTCTCGACTTTGAGCTCGACGTTGTTGAAGGCATGCAGTTTGACCGCGGTTACCTGTCTCCTTACTTCATCACCAACCCGGATAAGATGATTGCAGACCTCGAAAATCCGTACATTCTCATCCATGAGAAAAAGCTCACCAACTTGCAGCCTATGCTCCCAATTTTGGAAGCTGTTGTGCAAGCCGGCCGTCCGCTTCTGATCATTGCAGAAGATATTGAAGGCGAAGCGCTGGCGACGTTGGTGGTCAACAAATTGCGCGGCGGTCTGAAAATCGCAGCAGTGAAAGCCCCAGGTTTCGGCGATCGTCGCAAAGCAATGCTCGAAGATATCGCGATTCTCACCAAGGGTGAAATGATCTCCGAAGATCTTGGTATCAAGCTGGAAAGCGTCACGCTGAATATGCTTGGTGAAGCCAAAAATGTCACGATTGACAAAGACAATACCACGATTGTGGATGGCTCTGGTAAATCGAAAGACATTAAGGCGCGTGTTGAAGCGATCCGCGCACAAATCGAAAATACCACGTCTGATTATGACAAAGAAAAACTGCAAGAGCGTCTAGCGAAACTCGCTGGCGGTGTTGCTGTGATCAAAGTCGGCGGTGCCACCGAAGTGGAAGTGAAAGAGAAGAAAGATCGTGTCGACGATGCATTGCATGCAACGCGCGCTGCGGTTGAAGAAGGTATTGTCCCTGGTGGCGGAACCGCTTTGCTTTATGCCACAGCATCTTTGAAAAATCTCGAAGGCGTGAATGACGACCAAACTCGCGGTATCGACATTGTTCGCAAAGCGTTGCAAGCACCGGTTCGTCAAATTGCTGAAAATGCTGGTTTTGACGGTGCGGTTGTGGCGGGCAAATTGCTCGATCAGAAAGACAAGAACTTCGGTTTCAACGCGTTTAGCGACAAATATGAAGATCTGGTCAAATCTGGTGTGATCGATCCAACCAAAGTCGTGCGTGCAGCATTGCAAGATGCGAGCTCGGTTGCTGGTTTGTTGATCACCACCGAAGCGGCTGTTTCGGAAACGCCAGAAGACAAAGCCGCAGCGCCAGCAATGCCTGACATGGGCGGCATGGGCGGCGGCATGGGCGGCATGGGCTTCTAAACCCAACTTCTCTGCTTACGCTGAAACTCACAAGAGGGGCTGGAAGGCAACTTCCGGCCCCTTTTTTGTTGATGGATTCTGTAAACCATTCCCAATGTTTGCAAAATCGCCAGACTGTGCCATGCAGTTGCCAATGTAACTTTATGCACGGGGTCCAGACCACATGGCCAAGTTTTTCACGCTCCTACTCGCTTCTACCACATTGGCAGGTTGCGCCGCGACAACGCCGTCGGTGCAAACTCAAGCGCCGGTACCGGTCGTCGAAGATGCAATGGAAACGGAGACGGATCGTCTCAACATCTGGTTTAATAACAAGTTCGAAGAACAGCTGGCTTTCAGCCCAATCCGCCAGACCTTGCTTGGCCGCCGCACCGCTTATGATCAAATTGACGATTACTCGGTGGAAGCGGCAGACCGCCAATTGGATTGGATGCGCAAAGCGACCGCAGAAATGAAGCGGGATTTCGACTATGCAAAGCTGACCGCGGATGCGAAAATATCATGGGATATGTGGCTATTCCGGCTGGAGCAGGCCGAGGCCGGCGTCGCCTTTCGTCCCAACGGCTACGTCCTGCATCAATTTAACGGCCAGCAATCTTTCTTTCCCACCTTTTTGATCAATCAGCACCGGGTTGCCAGCGAATCCGACATGATTGCCTTTATTGCTCGGATTAAAGGCAGTGCGCGGGCGTTAGACCAGTTGCTTGCGCGCGCTCAGGCGAATGCGCAAGCAGGCACAAGGCCGCCACGTTTCGCTTATGAAGGGGTGATTGAGCAATCGGAAAAAATCACCAGCGGCGCGCCTTTTGATAACGGCAATGCATCGGCTTTGTGGGAAGCAACACAGAATAAGCTGGCTGCGTTGGTGGACGCGGGAACAATTACACAGAACCGTTCGGATGCGCTGAAAGAAGAAGCCCGGCTGGCGCTGACCGGGACATTAAAACCTGCCTATGAACGGATTATCACCTGGTTCAAGCAAGATCTGACCAACACGCAAGAATCCGCCTTCGGTGTCTCTGCACTGCCCAATGGTCAGGCCTTTTATAATTATCGGCTTGCCAACCAGACCACCACGACGCTCACCGCGGAGGAAATTCACACTATTGGTCTAGCGGAAGTGGCTCGTATCCGCAGCGAGATGGAGGCGATTAAGGACCAAGTGAAATTCAAGGGCGATTTGCAGGCCTTCTTCACCTTCTTGCGCGAAGACGATCAGTTTTATTTCTCCGACGATGACAAAGGCGCGCAGGATTATATTGATACTGCGGAAAAACATCTGGCCTTTATCAAAACGCGTTTGCCAGACTTTTTTGGGACATTACCCAAAGCTGATCTGGTGGTGAAACGGGTCGAACCCTTTCGCGAGCAAGACGGGGCCGCGCAGCATTATCGTCCTGGCACGCCGGACGGTACACGTCCTGGCACCTATTATGCGCATTTGTCCGATATGCGCGCCATGCCAATTCACAGTCTCGAAGTGATCGCCTATCATGAAGGCAATCCCGGTCACCATATGCAAAGCTCTATCGCCCAGGAATTGACCGGCATCCCCAAATTCCGGGCACAGGGCGGCTATATTCCAGCCTTTGGCGAAGGATGGGCGCTCTATTCCGAACTGTTGTCGAAAGAAATGGGGGCCTATGCCGATCCTTATTCCGACTTTGGCCGGCTGACGACCGAAATCTGGCGCGCAATAAGGCTGGTTGTCGATACCGGCTTGCATTCCAAAGGGTGGAGTGAAGAAGAAGCCATTTCCTATTTTCTGACCAATTCCCCTATTCCAGAAACGGCGGTGCGCAGCGAAGTGCGGCGTTATCTGGTGATGCCGGGTCAGGCGACAAGCTATAAAATCGGCATGCTGAAAATCCAGGAATTGCGCGCGGAGGCGGAAAAACAACTGGGTGACCAGTTTGATATAAGAGGATTTCACGACACTATATTGGGCGGTGGGGCCGTGCCTTTGAACATTCTTGAGAAACAGATTGATCAATGGGTTGCCAAGGTAAAAGCGTCCTGAAAACAAAAGGCTTGGAACGAGGCTGATGGTCACCAGTACATTTGATCTGTTCAAAATTGGCGTCGGGCCTTCCAGCTCGCACACAATGGGGCCAATGTCAGCGGCGGCAACCTTTGTTTCCCGTCTTGCAGATCTCGAAATTATCAAACAGGTAACGCGCTTGGAAACCCAGCTTTTTGGGTCGCTTGCGCTGACCGGCAAGGGGCATGCGACGGACCGTGCGATCTTGTTGGGCCTTTCGGGACAAATGCCAGAAAATATCGAACCAGACGCAGCCGATATGCTGGTTGAGCAGATCAGAAAAAGCGCCAATATCCGATTGGGCGGCGTGCAAGACATCAGCTTTGATGAGAAAACGGATGTGATTTTTGATCAGCGCAAACGACTCGATTTTCATTCCAATGCGATGCGCTTTACTGCTTTTAAGGGTGAAGAGGCGTTAGAGAGCCGCGTTTATTACTCGGTCGGCGGCGGAGCGATATTGGATGAAAATCAAATTGGTGCCAATGATCGCGAAACGGGCCTTTGGGATGTTCCACATCCCTTTTGCTCCGGTGCCGACCTTTTGGAGATTGCCGAAACCAAGGGGCTGTGCATTGCAGATATTATGCGCAACAATGAACGCGCCGCAAAAAATGATGGTGAAATCAGCGAAGCAATAAGGCAAATTGCCGGTGCCATGTCCCACTGTATTGATCGGGGTATCCAGTCTGGCGGCATCTTGCCCGGCGGCCTGGGCGTCAAGCGGCGTGCGCCCTTAATTCATGCGCGGCTGATGGAACGCCAAGAGCGCGCTCTGTCCGACCCGTTGACGATACTTGATTGGGTCAATTTATGGGCACTAGCGGTGAATGAAGAAAATGCGGCAGGCGGCAAGGTGGTGACCGCACCCACAAATGGTGCGGCGGGGATTATTCCCTCGGTGCTGCGATTTTACGAACGCTTTTCGCCCAAGGCGGATGTCGACGGTGTAGAGAAATTCATCCTCACCGCCGCAGCCATTGGGTCCTTGTTCAAGGAAAATGCGTCTATTTCTGGCGCTGAAGTGGGGTGTCAGGGCGAAGTAGGCGTTGCCTGTTCAATGGCAGCGGCCGGTTTGACGGCGGCTTGGGGCGGCTCGCCCCTGCAGGTTGAAAATGCCGCTGAGATTGGCATGGAGCATAATCTTGGCCTGACTTGTGACCCGGTGGCCGGGCTCGTCCAAGTGCCGTGTATCGAACGCAATGCCGTGGGCGCGGTCAAGGCGATTGAGGCGGCCCGCTTGGCGGTAATGGGCGATGGCACCCACCGCGTCAGTCTCGATGAAGTGATCGAAACCATGCGCAAAACCGGTTTGGATATGAGCGAGCGATATAAAGAAACATCTCAAGGTGGTCTGGCTGTGAATCTTGTGGAATGTTGAACGCACAGGGGGTTGGAGATGAAAAAACTAGTATTTATATTTCTGTTTGTCGCGCTGGTCGGAGTTACGGTGGCGGCGGTTTTGAGAGAAGAAATTGGCGATCAAATATTTTCGCGGGCTGTCGAAACGGCTGTGACCCGTGATGTTGTCGCCAATCTGTCGGACGGCATGCATGTCGCCTTATGCGGTTCGGGATCGCCATTACCCGACCCTAAACGCGCCGGTCCTTGTTCAGCTGTTATCATTGCGGATAAAATATTCATTGTTGATATTGGCGGCGGTGCGGTGCGGCGCATGGGCGAAATGGGTTTAGCCCCCGGTGCGGTCCAAGCCTTATTGCTCACGCATTTTCACAGCGACCATATTGATGGCATGGGAGAATTGATGCTGCAACGTTGGGCTGGCGGAGGCCGAACTGCGCCATTGCCGGTCTATGCACCAGAAGGTGTGACCGCGATTGTGGATGGCGTTAACGCGGCTTACGCAGCCGATGCCCAATATCGTATTGCCCATCACGGCGCTGATATTATGCCGCCTTCCGGCGCGGGTGGAGAAGCGCGGCCTTTTGCTCTGGATGCCGCGCAAGCGGATCGGGTGATTTATGATGAGGGCGGGATTAAAATCACTGCATTTCTGGTAGATCACGCGCCGGTTTCGCCTGCGGTTGGCTATCGCTTTGATTATAAGGGGCGGTCCCTTGTTTTCAGTGGAGACACGGCGCAGAATTCTGCGGTTGCCGAAGCTTGCAGCGGCTGTGACATTTTGATCCATGAAGTGTTAAATGCTGAAATGGTCGGCAAGATGGGAAAGGCCATGCAAAAGGCTGGGCGACCTCGGTTGGAAAAAATCATGGCGGACATACCTGATTATCACGCAACGCCGGTGGAAGCTGCCGAAACCGCACAAGCAGCGGGCGCCAAATTCTTGGTCTTTTCCCATATCGTTCCCGCAGTACCGATTGACTATCTGGAGGCATATTATCTCAAAGGCACAGAGGCAGTGTTCGACGGTCCAATTGTGCTCGGTCAGGATGGCATGTTGTTCAGCCTCCCCGCCAATAAGAATAGTATCGAACAAGACCAACTGCTTTAGATTGCCCTCGGGTTTCCGAGGAGAAGAAAAATGAGCACCAATCGCTTCTGGCAGTTGAACAAGCGTCCTGATGGTGAGGATGTCGCCAGCGCATTATCCTTGGAAACGGAACCCATGCCAACCCTAGCCGAGGGCGAAGTGTTGGTTCGCGCAACCTATCTGTCGATGGATGCTGGAACACGGATGTGGATGACTGAGCGCGAAGATAGTTATCAGCCGGCGCTGGAATTGGGCACGAAAATGGTGGGATTGGTTTTGGGGCATGTTCTGCAATCCCAGCATTCCGACTTTGCTGTTGGAGATCTGGTGCGCGGCTTTGGCCAATGGGCGGAACATGCCGTGGTGCAACCAGAGCTTGCCGGACTGGTCAAAGTGGATGACACAATTGCCGATATTCGTCAGCATTTTGGTGTGCTGGGTTTTAACGGCTGGACGGCCTTATGGGGTTTGGAAGAAACGGCGGGCGTCAAGGCGGGAGATAATGTGCTTGTTTCCGCAGCAGCGGGAGCCACTGGCGTTTTGGCCTGTCAAATTGCCAAAATTTTGGGCGCCAATGTTTATGGTCTGGCCGGCGGTCCCGATAAATGTCGCTGGCTTGAAGACAGTTTGGGCGTGACCAAAGCGATAGACTATAAGCGCGATGATATTGCCGCAACGCTGGCTGAGGTCGAAGGGGGCATTAACGCCTATTTTGACAATGTTGGCGGCCCAATGCTCGATGATATATTGCCCAATATGGCACTCTATGGACGAGTTGCCTTATGCGGTTTGTTGGCGCAATATAAAGGCGATGGACGCGGGCAAGGACCGGAAAATTTCGATCAGATCCTGATGAAAAGACTGCGGGTTGAGGGTTTCTTTTCCCCCGACTTTATGGATCAGGGTGAGCGGTTGAGCGCGAAGCTTAAAAGCTGGCTCGAACAGGGGTTGATTGATACCCCGTTTGACGTGACCAATGGGATAGAAAATGTTCTTACCGCCTATGACAAGCTGTTCCAAGGCGGCAATATTGGTAAGGTGCTGGTGAAAATCTAGCGGACGCGATAACGCATCGCCCCGATGGACAAGGCCATGATGAGAATGGCGAAAATAATAGATATTACAACGATGGCATCCCAGCCTCCATAGGCATAGGCACTGGTGCCCAGCCAACTGGCCAGCCCGCCACCGACGAACATGATGACGATATAAACGGTCATTAATCGTGTCCGAATTTCAGGCGCGCGGCCAAATAAAATTGTCCGATTAGCGACGTCCATCGATGCTCCGCCAAAATTGCTGAACAAAATCGGCAAGACCAGCATCCAGAGATTGTCTCCCGCAAAGGCCAAAAGAATGGCGCCGATGAGCTGGGTAATGGCAAACAGCATACGCGCCTTTTCCGGACCGATGCGATCAGCCAATCGCCCCGACCAGGGCGCGATAAATATATTGGTCCCGGCGAGCAAAGCTAGATATCCAACAATATCAACTCCATAACCCATTTCCGCACTGGTAATATGCAGTCCAATGCCGAGCCAAAGTGCAAGGAAAAAACCGAAGGACAAGGCTTGCAAGATGCCTGCCAGCAAAACGTCGGGCATGGTTTTGATGATCGGCCAGAGCGACGCGATCAGCGCGCGGTAGCTTTCCTGTGCATCTCCGTCATCGCGCAGCTTTTCATCTTTTTCCATGATCAAGGGCAAAATGATAAGCAGTGCCAGGGTGAGTGCGGTGCCCACCCAATAGGCTGAGCGCCATCCCCAATAATGGCCCAAAATGCCAGCTCCGGCTCGGCTGCCCAACAGACCCACGGTGATCCCGGCGGTCAAAATACCGGTGACATGGCCAATGCGATCGGGGCGTACGCGTTTCGTCACATAGGCTGGCAATAAATAGGGTGTGATTGTAGCAAAGCCGAGCAGCGAAGACGCCGCGAGAAAAAGCCGGAAGTCCTGAGCGGTGGCCATCGCTAAAAGCGCGCAAAACTGACCGGCGACAAAAGTTGTCACCAGCTTGCGATTGTTGATATGGTCTCCCAGCGGCAGGAGCAGCAAAATGCCCAAGGCCAGAGCAATTTGATTAAAGGCGGGAACCAAGCCGAGCAGATGACCGGCCACACCAAAATCATCCCCGATGGGCGCGATGAGCGGGTGGATATAATAGCCATTGGCGACGGCCACTGCACAGGCCATGGAGAACAGGAAAAGCTTGGCTTCACTAATCCGACGCGGCGCCGTTTTGATCGAGGATTTGGCGGCGTCAGTCAGAATTGTGGCTTTCCAAAAATAATCGGGACGCGATCGTCCATGTCCGAGATGCCGTCCCCTGTCCTCTGTCGGTTTAGTTAGCGTCCAGAAGATCATCCAATACGTTTAGCGCGTCCCCATATGCGCGCGCGTTCAGCATGGCAACAAGCTTGGGATCTGCGACTTTGGGGTGCCCGCTGTTAAACGGCGGATCCGGGTCATATTCCAGCCCTAGCTGGACGGCCTCGGCAAAAGGTTGTCCGGCTATTTCTGCGATGACATTTAGGGCAAAATCAATCCCCGATGTTACCCCGCCAGCGGTGATAATATTATTGTCCTGTACCACCCGCGAAGCTTCATAGATCGCACCGAATTTTTCCAATAATGAAGTATAAGCCCAATGGGTGGTAGCGCGCTTGCCTTGGAGCAAACCGGCGGCGCCTAAGGCAAGCGACCCGGTGCACACTGACGTGACATATTGGGCGCCGGCCGCCTGATCGCGCAAAAATTGCAATATTTCTTTGTCCTGAATGATATCGCGCGTTCCAAAGCCGCCGGGAACGCAAAGCAAGTCAGCTTGCGGACAATCGACGAGCGATGTGTTTGGAACGATGGCAAATCCGCTGTCGGTTTCAATCGGTTTCAGGGACGTCGCTGCCGTATGAACAACCGCTCCGGGTATCCGCGCCAGAAATTGGGCTGGCCCGGTAAAATCAAGCTGCGTAATGCCGTCAAATAAGAGAAAGACAATATGATAGGGTTGCGGTGTTTCCGACATGGGCCTGTTCCTCCGCCAAGTTAATGCTCAGTCTCTTCTTGCCGGTCTATTACTCGCTGCGCAACGCTTCAATAGGCGATAACCGGGACGCCCGAACGGCTGGATAGCCGCCGAACAAGAGACCGATAAAGGCGGAGAATAAAATCGCGCCAATGCCAACCCCAACGCCGATAGGGACAGGGAAGTCAGCATAGACCGTCAGTGCAGTGCCTCCTGCTATAGCGAGGATCAATCCCATGGCTCCGCCAATGACGCATAAAACCGCCGCTTCGACCAGAAACTGATTGCGAATATCGCTGCGGCGCGCGCCTAATGCCATGCGCAAACCGATTTCGCGGGTGCGTTCGGTGACGCTAACCAACATGATATTCATGATACCAATGCCGCCGACCAGCAAAGAAATGGAAGCAATTGCGACCAGAACAATTTGAAAAATACCAGTGACCTGAGCGGATTCCTTCATAAATTCTTCGGTCGTACGGATGGTGAAGGGATTAATATCTTTTCCCCTTACGCGATAGCGTTCGCGCAGCAGCCGCGTCATTTCACGCTTCGCCTGAGGCAAGGAAACACCATCTTGAAAGCCGACAAATAATACCTGCAAATCATCGGGTCCGGCCAGTGCATCTCCGGAAAAGCGTTGGCGCATGGTGCTGATCGGAATGAGCGCAATATCGTCATTATCATTGCCAAAGCTTGACCCCTTGGATTCGGTAATACCGACCACCTTAAACGGCGCGCGATTAATCCGCAGCGTTTCGCCAACAGGATCAAAGTCACCAAATAATTTGCGGGCAACGGTTGGACCCAAAACGACAACGCGGGCAGCAGAACGAACATCTGCTTCGCTGATAAAGCGGCCGGATTCGGCAACCAGATTGGACACTTTGCCATAGCCTGGCGTGATCCCAATAGCGCTGGTCGAGGCATTGCGGCCGGCCACTACCAATTGAATGCTCGAGCGCAATTGTGGAGCGATATCGGTAATGCCATTAATCTGTTTCTCAATGGCGCGGGCATCACGCATCGTCAATCGGCCGCGATCAAAGCCGCGGCGGCTTCCTTCGCTATCAGGTTGCGGAAAAATAAGCGCCATGTTTGAACCCAAGGCATTGATCGACTGCATGACCGAAATCTGGGCGCCGGAGCCCACGGCAACGGCGAGCGTCACGGCGAACACGCCGATCATGACGCCCAAAGTGGTCAAGATGGAGCGCATTAAATTGGTCCGCAATGCGGTCATTGCGATCGCGATATTGACCAACCAACCCGCCGCTTTTTGTCCCAGATTCCCAATCATCGACTGACCTTACGCCGTTTTTTGACAGTGGTATCCTCAATCACTTTGCCGTCACGAAATTCGATGCGGCGTTTGGCATGATCGGCAATTTCCGATTCATGCGTCACCACGATAATGGTAATACCTTGCTCATTGAGGCTCTGGAAAATTTGCATAATATCTTCCGAGGTTTTGCTGTCCAGAGCGCCGGTCGGTTCGTCCGCTAGCAGGATGACAGGCTCGGTCACCAATGCACGCGCAATGGCGACGCGTTGCTGCTGACCACCGGATAATTTGGCGGGGCTGTGATCCAAGCGATCTCCGAGACCCATATCTTCCAGTTTCGCTTTCGCTTTCGCTTTGCGTTGCTCTCCGTTCAAACCTGCATAAATAAGCGGAACCGCCACATTATCGAGCGCGGTGGTCCGGGCGAGCAGATTAAATTGCTGGAATACAAAGCCAATTTTCTGATTGCGCAGCTCAGCCAAGGCATCGCCATCGCGCTCGCTTGTTGCAATACCATCAATCCGAACATCCCCGGATGTGGGAATATCAAGGCATCCGATCATATTCATGAAGGTCGATTTGCCGGAGCCGCTAGCACCCATGATGGCAACATATTCGCCATGGTCAATCGACAGTGAAACGCCGTCAACGGCCCGCACTGTTTCGCCCCCAAGCACATAGTTTTTGACCAGATTCTCGGTTTTGACAAGCGTCATTGCCTTAGGTATTTCCGCGGGCCGATTCATCGCCGTCATCATCATCTTCAGTTTCAAGATTGCGGGAGCGGACGAGAATCTTCTCTTTTTCTTTCAAGCCTTTTAAAATTTCGACAAAATCTTCCCCCGACAGGCCAATGGTGACGGCTCTGCGCGCAGGCTTGTAAGCGTCGTCCGTCGCCACCCAAATGTGCGCGGACCGGCGGTTTTTCTTGTCTGACGGATTGGGATTATCTGCGTCTTCGTCCTTTTCGTCTTCTTCCGGGCGATCATCCTTGCGCGGCCGGAACCGGATGGCCGGCGCCGGTACGCGCAAGACATTAGCTTTGGTGCCGGTGACGATTTCGACATTGGCCGTCATGCCCGTCAGCAATTTGCCTTCCTGATTGTCAACATCGAGAATGACCAAATAGCTGACCACATTTTGTGCTTCCGTCGCCGATTTGCGGATTTGGCCAACTTTGGCGACAAATGTGTCATCGGGATAGCTGTCCACGGTAAAGCGCACCGTTTGATCCACCCGTACCTGTCCGATATCCGCTTCATCAACCGAGGCCTCGACTTGCATGCGACTGGTATCGGCTGCTATTTCAAAAAGATTGGGCGTTTGGAAGCTCGCCGCGACGGTTGTACCGGGTTCGACCAGTTTGTTGATCACAACGCCGCTTGTGGGCGCGACGATTTTGGTACGATTAAGATCCAGTTGAGCGGAGGATAATTCGGCTTCGCTTTGCGCAATTTGCGCACGGCCGCTTTGGGCTTGCGCTCGGGCTGTGCTGAGTGAAGCCTTGGCATTGGCGAGTGCGTTGCGCGCTTGGTCGATACCCGCTTTGGAAACAAAGCCCTTGTCGGCCAGTTGGCGCTGGCGCTCAAATTCCCGGGATTGCACTTCAAAATCGGTTTGTGCCCGGATGATCGAAGCTTCAGCCTGCGCCAGATTGGCCCGCGACAATTCCACCTGCGCGCGCGCTTGGGTTACCCGAGCCTGGATACGGGTCGGATCGATCCGCGCAAGCACTTGCCCGGCGGTCACCGGGGAATTAAAGTCTACATAAACATCGGTCACTTGCCCGGAAATTTCCGAACCCACATTTATGGTATTCAGCGCGCGCAATTTCCCGCTCGCTGACACCACACGGGCCACATCTCCTCGACTGACAGAAGCGGTGACATATTCATAGCTTGCCGGTGATGGGACGATCAGCTTGTATAGTACCGCTATTGCCACCAACGCCATGATACCGGAAATGATCGGATGGAGGCGCACCCACGCGAGAGCCTGTTTGATAATTATCTCACCCCTGTCTTAGCCACATAAGGCACTATGGCAGGTCGCCTAGATTTAGGCAATATTATTGGGTGAAAAGCTTCTCGGCAAATTAGAAACGCGCCATTTGTCGCCGTGGATTGATCAGACTAATAGAGCCCGTGCTATTGGCGGAGTAGTCGACCGCCCGCCGCGTAGTAAGCGAACCAGCCCCATGCTTTAGGGACCGGGTTCAACCCATCAACCACGCAACGGTCTGCCGCGTTTGCGGTCAGCGGTTTATTCTATTTTTTCCCGAGTCCAATTTTCGTCGCCAGTCCGCTGCGGACCTTTGAATAGTTGGACGAGACCATGGGATAGTCTGCGGGCAGTCCCCATTTTGCGCGATATTCTTCGGGTGTCATATTGTAGCGTGTCATTAAATGCCGTTTCAGCATCTTGAATTTTTTACCGTCTTCCAAACACACAATATGATCGGGTTTGATAGAATCTTTAACCGGCACGGCGGGTTCTTGCTGGGTTTTTGCAGAACTTGGCTTCCCAGCCAGTTCGGTCATGGTGCTGTGCACACTATTGATCAACAATGGTAAATCCGAGACGGCTACACTGTTATTATTTACATGCGCGACGACAATTTGTGACGTTAGTGCGATGAGTGTTTCATCCATTCTATTTTCAACTTCTGTCATTTTGACCCCTAATTTTATAATTATTTATGTATTTCAATCGCTTAAATCCAATGTAGAATTTAAGTCCATTATGGACATAAAAAAGCAAGTGTGCGTCCTGTCAAGAGAAATCAAGTGATTATTGACGCAGGCATGACGAATCGGATTAATACCCGTGAGTTACGGGCTAATCGCATAATATTCGTTGTTGTTATTTGATCTTATAGTCCGGTACCGTTTGGACGGCCGGCGGTTAAATATAGTGGGCTTTGGTCTTTGCCGCGACTTGGTCTGAACCAATACCAGGCGCGAGTTCGATGAGCTTGAACGGGCTCTGATGATCGGGCCGATGAAACACGCATAGATCGGTGATAATCATATCCACGACATTGGTTCCGGTCAGCGGCAAACTGCATTCCGGGATGAATTTGGGCGAACCATCTTTAGCGCAGTGGTCCATTACGACGATGATTTTCTTCACGCCTGCCACGAGGTCCATCGCACCGCCCATGCCCTTAATCATCTTGCCAGGGATCATCCAGTTGGCAATATCGCCATTTTCGGCCACTTCCATCGCGCCCAAAACGGTCAGATCGATATGGCCGCCGCGGATCATGGCAAAACTGTCGGCGCTGCCAAAATAGCTTGAGGACGGCAAGGCGCTGATTGTCTGTTTGCCGGCGTTGATCAAATCGGGATCAATCTCATCGGCATAGGGAAAGGGTCCGATGCCGAGCATCCCGTTTTCGCTTTGCAGCGTCACTTCAACCCCATCGGGTATATGATTGGCGACCAAGGTTGGAATGCCAATGCCCAGATTGACATAATAGCCGTCTTGCAATTCCTGCGCGGCCCGGGCGGCCATCTGATTACGGTCCCAGCTCATTGCATATTCTCCCGTTCCCGGGTCATACGAAATTCGATTTTCTTGTCATAAGGCGCCCCATTGATCAGCCTTTTGACATAGATGCTGGGCAAGTGGATCGCATCGGGATCCAATGCGCCGACCTCTACAATTTCTTCGACTTCTGCGACGCATATCTTCCCGGCTGTTGCCATTGGTGCGTTGAAATTGCGCGCGGTCTTGCGGAATATTAGATTGCCGGCCTTGTCTGCTTTCCACCCTTTAATCAGGCACAGATCTGCATAGATACCGCGTTCAAGAATATAATCTTCGCCATCAAATTGCTTTATCTCTTTGCCCTCAGCCACTTGTGTTCCGACACCGGTCTTGGTGTAAAATCCGGCTATGCCCGCGCCGCCTGCACGGCAACGCTCTGCCAATGTGCCTTGCGGGCAGAATTCTACTTCCAACTCACCAGAGAGAAACTGTCGTTCAAATTCCTTATTCTCCCCGACATAGGACGAGATCATTTTCTTCACTTGCTTGGAGCGCAGCAATTTGCCGAGGCCTTCATTGTCGATCCCGGCATTGTTGGAGGCAATTGTGAGATCCTTGACCCCATCTTGCTGAATAGCATCAATCAGGCGTTCGGGTATGCCGCACAGGCCAAATCCGCCAACGCACAGGTGCATGCCATCAACCAGCAGACCGTCGAGCGCCGCTGCCGCATCTGAATATATTTTTTGCATAGATGAGCCTTTGAGTAGAATTAGCCTGCTCCTAGCCCAAGTTTCCGCCCATCGTCCAGAATAGAATATATTTGCGTCCGCAGATCGGTTATGGGCGCGATTGTGATACGTTTCTTGGCCTGTCTTTCGCTCTTTTTCTTCCTCGTTCCGGTGACCTATATTCACGGGTCCGTGCCGGAGAAAAATGATAGCCAGCTCATCCGGTTAACCCCGATTCTGTTCCATGCCGAACAAGCAGAAAATCGGCGCGCCGGCCGCCTTGAATTTCTGCGTGGATGGAAAATACGCAGCGACAATGCCGATTTTGGTGGCCTGTCGGCAATGCTTGCGCTTCCGGATCAGCAATTTATTTTCCTCAGTGATGCAGGTGTTTTGGTCGGCTTCACATTGGATGAAAAGGCGCACCTAGCGCGCCGGCCCTTTATTGCGCCGCTGCCCGATGGGCCCCCTGTCCCGAATGAATTTGCTAAGAAAAATTGGGACAGCGAATCTTTGATTCACGATCCCGACACCGGACAATATTGGGTTGGCTATGAGCGCTATCATGGCGTGTGGCGCTATGGCCGGTCCTTTGCCCGCAAAGAAGCAAAGCATGATGTCGAGGCGATGCAGGATTGGCCCGGCAATGGCGGTGCCGAAGCCATGCTGCGTCTGGTCGGCGAGGATGAGGAGACGGATCGTTTTCTGGTTTTTTCCGAATCGGCTCCCTTTGGCAAGCGGGCCTATCAAGCCCTGATTTTTGCTGGTGATCCGACGGATCACGATATTGAACCCAAGGTTTTTGGCTACCGGCCCCCGCGCGGTTATCAATTGACCGATGCAGCGCTATTGCCGGATGGAAAAGCGCTTTTGCTTCACCGCCGATTCACTCCGCTCGAGGGCGTTTCCGCGATTATTTCTATTGGTGACCCGGCGGAAATTGCAGCGGGCAAAATCTGGACTTCACGCCTTATTGCCCGGATTAAACCCCCGATGCGGGTGGATAATATGGAAGCCCTGGCGGTCACCATGGAGGGCGAGAACACGATTATCTGGATGGCATCGGATGATAATTTTAACGCTTTTCAAGAAACAATTTTGATGAAGTTCAAACTTCTTCCTGGAAAAACCAAACGCAAGAAAGCATCGGATGGAGCGCCGGAAAACGACCCAGAAAAGGAAAAAGCCGAGGCGCGCCCCGGCTTTTCTACAATTTCACAATAGTCTGCGAACCTGAGTTCAGGCCGCGACCTGCTTTTTGGCAATTTCTTTTTTCAGCCGGCGAACCCGCAGACTCAATTTGTCGTCCGATGTTTTCAACAGCCAGTTATCAAGACCACCAACATGTTCCACGGAACGCAGGCCATGAGTCGAAACGCGCAACTTTACACCTCTGCCGAGCGTGTCGGACAAAAGGGTTACATTTTGCAAGTTCGGCAAAAAGGTTTTCTTGGTGCGGTTTTTGGCGTGCGATACATTATTGCCCACCAGCCGAGTCTTACCTGTCAGTTCGCAAATCCGCGACATGTTCTGTGTCCAATTTCTTGTTTATGAGTGATTCCCGTAGGAAAGACAGCGCACCTAACGGCAAATCAGCTGTCCGTCAAGCGGCCCGCTTGGATTCCTTGGCGTTTTGCTGTCATTTTTTGCGAAATATGGGAACAATAAATGATCGACGGGCAGGAGAGGATCTGGCCATTTCACTGGCTTCACGCTAATCGCTCAAGAGATGAACGACGAAAGCTATCTTTCCTTTATGCCGCAAGCCCTGATTCTCGCTGGCAAAGCCGCGGAGGCCGGCGAAGTTCCTGTGGGAGCGATTGTGGTGAGAAATGGTGAAATTATCGGCCAAGGGCACAACCGAACACGGATCGACAATGATCCCAGCGCGCATGCGGAAATTGTTGCCATACGACAGGCTTGTGCGGCGGTGGGCAAAGACCGGCTGGATGATTGCGATCTATGGGTGACATTGGAACCCTGCACCATGTGTGCCGGGGTCATAGCCCATGCTCGAATCAGACGGCTCTATTATGCTGCGGCTGATCCAAAGGGCGGCGCAGTGGAAAGCGGTGTGCGCTTCTTTTCCAATGCTACCTGCCATCATCAGCTTGAAATTTATTCAGGATTTGAAGAAGATGAAGCCGCCGCGATGCTCCGGCAATTTTTCTCTGATCGCCGCGGCTAGTGAACAAAGCGGGCAACAACATCCCGATAGCTACGGCTGACTTTCACTTGTGCGCCGGAGCCGAGAATCAGGAAACATTCGCCATTTGTATGGGGTTTCACTTCGCGAACCTGACCGAGATTGACGATGGTCGAGCGATGGACGCGCTGAAAATTGCGGGGGTCTAGACGCTTTTCCAGATCTTTCATCGTCTCTCGCAAAATCAATGAGTTATCTGCAGTATAAATACACATATAGTCGCCAGCAGCGTCAATCCGCTCAATCGTATCCACGTCAACGCGGAAAATCTGACCACGGTCTTTCACATTGATCAGCTTTTCATAGCGGCTAGCAGCGGCTGGTTCTTCGGCATTTTCCAGATCTGCCATGGCCGATGGCGCAACTTCGCTGAGGACATTTTTCAGTTTTTCAATTTCTTCGGCGCCGCGTTTTTCAGACAATCGCGTGCGCACGCGCTCGAGGGCGTCTGCGAGCCGGTCTACTTCCACCGGTTTAACGAGATAATCAACCGCTTCTGCCTCAAATGCGCGCACCGCATGATCGGCAAAGGCGGTCACAAAAATAAACAGCGGGGGTTCGATTTCCATAATCCCTTGAACCACTGAAAAACCATCAAATCCGGGCATTTGGATGTCGAGAAACACCAGGTCGGGTTTCAGCGTTTTGATTTTGCGAATGGCTTCGCGGCCATTGCTGCACGTATCGATAACTTCGATATCTTCAAATTGTTCGAGACGGATTTGAAGGCCTTGAATTGCTAATTTCTCGTCGTCGACTAATATCGTTTTTATCGTCATGGGTTAATATCCTCTTGGTGCGATGAAACTGCGGCGGGGGCGGTGACGAGACCCCCAGAGCTCCTATCGGATGCATGCTCCCCAAAAATAGCTTCGTTCCTGATTTGGCCAGAAGAAGGACTCTCCTGTGCGGCCTTTTTCTCGATCTGTTTTCTGGTTTCAAACGGCAACGCAATGATCACAGAAAAACCGCCTCCCGCTGAAGATTTAATCTCGAACGAATGCGCTTCTCCATAAGCTTGGTTTAATCGCTCCTGAATATTTCCTAAACCCACGCCGGTTGAATAGGTATTTTTTGCGATCGGGCCGTTTTTCCCCGGTCCGGTATCCGATACGATAATCTTCACCGATTTATTTTCCATGCGCGCCGATACGGAAATATCAGCGCCTTCTTCCATCGGCGTTACCGCATATTTGATCGCATTTTCTACTAGCGGTTGCAGCAATAAGGACGGCAATAGAGCTTCGCGCACCGCTGGCTCAATATCGAAGCTAGGGCGCAGACGCTCTTCAAAGCGCATTTTTTCTATATCGAGATAGAGATGCAATGTTTCCACTTCCTGCGCCAAAGTGACGCGGCTGTGTACTTCATTGACCAATGTGTGGCGCAGAAAAGACGACAAACGCGATAGCATCGCATTGGCCGGCTCGGTTTGTTTCAGCAGCACCAAGGTTGAAATACTGTTCAGCGTATTGAACAGGAAATGGGGATTTAACTGATAGCGCAGCATCGCCAGTTGTGCTCGGGTTGCCTGGGTTTCCAGCCGCAGCAATTGGTCATTTTGTTCTTCCACCCGCAAAAAGAAATTAATCGCAAAATAGAGCGCCGACCATGCGCCCAACATAGTGAAATCGACAAAGACATAGCCGACGAAAAGACTGGCAAAGCCGGTTTCAATGCTCGGATTCTGGATTAAAAATACCCAGGCATCAATAAAGGCAAACAGGGCCGCAGCAATGGACAAGACAATGGTGGTCGTCACCCAGGTGACAATCGGCTTTTGATGGATGAGGTTTTTATAGATAACCGACAAAAGCAGCGAGATGGAATAGCCGGTGATCGTCGATATGATGATCGGCAATAAAAAGCTTAGTGGCTGTCCATTGGCGATACCGGAAATTCCGCGCAGCGCTAGAGCTCCGGCCCAGCCTGCGGATTGCAGGTTCCAGAATGCGCGGTTTTTATTGCCAAAAAAGGGCTGAGGTCGGATTTCCATGACGGCCATATATCCTATCTATAGCGTGCCATTGCCGTTTGGGAAAGAATCGCATAATAACTTACTGGAAAACGCCAAAAGGCGGCTGACAAAGGAGAGTGCAATGGGCGGTCCGAATGAAGTGACAGCAAAATTTTCTTCAATGGAAGAAGGCACCGAAGAAGATTGGAAGATTATTGGCGGCCATTATATGCCCTTTGCCAGCAAGGTTGCCGATCGGGTTCTGGATCATTTGCGCTTGCTTGATGGCGACTATGGCGGCTTTCCGGTGGATCGCTTGGAACATAGTTTGCAAACCGCGACGCGGGCTCATCGCGATGGGCAATCGGATGAATATGTCGTGATGGCGCTGCTGCACGATATTGGCGATACATTAGGGACGTTTAATCATCCCGACGTGGCAGCGGCCATCCTGAAGCCATTTGTCAGCGAAAAATTGCATTGGATCACCGAGAAGCATGGGATTTTCCAAGGCTATTATTTTTTCCATCATCTTGGACAGGATCGGGACATGCGCGAGGCCTTTCGCGGGCATGAGCATTTTGAAGATTGTGCCGAATTCTGTGAAAAATATGATCAGAAAGCTTTTGATGCCAATTATGACAGCGCGCCGCTTGATTTTTTTGAACCGATTGTAAAGCGGGTCATGGCGCGGCCGGTCAACAGCATATATGTGAATGATTAAAGACGGCCGTTAACACCGCTTTCTTAAAGTCGAGTTGGCCTTAGGCGGCTGATGGTTCGCCCAAACCTTTCAAATGACGGACGACCATATCGTCGCGGTCATCAGTATTGCGCGCTTGGTGATTTTTCAGCTCGGCTTCATCAATCCAGCACAAATCATCCAAACCCAATTGCCGGTCGTCATGGGCGCGGAGAGAAATCCGGCTAATCGGCAGACGGTCTTTGGCATCGGCCAATATAGGGTTGGACGGAACCCCCGTTTCCCATTTCTCGCCCCATTGTCTTATCGCCACAATCACCGCCAATAAGTCAGCTCCCTTATCGGTCAGGCGATATTCGACTTTGCGTTTGTCATGGTCGCAAGGCCGCCGCGACATAATCCCGGCGTCAACCAATCGTGTCAGGCGGTTGGCCAGTATATTGCGGGCGATACCGATTTCCGACAAAAAATCTTCAAAATGGCGCACGCCATTAAAGGAAGCGCGTAAAATCATGAAGCACCATCGTTCCCCGATAACTTCAAGAGAAATAGGGAGGGAACAGCCTGTTCCGAGTTCTGCGAGATTTTCTGTCAATTTATCCATGAGCATTACCTAGCCGAGTTTTCAACAAACCCAAAAAAAAATATAAGTTTTTAGTTGCAACTTAAAACCTATTAAACTAAGTACTGATTCGCAACCTAAATTGCAAGCTGGTTTTCCTACTAATTTTTCTCCCCGGGAATTTCGGCGCAACCAAAGGATGCATTAGACTTGAAAGGAAATATAATGCTTCTCTCCCTAAACCGCCCGCTGCGCAATATGTCCATGTTGTTCGTTGCCATTTTGACCACCACATTAATTTTCACCGCGAGCGCCGCCGATGCGCGTAGTAAACCGGTCGCCTATTCGATCGAACTGCAAGAACCGGTTGAACAATCGCGTCACATTATCAAGGGCACGATGATCTATTGTGAAGGCACCCAATGCAAAGGCGCCAAAAGTACGTCATCGATCCGCACCATCTGCGCCAAATTGTCCCGCAAAGTCGGCCCCATTGCCGCTTTCTCTTATAAAGGAGAAGAAATTTCGCCGGAAGCACTGGCAAAATGTAACGGCTAAACCGATTAATCCTGCCTAGTGATGGCAGGGAAGTTCATGTTTTCGACCGGTCTCTCAATCCCGTTTACGTCACGCAAGTGACTCGACCGGTCCAACTTCAGCGTTGAAGTCAAGCCTTCTTCCCTCGAAGGCATTGTCTTCAACGCTATTTTTTTGTTGCTCCGGCGAAGAAAGCCAGACAGTTTACGGATGTGTTACGCCAATATGAACTTGTTGAACGGGTCCGCAGCTATGATCCCGAAGCAGATGAAGATCTGATCAACCGCGCTTATGTGTTTTCGGTTCAAAAACATGGCAGCCAAAAACGGGCCAGCGGCGATCCCTATTTCAGTCATCCGATAGAAGTGGCTGGCTTGATGACTGATCTCAAACTGGATCAACAGACTATTGTGACAGCCCTTTTGCACGATACGGTTGAAGATACGCTGACAACTACGGAAGAAATCCAAAAACTATTCGGATCTGATGTCGCGCGATTGGTTGATGGCGTGACCAAATTGTCAAAAATCGAAGCCCAGACGGACAATGAAAGGGCGGCGGAAAATCTCCGCAAATTTCTGCTCGCTATGTCAGATGATATTCGGGTCCTTTTGGTTAAGCTCGCGGATCGATTGCACAATATGCGGACCTTGCATTTTATCAAAAGCGAAGAAAAACGCCGCCGTATTGCCCATGAAACCATGGATATCTATGCGCCCTTGGCAGAGCGTATCGGCATGTATGAATATATGCGCGAAATGCAGTTGCTGGCTTTCAAGCATCTCGAACCGGAAGCTTGTGAAACCATTACGGGTCGCTTGGACGCGATCAAGACGGGTGACGAGGGTCAGGTACATAAAATTGCCCGGTCCCTGGAAAAAGCCCTGGCGGCCGGAGGACTGGCTGCGGACATAAACGGACGCGAAAAACATCCTTATTCAATCTGGCGTAAAATGCAGGAACGCCATGTCAGCTTTGAACAACTAACCGATATCATGGCGTTTCGCGTTATCACCGACAATAGCGCGGAATGCTATCGGGCTTTGGGCATATTGCATCAGAAATGGAAAATGGTGCCTGGCCGCTTCAAGGACTATATTTCAACACCCAAGCGCAATGGCTATCAATCGCTGCACAGCACGATCATGCACGGCAATAATATGCGGGTCGAAATACAAATCAGATCCGAACGCATGCATCGCGACAATGAATATGGGCTCGCTGCCCATTGGGCCTATAAGCAAGGCGGCGGGCCGGATGGCCAAGCTGGATGGATTCGCGATTTGATTGAAATTCTCGATCATGCGGAAGATGCAGAAGAGCTGCTCGAAAATACCAAATTGGCCATGTATCAGGACCGGATATTTGCGTTCACGCCCAAGGGCACGTTGTTGCAAATGCCGCGCGGATCGACGACCGTGGATTTTGCCTATGCCGTGCACACGGATTTGGGCAATCAAGCGGTTGGTGCAAAGGTCAATGGCCGCCATGTTCCCTTGCGGACGCAATTGACCAACGGCGATGTTGTAGAAATTCTCAAATCCAATGGTCAGGAACCACAGCCGGGTTGGCTTTCATTCGTCATAACTGGCAAAGCGCGCGCTGCTATCCGCCGGTTTGTCCGCCATAAGGAACGGGATGAAATCGTTGAAATCGGGACCAAGCTTTACGATGAAATTGTCCAGCGCTTGCCCGGCAAGGTTGGGAAAAAAGCGATGAAGGCTGCTCTCAAACGTCTCGATTTGGAAAGCGATGATGATTTGATGATCGCCATTGGCACGCGGGAATTAAGCGACCGGGAAGTGATGGAAGCGCTGATGCCCGGCAGTGTGAATGACAATGATGTTGATCGCGAATGGCCAGAACAAGATCGCGCCATTTCGATCAAAGGACTAACCCCCGGCGTGGCCTTTGATTTGGCCGAATGCTGTCATCCGGTGCCGGGCGATCGCATTGTTGGTCTCCGGCGCAGCGGCGCCAATGTCGAAGTGCACGCTATTGATTGCATGAAATTGGCCGATGGTGTGGATGCCGACTGGGTTGATCTAAGCTGGGGCACTGAAACCGACGGCGCCCCCGCACGCTTAATGGTTGTTCTCCACAATAAACCCGGGACACTCGCTGAAATGGCGGGTATTTTTGGCTTTCACAATGCCAATATATTGCGGCTGCGGATGACCAATAGAGATGCGCCTTTCCACACATTTGAAGTGGATCTGGAAGTGCATAATGTACATCATCTTATGCGCATCATATCTGCGCTGAGAGCATCAGACGCGGTTGCGCAGGCCGAACGGTTATAAGGCGCGGCTTGACGGCCGCTATTCGCGAAAGGTTATTGGCCTGGAAGACCGGGTGGCGGCCCACCGGGAATTCCGCCTTGCTGTTGCATTTGTTGCTGCAAGGCTTGCATCTGCTCAGCGGAGATAAAGTCGAGCAGGGTAACATCAAAAATCAGGACCGAATTAGCTGGCAGTTCAGGACTGGGCGATTGTTCACCATAACCCAATTCAGACGGGATCCAGATCCGATATTCGCCGCCTTTTTGCATCAATTGCAAAGCTTCCGAAAAGCCAGGGACGACCCCACCAACCGGCATGGGCGTTTGTTCATTCTGGTCGAACACATTCCCGTCGCGGGTTGTGCCCTTATAGTTGACCAGAGCGGTGTCGGTAGCGGTGGGTGATGGACCTTCACCAGGCTTCAGCGTCTTGATCTGTAAGCCAGTTGCAGTCGTGGTGACGCCGTCTTCTTCGCCATTATTGGCGAGAAACTGTTCGTTGCTGGCCCCGGTTTCGACAGCATTTTGCGTTCCGGCCCACGCCAGGGCTCCGGCAACTGCTAATACCAAGGCCAGTCCGATCCACAATTTGGTCAACGACCCCTTCTTTATAGGCCGAATGGGAACAGTGGTTACGGACATAGCAGATTACCTGTTGGCTAAGAGTTCAGGATCGGAAAACAAACCGGCTTAAATAGTGCCGTCGCGTTCCATACGTTTGCGTTCCATTTTGCGCGCGCGACGGACAGCGGCAGCTTTTTCGCGTGCCCGCTTTTCCGACGGCTTCTCATAGTGCCGACGCAGCTTCATTTCGCGATACACGCCTTCACGCTGCAATTTCTTTTTGAGCGCCCGAAGGGCTTGATCAACATTATTGTCGCGAACCATGATTTGCATAAGACTAAGTAACTCCGTTCAAATTTCTATCTATATTCCGTGGCAAATATTATCTGCAACCTGGTCAAATCATAACCGGCCGAAAATCTCATTAAGCCATAAAAAAGGGTTTGCAGATGATTCGATCAGCTGCAGTCGGAGCGCGCCTAACAGGCTAATCCACCAAATTCAAGCATTTCCGACTCTAAACTGTTGCTTTTCTGCCGCGTTGAATCGGCTCATTTGATTGATGCAAAGGCTTTTGATTATCTCAAGGGCCTGTGCCATATCCGGTTGAAAGCGCAATGGATGCGAATCAGGAGATGGAAAATGGCGACGGCAATTAATGTTCAATCGCATTGCAGCACCGAAGAATGGCAGGCTCGCCAACGTTTGGCCGCCTGCTATCGGATATTCGCGCATCTCGGCTGGGATGAAATGATCTTCAATCATGTGACGCTAAAAGTGCCTGGCGAAGATGATGCTTTTCTGATCAATCCCTATGGTTTGCATTTTAGTGAGGTCACGGCTTCGACGCTGGTCAAAATCGATATTGACGGGAACACGCTGGATGGATCAACCTATCCCGTTAACAAGGCGGGCTTTACCCAGCATAGCCTGTTCCACCGGGAATTGCCCGATGTGCATGCAATAATTCACACCCATACAACGGCGACCATGGCTGTCGCATCACTGGAGGGCGGGCTGCAGCCGGTGAATTTTTACGCCGCAGCCATTGTCCCGCGCTTGGCTTATCACAAATTTGAAGGGGTCACCGTCCATGCTGAAGAAGGGCCGCGCTTTCTCGCAAGTTTAGGCAACAAGCGGATGATGCTATTGGAAAATCATGGACCCGTGGTCATGGGGCGGACATTGGAAGAAGCGTTTCTCAACCATTGGGTGTTGCAGCGCGCCTGTGAAATTCAAATGCAGACTTTGGCGATGGGCAAACCCGTCATGATCGGTGAAGAAGTGATCCAAAAACATTTGGCCAATCTCTCGCAAGCATCCATTGATCCTGCGATTCAGGGCGTGCCCGAATTTGATGCCATGGTCCGTCTGATTGACCGCGAAGACAAAAGCTGGCGGGAATAAACCCGTTTGTCAGGCTGGCATGCGGCCGAGCAGGGAAAAGCGGAATGGCTGATAGAATATGACCAAATTTACCGTCAATAACCGGCCCGTCGAATATCGTATGGATGATCAGACCCCGTTATTATGGGCGCTGCGCGATGCGTCGAACCTGACGGGGACAAAATATGGCTGCGGCACGGGCGACTGCGGGGCCTGTATGGTCGAAATTGATGGGGAAGCGATTCGGAGTTGTTTGGTCACCATTGGCGAACTTGAAGGGCGGTTTATCACAACGATAGAGGCGTTGTCGCGGGATCGCAGCCACCCAGTACAACAGGCATGGGCGGCAGAAAATGTCCCGCAATGTGGCTTTTGTCAGTCCGGAATGATCATGGCAGCATCGGTCTTGCTCAAAAAAAATGAAAAGCCTTCGGATGAAGATATCGATCAGGCCATCACTAATATATGTCGATGCGGAACCTATCCGCGGATCCGTGAAGCGATTCAACGCGCGGCGCGTGTAGCGCGCGGTGAAGATGTGCTCAGTGCGGCGCCGCCGCCTGGAATTGATCCGGTTGATGCGGCAAAAGCGGTGCCTGCTTTGACACCTAAAAAATAGATTCTCTCATGAAACGGACGCGATTTTTCGTGACTTCTCGGCGCCAGTACATGCTGAACCCGTCGTTCGGGGGGGTGGGGGTTTCGACAGGTCCAGCATGATCTTATGTAAGCAATATCGTAAAAAGTGCATGTCTAGAAACTGAACAATCCAGTCTTATGATCTTTGTAGAATTTTATCACTCAAATCAAATATTTCCTGATACGGAAAAGGTCATTTTACTGTTGTCACGGCTATTTTATTTATACGCTTATCTCATCAAATTTTGCGTAAAACAAGCCTCGGCTAACCCCATCCATCGCTAAAATTATGCCGCTGGACCCACCCAGAGACCCTAGATTGAAGCTATCGAAACCCCTTTAAAAGCGCCCGCTGATAGAAAAGCGTGCATTAATGGGCGCGCCCACAGATGCCTGATGGGTGGCGTGTGAATTTGGAAAATAAAGCGTATCGGTAAGATTCTCAATATTGACCTGAATGCGCAGATTTTCAGACAGGTTAAAATAAGCCGCCGCATCCACACGGGTATAGGCAGGCAAAACCGCAGTATTGCCATTATTGATAAAGCTTTCGTCCTGGTGGGTCAGGCCGAAACCTAAGCCAAATCGATCAGTGACCGCGATATTATTCCAGATCGAGAACATATTTTCTGGTAGTTCCCGTGGCCGCAAACCGCTGGGTCCGGAACGGTTCACCTGTTCGCCGTCCAAATAGCTATAGCCAGCTGATATGGTCCAGCTGTCGGTCACTTGTCCTTGCAACTGTAATTCGAAGCCTTGAATATTGGAGTCAATGACATCGAGAGTTGACGGATCATTATCAGCAACTTGTGGCGAACTTTGTTCGATTTCGAAAATCGCGGCGGTGAGACTCAACCCCTGTTGGAAGTCCCATTTTATTCCCGCTTCCAAATTGGTGAATGTATTGGGATCCAAAGCATTATTGCTGCCATTAATATTGGCAAATTGCTCTCCGCTCCGCGGAAGGAAAGATTCGCTATAACTGCCGTAAATAGAAATATTCTCTTGCGGTTTGAGGATAACCCCGAATCGCGGAGAAAATTCTTCATCTTTGCGTGTTCGCGTTTCATTGGCGGGAACGTTGAACACTTCAATGTCGAAACTGTCAAAGCGAACCCCAACAATGACGTCGAGCCACTCGGTTAGCTCGATCTGATCTTGAATATAAGCCGAGAAAACATCGATATCGACGCGTGTGTCATCGTTGAGATCGACTGTGAAATCATTGGCTGTAGCGCGGCCATCGGCAACAACACCAACGCCGCCGTTTAGCGCGATGGGGCGGGTTGCAAAAAAATCTGCGCGGTCGGTTCGGGCGCCAGCCACCATATTGGCGACATCATCGACGGACGTAGAGAAACGCGAATTGAACCGGTTTTGATCCGATGATGTGCTGATATATTCGCCGCCAAAAATCAACGTATGCGCAATGCTACCGGTTTTAAATTCGCCGACAAGATTGCCCGAAAGGATCAAATTTTGCCGTTCGGTAGTATCGATATAGCCATCCAATTCCGCGATGTTGGTGGCTGGGTCGTAGCTGTTGGCAAAAAAGTTGGAATATACCTTGTCATAATCTCCGTAAAAAGCGCTGAAATTGCCTTTGAGATTCTCCGAAAAGCTATGCTGAAGTGAGGCGCGCAACAAATGGGCTTGGAGCTCTGTAAAATTAAGCTCCGGATCGCCGAAGACCACATCGCGCAGCGCTTCCACAGGACGACCGTCGGCGCCAGTGGGGATGCCGCGATCGACAAACCGCTCATGATCGGCATATTCATAGGATAGATCGAGGGTTGTATCCGGGCCGAGTTGAAATTTGGCGGTTGGGTTCACGCCAATGCGATCTCCGTCGAAAAAATCGCGATGATTATTGAGGCTCTCATACATGCCGTTAATCCGGAAGGCGACATTATCGCTGGTCGAGATATTGACATCGGCTTGTATGCCAAAAGCGCCAAATGTGTCGACACTGGCCTGGAAGCCAGTGAAGTTTTCGCCAATAACGCCTTTTTTGGTGACACGGTTTAAAATGCCGCCTGTACCGCCGCGGCCAAATAACAGCGCATTGGGCCCGCGCAAAATCTCGACTTGCTCCAAATTATAGAGCGGCCGATAATATTGTACATCATCACGCACGCCATCGATAAAGAAATCAGCCGTGGATCGAACACCGCGAAACACAACGGCATCGCGATGGCCCTCGCCTTGGGAGCTGTTCACACCGGGTGTGTAGTTGATGATCTGGCCAATGCTCGAAAAGCCGCGCTGTTTTATTTGCTCAGCGGTCACGATCGAAAGGCTTTGCGGGACATCAATAATCGGCGTGGGCGTTTTGACCGCATTGATTTGATTGGAATACAAAATTTCACCATCCACGATAATATCGGGACTGTCGCTTCCCGCTTCCGCTTCCGAAGCATGGGCCGTGGCGGGAACCAGTATCGTGCTTGCCAAAAAGAAGGAGATGGATTTAGATTGTAACATGAACGGGTTCCCAGATAACAGTTTTTGCGACCGATTCGCAATATTGCTACCTGCTAGTGATAATGATTATTAACAGCAACCAAAATCATTGAAAAATTTTTCATTCTGTCCAAAAGGCCGATCAATGAGGTTTTTCAGCAACAAGTGATTTTTCCGGAGAATGAAATGAAAGCGACTATTTGGCATAATCCTAAATGCGGGACGTCCCGCAAAACATTGGCATTGCTCGAAGAAGCACCGGATGTTGATGTGACCGTGATTGAATATCTCAAAAATCCCCCGACCCGTGCCAAGCTGGAACAACTCTATTGCGATGCTGGTATCAGTCCGAAAGAGGGCTTAAGAACGCGCGGTTCGCCCGCTGAAGAGCTGGGATTGACGGATGAAAGCGCTACTGCGGATCAAATTTTGGATGCTATGGTCTCCGAGCCCATATTGATCGAAAGGCCATTGGTAGAAACGGATAAGGGGGTCCGGCTTTGCCGCCCTCAAGAAAAGGTCCAGGGCATCATCTGACATTCCGACAATTTGGCGATATTTTTAGCCTGATTAAACCGGATATCTGCCATGGCTGTTATCGCAATTTATAGTTTGAAAGGCGGCGTTGGTAAAAGCTGTACAGCGGTCAACTTGGCTTGGAACAGTGCTGTAAACTCTTCGCGCAAAACATTGGTCTGGGACATTGATCCGCAAGGCGCAGCGTCTTTTATATTAAATGGCGACCGGCATAAAAAAGACCGCGCCCGAGCTATGATCGCAGGGGATATAAAGCCGGCAAAGCTGATCAAGCCAACAACTATCGAGAATATTGATTTGCTCGCCGCCGATATATCGTTGCGCGGTTTGGATCGCTTTTTTTTCGACCTGAATAAGAAAAAGCATATGGGGAAGATATTGACCGGACTGAAAAAAGACTATGATCGGATCATTCTCGACTGCCCTCCAGGATTGACGGAAACCAGCGAACAAATCTTGCGAAATGCCGACTTGGTCATTGTCCCGGTCATCCCATCACCGCTTTCTCAGCGCGCGCTCACTGATGTTCAGAATTTTCTTGATTCTAGGCGTCGCAAACATGCACCGCTTCTGCCTGTATTCACGATGGTTGATCGCCGGCGGACTATTCACAAGGAAACATTAGCGCGGCATCGCAAATGGCCTGTCATTCCCATGTCCAGCGATGTTGAACGGATGACCCGATTGAAAAAACCAGTGGGTGCGCTGTCCCCTCGCAGTCCTGCGGCGCTTGCTTATGCAAAAATTTGGCGTGGAATCGAAAAGAAGCTGGCTAAGCTCTGATCCATCCGATCGGATAGAAATAATTTGGATTACGCAGCTTGGCCGCCAAGCTGCGGAGTGCTGTCCCCGAAATCGTTAAACAATTCCATCGCATCATATGCTGCCATGGGTCGACCAAAATAATAGCCCTGAATTTTGCTGCAACCGAGTTTCTGGATCATTTTAACCTCTTCTTCGGTTTCCGCTCCCTCGGCCGTAGTGGTCATGCCCAAGCTATCGGCCATAGCCACCACTGCGCGAATAATGGCGAGGCTTTCCGGAACTTTTTTGGCGGCCCCTTGCACAAAACTGCGGTCGACCTTGATCGTGGAAAAGCGCGTTTTGCGGAGATATCCAAGTGAAGAATAACCGGTACCAAAATCATCCAAGGAGAGATTAATCCCCAATCCGATAATCTGATCCAGAACTTGCGTGGCTCCGGTTCCTTCCCGCATGAATATGCTCTCGGTAACTTCAATTTCCAGTCGCTGTGCAGGCAATTGGCTGTCTTGCAGAGCCGAAACAACCATATCGAGGAAATTCGGATCGGTGAGTTGGTCAGCGGATACGTTCACGGCAATTTTTACCGTTGAAGGCCATTTCATCGCCTCTTTACAGGCCGTCCGCATTACCCATTCGCCTATCGGAACGATGAGCCGCGCGTCTTCTGCCAACGGAATAAATTTCGCCGGCGAAACAATGCCGAAATTGGGATTGGTCCACCGAAGCAGCGCTTCAAAGCCCAAAATTCCGCCTGTATCGGCGCTGACAACCGGCTGATAGTTGAGCGAAAACTCGTCATTGTCCAAAGCTTTGCGCAACGCAATTTCCATTACCCGGCGTTCTTCTGCATGGACGTGCAGCTTGGGCTCGTATTGATTATGGGCGCCGCCGCCCTGGTCTTTTGATCGATAAAGCGCAAGATCGGCGCTGCGCATCAACATTTCGACGGTCCGGCCATCGCGCGGACCAATGGCGGTTCCGACACTGGCTCCGATATATAAGGTATGCTGATCCACTTCATAGGGGCGCGACAACGTGTCGATAATCTTTTTCCCGAGCATTTCCATATATTGGGAATCGCTCGCGTCGCGGATCACTATGGCAAATTCATCGCCGCCCAAACGACCGCACAGTTCGTTGTCGGTCATGATGGAGCGCAGTCGCTCTGACACTCGGGCCAGCAGCCGGTCCCCGACCGGATGGCCGAGCGTATCATTGACCGCCTTGAAGCGATCCAGGTCAATCATCATGAAGCCGCAGCGGCCATTCCACTTGTCTGAATCCTGTTGGGCTTTTCCTAATGTCTCGGTGAGTTGCAATCTGTTCGGCAAGCCGGTCAGTGTATCGAACCGGGCCATATGCGAAATTTTGTCGGCAGATTCGCGCTGTTCGGTGACATCAGAGCCAACCCCGCGAAAACCGTGAAACGCGCCGTTCTCGCCGAGTTTCGGAGAGGCTGAAATTTCCCACCAACGGGTTTCATCATTGATCAATACCGGAACCAGCATATTGCTGAAACTGTCTCGCCGTTTCAGCTTTTCAGCCAGTTCATGCAAAGCGGGGGGGAATTTTCCCGAATCCCATGCTTGTCCGGCAACCAACTGAAGAAAGGGTTTCCCTTCAATATCTTCCGCGGTTCGTCCGACCGCATGCGCAAACCGAGGCGACACATGGGTCAGGCGGCGAGATGTATCGGTTTGCCAGAGCCAATCCGCGCCTGTATCTTCAAATTCGCGTAAGAGCAGGCTGACGACCTCTTTCTTCTCGTTAAGATTGGCTTCAGCAATTTTCCGGGTGACGAAAGAACGGCCGTTCATCAGGCAGGATGTAACCAGCAACATCGCAATGGCCGCAGAGGCGGTGGCCATTTGATAGCCATTGATGAGATACCACCCGATGGTGGAAGACAGTCCGCACATGCTGATGAAAATGATGCTCGAGAGCGGCACCGCGGACATCAGCATTGCGGATCCGACCATCAAACACAGCACCAGAGCCCAGATACCGACCATGACGCTCACGTCGCCTGCCGGGCCAAAGAGTATGATCGCGGCTGACCATAACAAGCCGCCAGCCGCCGAGGTGATAAGCGTATCGATATTTTCCCGGCGAGAAATGCTCTTTCGTTCCCGCGCCATTTCCTTGCGGCTTTTGAGATAAGAAAAAATATACAAACCAAAAAGAGCGATGGTCCAAATGCCGAGTAGCCAGCTGTTGACCTGATCGAGACTGAACTGGATGGCCAAAATACCACAAGTGATAGAGCCCATCATCTTGAGGAAACCATTTTGATGCATACCCTCAAACTGGAGCACGCGAATGCGGCCCCAATCAATGCCTTCTGGGTCCGCAATGCCAAGTAAGACGCGCAACGGAACTTCCTGCGGGAGGCCGGGTGATGATGATAGCTTTTCTTCCACGCTTTCCCCTTAAGAGGAAAACCTTATCGAATGGTAAGCGCCGGATGATTTTTTACGTTTATGGTTAACCGATATTAACGATTAAAGCCCTTGGTTTTAAGCCGCCACGTCATAGGGCTGGATATCTCCGGATAGATAAAGATTGCGCGCTTTGGCCCGACTGAGCTTTCCGGAACTGGTGCGTGGTAATGTCCGCGGTGGAACCAATTCAATCACGCAATTCATTCCGGTAATGGCCCGGACTTTTTCCCGAATCTCGTCTCGCAGCCGCAACCGTTCCACTTCATCTGATGTTCGGCATTGAACCAGCACAGCGGGCGTTTCGTCCCCACCAGGCGTGGTGATCGCAAAAGCAGCAATATCTCCGGCCTTGAATCCGGGCAATTGTTCCACCGCCCATTCAATATCTTGCGGCCAATGGTTTTTGCCATTGATGATGATCATATCTTTCGCCCTGCCGACTATGTATAAATAGCCATCGGACAAATAACCCATATCTCCGGTATCAAGCCAGCCATCTACCAAACAGGCGTCCGTGGCTTCCTGATCCCGATAATAGCATTCCATGACCGACGGGCTTTGCATCCACACTTTACCGACGGCTTTTTCGGGCAATAGGCTGCCATCTTCTTCGCGAATTTCCAAAATAGTATCCCGAACGGGTTTTCCGCAATTGACAATGGCGCGATAGCGTTTCGGACGGCTGCCATCGGCTTGCTTCTCTCCGGCAAGCTCGGTTTCTTCAACCAGTTCCACTTCCATACCTTCGCCCGGCGGCATGATGGTCACCGCCAAGGTTGCCTCTGCAAGGCCATAGCTAGGCAGAAACGCTTTGGCGTCAAACTGCGCCGGTGCAAATGCATCGGTAAAGCGCTGCATGACATCGGGGCGAATCATATCTGCTCCGTTGCCGGCGAGACGCCAACGCGACAGGTCAAAGCGTTCGGCGACATTGGATTGGCTGCCGATCCGGCGGGCACAAATTTCATAACCAAATGTTGGCGAAAAGCTGCATGATGTGCCGGTATTGCGGGAAATGAGATCGAGCCACGACAAAGGCCGCCGCGCGAAATCGGATGTTTTAAGATAATCGGTCGAGACCTGGTTGCAGACCATGGAGATGAAGCAACCCACCAATCCCATGTCATGGTAGAAGGGCAACCATGATACGCAGCGATCATCGTCACCGACGTTCATGCCATAAGAATGAGAACCCACATTATGTAGCAAGGCCTTGTGCGAAACCGCGACGCCATGCGGAAAGCGGGTCGAGCCACTGGAATATTGCAAATAGGCAATATCGCTGCTTTTGGCTTGCGGTAGCACGCATTCGGGCACAGAGTTTTCTGCAAATTTATCCCAACCAAAAACCGGGATTTTTCGCGATTGCCCTGCGGCGGACGCGAGCTCTTCAATTTCATCTGGGTAGAGCAATATGGCAGGATCACAGCTGTCCAATTGCACGCCAATTTGATCAATATAACTGTCTTTGCCCCCGAAAGACGTGGGGAGCGGCAGGGGAACGGGCCAAGCACCGGCATAAATGGCACCAAAAAACAGCGCGCAAAATTGTGGCTCCGTATCCGCGATTAAGGCCACTCGATCACCCGGCTTCACACCAAATCCGATGAGCCGGCGGGCGGTATCAAGCGCGTCTTTTTGCAACTCTTTGAAAGGATAGACGCGCACCAGCGATGCCCGCGCATCATGGAAGTTAAAGCCTCTTGCTCCTTTTGCCGCATAGTCAAGAGCTTCTCCGACTGTGTCAAAGTCAGCGAAACGGCGGGGAAGATCATCGGCGGTTGGGGTTGGCGTCAATTCGGTCATACAAAATCCATTTTCCAGAAGGTCCAGCCTTCTTACAAATTGTCATTTTCTTAGATAATCTGCCGATTTTTAAGTGAAAACCGGCAGTTTTAGCCCTAAATAAACTCTATTGATTGCAACTGGCGTTTAAATTTCGGCTCTACTGTGGCACAAAAAGGGCAGTGGTTCTGTATCAGGGACGAAGCGTTGAAAAATAGCGGCAAAGCGTTGAATGAAAACAGCTTGCAGGAGTTAGCTCTGCGCTATGTCACGCGCTATGCGACCACCCGCCACAAATTAAAATCCTATCTTTTCCGCAAATTACGGGAAAGAGACTGGGCCGATGACCGGCCCGCTGAGGTCGATGCGATGGTCGAACGCTTTGTCGAGCTGGGATATGTGGATGACGCGCTTTTTGCAAAGAATAAGGCGGCGTCTCTCGCCAATCGCGGCTATGGAAAAAGGCGCGTTACCCAGGCTTTATATCAAGCAGGCATAAGCGAGGGGGATGATCAGCAAGCACTCGCGTTAAGTGACGCCAAAAAATGGGACGCCGCGCAGACTTATGCACGAAAAAAATCCATCGGACCATATGCGGATCAACTTGCTGATCAAGACAAGAGCCGAAAACAACTGCAAGCCTTTTTGCGGGCCGGACATGATTTCGATATTGCATCTCGTTTTGTGTTTGCGCGCCCCGGTGAAGAGATAGAACCAGAGCAATAGACGCTTATTTTTTGCGTTAAAATATTCTGATAACAACAAGAATCGCAAGTTTACAATTAATATGCTATATTTTTACTTCTCGATTCTCTTCGATTGAAGAAGCAATGATTCGGGTAGTGTGTTCGGAGATAGGTTGTGGCAAGTTTATATGCGGAACCCGCCAGAGCGAATGACGATGGCAGCAGCGATCGATCATCAACCCGTTCGGGTGAGAGTAGCAGCGATAACGTGACAGAAAATCGGGGTGCGCCGGCAGTGGCTGCATCCCAGACCACAGGTCAGGTCAAATGGTTTGATTCGCATCGCGGATTTGGTTTTATCGTTCCCGATCCAGACGATCAGGAGCAGTCAGACTTGAAGCCGGGTCAGGATATTCTGGTGCATTGGACGGTTCTTGAACCGCTCGGCCGCCGGGATCTCCCTGAAATGGCGCGCGTTACTTGCGAATATGTCGATGCTGCAAAAGGACTTCAAGCCACCAAGATACTTGATATTGATGAATCAGATTGCGAGCAATTGGTACATCCACCTGCTCCAGAAACAAGACGGAAGGCGATCCATATTGTCGAAGATATGGCTTCTTTTGTTGAAGCCGAAGTCAAATGGTTTAACCGCGCAAAAGGCTATGGCTTTTTAGTGGTCGACGGCATTGATGGCGATATTTTTGTCCATATGGAAACATTGCGCAATGCCGGGATTGGCGAAATCATGCCCGGCCAATTGTTGCTTGCCAGAATTGATGCGGGTGATCGTGGTCATATGGCCGTGCAGATCAGTATCCCGCAGGCGTCCGTATAAACATTGTGAAAATTGTGCATAATCTGACACGTTGGGCGTTCATGCCGTTGGTTTATTGTGCGCTCGCAGCCTGCTCCGCGCAAGCTGGTGATGCGCGCGGAAATGCAGCCGGTGAAAATAGTTCGCAGGACAAAAGGTCACCCGCAGGCTTGCGTTTGATTCCACTGACGATTCAGTCCAAGGACAAGACGCATAATTTTACGGTCGAGCTTGCCGCGACCCAAGAAGAGCAAGCCCAAGGCTTGATGTTTCGCACCGAATTGGCACCCGATATGGGTATGATTTTCCCGTTTGATCGCGAAAGAATGGGCAGCTTCTGGATGAAGAACACCGTCATTCCGCTCGATATTATCTTTATCCGCAAAGACGGATCCATTGAATCGATAGCGGCCAATACTGTGCCTTATTCGCTGGACCCCGTGCAATCGGGAGAACCGGTCGCGGCGGTTTTAGAACTGGCCGGGGGGCGGGCAGCGCAACTGGCCATTGAGCCTGGCGATAAAGTGAACTGGAACGAATAAGTCTGCCTTTAAAGGCGAAGACAATTGTGCATTTTTTAATTGCGAACCCCCCACTCGGGGCGCTAAGCGGACCCCATGGGAATATTAAGCAAAATTTTCACGTGGTGGGACGGTGCAACCATTGGCACCTTGCTGTTTAGCGCGCGCAAAGGCCAATCTGTTGGCGAAGATGTTTTTGGCAATAAATATTATCACTCCAAAGATGGAGCGCAGCGCTGGGTAATCTATTCTGGTTCCAATGATGCCAGCCGAGTACCGCCTGAATGGCACGGCTGGCTGCATCAAAGCTATGATGAGATCCCTGAAAGCCATTTGCCACAGCCGCGGATTTGGGAAAAACAGCCCACCGGAAATCTCACTGGTACGGCGGACGCATATCGTCCGGCTGGCGCTCTGGAATCCGGTGGGATTCGAGCGGCTGCAACGGGCGACTATGAGCCATGGAATCCGGCCGAAACCGAATGAAATCTGTAGCTCATCTCGTTGCTGGAAAAAGGCAGCGGCTATTTCCGCTTGCCGCCAGTATCGTTTTTTTATCCGGTTGCGGGTTAATTGATGACAATGCGGTTGATGATGAAAATGCCGGACAACCCGCAGAAAAAGCAGAATTGGAAGCAACGGATGACAATGAACTTGTCCAGCCGATAAGCGAACAAATTGGCACGCCCATGGCGGAACGGGTTGCGACCCTGGGTTTCCTCAACAAACGCAATGGCCTGACCCGGGATTTGGAATTGAAGCCCGGACAGTCAATTCGTATCGGCCGCGCCATCGTCCGTTTGCGCGCCTGCGAGCGCACGGCCCCTTGGGAATTGACACCGGAACAAGGCGCATTTGTTCAACTGCTCGTCAATGATCGTCCCGCCACACGGCAAGGGGATGACAATTGGAAAAAAGTGTTCTCCGGTTGGCTGTTCCGCGAATCTCCATCTTTAAATGTGGTGGAGCATCCGATTTATGATGTTTGGGTCAAAAGCTGTGCGATGAGCTTTCCAGGAGAGGAAAACCCGCCCGAAGATTCGGTGAACCCAACCGCACCGCGCTCCTCTTCGTCCAATCTGGCCAACAGGCCATCCAGCGCGGCAAATGAGGGCGCGGATACCAGCGTTGAAGCGGTTGCCCCGGTCCCAGAAACGCCGGCAGTAGCTCCGCCACCGGTGCCAGTGCCCACCCCGCCGGTCGCCGTCGAACCGGTTCCGGAAACGGCACCACAAGCGGCACCGGAGGCCACTGATCTCATTGGTGATTTAATTGCTGAAAATGCAGGCGAGCGATAATCCTGCGCGGCCTGGAGTTTATCGAGATACTCGGCCTGACTAATTTCTAACGCGCCTAAAGACGCGAGATGATCCGTCATGAATTGACAATCCAGCAGTTGGAATCGTCCAACAATTAATCGCGCAACCAGCCAAGCAAGAGCAACTTTAGAAGCATCGCGGGTGCGCGAAAACATGCTTTCCCCGCAAAAAGCACCCCCGATGGCCAATCCATATAAGCCACCGACAAGTGATTTTTGTCCTTCTTCATTGGTGTGCCAACATTCCACGCTATGGGCGTGGCCCAATTCATGCAGCTTACAAAATGCCGTTTCGATGTCCGCGTTAATCCAAGTTTCGCGGCGATCACTGGCCGATTGCGCGCAAATGGAAATAACCTCTTCAAAGGCTTGGTCGGCGGTCACTTCAAAGCGATCTGCGCGGATAGTTTTGCGCAAGGACCGCGCCAGGTGGAACGCGTCCAATGGCAATATTGCGCGGGTCTTGGGTTCAACCCAAAATGTTTCCGGATCATCGCGTGCATCCGCCATAGGAAAGATGCCCGAAGCATAAGCCCGTAATAATAGGTTAATATCTATGGCCATTATTTTTCTTTGTCCGCAATCTTGCTGAGCAAATTTTTGGCTTCATCGGCGATTTTTTCTGCCACCGAGAGATATTCATCAGCGAAACCCGCCCCGCTGCGCCAGGCAATGCCAATGCTCCGCGCCGCTGTCCATCCTTCCACTTTAATCAATGCGATATCGTCCCCATGGGTGATTTCTGATTGAATATAGAGCGCAGGCAATATGCCCAGGCCCAGGCCTGAGGCGACCATTTGGCGCACACTATCGAGACTGGTGCCTTCATAATCTTGCAACAGGTTCATACCATGAAGACGGCATTGTTCGGCGACATCCCGGTGCAAATGATGTCGGCGATCGAGGCTGAGAACCGGCGCATTTTTAAGGTCTGCTTTAACGATATTGGACTTGCCTGCCAAGGGGTGGTCGGGCGGGGCAACCAGCATTAACGGTTCCCGAAAAAGCGGTTCGATGGTGAGATTTTCGCCTTCAATCGGGAACGGCCCAAGCAGCATATCAATAGCACCTTTTACCAATTCCATCGCCTGCAAATCGGGAATGCCTTCCCGCATATAGAAACGCAGATCCGGCTGGGCCCGGTGCAGTGCGGCAATGACCGGCGGCATTAAATACGGGCCCAAAGTTGGCGATACGCCGAAACGCAAGGTGCCCGCCAAGCTCTCGCTAGCCCGTTCCGCAAGATCGCGAATATCTTTGACCTCAACCAAAACCCTGCGGGCGCGTTCGGCTATTTCGCGGCCGATGGGAGAAAGTTCAGCACCATGGGTTCGGCGTTCGACCAATGTCACACCCAGGCGCGTTTCCAATGCGCGCAACTGATGACTGAGCGTTGGTTGCGAAGCGCCAGCTGCCTGCGCTGCCCGGCCGAAATGACGGTGATCGGCAACGGCAACAAGATATTGGAATTGGCGTAAAGTTGGCATTGCGATCCCCTTGCAGTGCAATAGACGTTATCTATTAAATTCTACTTTTTCATTCGATTAGAAATATCACTGACGATGTGCAATATCAAGATCAGCGCGCAGAAATGTTCAAAAGGGCGGATAATCGCGCGCCGCCTTTCGATCCGATCATCTGCCGATGATTGGGATCGCTTGAACATGATGTTCTTACCCCCGACTGAGGGGCAGCAGCTTTCCCTCTTTGCGCTGCTGCCCCTATTTTTTCTAGTGGATCTGGAAGTTAAGCGAGCGATTGCTGAATCTGATTGCTCGCAGACCGGCAATGTAGGATAGAATGGGGCATGAAACGGCAATTATATTTGGTGGGAGGCTATACCGCGCTCGCGCTCGGCAGCATCGGCGCGTTCTTGCCATTATTACCGACGGTGCCCTTTGTCATTCTGGCAGCATTTTGTTTCGCACGGAGCAGTCCGAAATTGGAAGCTTGGCTGCTCGATCATGAAATATTCGGTATCCATATCCGCAATTGGCGAGAACAGGGGGCCATTACAAAACGTGGAAAGCGGGCCGCTCTGGCAGCATTTGCGTTCAGCATCATAATGGCGTTAATTTTTTCGAAAATGCCCTGGACCTTGATCCCGGTGGTAGCAGCGTTGATTGGCGGTACGTGGATTTGGACACGCAATGAGCCGAAAACAGAAACAGTGCCGCCATTGGCAGGCGCTGCACCTGAAAAGCCTTCACAAAAAGACGAAAAGTCTCCGCATAAAGAATAGTATGATCTCGGGCTGGTTTTGATATTCTCTAACCGATTTATGGAGAGAAAAATGTCGCGGGATAAACTCATTGAAATGACTCGTTCGCTGGTTGCCCATGGTGCTGCCGGTACGATGGAATTGGTTGACGATGTTGTGGGGGTACCGGTTTCAGATTATACTGATGAAGGCCGGTTCGAGCTGGAAAAAGAGAAAATTTTCAAACGCCTCCCCTTGATGGTGGCGCCGTCTTGTGAATTGCCAGAAGCCGGCTGTTATAAAGCCATGGACATTGCCGGTATCCCGGTTTTGGTGACTCGCCAGAAAGACGGCACGGCGCAAGCTTTTCTGAACAGTTGCACCCATCGCGGCAATCCTGTTGCCCAAGGCAGCGGTAAGGCTTCTCGCTTCACTTGCGGCTATCATGGCTGGACGTTTAAGAATGACGGAGAATTGCTCGCCATTGCCTCGCCAAAGGATTTCGGGACGGTCGACAAAGCGGCTTTTTGCCTGAAAAAATTCCCCACTTTGGAACGCGCAGGTTTGATTTGGGCTACGCTGGACCCAGAGAGTAATCTCGATATTTCTTCTTATCTGTGCGGCTATGACGATTTGCTGAAACATTTTGGGTTTAAAAGCTGGCATTTGTTCGACCAGCGCACATTACCTGGCCCGAATTGGAAAACCGCTTATGACGGCTATCTCGATTTTTACCATTTGCCTGTGCTCCACAAAGATACATTTGGTGCAGATTTCTTCAATCAGGCCAATTATTTTGCATGGGGTCCCCACCAACGGCTATCCGCCCCTTCCAAATTTGTGCAAAAAACCGGCAGTGATGAGCAGGTGGATTTGACTGAGATTGATGAAAAAGAGTGGCCAATTGATGCCCTTTTGCAGGGCGTTTGGACAATTTTCCCTCATATTTCCATTGCCAGTTTCTATGGCGGTGGGGGACGCGGCGCGATGATTTCCCAACTCTTCCCCGGAAAGACAGTGGGTGAGAGCTTCACAACGCAATTTTATGTTATGGAGCATGAGCCAACAGATGATGCGGTCCGGCAAGGCGCGCACGAACAATTTGCCTTTCTCGAGACTGTCGTGGCGGATGAAGATTACTCAACCGGCAAACGGCAGCATGAAGCGTTACAATCGGGCATGATGGATAAAGTCTGGTTTGGACGCAATGAAGGCGGCGGACAGGCTTTTCATCAATGGGCGGACAAATTGGTCCATGCTGATGATGCAGAGCTGGACGCGTTATTTGCGCCGCAACTTGAGGCGGCAGAATAAGCAACCTAGCGCTAAGCCGAGCGAAAATCTCTACTGGGCGGGAGGGCCTGTTCCCATTGCGGCCGTTCCCGGCGTAATTTTTCTAACATGGTTTCCCAATAGGCCTCGGTTTTGCCTTTGAACTGGATGTTAAAATCTTCAGCCGTACGAAACTCGAGAATTTCTACGCCTTTCTCGCCGATCATATAGGTATAGGGGGTTTCGGCGGGAAGGAAGAAGCCGTCGCCGGCTCCCATCGCTTCGGTCCCCATCCGGATATCACCGGCTATAATATAATAGAGACAATCGCTGTCATGGCTGTGCAGCGGTAGCGGATATCCGGGTTTGAACCAAAAGTGATGGAGCGAAAAACCAAAGCCGCTAAACAGACATGTACCCTTATAGCCGTCGCCAATGCCGGCTTCTCCCATTTTTGTCAGGCCATCGAGAATGACCGGCGCGTCATCGACATAGGACATATGGCCCGCATCGCCAAAGTCCTGCGCATCTTCTTTACGGAAGATACGCAGGACTTTCAGCGGCGCGGGTTTTTCGCCTGCTTCATGCTTGCCTGTGTTCGTGGGGGAGGCATTTGTCATTTCAATCTCCGGACCAATAGAAATTGAGATGTAGCATTGCAGGCGGGCCGGGGGAATAGTTTAGCGATCTGACCCGGAGATCGCTGCGATCAGGCGGGCATGATATTGCGTGGTGGGTAGCTCGCGATAAATCGATCCAACACGGCCGGATTCAGCATCGTTTGAAAGGCACAACCCAGACCCATATTGTTGATATGAATGACTTCAGCCTCGAGCGGGGCCAATCCTGGCAAGGTTAACCAGCACCGTGTTCCCGGGTGCGCCTGAAGCAAAGCATCACAGGCAAATCCGGCCATGGAGATATTGGCCACTTCCACCGCAAAGCTAGTGGAACCGGAAAAGCGTAATTTTGCAGGGATTGCAACTTTATGCCTTGGAGCACAGCGATCTTCTTCTGCTGCAAACGTGTAAGGCGCAATAGTGGGCGGTGTTTTCGCGTCTCGGGTTTGTGTATATGTCATAGGAAACTCCTTGATAGTAACGGCCGCATGTCGAAAATTGGGTAAGTGTCGACAAACCGCTTTTCACACATGCGGGTAAACCACCCCTTTTTTCGCTCGGTAAACAAGGATTCGGTCAAAATTAACTATGTTGCGTTTTGCGCTGGGGTGAAAATGATGATTTTTGATCCAAGAGACAATGGCGCTTGCCCTTGTCTGCATAGGGCGCTAATGGGCGCCCAGCGGTTTGTTCAACATTATCGGACAGGCTCATATAGGGGTGTAGCTCAGATGGTAGAGCGTCGGTCTCCAAAACCGAAGGCCCACGGTTCGATCCCGTGCGCCCCTGCCACCTCTCCCCAATGTTATATTTCCAATTTTCTGGGCGGCCCAAAATATGACTCAATTTATTTCCGCTATTTCGCTGATTGTCCCTGACTATGATCAAGCCATTTCTTTTTATGTGGGGCTTTTGGGCTTTGACCTGATCGAGGACACGCAATTATCTCCGGATAAGCGCTGGGTTCTTGTCGCTCCCCCTGGCAGCACGGAAACCCGATTGCTTTTGGCTAAGGCCGCCAATGAAGCGCAAGAAGAGGTGATTGGCGAGCAAGCTGGCAACCGGGTGTTTCTCTTTCTGGAAACCTATGATTTTGAAAGTGACCTTGCGATCATGGAACGCGCCGGCATCGACTTTGTCGAAGAGCCGCGAGTCGAGACCTATGGCAAAGTGGTCGTGTTTCGTGATCCATTTGGCAATAAGTGGGATTTGATCGAGCGGCACTAGCCTTTGCAATGCCGTAGCGTCACCGCAATAAATTGCTAGAATCGCGTTATTCTGGCATGATTAGACCATGAAAAACGCGACAAGCTACATAAATGAACACCCCGAATTGGAACCCTATCTGGGCGGCAGAAGCTTTGCTCAATGTTGGGAAGAATATGAAACCCAGGGATATGTCATTTTCCCCGGGATTATGGCCACTGACCAAGTGGATCAGCAGCGCGCCGCATTGAATCCGTTTATCGAAGCGGATATTCGCGGCCGTAATGTTTTTGAAGGCGTCGAATCCAATCGTATCTATGCGATGCTGGGCAAAGATCCGGTATTTGCCGATTTGATCACCCATCCGCTGCAACTCGCTTTTGCAGAACGCGAATTGGGCAAATCTTGCCTGCTTTCAGCCTGTCTCGCGATCAACCTGCATCCCGGTGAAACCGTGCAGCCCTGGCATATGGATGACGATCATTGCCGCCAACCGCTGCCGCGCAAAGCACTGGGTGTCAGCACGTTTTGGGCGATTGATGCGATGACCGATGATAATGGGGCGACCGAGGTCATTCCCGGCAGCCACAAATGGAGCGCCGCCAATTTAAATGGCGCCAATAGTCTATCAGATTTTTTCACTACAGATGATGGCAATGCAGGTGAAGATCCCGGAGCGCATCCCGATGCCGTAAAGGCAATCATGCCGTCTGGATCATTGATGATCGCAAAGGGCAATTTGTGGCACCGCGGCGGCGCCAATCGCTCGCCAGCGGCCCGCTTGATCGTGACGCCGCAATATTGTCCCGGCTGGATGCGTCCATTAGAGACAATGTTGCTCGCTGTGCCGCCCGAAAAGGCCGTGCAATTACCAAAACGCGCTCAAGAATTGGTCGGCTATTCCATTCATGAGCCTTTCATGGGCTATGTCGATGGTGTTCACCCCAACAGATCGCTGGCCAGTTGAGCCCTGATCCGAGCCCGGGGCTGGAGGCGATGGATCTATGAACGCCTTGGAAAGCGATGCGCCGCTGATTGTCTATGTTGATATAAAAAGCCCTTATGCGTTTGTTGCGATCCAGCCCACCTTGGCAATGGAAAAGGAATTGGGGTTGGCATTTGATTGGCGCCCGCTCACTTTGGACATTCCCAGCTATCTCGGTTCCGCGCGCAAAAAAGAAGGTAAAGTCGTTAAAAGTACACGCAGCACTGATCAATGGAACTGGGTCAAATATGCCTATCGCGACGCGCGCCGTTATGCCGAGCGCCAGGGGCATATGCTCAAAGGCACGGAAAAAATCTGGGATTCCTCCATCGCCAATATTGGGATATTGTGGGTCATGCAAACCCAGCGCGAAAGCTTGGCTGATTATTTCAGCGCGGTATACCCGCCTTTTTGGCGTCGTGAATTGGATATTGAAAATGTTGCTGTGGTCGAATCTTGCCTCGAACAAGCCGGGATAGAGGCGGACGGTTTTGCGGCTTTTGCACAGGCGGAAGGCCGTGCCCAACATGACGCGCTGCAACCGCAATTGCACCAAAATGGCATATACGGGGTCCCGACTTATATCTTTGACGGCACGATTTTATTTGGCCGGGAACATCTGCCCTATGTGCGATGGCATTTGCAGGGCCGGCAGGGACCAGCGCCGGATATAGCTTATGATTTTGATCGGCATGCGCTGTGATGATGTTGACCATCTATATCGATTTTAAATCGCCGGCATCCTATCTGGCTTTTGAGCCAACCCTCTTGCTCGCAGAAAAAACCGGTATCCCTTTGCATTGGCGACCCTTTTCATCGCGGCCGTTTTTTGTACCGGAATTGCAGTCTGATGAAAGTGTTGGTGAGCGCCATCGGCGGGTGCGTGCGATCGCGCAGCGCAATATGCATTTGCACTATGCCAATGTGCAGGGGCAACAGATGAAATTTGCAGACCAGCCAGCGGAATCTGAACTGGCCTTGGCGGCGCTGGCCACAATGGACGGGGATCCCGTGCCTTATATGCGCACAGCATTTGCTGCTTATTGGCACGATCAGGCCAATCTCAATGACGAAAATTGCGTTGCCGACATGCTCCGCGCCAATGGAAAAGATGTTCCAGATTTTGACACGGCCTGCGACCGCTTGGCGGCAATCCGAATGGAGGCCCGGGAATCAGGTGTTTTTGAAGCGCCAGCTTATCATATCGCAGACCAACTCTTTTTGGGGCGCGAACATCTGCCATGGATTACGGCCCTTATTACCGCTGAGCAGGGTGCGTAAAGGCCCACTCTTTTCTTGCGGAATCGGGAATCACCCGCTAAAGGGCTGGTTCTTTCCGAAATCATGCATATATCCGACACCAGTCGACAGACTGACACCCGGAGTTTATGCCGGATTTCAGGAAACGCAATTTTAGGAATCTTACCATGGCGAAAGTCAATCCTGGCGAATTTATGCGGCAAGTCCGCGCCGAAAACAGCAAGGTTGTGTGGCCAACATGGCCTGACACCGTGCGCACAGCGATCATGGTTTTGATCATGACGACAATTTTGGGCCTTTTCTTTCTCGCTATTGATTCGGTTTTCAATGGTGTGGTCGGTTGGCTCCTGGGTCTCGCAAAGGGCGGATGATTTCGTCCGAATTGAAATTTTAATTTAGGTTATAGACATGGCACGCTGGTATATTATTCACGCTTATTCAGGCTTTGAGCACAAGGTCAAAGAAGCCATCGAGGCGGATGCCAAGCGTCTGGGGTTGACCCAGTTGGTTGAAGAAATCGAAGTCCCAACCGAAACGGTGACCGAAGTTCGCCGCGGCAAGAAAGTGCAATCGGAACGCAAATTTTTCCCCGGCTATGTGTTGGCCAAGTTGCAAATGAATGATGATGTTTATCACCTTGTCAAAGACCAACCGAAAGTCACCGGCTTTCTCGGGACGACCAAACCGCAGCCGATTAGCGAAGCCGAAGCCGCGCGCATCCTCAACACCAAAGAGGAAGCGGCCAATGCGCCGAAGCAGCGGATTACGGTCAATTATGAAATTGGGGATCAAATTAAGGTTCTCGACGGCCCATTTGCAAGCTTCAACGGCATTGTGGAAGAATTGGACTTTGAGAAAAACCGGGTCAAAGTTTCGGTATCGATCTTTGGCCGAGCTACCCCTGTCGAACTTGATTTCGAACAGGTTGAAGTGGCGAAATAAGAGATTTGGCGATCTTCGGATCGCCGGATAAACCCCAGCGGCTTTGAGCCACTGGATACCAATGTGGAAGGATGATTTTCGGATCGTCTGATTGACCACTTAATTTGCGAAACAAGACAAATTCGTTTTGTTTCAAAAGAATGAAAGGACAGCCAAATGGCTAAGAAAATTGATGGCTATATCAATTTGCAAGTACCAGCCGGTATTGCAAACCCATCCCCGCCTATCGGCCCTGCACTGGGTCAGCGCGGCGTTAACATCATGGAATTCTGTAAGGCGTTTAACGCGGCCACAGACAAGATGGAAAAAGGCGCTCCGATCCCAACGAAAATCACGGTTTATGCGGATCGCAGCTTTACCTTTGAAACCAAGACGCCGCCTGCCAGCTATATGATCAAGAAATTGACCAAGCTGAAAAAAGGATCGCAAGAGCCGGGCAAAGAAGTTGCGGGTACGATTAAAACATCGCAACTGAAAGAAATTGCCGAAGCTAAAATGGCCGACCTCAATGCCAATGACATTGATCAAGCTATGAAGATTATTGCTGGTAGCGCCCGCTCCATGGGCATTGAAGTGGTGGAGGGATAAGACATGGCTAAACTCACCAAACGTGCAAAAGCAGCCACCGAAGCCGTCGATCGTGAAAAACTTTATGGTATTGACGAGGCGATTAAAGCGTTGAAAACGCTGGCGTCCAAATCAAAATTTGACGAAACGCTCGATATCGCGATCAACCTGGGTGTTGACCCTCGTCACGCGGACCAGATGGTACGCGGCGTGATTTCTCTGCCTGCTGGCACTGGCAAAGACAGCCGTGTTGCTGTTTTCGCAAAAGATGCCAAAGCTGATGAAGCGAAAGAAGCTGGCGCTGATGTGGTTGGCGCTGAAGATCTTATGGAAGCCATGCAAGGCGGCGATCTCAATTTTGATCGTGTGATTGCAACCCCTGATATGATGGGTGTTGTAGGTCGTCTGGGTAAAGTGCTTGGTCCTAAAGGTCTGATGCCGAATCCGAAGCTGGGCACTGTTACGCCAAATGTCGCGCAAGCGGTTAAAGACGCTAAGGGCGGACAAGTCGAATATCGCGTAGAAAAAGCCGGTATCATTCACAATGGCATTGGCAAAACGAGCTTCAAAGAAGCCGATTTGCGTAAGAATTTCGATGCTTTGGTTGGCGCGGTTGTCAAAGCCAAGCCGGCTGGCGCGAAAGGGAAATATGTCAAGAAAATCGGATTGAGTTCGACGATGGGCCCTGGCCTGAAAATCGACCTCAACGAGATAGAGGGCGCTTAAACCCAATCTTGAGTGATCAAAGAAATAGAAAAAGGCCGGGCGTGATCCCGGCCTTTTTTATGTCTGCAACCGATTGGTGAATTAGAATTTGGCGCGTACTCCAAGGCCAATTCCGAAGGATTCGGTATCATCGCGCAGATTGGCGTTAAAGCCAGTATTGCCGCCGGCAACAAAATTGCGCGTGAAGTCACGGCGGTAGACTTTCGTATAGCGCCCTTCTGCAAATATATCGAAGCGCTTGCTCGCTTTAACCGTTGCGCCAACCGCGTTGAACGTCACAAGGCCGGTGGGATTGCCATCGACCGCAAATGTGGGCGCAGTTGCGATACCATTATTGGGGAAATAATTAATATCGGCGTCCACAACGCCAATGCCAATGCCGCTGCCGAAATAGGGGATGACCTTTTGATTGGGCGACCAGACAATATCATTATATAAGGCGGCGGTTGCCGTAAACCGGTTGATATTCCCGCCAAAAGACTGGTTTCCGGCATTAAAAGCGCCGCCATCGACATCGGCTTCGGCATAGCTGACTTCAACTTCTGCGCGGGGTTTGAGAAACGGAATTAGCCCGTTTTTAAACTGATATCCAATCGCACCTCTGATCGCGAAGCCAGTATCATATTCAACATTCACATTGGCGGGTGCGCCCGCGACGCCGGGAACGCCTGCCGCTGGGCTCTGGGTGCCAGCAAAGTCGCTGTCGTTCAAAAACTCCGCAGCGGCCGATGCAGACAAATAAAATCCTTCTTTGCGATCATTTTCGGTTTGGGCATGGACTTGAACAGAAAAGAACATGCAGCCAGCCAAACCGGCAAGGGCGACGGTGTTGCGAAGTATGTGGATATAATTCATGTAGAGATACTTTCCAGGTGCCATCATGTGCACCCATAAATTGGGGGACAGTGAGCTTTTCGGGCTGGATCAACATCCGGTTACACCCGCAAGAAAATAAAGGAGCGCATATGCAAGATCAGATTCATAAAGGCTCTTGCCTTTGTGGTGCGGTGAAGTTTTCCGTGACCGGCGCCTTGGCCGAAGCAGATGCCTGCCATTGTTCGCAATGCCGAAAACAATCGGGACATTATTTCGCCAGTACCGATGTGTTGGAAGAGGCGCTGTCGATAGAAGAGGGCGGTGATTTGCGCTGGTACCAATCGTCTGAAAAAGTGCGCCGAGGCTTTTGTGGGACTTGCGGATCCACCTTATTCTGGGACCCGATGTTTAAAGACAAGATTGCCGTGGCAATGGGGGCATTTGATGGAACCACCGGGACCAGCTTATGGAGTCACATATTTGTGGCTGATAAAGGCGACTATTATAAAATTGAAGATGGTGTCTTGCAGAAAGACCAATAATCGCTGGGCCATTGCCGCGCCATCACTGGCCAAAGCGCTTGACATCTGGGTCATTCCCGCTAATGGCTCTTCCACAAATTGTTGTTTCCGCAAAGGAATCGCAATTTCCGTCCGAGACAGCCGGTGAAGGTAATAAGGCCTTCTTAATTTCCAGCCTAGACGGGGACCAGTTTTTTCGTATGGAAACATACGGGTTGGCGGCCTTCCCATGGGGATAGGCCAAGCAACCAAAACCCCCCTTCGGATACATAAAACTGACTTCGGTTGGTTTTTTCGCGCGTCATTCCAGTTCGCACTGGCGTGGCGCTATTGAAGAAAGCGGATTGCGCTTAAAAACGCAGTCCACGTGAAGGAGCAAAATATGGATCGTGGTCAAAAGACCGAAGCCGTTGCTGCGCTGAACGCAACTTTCAAGGAAGCCGGGGTTGTTGTGGTGACACGCAATCTGGGCCTTTCCGTGGCCGAGTCCACGGAACTCCGCGGAAAGATGCGTGAAGCTGGAGCAAGCTTCAAAGTCTCTAAAAACCGCCTTGCCAAGCGTGCTCTGGAAGGAACCGACTATGCCCCGATAGCAGATATGCTGTCCGGCCCGGTCGCACTTGCCACATCGGATGATCCGGTGGCGGCTGCAAAAATCGCAGTCGAATTTGCAAAATCCAATGATCTTCTTGAGATTGTTGGCGGCGCAATGGGTGATACCCTTTTGGACGAAGCTGGCGTTAAATCTCTGGCCTCCATGCCTTCTCTTGATGAACTTCGCGGTACGATTGTTGGTCTGCTTGTTGCACCACAAACGAAAATCGCTCGGATTGTCAAAGAGCCAGCTGGAGCCCTTGCACGCGTAGTCGGCGCTTATGCCGCCTCGGGTGAATGATTACTGAAATTAATTGAATAGAAATTTGGAGTATATTGAAAATGGCTGATATTGCTAAATTGGTTGAAGAACTATCGAAACTTACCGTGATGGAAGCGGCTGAATTGTCTAAAGCTCTTGAAGAAGAGTGGGGCGTTTCTGCTGCAGCTGCTGTAGCAGTTGCTGGCCCAGCTGCTGGTGGCGGCGACGGCGGAGCAGCTGAAGAGAAAGACGAATTTGACGTCATTCTCACCGGCGACGGCGGCAAGAAAATCCAAGTGATTAAAGAAGTCCGTGCGATCACCGCTCTTGGCCTGACCGATGCGAAAGCACTTGTCGAAGGCGCGCCGAAAGCAGTTAAAGAAGGCGTCAACAAAGCGGAAGCGGAAGAGATCAAAACCAAGATCGAAGCTGCTGGCGGTACGGTTGAACTCAAATAATGAGTCCAATCCTATAAGCCTTCGGGTTTATTGATGAGATTAAAGGGTGGTTTCCTTGCCGGATGCCGCCCTTTTCTTTTGCATGGTCAACACTGCTTACCTCTGGCAGAGTCACATCGTTCCCGGGAACGGCTAAGGCAGTTTGATCACCAAGCGCGCGCCGATGATATCAAGACCTGGATTTTGGTTGCCGTTAAACAATTGTGCATGGCTGACATGAACCCATGTGGCTTCCAAATCGATGCGCTTGGACAATTGCACGCCCACGGATAACTCAGGCTCGAACAAGATGCGGGAGCCCAATTGAATTTGGGATCCATCAGCCGCAAAGCGCTGTGATGGGCCGTCGTGAATGGCAAGCCCAATACCCGGCCGGAGATAAAATGTGGTACCAATTTTCCAACTGACCCCAGCCGCGATAAGGCTGGTGTCTCCGGCGCTGTTAATCGAAGCAAAAATATAGGGAGACGGCGCGCCGATAAAGGAAAGCCCCTGTATCGGGTCACCGCGATAGCCGGCTTGAAAATCGACACCTTGCTCATCAATTCTGAAGGAAAGCGGTGTGTCTACTTCATGCGCTGCAACGCCGACAAAAATCTCATCCGCTCGCGCCGACTGTGTCGCAACGCATCCGAACATAATGACGAAGAGAAAAATAAAATATCGCTGCATAAATGCGGCCTCCCTTTGCCGCTTTTCACCGGTTGGCGATGTGATCGGTTCGTCTATAGGTTCTCCCCACCATTTAGGGAAGCGAGCTTGGCACCCAGTGTCTTATTGGGCCAGACCCAAGAACAGAGATTAACAGGCCCCTCAATAGGACTGGCTTACTGACAATATTGTCAGCATTGATTGCAGCGCGTTTTTCCGATAGTATTTCGTCCGGAAAAGGCTGGTGCGATGCAATTTATTTTGAAGAATATCCTCCACTTCATGCCCATATTTTTTGGCATTGGGTTTTTGGGACCTCTGGTGGGGCAGGGTATCGCCTGGTTGGCTTGGCCTATTCCGTTGGAGCTTTCCCCGCTGAGCTTAGGATTGATCATCGGCGGGCTTTGGGGTCTTTTTGCACAGTTAACGGGGCGCTGGATATGAGCCATTTACTAGCCGAAAAAGATTTGCGGAAACAGGAACGGGCCATAGCCCGCAAATATGCCGACCGCTTGCCGTGGGAGGCCGTGGCCTGGGGATTGGGCAATCTGCTCATCTGGCTTTCGCTTTGGCCACTGGTTATTTTCAATGTCCTGCCGCTGTGGCTAGGATTTGTCATTGCGACGTTAAACGTGATGCTCTGTTATTTGCCATCGCATGAAGCGCAGCATGATATTATCGGGCGCAAGGGCACCAAATGGCGCTGGCTCAACGAACTGGTAGGCCATGTTTCTACTATACCGTTGGTGCTGCCATATCGCGTGGCCAAGCTGACTCACATTCAGCATCATTTACACGCGAATGATCCGAACCGCGATCCTGATATTAGCAGCAGGGCGGGCAGCCCATGGCACGCTGTTTGGAAGTCTATCCAGAACCGGCAACCCGGAGCCGAAGGCGGCTTTAACAAATATGGCGATATATTGCAGGATATCGGTCGACCGGATGCCTTGCTTGATGGTGCCTTGTTCCAAATTATCCATTTCGGAATATTGATTGCCTTGGCCTGGTCTGGTTACGTACTGGAAGCCGCTTTGCTGTGGTGGTTGCCGCGGCAAATCGGGTTAACCTATATCCAGTTTTTTCTCAGCTGGGCGCCGCACCATCCGGCGGATGAGACGGGCCGCTATCGAGATACTCGCGCTTTCAAAAGCACATGGGGCAATATCGGGTCAATGGGCATGCAATATCATATTGTGCATCATCTTCACCCCTATATTCCGCTAACCGATACGCCGCGCGCCTATCGTGAAATGCGGCCTATATTGGAACAGCGTGACTGCCGGTTGGAAGAGATATAATCACTGGGATTCAAGCTTGGCCGGTTGGGCGGATCATCAGCTCACCGACACAAACGGACGGTGGTTGGCCAAGGACATAGGCGATGCTATCGGCCAGATTTTCCGGTTCAAGAAATTCAAAATCAAACACTCCACCCATCATGTCCAGGACTGACTGATCCTTGATGCTGGTGCCCAGCTCGGTTTTAACGCCCCCTGGGAATATCGTTGTTACCCGGACTCCATGCGCGGTCATTTCCTTGCGGAGCGTGTCGCTCATCGATCGCACGCCCGACTTTGTCGCGGAATAGACTGCACTAGTAGGGAAGGTCTCCAGCGCGGCGATAGAAGAAATGATAATGATATGGCCGTCTTTGCGTTCAACCATGGCGGGTAGCACGGCGTTAATGCCATAAAGCACGCCGCGCAGATTGACGTCGATCATTCGGTCCCAATCCTCGACATCGCCTTTTTCGAGTAAAGACACGGGCATGATGCCGGCATTGCTCACCAATGCATCAACTTGACCAAACCGTTCAATTGTTGCCGCGGCCAGCGCCTGCTGATCTTCCCTCTTGCTGACATCTGTCGCGTGAAAGGCGGTTTGCTCGCCCAGTTCTTCAACAATGGCTTGCAATCGCTCTGTCCGCCGCGCGGCAAGCATGACATTATATCCGGACTGCACCAATTTGCGCGCAGTTGCTTCCCCGATACCGCTAGAAGCGCCTGTCACAATGACCGTTTTCATGTCCATCTCCTTCTGTCGTTGGGCAAGAGGTTTCAACGACTGCGGGACGATGGACAATCACTGTTTTTGTTAGGCGGCGCTCACCCAATTGCCATGAAAGCCTGGCGGGATACGATGGGGCACGTGGATGACGGCTTGGGGATCGCCAGTAAAGTCATTGGCTTTCAGAATATGGAGCGCGGTGGTCTCGGTATTCATATCGATCACGAGACCGATCAGCCAACCATCATCTTCGGCGCTATCAGCAGATCGTGGTACGAAAACAAATTCCCCAGGATGCCGGTTTTCGCCAAAGTGACGAACAGCGGTTTCTCCGGTTTTCAAATCATGTTTGAACAATTCATTGCCGGCCATGTCGAGCTGATCCGGTTCACCGGCCAGAGCTATGCTGTAAATATAGCGATAGTCGCGCGTTGTCAGCCGCTCGTCATAGCGCGGAAATTCCTGTGCGCGATTGTTGAGGGTCTTGCGAGCCACGGTCTTGCTGACAGGATCAACCGTCCAGCGTTCCAGCCGAGACCATTCGCCGCCAGGGCCAAAAGTGGTTCGGGCATAAGTGCTTTCATGGACCACGACATCGACAATGACCTTGCCATCTTCCGTCTCAAAAGCATTGGCTGGGTGATAGACATAGCAGGGTTCGACATCGCACCAGATTGTGTCTGCGCCGGAGCCATTTCGCGGGCACAAGCCAACACGGGCTTTATGATCAGGATTCCAGTCATAGGGAAATGCATAGCCAGCCAGCATCCGCTTCATCGAAAATGTTGCGGGCAAATCAAAGACAAGGACGTGATTGTCGGTAATTTGGCAGTCATGGATGGAGGGCCCTTGATGAACCGGAATGGGTTCTTCGCGGATCACTTTGCCTTCGGGGCCGATAACGACATGCCAGACCGTGTCCATGATTGGCGCGTCATAACAAATGGCATGCATTTCGCCGGTTTTAGGATCGAGATGCGGATGAGCCGAAAACGCATTGTGTAGCGTGCCATCAAACGGATTGTGAGAAACCGTTTCCAGCTCATCAGTCAATTCGACAGGAAAGCCGCCAGCTTCCACAATCGCAAAGGTTCGCCCGCCAATTTCCACGATATTGGTATTGGCGGTATCGGTCCGCGGTTTGCGGGTGCCGGGTTTGCGGTCTTCACCGAGTGCGTCGCTCACCGCATTGGAGCGGATCCAGCGATTGCGATACCAGTCGGCTTTGCCATCAGAAATGCGAATGCCATGAGCCATGCCTTCGCCGACAAACCAATGATAGCTGGCTTCATCGGGCGCGGTGACCGGATTGGGACCGATCCGCAAATAGCGGCCATCAATCTGTGCCGGTATTTCTCCCTCAACTTGCAGTTGCGCCAAGGTGACCTCTTCCGTCATTGGCTTATGGATGCCGTGTAAATAGGGATGTCCGCCTTCCGGCGCCTTCATCCGTTTGCGATTGAAATTCGCAACCGCGCCCATGACCGGAGTGACCGCTGAACGGATCGTATTTTCAATAACGCTGGCCATATAATTTTCCTTTTCAATGTACCCAAATGTCCGCGGCGGTCAGGGCTGCGGCAAGTAACAACAAAATGCCTCCGGGATGGGGGCGGCGCAAAGCAATAAAATTTCCAACACCGGAAAGAACAAAAATAAAAATGGCCAAATAGCCGATGAGCGCACCGCCAGCGTGCAGACGATTGACCAATACCGCAATGCCAAGGCTGGCCCAAACCACACTGTGCAATTGATACATTGCCCATGTCAGATGCTGTAAGGTTGGTGCGGCCAATACCCCTTCTGTCTGTTCGTTAAGCAAGGGGCCTAGCACGAGTTTTTGGCCAAGTATAAAGTGGGCGGCCGCCACAATTGTGGCGACAATAGCTGCCGAAAGAGCAAATATCAGCATGGACGCAAACTCCTGTTGGCTTACCGACTCCAAATGTTTATGCTGTTAACATGCGACGTAATGATAACAGTGTCAACATTAAAGATTCAAACCCCTATCACCACGGTGATTTGAGGGCGGCGGCTATAGCAGTGGGGATGAAGAAAATTACCGAAGCGGCGCATCCCGATCTTGGGCTGCGCGCATTGGCGCGAGAACTAGGAGTGTCCGCAACGGCTCTATATCGGCATTTCCCGAACAAAAATGCTTTGCTCGATGCATTGGCTTTGGAGGCCTTGAACAGATTGGGTCATAATCAGGCGGTGGCCGCCCGCGCCGCTGGTGGCGGCCGTGAAGGCTTTGTCGAAGTGGGTATCACTTATGTGCAATGGGCGGTTGAAAACCCGGCCATGGTTCGGCTTATTTATGACCGGGTCGGCAAAGTCGATCTCGATAGCGACGATCCGACCGCCATGGGTGAAGCCTTTCTCCAACTGCGCAAGGGGATTGTCGCGCTGATGCCGGATGACATGTCGGGTGAACGACGAACAATCGCTGCCCTCCACGCTTGGTCTCTCGTCCATGGCTTGGCGATGCTCATCCTGGATGGTCAGGTTGAATATGATCCCGACATGGTACGCAACGTGGTTCAAGCCACTGACCTGGCCAATTGCTGAATCGCTGCACGATCATGATTTAGGCAGCCTAATTAGCTTTCTTCATAGCGCAGTAAATCGCCCGGCTGACACTGCAATTCTTGGCAGATTGCTTCCAAAGTACTGAATCGGATTGCCTTGGCTTTCCCGGTTTTTAGGATCGACAAATTTGCTATCGTAATATCAACCCGTTCTGCCAATTCGGTCAGGGTCATGCGATTATCATGGAGCAAATCATCCAGCTTCACTTGCACTGCCATTAGATGGTCCCGTCCAATTCTTCTCGCATTTCTGCGCCGCGATCAAAAACCCGAGCGAGAATGATGAGCAACAAGACCATCAATATTCCCGAAAGCGACAAGCCGAAATCCATATGTAGCGAATCTTCGCGGCCATCTTTCATTTCGCCGAGAAACCGTATGATCAATCCGACAACCGCGCCCAAGGCGAGCGTTAAAACCTGGATGGCAAGCATGGCAATGCCCATCCCGCGCAACCGGACGCCGTTTATTCTGATGAAGGGATCGCCATCGCGTACGGAAGCAACGACTTTGCGCAGACGATCAATCGTGAAATAGCTGAGCAGCAAGATGAGCATCAGGATAAGGATGACTCCGGCCATGGCCCAAAGCACTTCTGTTGGGGGGCTTTCTACATAGGCGTTGCCCAATTCCGCGAGAATCTCTTGAGAAAAAATCACTAGCATGGGCAAGGCTATGATCGCGGCCAGGCCTGCGATTATGACTGCAACGCGGAAAAAGCCTAAAAGACCGCGAGCGGATTTTAATATAAGGTCATCGTGCCCTTGGACGGATGGTTGACTCATTTCTGTCTCCGTAGAATATTGATTTACGATATATGATTCGTCGACTATCAATACATATTTATTGATAAACATCAAATTATTTATTGATATTCGATAATTTCACGCTTATGGGCATTTTCATCGAAATTGGGCAAGTGAGGAAATTTTCTATGACCTTCATTATGGCCGTGCATATTGGCATGAGGACGATTGTGGTCATTTCCGGCGCTGCTGCTCTTTTTGTCCGCAAAGGATCTCCCGGGTATTGATCACGAAATGGTACCAAGACAAACCAAGCCATGCGTCAGAAATGCCGCCTCCGGCCTCTTGACCGGAGTCCAACATCTCCCTATATGAGCCGCTCACCACAGATTTCGAGACAGGGCGTGCAGTTGCGCGGTGCGCCAAAAGAAATGAAATTTGAACGGTTTTCAGGACGCTAAGAGCTGCGACTCTCTTTCCCAAATTGGGTGTGAGAGGACGTGGCTTTTGTTGTTCTGATGCGCCCCTTAATTGATTTCCGTTGGTCTATTCCTAAGGAAAACCGGCGATGGCGAGAAGGCAAAATTACATGGCGACGAAAGCAACTTCGGTAAAGACAACAGCTCTCACACCGACCCGCAAAAAACGCATCCGCAAGATTTTTGGTGATATTCACGAAGTGATTGAAATGCCGAATCTCATCGAGGTTCAGCGCGAATCATATGAGCAGTTTTTGCGCTCAGATGCTGCTATCGGTTATGTCTCCGGTCTTGAAAAAACACTGCGCAGTGTTTTTCCCATTCGCGATTTTGCTGGCACGGCGGAAATGGATTTCGTCAACTATCAGCTCGAAGAACCCAAATATAATGTCGAAGAATGCCGTCAGCGCGGGATAACCTACGCGGCCCCCATGAAAGTCACATTGCGCTTGATCGTTTTTGAAGTCGACCCGGAAACCGAAGCGCGGTCTGTTCTCGATATTAAAGAGCAGGATGTTTACATGGGCGATATGCCTTTGATGACTAAGAACGGCACGTTCGTCATCAATGGTACAGAGCGCGTGATTGTCAGTCAGATGCACCGTTCGCCCGGTGTCTTGTTCGACCATGACCGTGGCAAAACCCATTCGTCCGGCAAGTTTCTGTTTGCTGCACGGGTCATTCCTTATCGTGGCTCCTGGCTCGACTTTGAATTTGATGCCAAAGATATTGTCAATGTCCGCATTGACCGGAAGCGCAAATTGCCAGTGACGGCACTATTGCGCTCTCTTGGCGATGCAACCATTGAAGTAAAAGAGAAAAAGCCACCCTTTAAAGTCGGCGAAATGGTTCGCGTTGCCGGCATGAAGCAGCCAGCTGAAATTATTGAATTGGATGGCAATCGGATCACCATCAAAGAGCCGATGGGCGCGATTGAAATCCAAGGCAAAATTGAAGATGAAGGCCGGACCAAAAGTGCTGAAATTACGGGTATTCTGAAGCAAGGCTATTCTGAAGAAGATATTCTCAACGAATTTTATAACCGCATCACGTACAAGCGCGCGAAAGATGGTTGGACCATACCTTTTGTTGCTGAGCAATGGCGTGGTCAAAAACCATCTTATGACATTGTCGATGCTGATAGCGGCGAAGTCATCTTTGCCAGCGGGAATAAAATCACACCGCGCGGCGCCAACAAGGCAGAAAAAGATGGCATGAAGAATGTCGTTATTCCCACCGAGGAAATTTTCGGTCGGTATAGTGCTTTCGATTTGATCAATGAAAAGACCGGTGAAATCTATATTGAGGCCGGTGATGAAGTGACGGTCGAAAATCTCGAGAAGTTGGATGGCGCTGGTATTGACCAGCTTGAACTGCTCGACATTGACCATGTGACAACAGGGCCTTGGATCCGCAATACGTTGAAAGTCGACAAGGCGGACGATCGCGATGGCGCATTGTCTGATATTTATCGGGTCATGCGTCCCGGTGAACCGCCAACCCGTGAAACCGCTGAAGCTTTGTTCGAAGGCTTGTTCTTTGATCCAGAGCGTTATGATCTGTCGGCTGTTGGTCGGGTGAAGCTCAACATGCGTCTCGACCTTGATGCACCTGATGATTACACGGTTCTTCGCAAAGAAGATATTTTGGCTGTGGTCAAAACGCTTGTCGATCTGAAAGACGGCAAAGGCGAAGTTGATGATATCGACAACCTTGGTAACCGCCGGGTTCGGTCTGTAGGCGAACTGCTTGAAAACCAATATCGTGTTGGTTTGCTGCGGATGGAACGGGCTGTCAAAGAGCGTATGTCCAGCGTGGATGTATCGACTGTGATGCCCAATGATTTGATCAATGCGAAACCGGCCGTTGCGACTGTGCGTGAATTTTTCGGCAGTTCACAATTGTCGCAATTCATGGATCAAACCAATCCGTTGTCGGAAGTTACCCATAAGCGCCGTGTGTCGGCGCTTGGGCCTGGTGGTTTGACACGTGAACGTGCTGGCTTTGAAGTGCGCGACGTTCACCCAACCCACTATGGTCGGATTTGCCCGATTGAAACGCCAGAGGGACCGAATATCGGTCTAATCAACTCTTTGGCTTCCTTTAGCCGGGTCAATAAATATGGCTTTATCGAAACGCCTTACCGTCAGATCAAAGACGGCAAGGTCACCGATGAGGTGGTTTATCTCTCGGCCATGGAAGAGCAAAAACACACGGTCGCGCAAGCCAATGCTGAGCTGACCCCAGATGGCAGCTTTGTTGAAGAATTGGTATCTTCGCGCGAAGCAGGTGAATTTTTGATTGCCCAACGTGAACAGATTACGTTGATGGACGTTTCCCCGAAACAGCTCGTTTCGGTTGCGGCCTCGCTGATCCCTTTCCTGGAAAATGATGATGCCAACCGCGCCCTGATGGGATCGAACATGCAACGTCAGGCTGTGCCATTGGTAAAAGCGGAGGCGCCGTTTGTCGGCACTGGTATGGAAGAAACAGTGGCGCGCGATAGTGGCGCTGCGATTGCTGCGCGTCGGGGCGGTATTGTCGATCAGGTCGATGCGACCCGGATCGTGATCCGTGCGCAAGGTGATGTGGAAGCAGGCAAGTCCGGCGTCGACATTTACACGTTGCAAAAGTTCCAGCGGTCCAACCAAAATACCTGCATTAACCAGCGTCCGTTGGTGAAAGTGGGTGATATCGTTCAACAAGGCGATACGCTGGCTGACGGTCCATCCACGGATATGGGTGAATTGGCACTGGGCAAAAATAGCCTCGTGGCTTTCATGCCCTGGAACGGATATAATTATGAAGATAGTATTCTGATTTCCGAGCGTATCGTGAAAGACGATGTCTTCACTTCGATCCATATCGAAGAATTTGAAGTCATGGCGCGTGATACGAAATTGGGTCCTGAAGATATTACGCGTGATATTCCCAATGTTGGCGAAGAAGCACTGCGTAATCTTGACGAAGCGGGCATTGTTTACATCGGTGCAGAAATTGAACCGGGTGATATTCTTGTAGGTAAGATCACCCCAAAGGGTGAATCTCCGATGACCCCGGAAGAAAAATTGCTCCGGGCGATTTTTGGTGAAAAAGCCTCTGACGTTCGAGATACGTCCCTGCGTCTGCCGCCCGGTGTTGCCGGAACGGTCGTCGAGGTGCGTGTGTTTAACCGTCATGGTATCGACAAAGACGAACGCGCTTTGGCGATTGAACGGGAAGAAATTTCTCGCTTCACTAAAGACCGCGACGATGAACGCGCTATCCTTAATCGGGCAACCTTCAATGCCTTGAAAGACATGTTGATTGGGCAAACCGCAACATCGGCACCCAAGCCAATGAAAAAAGGCGCCGAGATTACGGCTGACGGTCTGGCTGAGTTGGAAACCGCGGATTGGTGGAAAATTGCCGTCAAGGACGACAAGGTCCAATCTGACTTTGAAGCCACTCGCGGACAATATGACGAAGCGATCAAAGAAATTAACGAGCGCTTTGAAGATCGTCGTGAGAAGTTGGAGCGCGGTGATGAACTGTCTCCTGGCGTCTTGAAAATGGTCAAAGTTTTCGTCGCGGTGAAGCGCAAGCTGCAACCCGGTGATAAAATGGCTGGCCGTCACGGAAATAAGGGGGTTATCTCCCGTATTCTTCCGCAAGAAGATATGCCATTTCTCGAAGATGGAACGCCGGTTGATATCGTGTTGAACCCACTGGGTGTGCCTTCGCGCATGAATGTTGGGCAAATTTTTGAAACCCATTTGGGCTGGGCTGCACGTGGTCTGGGCGAACAGGTGACAAAGGCTCTCGAAGAATGGAAACTGGCCAATCCCGATCCTCAAGCGGCGCCGCCGCCTGATGCAGTCAAGGAGCGGCTCAAGACCATTTATGGCGAACAATATCACGAAGATATTGATAGCCGGGAGACTTCGGAAATTGTCGAAATGGTCGGTCATTTGCGCAATGGTGTTCCGATGGGAACGCCCGTGTTTGACGGCGCACATGAAAGCGATGTTTCTGACATGCTGGAACTGGCAGGATTGGATCGCAGTGGTCAGGTAGACCTTTATGATGGCCGGACCGGCGACAAGTTCGATCGCAAGGTTACCGTGGGCTATATTTATATGCTCAAACTGCACCACTTGGTCGACGACAAGATTCATGCCCGTTCAATCGGACCTTATTCTCTTGTCACGCAGCAACCATTGGGCGGTAAAGCGCAATTTGGTGGTCAGCGTTTCGGGGAAATGGAAGTCTGGGCTCTGCAAGCTTATGGTGCGGCTTATACTCTCCAGGAAATGCTGACAGTCAAATCGGATGATGTGATCGGACGGACCAAAGTTTACGAAGCGATCGTCAAAGGAGACGATACGTTCGAAGCCGGTGTGCCCGAAAGCTTTAACGTTCTGGTCAAGGAAATGCGTTCGCTGGGTCTCAATGTCGAACTCTCCAGCTTCGGTGACGAAGATGAAGACGATGATGATGACGGTGTGGCGATAGCGGCGGAATGAGGCGGTAATCCTCATTCTCGCTAGCATTTAGATTTTTGGGCACAGGCCCCGAAGGAAAAGAATATGAACCAAGTAACAAATTTCGCAAATCCGATCGCAAAGCCGGAAACTTTTGATCAGATCCAAATCGGCCTCGCTTCGCCAGAGCGTATTCGTAGCTGGTCTTTTGGTGAGATTAAAAAGCCTGAGACGATCAACTATCGGACGTTCAAACCAGAGCGCGATGGCTTGTTCTGTGCACGTATCTTCGGCCCGGTAAAAGATTATGAATGCCTGTGCGGAAAATATAAGCGCATGAAATACAAAGGCATTGTCTGTGAGAAATGCGGTGTCGAGGTTACGGTCACTAAGGTGCGTCGTGAGCGTATGGGTCATATCGATCTGGCCGCACCAGTTGCCCATATCTGGTTTCTGAAATCCCTGCCTAGCCGTATCGGCCTGTTGCTGGACATGCAGCTCAAGCAATTGGAGCGTGTGCTTTATTTTGAAAGCTATGTGGTCATCGAGCCCGGTCTTACCGCGTTGGAAAAATTCCAACTGCTGACCGAAGATGAGATGCTTGAAGCACAAGACGAATATGGCGAAGATGCTTTTTCTGCCGGCATCGGTGCAGAAGCTGTGAAAATCATGTTGCAAGATCTCGATCTGCAGCGTGAAAAAGAAGATCTCATGGAAGAATTGGCGACGACCAAGTCTACCTTGAAACCGAAGAAAATCATCAAGCGTCTCAAGGTTGTCGAAAGCTTTATCGAATCTGGCAACAAACCAGAGTGGATGATCCTCGAGATTATCCCTGTGATCCCGCCAGAGCTGCGCCCGCTCGTGCCTCTTGATGGTGGTCGTTTCGCAACATCGGATCTGAATGATCTCTATCGCCGCGTAATCAACCGGAACAACCGTTTGAAACGTCTGATGGAATTGCGCGCGCCGGATATTATTGTCCGTAACGAGAAGCGTATGTTGCAGGAATCTGTCGACGCCTTGTTTGACAATGGTCGTCGCGGCCGGACGATTACGGGTGCGAATAAGCGCCCGCTAAAGTCTTTGTCCGACATGCTGAAAGGCAAGCAGGGCCGTTTCCGTCAGAACCTTCTCGGTAAACGTGTCGACTATTCCGGTCGTTCGGTAATCGTGACCGGTCCGGAGCTGAAATTGCACCAATGTGGTCTGCCGAAGAAAATGGCCTTGGAATTGTTCAAGCCGTTTATCTATGCGCGTCTCGACGCCAAAGGCCTTTCGATGACGCTGAAACAGGCCAAGAAATGGGTCGAAAAAGAGCGCAAAGAAGTTTGGGACATTCTCGAAGAAGTGATCCGCGAGCATCCCGTGATGCTCAACCGTGCGCCTACGCTTCACCGTTTGGGCATTCAGGCGTTTGAACCGGTATTGATTGAAGGCAAGGCGATTCAGCTGCACCCTCTCGTCTGTTCCGCATTTAACGCTGACTTTGACGGTGACCAAATGGCCGTTCACGTTCCGCTGAGCCTGGAAGCACAGCTGGAAGCACGGGTCTTGATGATGTCGACCAACAATATCCTGTCTCCTGCAAATGGTAAGCCGATCATCGTGCCTTCACAGGATATGGTGCTAGGTATTTACTATCTCACCATGGATCGTAAAGGCGAACCAGGCGAGGGCATGATGCTCGCTGATATGGCTGAGGTGCATCAGGCGCTCGAAATTGGTGCGGTCACCTTGCACTCGAAAATCCACACCCGGGTTCCGCAAACGGATGAAGAAGGCAATCCCATCCTCAAACGTTTTGAAACCACACCGGGACGTTTGCTGATCGCAGAATGTCTGCCGAAATCTCACAAGGTACCGTTTGACATTGTGAACCGTTTGCTGACCAAGAAAGAGGTCGGTGACGTGATTGACCAAGTTTATCGTCACACCGGCCAGAAGGACACCGTCCTGTTTGCCGATGCGATTATGGATCTGGGTTTCCGTCACGCATGTAAAGCCGGTATTTCTTTCGGTAAGGATGATATGATCATTCCGGATTCGAAAGATGCTACGGTGGAAGAAACCCGGGCTTTGGTGGCTGACTATGAGCAGCAATATCAAGATGGTCTGATCACTCAGCAAGAAAAATATAATAAGGTGATCGACGCGTGGAGCCGCTGTGGTGACCAAGTTGCGAATGCGATGATGGAAGAACTGGCCGCAACGCCAGAGGATGAGCATGGCCGAGAGCGTCAGATTAACGCGATCTACATGATGAGCCACTCTGGTGCTCGTGGTAGCCCAGCACAAATGAAGCAGCTGGGCGGTATGCGCGGACTGATGGCCAAACCTTCAGGCGAGATTATTGAAACACCAATTATCTCGAACTTTAAAGAAGGCCTCACGGTTCTCGAATATTTTAACTCGACTCACGGTGCGCGGAAAGGTCTTGCCGATACCGCGTTGAAAACCGCTAACTCCGGTTATCTTACCCGCCGTTTGGTTGACGTATCTCAAGATTGTACGATTGTCGAAAATGATTGCGGCACCGAAAATGCGCTGGAAATGAAAGCCATTGTCCAGGGTGGTTCGGTTATCGCTTCGTTGGGCGAACGTATTTTGGGTCGGACCATGGCTGAAGATATTGTCGACAGCAAAGACGATAGCGTTGTTATCAAAGCCGGTACGTTGCTGGATGAAGCCGCAATTGTCCTGATCGAAGAGCTCGGTATTCAATCCGCGCGCATTCGTTCTCCGCTTGTCTGCGAATCCAAAATGGGCGTTTGTGCCACATGCTATGGTCGTGACCTGGCTCGGGGTACGCCGGTTAATATCGGTGAAGCCGTGGGTGTTATCGCAGCGCAATCTATCGGTGAGCCGGGTACCCAGCTTACCATGCGGACGTTCCACATTGGCGGTGCTGCGCAGCTGAACGAGCAATCCAATCTGGAAGCTGTTGCTGAAGGTACGGTGCAATATCGTGATATGCCGGTGATCGAAGATAAGAATGGCCGGTTCTTGTCGCTTGCGCGCTCTGGCGAAATTGCGGTTATTGATGATGAAGGGCGTGAGCGTAGCGCTGACAAGCTTCCTTATGGTACCAGCCTGTTGGTTAAAGATGGCGCTAAGGTCAAGCTGGGTGATCGTCTGGCGGAATGGGATCCATTCACCATGCCCATGATTACCGAGAAGCCCGGTGTTATCAAATATCAGGATGTGATTGAAGGCAAAACCATGTCGGAAATTACCGATGAGGCAACTGGTATCGCACAGCGCGTGATTACCGAATATCGGGCGTCTGGTCGTGGGGCGAATAAAGAAGACTTGCGTCCACGTTTGACTTTGCTTGACGAAAATAGCGGCGAAGCTGGCCGGTATTTGTTGGCCAACGGCGCGACTTTGTCGGTCACCGATGGTCAGGAAGTTCAAGCGGGTGATGTGATCGCGCGTGTTTCACGCGAGGCAGCCAAAACCCGTGATATTACCGGTGGTCTACCGCGGGTTGCTGAATTGTTCGAAGCGCGTGTGCCGAAAGACAATTCGATTATTGCGAAAGTATCGGGCCGGATTGAATATCTGCGCGATTACAAAGCGAAGCGGAAAATCGCGATTGTTCCAGAGGAAGGCGAACCAGTCGAATATCTTGTTCCGAAGACGAAAGTCATCGATGTTCAAGAAGGCGATTTCGTGAAAAAAGGCGACAATCTTGTTTCCGGATCACCCGATCCCCATGACATTCTTGAAGTTATGGGCGTGGAAGCTTTGGCTGAATATCTCGTTGCAGAAATTCAGGAAGTTTATCGTCTGCAAGGCGTGAAAATCAACGATAAGCATATCGAAACGATTGTTCGTCAGATGTTGCAGAAAGTTGAAATCACCAATGGTGGCGATACGACACTTCTTCCTGGCGAGCAGGTCGATTTGGAAGAGATGCTGGAATTTAATGCCAAGCTCACCAAGAAACAGGTTCCTGCGGAAGGTAAGCCTGTTCTCTTGGGTATCACCAAGGCAAGCCTGCAAACGCGCAGCTTTATTTCTGCCGCTTCTTTCCAAGAAACCACCCGGGTCCTGACCCAGGCGGCTGTCGAAGGGAAGAAAGACTCGCTCATCGGTCTGAAAGAGAACGTCATTGTTGGCCGTTTGATCCCAGCCGGGACAGGCGCTGGCATGAACCGCGCACGAATTGCGGCAACCGGCCGTGATGCAGCGCTGCGGGCACAGCAACAGAAAATCGCGGATGCCATGGCAGCAGCGGATGATCTGAAAGCCGAAGAAGCTGCTGCAACCGCTCCAGCGGTGGCTGCTGAAGAGGTGTTCGATGCTCCGGCGGCTGAAGAAACGCCGGCAGTCGATGTGATGGTGGAAGACGCTCCTGAGGCCGACGCACCAGCAGCGGCGCCTGAAGCAGGAGAAGAGGAAGCATAGCTTTTTACTCTTCGCCAAAACAAAAAAGCCCCGCTGGAGACAATCCTGCGGGGCTTTTTTGACGTTATGCTTATGCTGTTGCGATTTGCTCCAACGCGTGGGCAACAGCCGTTTCGCCTTTTGCCATTTGCTGGTCTGCTGCGATGATCGTCACATCGTCTATGCCGATAAAACCCAAGACATGGCGTAAATAACCGGTCGCAAAATCTAATTCACTCCCTACCTGGGTGCCGCCAGATGCCGCCAAAATATAGGCCTTCTTGCCTTGAACCAATCCCTCGGGGCCAGTGGCTGTATAGTGAAAAGTCTTGCGAGCCCTTGCGATCATATCGATCCACGCTTTTAGAGAGGCTGGGATACCAAAATTATATATCGGTGCGCCGATGACAATGATATCGGTGGCAAAAATCTCTTCCACTAGAACGTCCGATAGACTGAGTATCGCTTTTTGATCGTCCGAGCGATCCGCTTCATCTGTGAAATTGGCTCCGACCCAATCTTCAGTCACAAAAGGCAAGCCTTGCGAAACATCCCGCACCGTTAGATTCTCAGGCGCAATTTGATCGATCAGTGCATCGGTCATGGTGCGTGTTGATGAACCAGTTGTTCGCGCGCTGGCATCAATGCGGAGTACAGATTTATGTGTCATAAGAAGTTCCTTTTTTTGTTTGGTTTGGGAAGGAGCGCCCGAATTTCGCGTGCGCTCCTTCTGTGCAGTTGTCAGTTTTGGGTTTCAAGGGCTTCGACAAAAACCAGCTCGGCATTGTCGGTGGCTTCTATTTCCAGCGTCGCCACGTCCCGAATGGCTAAGGCATCACGCGCAGCAACATCTTCGCCATTGATCCGCAGGGAACCAGCGGACGCGACCAGATAGACATGAGCATTTTCGTCTATATCGTGGCGAATAACCGTTCCGACTTTCAGGGTCGCACCGTAAAGGCGCGCATCTGCTTGGATCATCAAAGCTCCGTTATCAATGTCTGCATCATATCCACTGGCTAATATCTCGAGACTTCCCGAACGCTCTCCCTTGGGAAAGGTTTTGGCATCCCAGCGTGGATCACCGCCCAAAGTGCGGGGTTCGATCCAGATTTGGAAGAGCCGTGTCTGTTCGTCTTCAAGATTATATTCGCTATGTGTGACCCCGGTTCCCGCGCTCATGACCTGGACATCGCCAGCTGCGGTGCGGCCTTCATTTCCAAGAGAGTCTCGATGGGTAATGGCGCCTTCGCGAACATAGGTGATGATTTCCATATTTTCGTGCGGGTGCATGGGGAAACCTGTTTGCGAAGCGATTTCGTCATCATTCCAAACTCTAATGGGGCCAAAGCCCATTCTTGCTGGATCATGATAACTGCCGAAAGAAAAGTGATGCCGGGCCTTTAGCCAGTCGCGGTTGGCATGAGCCAAATCACTAAATATACGTTTCTCAATCATGTTCATTCTCCTTCTGGGGACCATTTTCGCTTGGTTGAAGGCGATGTCCGTTTGCTTGAGAGTGAACTAGAATGGATTAGACTATATAAAAATAGAAAATATAGAAATTGATTGTTTCCAAAAATTATATAATAAAATCCTATGAACCTTCCAGATTTTGAAGCTTGGGCAATTTTTGCCACCGCCGCCCGTTTGGGCAGTTTTACCGCAGTGGCGAGGGAATTGGCGCTGTCCAAACCCACTGTGTCCAAAGCTATAACCCGGTTAGAAACAGAGTTGGGAACCGTATTATTCCATCGGACATCGCGGAAAATATCCTTGTCTTCTGCTGGAAAAGCGCTGCTTCCTTTCGCGCAATCGATCGCGCGCGACGGGGAAATGGCAATGGAAGCGGCGCGGGAAACAACCCAATTGCTGCGTGGCCGGGTCCGGCTTGCCGCGCCGCTGAGCTTTGGCTTGTCGCATCTGGCTCCGGTGCTTGCTGACTTTATGTGTGAGTTTCCAGAAATCACAATTGATGTGCAGCTCAGCGATGCGCGGGTTGACCTGGTGGATGAAGGATTTGACCTGGCAATTCGTATTGCCGAACTTTCGGATAGCAGTTTGCGCGCGATTCCTATCCGCAAAATGCAAGGCTATTTCATAGCATCGCCTGACTATCTGGCGCGCCATGGTCATCCGATGGAGCCTAGCGAATTGGCGGCACGTGACTGTTTTCTCTATTCCAACGAAGCCAGTCCTGAGCTTTGGCATTTAAACGGACCGGACGGTCAACAGTTAACGGTGCGGCCGCAATGCCGTTTTCAAAGCAATAATGGCGATATCATGTTACCCGCTTTGATCGCAGGAAGGGGTATTGGCTATCTGCCTGATTTTCTCTGTCAGCAGGCCATCGATAGCGGCGCCTTGAAAACAATCTTGCCGGGTTGGCGCTTTGGCGAACTGGGACTTAATCTGGTTATGCCGCCTTCGCCGCAACGGCCGGCTCGGGTCAATGCATTGATCAAATTTCTGAAACATGGCCTGTCTTGACGGACTATCGCTGGTTCAAGGCATCTTTCCGTTCAAAGGAAGAAATAGAGCCCGGGCTGTTGATTTGTTGAGAAAAGGCCCGCGCCTTTTGATTGATTCCGTGTATAGATTGCCCATCTTGGTGATTTGGCAAGAGGTTGCTTTTCTTAACTATGCCGCTCGAAACTATCTTGCTGTTTGTGATTACAGATTTGACCTTTTGTTTCTCGCCCGGGCCGGCCACCATGGTGACGGTTAGCCATGCTTTGCCTGCGGGTCGTCAGGGCGGCATGCGCGGCGCTTTGGGGCCGATTGTTGGCATTAATGTTGGTAATTTTATCTGGTATGCGCTCACCGCTTTCGGACTCATAGCCATCATCCAGGCTTTTCCATCCATTTACAGTTTCTTGCGCTGGCTCGGTGTGGCCTATCTGGCCTGGCTTGGGATCGCCATGATGCGGGCATCTCAACAGCAGCTCAGTGGTTCAACGGCAAAAATTGCCGATTTCAAGCGGGGATTTTTAAGCGGTCTGGCGGTGCATATGTCCAACCCCAAAGCCTTGTTCTTCTACACAGTCATTATTCCCCCATTTGTCGACCCCAATGGCGATTTGTGGGTACAATTCGCGATCTTGGCCGGATTGACCATATTGACCGAAACGGCAGGCCTGACATTTTATGCAGCCTTGGCAACCCGAGTGCGTAGCTTGGGAAATGCGGATAAGGTTCAGAACCGATTTAAGATCGTTGCTGCGGGCGTTCTTATCGCGGTGGCGCTGATAATGGCCTATCTCAATCTCAGCGAAGCCAATATCGATTCTATGTTCAACAGCGGGAAAGGCTAAGTTGGTTAGATGAAGCCGATGATCCGTCTGATTTTTTTAGCCCTGAGCGCTGTATATCTGCTGTTGCCGGTTCATCTTTCCGCCCAAAGCAGCCAGCAACCGCCCGTGCCGGAAGCGATACAATCCCTCCAGGCTTTGCAAAAGCTTGATCAACGGCTTCACAATGTGGGTTATCGTTTGGCGTCGGCCAATGCTGAATTTTGCCCCACCACGATTTCCAATCTTGGATTATTGATCCATGATATTGACCAATATGGCAATAAAAGCATGGCGCGGCGCGCGTTTGGTTTTGATCACCCTATTGCGATAAATGCTATTGCTTTGGGCAGTCCCGCGGCATTGGCGCAGCTGGCCGTCGGCGATAATATTATAGATATTGCGGGCCAGCCGATTGAGAATATTATGGTTGATCAACAGAAACTGGCGGATGAAAAGGCGGAATATCGCCGTATCGCTGCGGTTAAAGATCATCTCGCCCAATCGGCTGCCAGCGGTGAAGTTGCCTTGACCCTCACCCGCGAAAATCAAAAATATTCTGAAATATTAAAGGCGGCGCGGACCTGTCCTAGCCAATTCCAGATCCGGGTGAGCAAAAGCCGCGAAGCATCGGCCGATGGGAAAATGGTCAGCGTCAGCTCAACTCTGGCGGAATATGTTGTCGATGACAATGAACTGGCCGCCATTGCGGCGCATGAATTGGCGCATAATATACTCAAGCATCGCGACCGCCTCAACGCGTTGAAAGTTAATCGTGGTTTTTTTGGTCAATTTGGAAAAAGTGCCGGACGGATAAAGGCGGCGGAAATTGAAGCCGACCGGCTATCGGTATGGTTGATGGCCAATGCGGGCTATGACCCGCAGGCCGCGATCCGTTTTTGGACGCGTTACGGCAAGCGCTATGGCAAAGGAATTTTTTCAGCCTCGACTCATTACCGTTGGAAAAAACGGGTCAAATTATTTGCAGAAGAGTTGAAAAAAATGACCAATGCGAAAACCAGAAACGGCAAATTTGCGCCTCCATTATTAACGCAAGAAGCCAAGTTCTAGGTCAATTATCCTCGTAGTCCCGCTTGCATTGTTTGCGTTCGACTTTGGTTTCTGCGCGATCAAGACAGACTTCGCGTTGTTGTTTACGTTCGGCTAATACCCGCCGCCCGACATCTTCCTCTTTTTCAGACTGGGTTTGCGTGGTCGCATCCACCGCCGTCTCGACCACTGTGCCCGCCGCTTTGAATGGCGCAGTGACGATCTTGCTGGCAACGCAGCCGCTGAGCGAAATGCTGACCAGAATTGTGGTGATGATAGCAGATGTGCGCATGATTATCTCCTCACGGCCGTTGTGGACGGTGATCAATGAAGACCGGCTGAACAGTCTATTTCAAACGGATAAGCCTATGATTTCGCCAAAAGCTTTTCTGCTATTGTGCGAATATCGCTGCCAATTTCCGGATGCGCGAGTGCCAATGCAAGATTTGCTTCGACATAGCCTGCTTTGGACCCGCAATCATAGCGATGGCCGTCAAAGGTCATGCCGTGAAAAGCTTGTTTGCCAATCATCTGTGCCATGGCATCGGTCAGTTGAATTTCGCCACCAGCCCCGGCTTCTTGCGTCTCAAGAATGCGCATTACTTCCGGTTGCAAGATATAGCGGCCGGGCAATATGAGATTGGAAGGCGCCGTACCCGCTGCGGGCTTTTCAACCAGCCCTTTGACTTCCGTTATCGGTCCATCCCGATATCCCGGGTCGATGACCCCGTAAGAAGGCGTGTCTTCAATGGGAATTTCCAAAGCGCAGACAATATTGCCACCCAGCTTTTCATAGGCATTGACCATTTGGCGCATGCAGCCCGGGCTGCCAACCATGAACTCATCGGGCAGGAAAATCGCAAATGGTTCATCGCCAATAATATCGCGCGCGCACCAGATTGCATGGCCTAGTCCCAGCGGTTCTTGTTGGCGAACGAAGACGCTATTGCCAGGTGTGAGCCGAGTTCCGTCGAGGACCGATCCGTCCTTGCCCCGATCACCCATGGTGCGTTCCAGCTCATAAGCGAGATCAAAATGATCCTCGATCATTCCTTTTCCGCGCCCATTGACGAAGATCATTTGTTCGATGCCCGCTTCCAACGCTTCATCCACGGCATATTGCAATAATGGCCGATCAACGATGGGGAATAATTCCTTTGGCATGACTTTCGTCGCCGGAAGAAAACGGGTCCCCATGCCTGCGACAGGGAATACGGCTTTTTTAATAGGTTTTTGAGACACGAATTCAGTCCTTTAGCTTATCAGCAAAACTGGTGCGCAGTTTTTGCAATTTCGGGGGGATGGTGGCAACACAATAGGGATTTCCACGCCCTTCGTCTGCCCAATATTGTTGATGGTAATCCTCGGCAACATACCAGGTTGCCGGACCTTCTATTGTTGTCACAATCGGATCCGCATGATCTGCGCTGACGCGCTCAATCGCGGCCACTGCAGCCGCGCGCTGCGCCTCATCTAACGGAAATATAGCGGATCGATATTGCGTCCCAATGTCATTGCCTTGCCGGTTTAGCTGGGTGGGGTCATGTGTGGCGAAAAATATTGCGAGCAGATCGTCATAAGAAACCCGCTCAGGATCATATTGCAATTTAATCCCCTCTGCATGGCCGGTCGTACCCGAGCAGACTTGCCGATAAGAGGGATTGGCATTGGAGCCGCCAATATAGCCGCTTTCCACGCTGTGCACGCCAGCAATATCGTTGAATATAGCTTCGGTACACCAGAAACAGCCACCGGCAAAAATTGCATCCTGCATGGTCATTATACACTCCTTTTAGGCAGGCACCGTGAGATCAGGGGCCGCGCCGTCACCATTTTTCTTCTCTTCATCACGTCGTGCAATGAGCAAATACATAGCTGGGGTCACGACGCGGGAAAGCAAGGTCGAACTGATCAATCCGCCAATAATGATAATCGCTACGGGCGCGTAAAGGGTCCCGCCGAGCAGCGCCAATGGCAGCAAACCTCCAATGGCTGTTACCGACGTGAGCAGCACCGGGAGGAAACGGACCTCACCAGCTTTTTCAATTGCATCCCGTAGCGGCATGCCTCTTTCGCGCAATTGCGCTGTAAAATCGACAAGCAGGATGGAATTTTTAATCTCAATTCCGATCAGCGCGATAAACCCAATCACGCCCATGAAGCTTAGGGCGCTGCCGCTCAGATATTGCGCGATTAATCCGCCAAATGTTCCCAGGGGAATGACGCCGGCGACGACAATCGTCTCTCTAAAGCGCCCGAACTCAGCAACCAATATCGCCAAAATCAACAATATTGCCGTGAAAACAATCGGCCCGAGATCACCAAATGTGTCGCCGATTGACTCGCTTTCACCGCCGACCGAAAAAGAATAGCCATCCGGGAAATCAATTTTTTCAATTTTCCGCACGGCCTTGTTGGTGACGATGGACGCCACTTCATTATATTCCAACTGCGCGGTGACCGACACCGAGCGTTCTAGCTGGCGTCGCTGAATCTGCGGAGGGACATTGGTCAATTTGGGATTGGTCACCTGGGACAATGCCACTGGCGCGCCGCTTCGTGTTGCCAGATAAATATCATCCAAAACCGATACAGGTTGGGTGCCATTTAAAGGCAGTCGGACCGTCACCGGATAGTTATCACCTTCCTCATCCCGGAACGTAGCGGCCCGTTCGCCGCTAATCGCCAATTGAATTGCCCGCCGTGCTTCGCCTGGCGGAATGTTGAGCAAGGCCGCCTTTTGAGCATTCAAACCAATATCAAGGTCAATCTTGTCCGTTCCGATGGGGTTATTGATATCGCGCGCGCCCTTTGTGTCGCGTAAAATATCTTCGACCTGCCCGGCCAAGTCTTTCAATATGTCCAGCTGTTGGCCGGATATCTCTATCGCGACCGGGGCTTCAATCGGAGGGCCATTTTGAAATGGTTCCAACTTTACCCGAGCGCCGGCAATGGCATCAAATTTTTCTCGCAGCCGGGACACTAATCTGGGTCCTTCATCGGCATCCCATTCGTCCATTACGGCCAATATTTCCCCATAATTTGTGCGCTCTGCACTGACGAAAATATTGTAGAATACTTGGGGATTGCCGGCCCCGATATTTTCTGCACGCACTTTTATGGCGGGCTCCGCCGCCATAATTTTTGCCACTTGGCTCACTACCTGGTCTGTTTGGTCCAAGCTGCTGCCTTGCTCGGTTTCGACCGACACTCGGAAATAGGGGGAATCGGAATTGGGGAAAAGCGAGAAACCCATCAGCGGAACAAGACCAAAAGCGGACGTACATAAAAGCATAGCAATAATAACGGTCCGACGCGGCGCGCCTAAAGCAATATGCAAAAGCGGGCTGTAAACTTTTTGAATTTTTTCGTTCAACCAGCGCAGCAAGGCATTGCCTTCTGGGTTTTCATCTCGCCGGAGCAGATGACTGGCCAGAAACGGGATGAGGGAAAGCGAAATCACCAGTGATGCAGCAACGGTCATCATGATCGCCAAATAGAAAGAACGGGTATAAGAGCCCGCGCCGCCTGGTAGAAAGAGCAGCGGTGCAAACGCAAAAATCAAGACAAAAGTCGATCCAATCACTGCCCCGCGAATTTCCAGCGTGCCTTCTATCGCCGCTTGGGTTCGGGCTTTCCCCATCCGCAAATGGCGCGCAATATTTTCGGTGACCACGATACTGTCATCAACCAACAAGCCGAGCGAGACGATGAAACCGGCAATGGAAAGCTGACTGAGATTATAACCCATCGAATAGAGCACGAGCAGCCCGGAAGCCAAGGAGAGGGGAATGGAAATCATGACCATTGCCGATGCGCGCCGGCCAAGAGGCAATAGCGTGAAAATCACCAAGCCCACGGCAATGGCAAAATCGCGGGTTAGTTCATCCAGGCGTCGGGTCACATCGCGGCTTTGATCAAATTGTAGCTCCAGCTTGATATCGGGAGGCAATATGGCCTGCTGATTTTCCAATTCGACATTGAGTTGTTTGCGTAATCGCGTGACATCAATGCCGTCTTTTTGGGTGGCCGTCACGATAACGGCGCGTTTGCCATTATGCCGCGTGCGATAAATTTGCTCCGCCGCGCCCCATTTGACAGTGGCGACGTCCTCGACGGTGAGCAAAGCGCCATCGGCTGCGCGAAGCGGCAGCGAACTGATGGTCTCGAGATCGCGAAACGCTCCTCCGGCTTTGACATTGAGACGACGATTGCCGCTTTGCACAGCGCCGCCAGGCAATTCTATTCCGCCTTGTCGCAAGGCATCGGCAACGGCATTGGCCGGAACGCGCAATTCTGAAAGGCGTGCGGGATCGACTTCGACACTGATTTCCGGCTGCGGCAAACCAAATATGCGGGATTCCCGGACGCCGGGATAGCGGGTCAAATTGTCGACCAGATCGTCGGCATATTTTTCCATTCGCCGCCAAGACGCGGTTTCGCTGACCAGAGCCAGTTGCAATACTGCAGCTTCAGTGGTGCGGACCTTGCGAAATTCCAATCGTTGCAGATTGGGCGGTAGGCTATCGCGAATGGCATTTACCTCGCGGACGACGTCGTCAAAATATCCTTCAACATCGCCGGTCCAATCGGTAAATTCAACCGTGATGGTGCTGCCGCCGTCGGTGCTGTTAGACCGCACTTCCTTGATATCGTCTAAGCTTTGAACGGCTTCTTCAATCGGCTTGGCTATTGTTTCTTCCATGTCCTGCGCATCAGCACCCGGTAAAATCGCGATGATGCTAACGACCGGAATAGGAAAATGAGGATCAACCGCGCGGGTGATGTTAGACAGCGCGCTAATCCCCAATATGACGAGCAGCGAGAATAGGATGAGAGTGAGCTGCCACCGGTTTATGACAAATTTAGCGAGCATTCACAGATGACTCACCAAGGGAAATGGAGCGTTGATCATTGCTTCTTGCTGATCGGTTTGATGCTGTCGCCATCGCGTAATTTTTCGACGCCGCGCGCAACCACAATTTCGCCTTCCGTCAGACCCGCGGTTATTTCCAGGCTATTGTCCGTCAGTTTGCCAAGGATCACGTTGCGGGCTTTCACGCGCTTTTCTTGATCCACAATATAAACCAGGCCTTCTCCAGACCGGACACCAAAAATTGCCGTGGCAGGTACGGCAATCGAACCGTCATTATCCCGCGAAACTTCAATCTCAACCGTTCCCAATTGCCCCGATCGGAGACGCGAATTGTCAGGCAGTAGAAAGCTTATTTCAAACGTTCCGGTTTGCTCATCGGCGCGGCCGTCTTTTTCGCTGACAACCGCTTCGAGCGGTGCATCAGAAACAGCTGAAATCGTGACCAACGCGCGCATTCCCGAGCGCACCCGAGAGGCATCTGCATCGGTGAGCGGGACTTTGAGAACAAAACCTTTGTCGGTTTCGCCCAATATCAAAGCAGTGGATCCGGCTGTGACAATCTGCCCTTGATCGATATTCCGGCTGAGAATAATCCCATTGCTTGGGGCATGAATATGCGAAGTCCGGCTAGCAAAATTGCTCGCATTCACTTGCGCCTGTGCCGCACGCATTGCAGATTCGGCTTGTTCCAATTGCGCTTTGGTTACCCATCCATCGGCATAAAGCGATTTGACACGCGCAAATTGCGACTTTGCGCGGTCCCGTTCCGCTTTGGCTGATTCCAGGCTCGCTGAAACCGTGCTATCGTCAAGCGCCGCAAGCGTTGCCCCGCGTTTCACTCGGTCGCCTTCTTCAAAGCGCACCGAAGCAACTTGCCCTGCTGTGGTAAATCCCAATGCGGTCTCTCGCCGCAAACGGACTGTTCCGGCGGCAGTGAGCGTTTCATTTTGACTGGCAAATTGCGCGACAATGGTCGCTGCCGGGATCGCTTGTCGGCTTTTGGGTGGTTCTTCGGCTTCTGTCCGACTGCATCCGATCAGCAAAAGCGAGGCTGCTATAGCCAGAGACTTGTGGCTGAATGATGTTTGACTGCGCCCCACCATAATCTCAAATTAGTCCTCTCTAGTGACCCCTTCATAAGTCGCTAAATCGCTGTGACCAATAAAAAATTGCATATTGCAACCAAAAGGGCCGGACAATTGCCCGGCCCTTGAGGTTTATATTTATCCTTTGGGAAGAGAAAGCTAGCTTTCTGTCCCGGCGTTATTTTTGTCATCTCCGCCGATAATCTTGTAAGCAATGCCGGCCAAAACAGCACCGACAATAGGTGCAATCCAGAATATCCACAGCTGAGACAGCGCGATACCGCCTTCGATTAAGGCCGGGCCCGTGCTCCGCGCGGGATTAACCGAAGTATTGGTTACTGGAATGCTGATCAGATGAATCAGAGTGAGACCCAAGCCTATGGCCAAAGGCGCAAATCCGGCTGGTGCACGGCCGTCTGTGGCCCCCAAAATGATCATCAAGAAAAAGAATGTCAGCAAGACCTCAATGGCAATGCCAGCGCCCATTGCATAGCCGCCTGGTGATTTTTCACCGACACCGTTTGTGGCCAATCCATTGACCGCAATGTCATAGCTTGGTGCGCCACTAGCGATCAGATAGAGCACGGCAGCGGCGGCGACAGCGCCCACCACTTGTGCAATAATATAGACCGGGATTTCATTGGCTGGGAACCGCCCGCCTGCCCATAGTCCGATGGTAACCGCCGGGTTCAGGTGACACCCGCTAATATGGCCGATGGCATAGGCCATGGTCACAACGGTCAATCCGAAGGCCAGCGATACACCCAATAGGCCGATGCCAACATCTGGAAAGGCAGCAGCAATAACCGCGCTACCACACCCGCCAAAAACGAGCCAAAATGTACCGATAAATTCCGCTAAAGATTTTTGAATAGCCGTCATAGGCTGCACTCCCCTCAATTTATTCACGGCATCGTATGGCCGGATCGCAGCAAACTAAACCAATTGCGGGAAATTTCCAAATGAGGCAGCGTAAATCTATGTAACAGAGAAAGCGGCTTAGTGCGCTGCGCGGCGCAAACGATCGTTAATCGCCGCGCCAATGCCATGTTGCGGAATAGGCGCAACGGCGATATCGGCGTGGTCGCTGGCATCAGCTTGGTGGAGCGCGGCGAACAGACCGGCAGCAGCTTGAGCGAGATCTCCACTTGGTGCCAAGTTCATATCACCTTCATAGGTGCCAAAACCGATATAAAATTCGTCATTTTCAGCGCTCTTGGCATTGAGGCGAAGGGGTTTGGAGGGCGCATAATGGCTATCCAATTGTCCCGGCGCTTCGATTTTCTTCCTGTCCGGAACTAATGCAGGTTTTCCAATCTGATTTTGAAGATCGCCGGCTGTAATCGGGCCTTCTCGAAGAATGTCATAATCGTCACCGCGGACAGCGACAATCGTCGATTCAATGCCGCTTTCACAGGGTCCACCATCTAAAATCATCGGCGCGGCGGTACCCAGGCTCCGCCGCACATGGTCGGGCGTGGTGGGACTGATCTTGCCGCTTTTATTGGCGGAGGGTGCCGCGAGATAGAGGCCGGATAGGGTGAGCAATTCTTGCATCAGCGGGTGCGCTGGACAGCGCAAGGCAATGGTGTCCAAGCCCGCGGTTACCGCCGGAACCACCGGGCAATCTTGCTGCCGCGGAACAATAATGGTTAGCGGACCGGGCCAGAAGGCTGCTGCGACACGCCGCGCCAAGACATTAAACTGGCCGAGTTTTTCCGCCATTTCGAGATGCGCAATATGGACAATGAGGGGATTGAAGTCCGGACGGCTTTTGGTGCGATAAATGTCGGCAATGGCATCGCTATTGGTCGAATCGGCTGCCAAACCATAGACGGTTTCGGTCGGAATAACGACCAAGCCGCCGGCATGAAGGCTAGCCACCGCTGCCGATAGCGGCTGATTGCCGTAGCGTCGCGTATTTTCGTCAATATGATCATTTGAGCCAGACATGATAGGGCGCTATAGCCCAGCAAGATTTCAAGCAATAGCGGATAGATAAAAGATGAGCTTTACAGCGCCCAGCCGGGAACAAAATTTCGTTCTGAAACATATAGCCAATGTCGGTGCATTGGCTGAGCATGAACGCTTCTCCGGGGCGAGTGAAGATATGGTTGAAGCGATAGTCGAGGGCATCGGGCAGTTTGCCGCGGGCGAATTTGCGCCGATAAATCGCACTGGCGATACGGTCGGCGCGCTATGGCAGGATGGCAATGTGACCATGCCGGCTGGGTTTAAAGACGCTTATAGCCAATTTGTCGCAGGCGGATGGGCCTCGATTGACGGCCCAGAGGAATTTGGCGGACAAGGCTTACCTTATTCCTTGTCAGCTTTGATTCTCGAAACCTGCGGTGCGGCCAATTTTGCTTTTACTTTATGCCCGATGCTCAGCTTTGGCGCTGTCGAAGCTATTCATGCCCATGGCAATGACGAGCAGAAAGCTACATATTTGGAAAAAATGATATCCGGTGAATGGACCGGAACGATGAATTTGACTGAACCACAAGCCGGTTCCGATGTCGGGGCATTGCGCTCCACTGCCGAACCGATTGCGGAAGGCGAGCATGCCGGGAAATATAAGATCAAGGGCCAGAAAATCTATATTACTTTTGGCGAGCATGATCTCACCGACAATATTATTCATCTGGTGCTGGCACGCACGCCGGACGCGCCGGAAGGAACGCGGGGCATATCCTTGTTCATTGTCCCTAAATTTCATTTGGACGCCGAAGGAAAAAGTGCGGCTCCCAATGATGTCACCTGTGTATCGATCGAGCATAAGCTGGGCATTCACGCGTCGCCGACTTGTGTCATGGCTTATGGCGAAAATGATGCCTGTATCGGTGAAATGATAGGCGGCGAATTTGGCGGCATGAAAGCGATGTTCACGATGATGAACAATGCGCGGATAAATGTCGGTTCGCAAGGCGTTCAAATTGCCGAGCGCGCAACCCAGCAGGCTATTCACTATGCCATGGAACGGGTTCAATCAGCACGGGCGGGTAGCGGAAACAAAACACCGGTCGCGATTATTGAGCATCCGGATGTGCGGCGGATGATATTGCGCAGCAAGGCGCTGACTCAGGCCGCCCGCGCCTTGCTCTATTATGCCACATCCTATGTCGATGGGGCTACGCTAGCGTTGGAAGGCGCAAAGTCGCGCGCCGAAATTTTAACTCCTCTAATCAAGGGTTATGGCACGGATATTGGCAATGAGGTGGCGTCTATTGGCGTGCAAGTGCATGGCGGTATGGGTTTTGTAGAAGAAACTGGAGCCGCGCAACATTTTCGCGATGCCCGGATTGCACCAATATATGAAGGGACGAACGGCATCCAGGCTGCTGATCTGGTCGGCAGAAAATTGGGATTGGATGGCGGTGATGCGATGGCCAGCCTCATTGCTGATATCAAGGCCGAAGCTCAAGATGAAGACGGGTTGATGACATTGGCGATGATGGTGGAAGATGTCGCGACATGGATGACTGGCGGAGAGGCTTCTATTGATGACCGATTGGCTGGCAGCTATCCGTTTATGACAATGGTGGCGACCGCCACTTGCGGCATGTTGATGAAAAAACAGCAACGCATTGCCGAGGCGCAATTGGTAGATGGCAATGATCCATTTTTGAAAGCAAAGCTGGTGACGACCCGCTATTATCTCGATCATTTGGTACCCGAGGCCATTGGCTTGAAACCAGCGGCAATGGCTGGTGCGCAGATTTTATATCAGCTTGATAGCGATCAATTGACCGCCTGACATGCGCGATGAGCAAACCACAAGGGCCCTGGAAAGAATTGCCAATGCCTTGGAACGCCTGTCCCCGGCAGTGCAAGATGCGCCCGCTCTAGAAAGCGGGTCTGCTTTTCATTGGAATGGGCAACAGCTTGTCGCGGTCGACAATTTTGAACCGATCGGGTTGGATCTGCTGACTGCAATCGAGCGGCAAAAAGAAAAATTGTGGGTGAATAGCGAACGTTTTGCCGATGGCTTTGCGGCCCATGATGTCTTGCTATGGGGATCACGCGGAATGGGAAAGTCGGCGCTTTCCAAATCGGTGATCCGGGCCTTGCAACAGAAACACAAAAATATCGTCTTGGTGGAAGTCGGAGCCGATCAGCTTGCAAGCTTGCCCGATTTGTTCGCCAAGCTGCAAAATATAGACCGCGCATTTGTCCTGTTTATCGATGATATTGGCTTTGACGAAGGCAAGGCTGCGCCGCGCATTTTGCGCTCGGTTCTGGAAGGCGGCGCGGCGTCACGGCCCGAAAATATCCGCCTATATGTGACATCCAATCGGCGGCATATTCTTCCCCGACATATGTCCGAACAAGAAGATCCGATCAATCCGCGCGATGTGATTGATGACAAGCTTGCCCTTTCGGACCGATTTGGATTGCGTTTGGGCTTTCATGCCGCATCACAAGAGGATTATCTGGCTATGATTGCCCGCTATGGCGAGGTCCATGGTTTAGATTATGATCCACAAGAGGCGCTAACATGGGCCAAACAGCGCGGTCATCGCTCTGGCCGGGTCGCATGGCAATTTATTGTTGAATTGGCGGGCCGGGCTGGCAAAAAGCTTAGCTAGCCGGTGGCGCCTCGGTTGCTTTAGCCCGAGTTTGCGCAGCGCGTTTTTGTGACACACGCCAAATAATTCCACCGACATCGTCGCTGACCAGCAGCGCTCCGCTTTGATCAAACTCGACCATAGTGGGCCGACCTCGCGCCTTATCTTCTTTATCAACAAAGCCGCTGAGCAGCATTTGCGGTTTGCCTTGTGGTTTTCCTTTGCCGTCAAAGGCCACATAAACCACATCATAGCCCGATAAGGGTTTGCGGTTCCAAGAGCCATGGCGGGCAACGACCGCCCCGCTATCAAAAGCTGCTCCCAAGGCTTGGCCATGAGAAAAGGCCAGGCCAAGAGGCGCGACATGGGCGCCCAGCGCATAATCTGGTCGCCGTTCATATTGCCGATGATCAAGGTTTTTCGGCTCAACTCTAGGGTCAATATGGCCGCGCCAAAAATGCCAGGGCCAACCATAGTGGGAAGCAAATAGTACTTCGGTGAGATAGTCGGGAACCATGTCGCTACCGAGCATGTCGCGTTCGTTAACAACAGTCCAAAGCTTCCCGCTCGTTGGCTCATAGGCCAAGCCGACCGGATTGCGCAGACCATCAGAATAGACAATCTTATTGTTGGTCGCTAATTCGACGCGCAACACGGCAGCGCGTTCTTTTTCGCTGTCCATGCCATTTTCGCCAATATTGCTGTTGGAGCCAACAGCGATGAAAAGATATTTGCCGTCCGGACTGGCGATTAAATTGCGTGTCCAATGGTTGTTCGGCGCCCGCGCATTGAGATTGGCCACTTTTCGGCCTTCGGCTGTAATGTTCGTGTCGCCGGTCGCATAAGGATAAGCCATGACATTATTGGTATTGGCAACATATAATAGGTCGTTCACCAATACCATGCCAAAGGGGGAGTTGAGATTTTCCAGAAAGGCGAATTTTTCATCCACTTTGCCATCCGCATCTGTATCGCGCAGCAAGCTGATCCGATTGGCCGAAGCTGTACCAGCGCCCGCTTTGCTCATCAGGTTGCGCATGATCCAGCCTTCGATACCGCTATTGGTGCGCGGCGGACTGTTGGTCTCAGCGACCAGGATATCGCCATTGGGCAAGCGCAACATCGATCGGGGATGGTCCAAGCCTTCGGCGAATCGTTCAACCTTGAGGCCATCTGCGGCAACGGGGCTTTGATCGGCTTCCCATGGTGAAGCCTCGGCGATATTAATGGTCGGAAATTTCTCGGTTCGAACATTGGTAATTTCCGGTTTAACGCCTGTTGTGGCTTCAAGCGGCAAGCGCGCCGTATCGCCGCGCGTGAAATAATAGCCGGCACCAATGACGATCAAAATCACCAAAATCGATATATTGCGAAAATGTTTTAGCATGGTCTGATAATAGGAAGCGGTGCCGATGATGACAAGCGCGCTATTGGATTGGCTGCGCCGTTTGTGGCTGCCTATCCGTTATTTTTCCGATCAAAATACCAAATCGCAACAGCAACAAGTCCGCCGGCCAGCAGTCCACCGATAAAACCCATGGACGGTTGCCCGAGAAGGCTGCCCACGACAACGCCCAATATACAGCCCATGGCCAAAAAAAAGCCGCCTGCATTTTTGTTGCTGCCGGGTTCCGCGTTTTTGCTGTCCGTCATCTTACCCTCAATATTGCCTGTCCTGTCGTCATGCCACGACCGGTTGCTGTTGGCCACATGACTTTGCCTACCAAAAAATAAGCTTTTGTTCACCATCGCCTTTGACGGAATTTCCATTCCTCTTGGCTAGACCCTTTGCTTGACCAGCATGGCCAAAGGGCCTTGCCTATTTTGCACAGGAGCCTGTTTTGCAACTACCCGTATTTATAGACTCCACCAGTTTTTCCGACGCCGAGCAGCTGATTACCAATTTTGGTGAGGAAGCGGGACTTGAAGCGGCCAATCGGGCGGATAAAAGCCGCGCTGTGGGTAACCATCTCCACTATTGCAAATGGCGCCAAGTGGAACGACTTTGTGTCCTGTTGTCGATTGATCAATCCATCGGAACAGTTCACTAAAGCATAGAAGTACATAGAATAATTCGGAAATTTTAGCGTTTAGGGTCGCAGATAATATCAGCGGATCCGCCTGATTTGACGCTACAATTCGGACGACCATCAATTCTGATCTGGCCGGTTCCGCTATTCGATATATCGACTTGCTTTTCGACAAAAATATGACTGCTGGCTGGACCGCGTTGCACGAGTTTCAACGTTTCCAAGGTCAGTTGCGATCCGTCAAAGATGCTGGATCCGAGCAATTGTATGGTCGCCTTCGTGGCTGTTCCAGCCATGACCATCTGGCCGCCGCCATTCATCGCAACGCTGAGCGTGTCACCGGCAACATCGTTAATCGTCAACACACCGAAACCGGTTAATCGCGCTTTGGGGTCGCGGCCACCCAATTTGTCTAATGACACGGTGCCAGAACCAGAATGGGTAATGGATTTGACAACATAGCTGCTGAGTGTGACGGTAACCGGTTCTTCCGCAGAAAACCGGCTATTATCTCCCGCTTTGGGGCGGATAGAGACAATTAACTGACTGCCGTTTTTGCGCAGCAATACGCGATCCAATATTTCGCGACTGGCGGCTTCTGCGCGGGCAGAAACACCTTTGTCGGTAGAAATAAAGACGTTCACATTGCCAATGATCCGGACATCTTCAAAGCTAGAAATTGAATATTTGCGTTCAGCAGCCTCAGCTGGTGACAAATATACTGCCGACAGCGCTGATAAAAAAATCAGAAAATATTTCATAGTGGACGCGCTTCTCCAAATTCCATCCAGCCCAACCACCGGGGCGTTTTCGGTGCATAGTGGCCGCCTTCTTCCTGCAACGCGAACCCTTCTGCTGTAAACAGCTTCGAAACGGGACGGTGCAGATGGCAACCACCGGCGATATGTTTCCACATCGGTTCAATCCGCTGTTGCCATTTTTCCGGCCCTTTGTCAGGAGCGCGACCATGTTCGAGAAACAAGATCTTACCCCCTGGCTTTAAGACGCGCCGCATTTCGTTCAGAACTTGTTTACCATCTTGAACTGAACAAAGGGTAAAAGTGGTGAGTATGGTGTCGAAACTATCCGGCTCAAACGGCATTGCTTCTCCGATACCGTTTAAGATCTCCATATCGAAACCGCGATCCTGGGCCTCGCTGCGCGTGTAATCCAACAATTCGGCGGAAGGGTCGAGCCCGGTGAGCTTATCAATTTTGGTTCGGTCGTAAAATTGCAAGTTTATCCCGCCGCCGCAGCCCAATTCCAGCACATGGCCCTTGGCTTTGGGCACGACTTCGCTGCGGTCTTTCATCACCGCGGGCTGTGAACATGCAAATTTTATAATTCGCGGGACGGCGTGTTTTTCCCAAAAATTGGGTTGGGATCCCGCTCTTGGACGGGGTTGATTATCAGACATGAACCGGCCTTTCGTTGCGCAACAAACAGTCAAGGCCCACTCTATAGCGGAGAAATATTCCAATCCAAAATGCATGCAAGGGATGCATGGGTTTGAAGGACTCACCAATCCACAGCAAAGCGACTTAGCTTTGCCTATCCGAAACTTGTCTGTGATAGTCGGCGGCTATCTAGATTATCCTTTTTTGCTGTCTCCAGGCTAGCAGAGGGATGATCCGGGGGACGATCTGGTAGGAAAGTGAAATCGTTAGCGAAGACTTAGCTGCAAGTGACTTTCCCTGATCCTGCGGCCTTAACCGTGCAGGTAGCGTTCCCGTGAACGCGGATATCACCAGAGCCGACTATTTTGGCGTCTACCGCGCCTTCAGAAGATAAGGCAACATCGCCGCTGCCGGCTATTTTTATAGTTGCCGAATCTGCGTTTAGGGACTTGCCTTTGACATCACCGGAGCCCGCGATGGAAATGGATACATTGTCTGCATCGCCGGATAAATTGGCATTTCCGGAGCCGGCAATTTTGGTGCTCAACGATGCTGTTTTCAGCGCTGAGACGGTGATGTTACCGGAGCCGGCAATGCTGACCTTGGCCTCTTCACCGTCCATTTCGTCAACCGACATATCACCCGATCCTGCCAGCTTGGCGCTCTTCAAGGATGGAGCGCTGACATAAACCGTCGCAGAATTCTTGCCGATACTCCAATTGCCGCTTTTTTCGCGGCCAATTTTGAGCTGGCCATTGGTAATTTTATAGCGCAATTGTTCTACAACCTCTTCATCGCCTTCGGCACGAATGGAAAATTCGGAGCCGCTGGTGAAGACCACATTGTCTGGACCGGCCAGCGAAACGCCTTCGAAATCACCCGGATTCACATCGCTGGTTCCGATGGTCTCTCCGTCAGAAAAACTGCTTTTTCCGGTATCGCTAATCGCACTGGCAATTGATCCTTCACAGGCAGCCAAGGCAAGCAGGGGCAAAGCGAATAAAAGTTTTTTCATAGATAGTCTCCAATGTGTATTGTTGAACTAATACAGCGATGCTGGAAATTTGGCAAGAGCGAAATTATCGCGCTCGGCTGATCCGATCACGCGCTGGACTCATTCCTCGGGCCAAGGGTAGACTGAGCAATGCTCAAAGTTGCCAGTTATAATATTCGCAAAGCATTGGGGACGGATCGGCGGCGTAACCCCGGCCGGATCATAGCGGTGCTAAACGAGTTGGATGCGGATATTGTTGCGTTGCAAGAAGCCGATCGCCGCTTTGGAAAACGCACTGCTGCCATTCCGCCTTTGCTGCTCGAACAACATAGCGACTATCGGCCGATACCATTGGACGTGCAGATTGATTCCATGGGATGGCACGGTAATGCGCTGCTGGTGCGAAAATCTGCAAAACTCTTGGCTCATGATATATTGCATATTCCCTATCTTGAACCGCGAGGCGCGGTCATGGCGCAAGTCATGATCAACGGATTTTCTCTGTCGATCGTGGCGATGCATCTGGATTTATCAGGCCTTTGGCGCCGCCGCCAAGCTGCGGCGATCATCCGCTACGCCCAAGATTATGCTGAGAATCGGCAGACAATATTAATGGGTGATCTCAATGAATGGAGCAATGGGCGCGGTTGCCTGCAGGATTTTGCGCGCCATTATCATTTCGCTGATTGCGGCCGGAGTTTTCACTCGCGCCGTCCAATCGCGCGGCTGGATCGAATCCTGCATTGCGATCAATTGCGCGCCATAAATGCCGGCGTGCACCGCAGTGCGGCTGCGCGGACAGCTTCGGACCATTTGCCAGTATGGGCCGAGATGATATTGGTTTAGCGCCGCTCGTATTTAAGGCTGGCTGCGTTGTTGATGGATCAGCATCCAACCATCAACAGCGCGCTTTGCACGTTTCTGTTTTTCAGCAGCCGACAGGTTCATTTTGTGACCATAGCGCAGAAACAAGTCCATTCGGCCCATGACTAAGCCTGCAAACATTTCCGCCGATGCTTTAACATCATCGCTTTGAATCTCGCCTTTTTCGATCGATAATTCCAGCAAATTGGTGAGATCTTGAAGTAGGCGTCGAGGCCCGTTGTCGAGAAACAATTCGCCAATGCCGGGATCGCGTGTGACTTCGGCCGCCAATATCCGTTCAAAGCGGATCATTTCTTCGCGCATCAAAAAATCCATCATTCCCAGTGCGGCCTGTTGCAAAATATCGCGTAAGCTTTTGTCTTCGAGATTTTCGACGACAAAATTTTTGCGCATGTGGGCGCATTCGGTGCTGACCACTTGGCCGAACAGATTATCCTTGTCTTTAAACCGGCTGTAGATTGTTACTTTGGAAACTTGCGCGCGCGCGGCAATGGCCTCGATTGTTGCGCTGGAAAAGCCATTGGTATAAAATTCCTCCCGTGCGGCCGCGAGAATATCCGCTATTTTGCGTTGGCTTGCGGGTCCTCCTGCGAGGCTATGAGATTGATTTATGTCCGCATCGGTCACGGCGCTTCCCCTGAATAATATCGTCTTGTAACAAAATGAACGCTATCGTACAAATAAAACGTTGACGTTCATTTACTTCAGTGGCTATTTAATATGGCTTGATCAGATTCAAGCCGCTGCAACGGTGCCCCTATTGTGAATATTTTTTTTGCTAGAGCCCTCTTATCGTCAAGCGCGATTGTCTTGATGGCGACTGGTTGCGTGAGTATGGCGCCGGCATCCAAGCCGCCACCAATTGTTGCGGCCATACCGCAAAATTATGATAGCATCGCCGTTGAGGGTTCTTACGCGCCGGCACAGTGGTGGACATCGTTTCAAGATCCTGTGCTCAACGCGCTGCTCGATGAAGCGCTGAAAAACAATCTTGATCTTGCTGAAGCGACGGCGCGATTGCGGGCGGCAGAAGCGCAGGCGCGAATATCTAAAAGCGGGCTATTCCCGCAAGTTAACGCCGATATTAACAGCAGCTTTTCCGACACGCCAACCGCGGGCACCGGTTTTGGAACGGGATTTGGCGCGTCGCGCTTGCAAGTCGAAAGCTATACGTCTGGATTGGGTTTTGCCTATGAAGTGGATTTATGGGGTCGCCTGCGAGATACCGCGCGCGCAGGCCGGGCGGATGCTGTTGCTGCTGCTGCTGATCTTCAAGCCGCGCGACTCGCTGTCATGGCGGAGACGATCACCAGCTATTTCGATATTGTCGATGCGCGTGATCAAATTGCTCTAACCGCAAAAATTGTTGATGTGCTTGGCGATCGGGTCGAGCAAACCGAAAATCGCTATCGCCGCGGGCTGGCGTCATCGTTCGAACTTTATCAAGTGCGCCAAGATTTTCGGAATATTCAGTCCGGCCTGCCGCAGCGCGAACGGCAATTGGCAGCAACCGAGGGTCAGTTGGCCGTGCTGGTTGGGCGCTATGCGGATAATATGGAGCAATATCTGGGACAAAAGCTAGCGCCGCAACTCATCTTCACGCCTATTCCAACAGGATTACCGATTGATTTGCTGGCGCAGCGCCCGGACATTTATGCCGAAAGCCAGCGACTTGAATCTGCCCGTTTCAATCTCGGCGCGCGCAAAGCGGAACGTTTCCCGTCGATTAACTTGTCGGCTGGAACCGGCACGCAATCGAGCAATCTGTCCGGCCTGTTTGATATATTTGACAAGTGGATTTTAAATCTCGGCGCGGGCTTGACCGCACCCTTGTTTCAAGGCGGTCGAATTCGCGCCAATATCGAGCTTGCCGATGCCCAATATGCACAACAAGCGGCGGTCTATGCGCGCACTGTTCTCAATGCTTTTCAAGAAGTGAATGCCGCGATTAAGGGCTATGAAGAAGAACGCCAGCGCTACCGCTTTCTCTTTTCACAGCTAGACGAAGCAAGAGCCGCAGCTGATTTACAATCCAGCCGATTTGCCAATGGCGTCGGAAGCTATGTGGACTATCTCGATGCATTGCGCGCCCAATATCAGGTGCAATCTGCCTTGTCCTCTGCGGGACGAGATGTGGCCTTGGCCCGATTGGCCGTGCATCGCGCCTTGGGTGGCAGCTGGGATTCCCCACGCGCGACCGGGTCGGGCAACCCATCCCGGCAATTTCGCACAGGTGCGCCAGAAATTCGAGGAGAGAAATAGTGTATCGGCAACGCGTCATTGGCGGACTGATCTTGATCGCAGCCATAGCGATTGCCGCCTTGCTAATTTTTCTGCGCAGCGAACCAGAGGAAAAGCCGCCGGAAGAGAATATTCCGCTGGTTCAAGCTCAGTCTCTTGAAATTCGCAGTGGAAATTTGATGATTCAAGGGTCCGGTACCATTCGTGCCCGCGAGGAATTAACGCTTTCGGCGGAAGTTGCGGGCAAGCTGGTCTATGTTAACCCAGGTCTGCGGGAAGGCCAAAGCGTAGCACGGGGCGCTACGCTTTTCCGCATCGAGACGGCAGATTATCGCAACGCTGTTCAAACCGCACAGGCTGATGTCGCTTCGCAAAATGTTGCGGTCCTGGAAGCCCGCGAAGAAGTGGCGTTGGCGAAAGCGGAATTGGCGCGATTTGCTGAGCGTGGAAAAAGCAATAACGCATTTGCGAGCGTCGACAGCAATGATTATGCCGCGCGGATCTTGCCCCCGGAAATGCTCAATCAAGAACAGTTCCCTGCGTCTGAAACGCCTACAAACTCTAGTCTTGCCAATGGCCTGGCAACCCGCGAACCACAGTTGCAATCGGCGCGCGCTGCCTTGCGCCGCGCGCAAGCGCAACTCTCTGACGCGCAGATTGCATTGAAGCGCACCACCGTTCGAGCGCCGTTTTCTGGTATTGTCCGTTCAGAGGATATTGCCTTGGGCAGCTATGTCGCGCCGGGACAAGCGCTGGGCGCCTTGGTCGGCACGGCCGATTTTGAAGCGGTGATCCCATTGTCAGAAAGCGAAGCGGCATTAATTCCGGGATTGTGGCGCACTGGATCCCAGCGGATCGAGGCGTCCATCTATTCCGACTATGGAGGAACCCGATATCGCTGGCAGGCTTTTGTGGACCGGGCCAATAGTGTTCTCAATCCCCAAACCCGAACCATCGATATATTCTTGCGCATCCCCAATCCGCTGCGCGGCGGTGCGCCCGCAGCCGATCAGAAAAAAGGCCAGACATCAGCAGGCGCGTCGGGCGCTCCACCATTATTTGTCGGCAGCTTTGTCGATGCGGAAATTACCGGCCGGGCTTTGGATGAATATGCCATATTGCCCTTGGCCGCCTTGCGCCCAGGCAATCAAATCTGGTTGATCCGCGATGGCAAGCTGCATATTATGAAGGTCGAAATTTATCAGCGTACCGACAAATTGGCGTTGATCAGTACGGCAGGTCTTGAGCCAAAGCCGATGGTGATTTTGGGGGCATTGAAAACCGCGACCAACGGCCAGAAAGTGCGTATCGCAGCGGCGCGGGCAAATAGCCCGGCCAATGCTAAACCGGTGGCAGATAAGCAGGACAAAGCCAAGAGCAAGGCAGATAAGGTGCAATGACTGGTCCCGCAGAATCAGCTGACGGACTGGCGCCTGCTCCGGAAACGCCCAGCAAAGAAATTATGGAGCAAAGCGGATTTGTCGCTTTCATGGCGCGCAACGGGGTTGCGGCCAATTTGCTGATGCTGTTTTTTTTCATAGCTGGCATCGCATCCTTTGGTACGATTGTGCAGGAAGTCTTCCCGGAAAATAGTCTCGACACCGTGCAGGTCAGTGTGACTTATCCCGGCGCAACTCCCGATGAAGTCGAAGAATCGATTGTCCAGAAAATCGAAGAAGCGGTGGAAGCGGTGGACGGCGTCAAGAAAGTGACCGCCAATGCCCGGGAAGGTTCGGGTTCGGTTTCGGTGGAATTGGAACTGGGGACGAATATCGATCGCGCGCTGGATGATGTCAAAGCCGAAATTGATCAGATTCAAACATTTCCGGCCGAAGCGGAAGAGCCGGATGTCCGCGAACTAACCACGCGGCAAAGCGTGGTTCGCATCGCTATATATGGCGACGTTTCCGAAACGGCGTTGAAAGAAGTGGCCTATCAGTTGGAAGATTCACTGGCGGCGCTGGATGCGGTTTCCTTTGTCGATACCAGTTCGATTCGCGACTATGAAATGTCCATCGAAGTGCCGCAAAACACACTGCAAGCTTTGGGCTTGTCGCTCAACGATATCTCGCGAACCGTAGCGGCCAGTAGCCTCGACAGCCCCGCCGGCTCGATCGATACCGATAGCGAAGAAGTCCGCGTTCGTACGCTCGGGCAAAATTATAATCAGCAGAATTTTGAAGATATTATACTCGTCAGCAGCGACAATGGTACGCTCATCCGCTTAGGGCAAGTGGCTGATGTCAAAGACGAATTTGAAGATTCCGATTTGATTTCCTTATATAATGGCAAACCGGTTGCCTTTGTCGAAGTGTTTCGAACCAGTGATGAACGGGTGTTGGACGTAGCCAAAGCGGTGCGTGAATATCTGGAAAATGATTTTCAAAAGACGCTTCCGGAAGGCGTATCTTATGCCATTTGGAGCGATGATTCCGAACTGCTCAATGACCGGCTGAGCTTGTTGTTGAAAAATGCCGCTATTGGGCTTTTGCTGGTATTGCTGGCGCTGACATTGTTCCTCGACATACGTCTTGCCGCCTGGACAGCGGTCGGGATTGGTGTGACCTTCATTGGTGCTATTTTCCTCCTCGATCTGGCGGGATCGAGCATAAACATGTTCTCGCTGTTCGGCTTCATTCTCGCATTGGGTCTCGTGGTCGATGATGCGATTGTGGTGGGCGAGAATATTTACGCCCAGCGGGAAAATGGGCGCACGGGATTAGGCGCATCCGTTTCCGGCGCACGGCGTGTGACCATACCCGTGATATTCGCGGTTTTGACAACCATTGCCGCTTTCTCCCCGATTTTTGCCGTTGGCGGTGTGATTGGCAAGTTAATTGCCGACATCCCGCTGGTGGTCATCTGTGTGCTGGTTCTGTCATTGATCGAATGTTTGCTGATACTGCCCAATCATCTCAGCCATTTGCCGCCCCCGGGGGCGGTTACGCATAATCCGATCACGCGTTTTTTTGAACGCGTGCAAAACAAGGTGGATGAATATTTTCAAGCCTTTGTTGACGGCCCCTTGGACCGGGCCTTGCACTTTGCCATTCGGATGCCGTTCGTAATTCTCGCTGGCGCCGTCGGTCTCTTGATCATTTTTGCATCGCTCATTCCCGCTGGAATTATTAAAGTGGGATTTTTCCCCTCCGTTGAAGCAGATGTGGTGACCGCAAGCTTGGAAATGCCTGCGGGGACTACCATTGAGCAAACCGAAAAAATCGCTGTTCTGGTCGAACAAAAAGGCCGTGAAGTTTTCGCGGACTACCAATCTGGCCGACCAGATGATGAAGACTCACCCCTGCGCGGTATTTTCACCAGAGTGGGGCAAGCGGCACCCAGTGGCGGCCCCGAACCCAATGGCGGATCGGCTTCATCCAGTCTTGCCAGTATTCAGTTTAGTTTTATCCCGGGCGATCAACGGGACTTGGAGGCTAAGCAATTTGAAAATGCGTGGCGCGATGCCGTTGGTCCAATTGTCGAAGCGCGGTCACTGGTCTTTGCATCGGAACTGATTTCTGTGGGTGCTCCCGTAAATGTGCAATTATCTGATCCTGACCCAGCCATTGTAGAGGCGGCGTCCGCGAAATTAATGACAGAATTAGAGCGCTTTAGCGGCCTGTTTGATATTGAGACCGATCAAGACGCCGGGTTGCAGGAAATTCAGCTGCGCCTAAAGCCCGAGGCGCGCACTTTGGGCGTCACGTTGCAGGATGTTGCGGCGCAAGTTCGCGCGGCTTTTTTTGGCAGTGAAGCGCTGCGAGTGCAACGCGGCCGAGAAGATGTTCGGGTCTATATCAGGCTGCCAGAAGCGGAGCGCAATTCCATCGCGGATGTCGAACGGTTTCGGGTGCGCGTTCCCGGCGGCGAAGTGGCCTTGGCAACATTGGCGGATGTTTCTTTTGGGCGGGCGCCGTCTGTTATTCGGCGTACAGATGGTCGCCGCGTCACCACGGTGACGGCGGACCTTGATGATGAGATTGTAACCGGCGAAGAAATTGCCAAGGCTTTGACCGAGGATATCATGCCGCAACTACAGGCAGATTATCCCCAATTGCTGTATAGCTTGGGCGGTGAGCAAGAAGAGCAAGCCGAATCATTTGATCGGTTTTTCCCAGCACTGATCTTCTCCTTCATGGTGATCTATGCGCTCCTGGCCATTCCTTTTCGTTCTTATGTGCAGCCGTTGATCATCATGGCGGTGATTCCCTTTGGCATTATCGGAGCGTTAATCGGTCACATGTTGCTCGATATCCAGCTGGTGATTCTTAGTGTTTTCGGGATTACCGCTTTGGGCGGCGTGATCATCAATGGTTCGTTGGTCATGATTGACTTTATCAACGAAAATCTGCGGGAAGGCATGCCGATTGAAGAGGCTATTATGAAGGGAGCTAAATCTAGGTTCCGGCCGATCATGCTCACCTCTCTCACGACATTTCTTGGCGTGGCGCCGATCACATTTGAGACCAGTCTTCAGGCTCAATTTCTTGTGCCCATGGCGGCGAGCCTTGGCTTTGGTGTGTTATTTGGAACGATAATATTGCAGCTTCTCATTCCTGCTTTGTCGGTTTTGGAATATCGCGGCAAACAGCGGGTTCAAAATTTTGTTGCGCGCCATCGCGCTGATCTTAACGCGCGGGCGGCACAAGCCGATCAGGCGTAATAAGCAACGCTTTGCATCCCGGTTGCAACCAGTTGCTGTTCGCTATTCCAAATGCTCATATATTGGCTACTGGCGCCATGATCCGCATGATGGGTTTGTGAATCAATCAACCACCAACCAGCGTCTGTAGCGGGGTGATCGGATATTATGTTCACTTGCCAATTCATCGAGCTGACCATCGCATTTTTATCGAGCATGCCCATGATGGAGGGCGGCAACGCATCGCCCATACATAATATTTCGGCGATCGGGTCGAGACCTTCACGGTCTTTCAGTCGCATCCAGCGTGTCAGTCGATTGGTTTTGACGCTGGTATCGATTCTTTTGCCGACAAATTCCATTTTAGAAGTAAAATATTGTTCTGGTCCGCTGTGTAGTGCTTCATTCTGAGGCAATGGTGGAAAGGCTGGTTTGATCATGTCATAGCTTTTGATTTCTGTCTCGCGCTGCTTGGCAAAAATGAAATTACAATGCAGGCCAAGTCCTTTGTCGCCATGAAGATCAGATTGTACAAAAGCAGTGCTGCGACCACGGCGTAACATTTTCGTTTGCGCGGTTAGCGCGCCAAATAAGGGACCGGTAAATGCAATTTGAGCCGTGCGAAGGCCCGGCAATTCATCTTCAATATGACTGGCGGCATGATAGGCCAGAGCGGTTGATACACCGCCAAAAGCCGTGCGGCCTTGTGTCCAGCCTTGAGGCAGCTGGACTGGATTGGCGTCTCCGCCGGTTCCGCATTGGTTCAAAAGAGAGGCGAGTGATACCGATTTGTCGGTGTCTTTGGTCATCTGATCAGTCATGTCTGCGGCTTATCGCGGTAAATGAACGAAATCCACTAATAGATTGATCCTGCGATTTACTTATTTGGCAAATTGCTCTATAGGAAGAGTAAGATTTTCAATCTCTTACTAGGAGATAATTGACATGAGTTACGCGAGTACCCTTACCCGGGCTGATCTTTCCGACACAATGAATCGCCAAGTTGGCTTGTCGCGCGCGGATAGCGCCGTCATGGTGGAATCGATTCTAGACCATATGATCAACGCGCTGATCGATGGTGAAAATGTGAAGATTTCAGGCTTTGGTACCTTTGTCCTTCGCGACAAAGGAGAGCGTACGGGTCGTAATCCTAAAACGGGTGTTGAAGTTCCGATCGCACCGCGCCGTGTGCTGACATTCCGGGCGAGTCAGACAATGCGGGACCGAATAATCGCGGCCGGCTAATCTGAAAGGTCGAGTAAAGTATGACCAAAGATAATGGTGCCTTTCGAACCATTGGAGAGCTCTCCAGGGAATTGAATATCAAACCGCATATATTGCGCTATTGGGAAGACCAATTTGCCATGCTGCAACCGCTCAAGCGGGCCGGTTCGCGTCGACATTATCGCCCGGAAGATGTCGAAATGGTCAAAACGATCAATCGGCTGCTCAACGATGAAGGCTATACGATAAAAGGCGCGCGGAAGTTTCTCACCGCCCGCAAAAAGCGCCCCATGACAGAGCAAGCAGAGTCAGTCGCCGCGCCGATGGCCGAAACTGTCAATGAGAATAAGGGGTTGATGTTGCAGGAATTGAAGACAATTCGCGACCGGCTCTCCACTGCGCTCAACCAGGCCTGAAATGCTCAGCTCAACGATTAATTGTAATCCGGGCCCAGTTCGGGATCGAGATCGCGCGGCCGGGTAAAGCGATCCAAAACCGCGCAACCGTCTTGTATGTCGACCCAGTTTTCAATGCCGAGCTGCAATTCTGCGAGCGCGGCGGTTGGATATTTGGCTTCGACCGCAGCACGGGTATTCGACGATCCGTCATCTGGCACCAGATCGAAAATTAGATCTTCAAGGCCGGGATTATGACCGACCATCAATATATGTTGTGCATCGGCATGGGCGTTGCGGATGACATCCATCAACGTGACAGACGAGGCGAGATAGATTTTGCGATCCCATTGTGGTTCCAAAGATGAACCACATGCAGACTCCACTTGCTCCAGTGTTTCGATGACGCGGACTGCAGGCGATGCCAAAATTTGATCAAATTGGAGGCCGTGGCGCTTGATGAACTTGCCCATGATTGTGGCTGCGCGTTTTCCCTTGTCATTGAGCGGGCGGTCGAAATCACGGTTTACCGGATCATCCCAACTCGATTTGGCGTGCCGCAATAGTGTCAGTCTTTTCATAGTCCGCCAGATCCATCCTTTTGCGCAGCGTCATGCCTGAAAGATAAGTCAGGGGAAAGACTGGATTGCATAGTTTTGGATTTTGCCGCTTTTATTTCTGCCAATGCTTGATCCAATGGCATGCGTTCAACAGGCGTTCCATCAGGAAAAGCGGATAGCAAGCGAGATGGAAAGGCGGAGGATAAAATGACGAAATGACCATGATCATCGGCCCGCCTTACAATCCGGCCAAAGGCTTGGGCCAGTCGGGCGCGGATTATCCGATCGTCATAGGCGCTGCCGCCACCAGCCAGCTTGCGGGCTTTGTGTAATATATCGGGGCGCGGCCAAGGCACCGATTCCATCACCACCAGGCGTAGACTTCGGCCGGGTACATCTACGCCATCGCGTAACGCATCAGTGCCCAATAAACTGGCTTTGGGGTCATCGCGAAAAATATCGACCAATGTGCCGGTATCTATTGGATCGACATGCTGCGCATATATTGGCAATCCATTTTGCGCCATGCGATCGGCAATGCGGGCATAGACAGTACGCAATCGCCGGATCGCGGTGAACAGTCCTAAAGTTCCCCCGCCTGACGCTTCGATCAGCTGTGCATAGGCGCCAGCCAATCCAGCCATATCTCCGCGTTTAATATCGGTCACGATGATGACTTTTGCCTGGGCAGCATAGTTAAACGGGCTGGCCACTTCAAATTCTTGCACGGGATGTTCAAGATGCACCGCACCGCTGCGCGCCCGCGCCGTATCCCAGTCGCCCCCGCCTTTCAGCGTGGCCGACGTAATCATCAGGCCATGCGCATTTTTGGTCACAACTTCCGTGACAGGGATGGTTGGATCCAGCCAATGGCGCGCAATGCCAATATCAAATTCGCGACCTTCAAATCGGTCAATCAAAAGCCAATCCACAAAATCAGGATCTGCCGGACCGCCGATACGAGACAATAAAGCCAACCAACCTGATAAACTATCACAGCGCCAGCCCAGGCTTGATAAGGCGCCTTCCATTCGCGCACGTGCGGGGGCATCCATCCAATCGGGCCCTTCTTCCATGAGATGCTCGATCCGCTGACCGAGCCGAACCAAGGGCTTGAGCAAAGCGTCAATGGCTTGCGCGGCGGTCGCGACGGCATCGATCATTGGGCCTTCGACATCGGTCAGCTCTGTTTCCAGACCATAGCCCGCATCTGCACTCTGGCTCTCGTCGCGCGCAAAGACCATATGGCGCACTTCGCCCAATAAGGCTTCGACTGGACCAAAAGGCTCACCCTCCGACAAGCGTTGCAACCAGCCGTCACTTGGCAAGGCTTCGGCAGCATGACGGGCGCTTTCGATGGCGCGTCCGCCCTCATCATCATAGGAAGCGAGATCGGCCAATCGCGCCGCCAAACCACGACGTCGGCCGCGGTTCTTGCTTTCTGGGCCGATGACCCACCGCCGTATTTCAATAGCTTCTTGTCCCGACAAACGGGCCGCAAACATTGAATCAGCTGCATCGAACAAATGATGGCCTTCATCAAAAATCAAGCGGGTGGGTGCATTTTTCTGATCTCGACCACGCGCGGCATTGACCATGACCAAGGCATGATTGGCGATAACAATATCAGCCTGCTGACTGGCACGCGCGGACTTCTCAATGAAACATTTGCGGTAATGTGGGCAGCCCGCATAGACACATTCTCCGCGGCGATCAGTTAGCGCGGTTGTCCCGTTCCGGCGGAACAAGCTGGTCAGCCAGCCGGGCAAATCGCCGCCAATCATATCACCATCTTTTGAAAAGGCCGCCCACCGCGCGACCAAATGTGCGAGCACCGCAGCGCGGCCGGTAAATCCGCCTTGCAAGGCATCTTCCAAATTAAGCAGGCAGAGATAATTTTCCCGACCTTTACGTACGACGACTTTTTTGCGGAAAAGAGCATCATCAGGATAGATTCGGCGCGTTTCTCGATCGAGCTGCCTTTGTAGCGCCTTGGTAAATGTGGAAATCCAAACCGCTCCACCTGCTTCAACCGACCATAAGGATGCCGGCGCGAGATAGCCGAGTGTTTTGCCAATACCGGTTCCAGCCTCGGCGAGCAGCATATTGGGCGCGCCTTTGATTCGCCGCGGATTAAATATGCTGGCGACCGCGGTGGCGTAGTTTTTTTGGCCGTCGCGATCTTCAGAGCCGTCCCCGGTCAGGGCATTTAACTGTGCCAAAGTCGCGGCGTCGTCCATGTGAATCGCCTGCGGAGCGGGGCGCGGGGTTTCTTCTTCCCATTCGGTTAATTTGGAAAAGAGCCAGCGCTCATTCTCCACTGGTTTGTGAAGTCGTTTAGAAATTTCTCCAGCCCAAGGCCAACGCAATCGATATAATGCTTGTGCACTGCTCCAAGCGCCTTCGCGTTCGGCCCAGGCGGGTGCCTGCAATCCCGCTAAAAGCTGTTCCGCAGCGTGGCGATAAATGTGCGCTATATCGGCTTCTTGCTCAACCGGTTCCAGTCCTAGGGCTTTAGCCATGCCTGCCGGAGTCGGCACGACAAATTGCGCGGGATGGATAAACGCAAAAAGTTCGAGCAGATCAAGCCCAGACAAATCGGGATAGCCCAGCCTTTGACCCATGAGCGGCGCATTGAGCAGGATGTGCGGTGTTTCGGCAACGCAGCCAATGGCTTCGCCTTTGCTAATGGCGCGTGAAACCCCATCGCTACCGCAAATCCAGATACCGCTGTGACTGGCATGGAGTGCCGGATAGGGAAGCTTGAGATCAGTCAAATATCATCGCCTTCCCCTATTGGTTATCCAGTCGCATTGGGGCCAGCCAAGGCGATGCCGGTGTAGAAGCGATGCATACCGAACAAGATGGCATATAACACCAAGGCAATAGCAAAGCTCAAAATTTCGCGGCCAAGCGTCACGGTTTCCGTAGGTTTGATCCAAGGACCTTCGTTGCGAGAGACGGTGAAAATCGAGATCAGCGCCCATAATCCCAGGCCGCCAAACAAAACCAAGGAACGACTATCGCCGTTGGCAAGCAAATGGCCGCCGGCCCAAACCAGCATACCGGTTAACATCGGATGACGGATAAATTGTTTCACCTGCGATTTGCCTTGCGCTGCGCCAAACAGGAAAATTGCAAAAACCATCAACAGCATATTGAGGTGGCGACCCCAGCTTGGCGGGTCATAGACAAATTCATATTGTGCGGTGCGCCAGCCATAGATCATGAGCGCAATGGAAGAAATGATGAGGAGCGCAACCAATCCCTGATGCGGTCCTTCGCCAATCTTGCCGCGAATTGCACTTCTCAACCCCGGGGCGACCGACTTGACCAGATGAACAACGCTCCAAAGCAATATGCCTGCAATCAACGCTCCCATAACAATCTCCTGCTTTTTGTACTGTTCTAACTTGCTATAGACGGTAATGCTACTATTGGCGCAGAACCAAGCAAATAAACATCTTTGATTTGACAGGATAATCCCATCGTGACCGACTATAGTGACGCAGCTCAGCAATCCAAAGCCTGGCCATTTGAAGAAGCCCGCAAATTGCTCAAACGGTATCGCGGTGAGCGCGGCGCACCGGCTCCTAAACCCGGCGGGGAACCGATGCTATTTGAAACCGGCTACGGTCCGTCTGGCTTGCCGCATATCGGTACTTTTAATGAAGTGCTGCGCACCACCATGGTTCGCCGCGCCTATGAGACGCTAACCGGCAACCCGACGCGGCTCATTGCTTTTTCCGATGACATGGACGGTTTTCGCAAAGTGCCAACCAATGTGCCCAATCAGGACATGTTAGCGGAGCACTTACATAAGCCGCTGACCAAGGTGCCCGATCCGTTTGAAAAATATGACAGCTTCGCCGCGCATAATAACGCTATGCTTCGTGAATTTCTTGATCGCTTTGGATTTGATTATGAATTTCTGTCCTCGACGGATCAATATCAAAGCGGTGCTTTTGACGAGACATTGAAACTGGTGCTCGCACGCAATCAACAGATTTTGGATATCATGTTGCCGACATTGGGTAAGGAACGGCAAGCCACCTATTCTCCGATTCTACCAATTAGTCCAAAGTCCGGCATGGTTTTGCAGGTTCCGGTTGAAATTCTGGATGCACAATCCGGGCTGGTGCGCTTTGAAGATGAGGGTGAACTGGTCGAGCATAATATTTTGTCCGGCGGCGCAAAATTGCAATGGAAAGTCGACTGGGCAATGCGTTGGACTGCGCTGGGCGTAGACTATGAAATGTATGGCAAGGACCTGACGGATAGCGGTGTGCAGTCCGGTAAAATTGCCAAGGTGCTCGGTGCCCGTAAGCCCGACGGCTTGATCTATGAAATGTTTCTAGACGAGAAAGGCGAGAAAATTTCCAAATCCAAAGGCAATGGTTTGTCGTTGGACGAATGGCTGCGCTATGGTTCGGAAAATAGCCTGGCCTTTTATATCTACCGGGAACCAAAATCGGCCAAGCAATTGCATATGGGTGTTATCCCGAAAGCCGTGGATGAATATTTTCAATTTCGCGCCAACTGGCATGAACAAGCCCCGGAAAAACAATTGGGTAATGCGGTGCATCATATTCATGGCGGTGCGGTTCCGACCGAGACCATACCTGTTACATTTGGGCTATTGTTAAATCTGGTCGGTGTTATGGGCGATGCGGATCGGAATCAGATTTGGGGCTATTTGCGTCAATATGCGCCGGATGCCACGGCGCAAAACTATCCGGATCTGGACGAGCTAATTGGCAATGCCATGGCTTATCACAAGGATTTTATTGCACCGACGCTTGCGCGGCGCAAACCCGAAGGCATCGAAGTTGCTGCCTTGCAAAGGCTTGATAGCGAATTGGGGAATTTGCCGGACGATGCACTAGCAGAAGATATCCAAACGATCGTGTACACCATCGGTAAAGAAGGCGGCTTTGACAATTTACGTGATTGGTTCAAGGCGCTTTATGAAACACTGCTCGGCAGCTCGCAAGGGCCGCGAATGGGCAGTTTTATCGCACTTTATGGTGTGTCCAATACTAGAAAACTAATTGCCGAAGCTCTGGCGTGAGCATGGACTATGATTGATATTTTTACCACTGGCGGGACCATCGACAAAGTTTATTTTGATGCGTTATCGGAATATAAAATCGGGGCAACGGCCTTACCCAATATGCTGGCTGAAAATAATGTTCATGTTCCGCACCGGGTAACTCAGCTGATGCGCAAAGACAGTCTGGAGCTTACCGATTCAGACCGGGCTGAGATTTTTGAAGCAATTATGGCGAGTGAGGCGGACAAGATTTTGGTGACCCATGGAACCGATACAATGGTTCAGACAGCCCAGAAGCTTTCTGCAATAACCAGCAAAACCATCGTATTAACCGGTGCGATGCAACCGGCCACTTTACGCAATAGCGATGCTGAATTTAACGTCGGTTTTGCTTTGGCCGCCACGCAAATCTTGGCACATGGTGTTTACATTGCAATGAACGGCGAAGTCTTTGATCCGGCTGTGACCCAAAAAGACCGCGCTGCGCACCGATTCATTCGGCAGTAGCTGATTGGTTTTGAAAGCGGCTCATGATCCGTGTCATGAGCGGCATGGCCTTAACAACCACCGCAATTGTTACGATCATCATTAGATAAGCGACAATGCCGTAGAAGGTTAGCCCCGGTATCGTCCACATCAGCAAGACGTCATTACCACCGGGTACAGTGGCAGCGCCAATACCCATCAGAAACCCGCCTATCAGATTGGCGAAAGCCATTTTCATTGTGCCTAGCTGCGGTCGAAATTTGTTTTTCAACCAGCTACTGAAAATCGCGCCGCCAAATAGTGCCGCAACCGCCAGTTCAACAGCCATACCAACCGACAAGCCCTGGCCGCTGAGCAAGCTATTCAAAACGGCCGCGTAGGACCATTCCGGTCGGGTCCCGTAAATTAATGCCGCAGTGACCCCAATTGCGAGGAGGGCCAGCATCGTCATATCGCGTTTGATTATGATGAAATAAAGGCTCAGCGAGGCTAAGATGAGAAAGGCCACAACCATAAATTGTTTGTACAAACTATCTTCAACTGCGACACGTGGTTTGAATATTATAGGCTCCGCTAGCTGGAAAAAATCGACCCGCAGCACAAGCATAGCGAGTGCTAATCCGACAAAAGTCAGGAGGTAGCTGAACTTACCCGCACCAATATAGCCGACTGTGCCAACAAAACAGCCTTTGTTGACAACGGCACCCACACCCATAATTGCGGCACCCGCGAAGAGCGGCCAGCCGATGACAATATCCACGGGAATATGTGCCCGGCCAGAATATTGCAGCAACAAGAACAGGACCACACCAGCCCATGCGGCGACAATAAGTAGTCCGAACAACCAGTCGCGCCGGCCTTCGCTCACCCAGCGCATCGTAGCAGCGACCGTGCAAGTGACAGCGCGGACCAAAGCAAAGCCGAGGATGAAGGCCAATGGTATGATTGAAAATGATGTCACTTATGCAGCGCTTTTCGGCATGAGGTCGTGGGTAACATTATCGAGATAGCGTGAATCGCGTGTGGCAACCGAGAGTATCATGGCGCCTTGCAGCGCTGAAATAATATGCGCCGCATTGGGATAGGCTGAAGGTTCAGTGTTTATCAACGCCTTTTCAGTCCAAGCGATAAGCCGGGCAAAAAAGTGATCGACTGCAGTTTGTACAGCGGGTGGCAATTGCGGACTCACAGACCCCAATACTGCACATAAACAGCTTGATTCGCCTTCTGCATAAGCGGCTTGATAGGCACTGATGAGTCGTCTGATGCGATCATCAATCTTATCTTCGGCTGAATCAGCTGCTCCTAGCGTATCAAATAGATTGTCCGCATAGCGCTCAACCACGGCTTTACCGAGATCCTCCTTGTGTGGAAAATGATAATGAACCGAGGCGCTTTTCATATCCAAAGCGGCCGCAATATCCCGAAAACTGAGCCCGGCAAAGCCGCCCTGTCGGTAGCCGGATTCGGCAATATCCAATATTTCGTCCCGTTTGCTGATCGTGTCTGCTCCTTTGAATATGATTACCTATCACAAGATAGGGGTTGATCAACTGAGATTTTACTGATACCTACCTATCGATAGGTAATAAACAATGTGAAAGGCCCTATGATGAAAGTTTATGATTTTGAAGGTTTCCCCAATCCCGCCCGCGTGCGCATCGCGCTGAAGGAAAAGGGATTGTTTGATTCCGTTGAGTTTGTTTCCATCAATGTTCCGGAAGGCGAGCATCGCAAAGCTGCGTTTCGGGAGAAAAACCCATCGGCAACAGTCCCGGTTCTCGAGTTAGAAGATGGGACGACTATCGCAGAATGCAGTGCGATTACAGAATATCTCGATCAACTGACCGGTGAACCGCAATTGACTGGAAAAACACCCAAAGAACGGGCCGTGATAGCGATGATGCAGCGCCGCGCTGAGGCCGGTCTGTTTGATGCTGTTGGTACTTATTTCCACCATGCTACACCGGGTTTAGGAGCGGAGCTGGAAACCTATCAATGCGCGGAATGGGGTCGCCATCAAAAAACCCGTGCGGAAGCCACGATGCGTTATCTTGACGGTGTCCTGGCAGACCAGCCTTATATCGCTGGAAAAGATTTTTCTGTCGCTGATATCACAGTTTATACCGGACTTGGCTTCGCCGATTTTGCGGGAGTAGACATTCCGGACGGGTGTGAAAATCTTGCGCATTGGCGTGCCAAGATGGATAGCCGACCTAGTATCGCCAATTAAGCGGAGCAAATGCCATGAGGATCAACGCTGATTTTGACAAACCGGTCATTCTCCACCCGGAAGACATGACCTGGGTTCCTTCTCCCTTGCCCGGTGTCGAGCGAAAAATGCTCGATCGGGTGGGCGGAGAAGTGGCTAGGGCAACGTCGCTGGTGCGCTATGCTCCTGGCAGCTATTTTGATCCTCATGTGCATAGCGGTGGCGAGGAATTTCTCGTTGTTGACGGTGTTTTTTCAGATGAGCATGGGGATTTTCCAGCCGGAACCTATGTGCGCAATCCTATCGGTACGAGTCACAAACCACACAGCCAAGATGGTTGTATTATTCTGGTCAAATTGCATCAGTTTGATGCTGCGGATACGGCACAATTTAGCCTCCAAATCGATGAGCTGAACTTCGAAGATGGTGGTACACCCGGTGTTGAATTTGCTTGGCTGCACCGTTTTGATGGAGAAGAGGTGAAAATAGTTCGCTGGGCAGCCGGAAGCTATTATCCTGAACATGTGCATGAGGGAGGAAGCGAAACCTATATTATTTCGGGCAGTCTGGCTGATGAACATGGAGAATATCCAGCCGGTAGCTGGGATCGGACACCTCCGGGATGGAAACACAGTCCCTATAGCAAAACCGGTTGTCTAGCCTGGACCAAAGCCGGCCATTTAACGGCTGAAAAACTGGGAAGCTTTGCGGATTAGGTGGATGCCGGCTGGGTAACTTCACTCAGCACGGAACGATAGCCATCGGAAATCGTCATTCGCTCAACATAGCCTTGAGTGCATAATAGAGTGTGCGCTTTGGAAAGGTTATAGCAGGGCAAGCCCATGAACAGATGATGTTCGCTATGATAGTTAACCCAATAAGGCGCTACGGTCGTCCGTTCGATCCAGTTGGCATAAGTGGTACGCGCATGAGAAAACGGATCGTCACTGCCCGTCGCTGTACAGGCGTGTTCGGCAATATTTCGAATTCTCAGGAACAGCTGAAAACTTGTCGCGAGTGCCACGATCCAAATCACGAAGGGTAAAATCCCTAATGTCAGAAGGCTGGTCAATAAAATCACAAGTTGAATGAAGAGAAAGCGGCCAACCGTCTTGGTCGTTCGCACCGCACCATTCAAATTGGTAATCGGGGCCGAAACGCCAGCCGCTCCGCTTCGGTTCAGCGCCGTGCCAGCGGAAGTATCGCGCTTGCCCGTATCATTGCTTGATGGGGTCCCGCGAACCATTGCTTGCAAGCCCAGCCAAGCGGCAGCCAACTGACCGCTGCGCTGTTTGAAAAAGGTCTGGCCCGTCAAATCGCGCATGATTTTCCTTTTCATGCTGGCCCGAGTGGTGGGAAAGGGTTTTGACAAAGCCAGATCGGGATCTTCGGGCTGTTGGGTATATTTGTGGTGGGTGAGATGATAGGCGCGGTAGCTGTGTAAATCACTGCCGGTGGCGGCTCCTGTCAACCATTGGCCAGCGAAATTATTAATCTTTCGATTGGGGTGCAACAGACCGTGCGCGCCTTCGTGCATCAATATCGATAGCCCCAGTTGGCGCCCACCCACTATTGCAATGGCAAAGGGTAAGGCAACAAGGCCCAATAGCCAATTCCAATCCCATAACAGCGTCGCTCCTGTCATTGTCAATATGGCGACAAACCATCCATGCGCGATCAGCCATAAACCGCGAGAAGTTGAGATATGAGTCAACCGCGCCCAATCATCCTGGGAAAATATATCTTTGGATCGGGCGGCTTTGACGGCTGGCATGGGACAATAATAGGCTGTTTTCTGCCAAAAAGCCAGTTTTTGTCAGAAATCGGATAAGCCGAGTAATCCGTAACGGAAATTACATCGCACTGTCTTGAACGCGTAACATCCTCTTGTCATTTTTATCGGATGAACTGGCAGAATAACGGATTCGCAGCACCCCATCAGGCGTTGATTCCAGCGGAGGTGAAGGCGCAAATCCATGAGCTTTTGCTGCGCTTAGGCTGGGTGAGTTTGGCTGGAGCGATGGCCCGCATATCCAATCGCATAGGGTTGACGATTAAACCGGTAATATTGGCTGATGGCCGGAATGCGATAGAGGTGGACAATGATCGATCATATCGCATTGTGTCCAATTTGATCGGCCAAGTTTCTAGCTAGATATCAACCAGGCCCTGTTCGAATTTATCAATGCGTTGGCGCATAGCGGCGCGCGTATCTCCATCATCGGTTGCGCAAACCAGGACGCCTCCGCCTGCGGTCATTACCCTTTCTATATCGGGCCACATGATTTCAGGCGTTTTGGCATTGCGCCACAGGCCAGCTATGGTCGGGTTCGTTCGTCGCTCTCCGCCAAAACGATCTGGCCGGGCTTTGGCCCCATCCCAAATCTCGGTATTGAGCAGCCCCGGGCATAAAATCGTGCAGCCGATATTTTTGGTGGCCAATTCACCCGATAGGGCTTCGGCAACGGCCATCGTGCCGTGTTTGGTCGCAGCGTAAAGCGGGAAATCTCCTTCCGGTGCGCGCAGCGCTGCGGTGGATGCGGTGATTCCGACATGACAGGGATTCCCTTTGAGCAAGGGGACGAAGGATTGAGCGGTCCAGATTGCACCCAATACATTGACTTCATAGGCCCAGCGCACTTGATCGGGTTTGCCGTCGAGCAGTGATGCGCCGACACCAACCCCAGCGTTGATCCAGAGCATAGCCAGATCGCCATGATCTCGGGCAAACCGTTCGGCAGCGGCTGTCACGGCTTCCCGATCGCTAATGTCAAACGCCATGGAGAAGGCGCCGCCGCCGATCGCCAAAGCTGTCGCTGCGGCCGCATCTTCTCGGATATCCTGTACACAGACAGTGATCCCGGCGGCCGACAATTGGGTCGCGAGCATCCGCCCGATACCGTCTCCGGCGCCGGTTACCATTGCGATACGGTTGGCATATCCGGCCAGTGCGGTCATCAGGTCACTCCTGTTCCAGCTGGGTGATTAATCTTATCATGAAATCCGCTCCACGCTCAAATTGTTCAAGGCTAATATATTCGTTCGGTTGGTGGGCTTGTTCGATTGAGCCGGGTCCACAAATAACCGTTGGAAAACCAGCTTGCTGAAACTGGCCCGCTTCAGCGGCATAAGAAACCACCCCGGCTGGAGTATTGTCGCCGGTTAATTTGCGAACAAAAGCTTCCGCCTCTTCGGATCCTGTTGGCCGCAAAGGCGGCGCATTGGACAATTGGGTCACGCGGATGCCTGCTTCTGGAAAGGCGTCTTTCAATTGGCGATCGAGCCGAGCAGCCTTGTCTTTAAATGGCGCTAATATAATGTGCGGATCAACTTCCGGCGGACAGCGTAAATCAAATTGGAAATGGGCATGGCGCGCGAGAATATTTGCGGCTGTTCCTCCTTGCATCTTGCCAACGGTCAACGTGGCATGCGGTGGAGTGAATGGAGAGGCAGGATCGGCTTGTTCCCACAATGAACGGGCCAGTTCAGCCAGATCATGCATCAAGTCAATCGCAACCATATTGGCGGAAACGCCCAGATGTGTGAGGCTGCTATGCGCTTCATGACCCCAGATTTCCACCGTGTGTACGCAAATGCCCTTATGTCCGATAACCGGTTTCATCATTGTCGGTTCGCCAACAATTGCGAGGGCTGGCTGCGGTAATTTTTCGGCAATGTCCTGGATCATGGCGGGCGCGCCGAGGCAGCCAATTTCTTCATCATAGCTAATCGCCAAATGCACGGGACGTTGCCCTTGTTTTAGCATGGGCACCGCCGACAGTGCCAGTGCGATAAACGCTTTCATATCGCATGTGCCCCGGCCATGCAGCAGCCCAGCGCGCTCGGTGACGGTGAACGGATCACTATGCCAGTCTTGCCCATCCACTGGCACGACATCGCTATGACCGGACAAAATAATACCGCCCTCTATATTGGGGCCGACAGTGGCATAGAGATTGGCTTTCGATCCATCGGCATTTTCAACCCGCGTCGATGATATGCCTAAGGCGGTGAGATAGTCTTCAACCCAATCAATCAACGTGAGATTGCTATTGCGCGAAGTCGTATCAAAAGAAATCAACGAATCGAGGATGGATCGGGCGGGGTTGAGTAACGGATTTGTCATGGAACTAACATAAACCTCAGATGAACAGAAAGAAATACGCTAAAAAAGACTTTATCTTTCAGACGTTTTACAGCAAGTTACAGAGACCGATTTGGCGGGTGACGGGAATTTGGCTAGGGCATTTGTCGGATGGTGAACCAAATGTTTAAAAAGATTTTTGTAAACCAGCCTGAGATAAAGGGTTCCAAATCGCATATGAACAGAGATATTTCAGTTGAAAGGGACTTGGGTCAACTGGCCGCATTGGGTGCGCGCCTGCTGGCGACCCCGTTTCTATCAATCACTGTTTATGATGGCGAGAGCGATCCTGGATCAACCGCGGTGCAGACCGTTTCCCATGTAGCGGCTTATTGCGATGAGCACTGGGCGGCCGCCAATCCGCAGATTAATATCAGCCAATTGGGGAGCCCGCGCAACGCGATGACCCAGCATCTTGGTCTCTACGCCTCTTTGCCTTTGCGAAATGATGAGGGAGAGACAATTGGCACACTGGCCTGTGCCGGTGACGAAGCACGCGATCTCAGCGAACAAGAAATGGGTGTGCTGAAAAGCATCTCAGCGCTCACGCTGGCGGTACTTCGCGGTTCTACCCATTAAAAATCGAGATTAATTTTTTCTCACCATTGTGCAGATGCCGTTCAAGGCTTCATGCATCAACATCGCTTGACTGTAGCGCGGCTTTACCGCGCGCCGTGATCATCGTGTCGAGAAAACGGGGGCCGGAAATGTGGCCGGTCAGAAAGGCTTCGTAAAGGATCATTCCATTGTCGCTCAAGGTCTGGACGGCATCAACGAAAAGCGCAGGATTGTCCGCCGCTTCGTGCGATTCAATCATATCGGGCGTCATCGTTGCGGCCGAAGGCCAAGTCTGATTGAGCGATCCCAGAACATAGCGTTCTGTTTCGGATAGGGTCGCTTCGGGGGAGTAAGCAAAAGTCATTTTCTATCGCAGACCAGATCAAATTAAGTATGCCCCACTCGCTTTGATTGCGTTAACCTTTATTAAACGAAAAAGTTAAAAAAGTGTTAACAAGCGGTTGTTACGCATTCTCAATTTCGGCCAAATTCAGACCAAGATCAATCGACGCAAACCCAGTTACAAGCTGGGGTTAAACCGCAAAAGCGGCTTACAGATATTTCCGGCCGAAGGTATAGCGAAGACGGTTGTTCTGCCCTTAACACCAGACGAGTTGAATCATGCGGCCGGACTTATGTGTATTTCCCCTACAGAATAATCCGGATGGATCCGGCAGACGTGATTGACATTGGTTTCATTTAAACATAGATATCTATATATAAGACAGCTATGGAGAATGATGATGGTTTCACGCAGACGGATATTAAAGACCGGAGGCGCATCCTTGCTTTTATTAGGCGGCGGCTTTGGTGCTTATGTGGGAACACGGTCGATTGCGCAGGCACAAGAGCCTTGGCGAAAAGCGGCTCAAGGCTTTGGCGATCCGCGGATTGATGCCCTGGCTTACGCCATTTTGGCGCCTAATCCGCACAACCGGCAACCATGGCTGGTTCAGCTGCAGGGGGAGGATAGTTTTCAGCTTTATTGCGATTTGGACAAACGCTTACCGCACACCGATCCACCGAACCGCCAGATTACAATCGGGTTTGGCGCTTTTCTGGAATTGTTTCGGCAAGCCGCCGCCGAAAATGGCTATCGGGCGGATATCAATCCTTTTCCCGATGGCGAACCACAACCGGTTTTGGATCGGCGACCGCTGGCTACGGTCACGATGATAAAAGATCCCACCATCAAATCCGACCCTCTTTTCGCCACTATCTTGGCGCGGCGCAGTACCAAAGAAGCCTTTACCAATGACATTATCACCGCCGCTCAAAGTAAGGCGTTAGAGCAAAGCGCCATATCTGCGGATCTGGTGAATAATATATCTCTGGCGATGACCAGTGACAGCGATCAAGTTGCTCGCTTGCGAGAATTGAATTGGCAAGCCTGGTCGGTGGAATATGCAACCGATCGAACGCAGAAGGAAAGCGTGGATCTGATGCGTATCGGTGCTGCCGAGGTAAATGCCAATCCGGATGGCATAGATTTGAGCGGACCAATGATGGAAGCCTTGCGTTTGGGCGGCATCGTCTCACGCGCGCAATTGGCCGACAAAGGATCCAATGCTTATGATGCGGGAATATCCATGTATCAGGAGATACTCGACAATACGCAAAGCTTTGGCTGGCTGATATCGCAAGAAAACAGCCGCGCCGCCCAGTTACAATCGGGCGCTACATGGGTGCGGTTCAACCAGGCGGCAACGCAAATGGGTCTGGCCATGCATCCGGTCAGCCAAATCCTGCAGGAATTTCCCGAAATGGCTGATCTCTATAAACAGTTTCACAGCGCTGTGAATGTGGCTGAACCAGCCCGAGTCCAAGGCTTTTTCCGATTAGGCTATGCCGCGCGTCCCGAACCGTCACCAAGATGGCCAGTGGAATCTATCCTGTTAAACGCTTAAAGCCAGATAATGAAAGAAAGCCATGAGCAACAAACCCGCCCCGCCGGATTGGAAGGGGATCCCATTCAATTTGAGGTGATGACCGAAATTGGAATCATCAACCAACTGGCGGACAATCTATTCCAGAACCAATTGCCAAAAGGCATGACCGTCGCGCAGTTTTCTGTGCTCAATCACCTTTTGCGTCTCGATACCCAAGAAACCATCAGCCAATTGGCAAATGCCATGCAAGTAGCGCAACCGACAATGTCGTCAACGGTCCGCAAATTGGAAGATAAGGGATTTGTTGCGCTTGTCCATGAACCAGATGATCGGCGCATCCGCCGCGTCTGCGTAACGGCTGCTGGGGCTGCGGTCCGAAAGGAAGCCATTGCCTCTTTGACACCAATGGCAGAAACGTTGCGACGGGAAATTCCCGATCAGTTGTGGTATGATATTTTACCGCAATTGCATCAGATCAGAGTGATACTCGATGGATTGCGCCCTTAGTTATCGGCGCGAAAAACCTGCTCAGTTCGATGCTTGTGGCTGCCCATCAGCATCCCGCTTTTCTTCGAACTGTTCCAAGAGCTGTTCAGCCAATTGTGATTGTTTGGAGCGATGCGGGCTGAAGGCCAGCGGGCGCAGGATTTGAATAGCGTGATCATAACGCCGATCTTGGGCATGTTGATTGGCTACCATCCAACGCAGGCTGGAATCAAAGGGGGCAAATTCCAGTGCCCGCTCTAATCCGCGCACAGCGATTTCTGGAATTTCTGCTCCGGCATCCCGGTAACTGCGATAATAATAGAGCAATGGTATCGGGTGATCATTCTCAACTTTATTGGCCTTTACAAATTGCCGTCGGACCGCTTTCCAGTCAATTTCAGGTTCTTCGCTATCCTTAGCCAGCGCAGCCAAAGCATAGCCTTTTTGAATAAGGGCGTTAATATGGCGCGGATCCTTGACCAGTGCACGATCCGCTGCGGCAATAGCGGCGGCATTATTGCCTGCATCAAATTCCGCTTCCGCCAAGGCGGCTTGAACGGCCGGATCATTGGGAAAGCCGGCGGCTATTTCTTGTGCTTGTGGAAGCAGTTCGATCGCTTGTTCCCTTGTTACGCCGCGTTTTGATCGCATGATAACCGGCATCATTTTCGCTTCACCGGAGCGCAGTTGGCGAGTCGTTATTTGCCCGATCTTCAATTCGGCCCGCGGACGAGAGAAATAGGACCATTTGCGGTTTCTCCGATAGACACCCAAATCTTTCGCCAATTGGCCAATATCACCAAAAACCTCAGCGGCTTCCTCTTCATTCGAACCGTTGGTCAATCGCAGTTGATATTCCCGAAACTGCTTTCGCCGTGTCGGATTGAAGGTCAGATAATGATAGAGCAGCCAGCTCTTACCATAAAAATTATCATAGCCTTTTCTCTTGTTGGCCAGGTATTTTTTGGTGTTGAGCAATTCGATCAACGGCACATCAGTGGCCCGTCCCAATTCATAAGCCCGATGTGCAGCGGGAAGCCCCAAACCGACATTGCCATCTTTCTCAAACCTTACCGTCGAATAAAATTCCGCAAAACCTTCGGAGAACCAGCGAGGGTAGGAATAGTCGGTTATTCCGTACATGAAATGATGGGCATATTCATGGAACAAAATCTGTTCCGGCGAGTTTTGAAACTTGTTGCTGGCTTTGCGCAGCTCGGGAACAAAGGCCACGGTTGCCCCGGCCCGCGGGAGATAGAAGCCGCCAATATTTCGACCGCCAAAGCGCGCTAGCTTCTGAACCTTTCCTTCGCTGCCGACCACAAAAATAGTGACGCGATTAGACGGGCTGGGTTTGGCCAAAACATTGGTCCGGCCATAGGCCAATGCAGCATGAAAAAGCTCCAGGCGTTCCGCAAATTTGCGGACCGTCTTCTCGTTTTTATTGGCGTAAATTATGAAATGATCACTGCTGGCTTCGATCCATTTGGCATATGCAGGATTGCTCCAAATACAAGCGATGAAAAACATCACTGCAATGACAAAGTGATTCATAAAAATTGCCCCTATACTTTACGGCAGCATAATAGTGACCGGAGTATAAGGGCAATAGTGATTGCAAATTTTATCGGACAAAATCTAGCCCTGGGAAGTAATCCAGTCGTCGATCTTCTTTTCCAGAACCGTCATCGGAAGCGATCCTGTGTTCAAAACCTGATCATGAAATTCGCGCGGATCGAATTTATCACCGAGATCATCTTGCGCTTTTTGCTTGAGGCGCTGGATCGTCAACGCTCCGATTTTATAAGCCAGCGCTTGCGATGGGATGGCGATATAACGCTCCACTTCGGCCGTCGCATCGGTTTTGCCCATGCTGCTATTGTCGAGCATATATTGAATGGCCTGTTCGCGGGTCCATTCTTTGCTGTGGAGACCGGTATCCACAACCAATCTCATAGCGCGCAGCATTTCGTCATCAAGATGACCAAATCGCTGATAAGGATCATTGAACATGTTCATCGGGAAGCCCAATTTTTCGGAATAGAGAGCCCAGCCTTCGACAAAGGCTGTATTGCCCCCAAAACGCATGAAGTTCGGCAGGTCTTCATTTTCCTGCGCAAGGGAAATTTGAAAATGGTGGCCGGGGGCGCCTTCATGCAGATATAATGTGGTCATGCCGGACGTGTTGCGCGAGGGTAGATCATAAGCATTGAAATAAAAGACACCGGGACGGGAACCATCTGGCGTGCCGCTTTGATATGAACCGCCCGCCTGGAATTTCTCGATGGACTCGTCATAGGGACGGATTTCCAAAGGCGATTTGGGGAGCACTTTAAACTGCGTAGAGATGACCTTGTCGACCTGTTTGCCGAGATCATAATAGCCTTGGGTCAAGGCTTCCCGGGATTCCGGATGGAATTTGGGGTCGGTTCGCAAATGTGTGAAAAATTCAGACAGCGTCCCTTTAAATCCGACTTCGTCTTTAATCGCTTCCATCTCGGTCTTGATCCGCGCCACTTCGCTAATGCCGAGCTTATGAATATAGTCCGCTTCCAGCGGCAAAGTGGTCGTGTTCTCGATAAGATGTTTATACATTACATCTCCGCCCTTCATATAGGACAGTCCGACGCCTTCACGGGCGAGCGGGAGATATTCGTTTTTCAGAAAATCATGCATGGTTTGATAGGATGCGAAGATTTTCTTGGTGGCCATTTCATATTCAGCGTTTAGCCGCGTTTTGTCTGCGTCGCTGAAATCTTCCGGAAATTGCTGAGTCGGCGCCATGAACGGGCTATTTTCAAGGCCTAGTCCCATTTGTGTGGCGAGCTGTTCGATAACATTGCCGATGGTCAATTTGGTTTCAAACACGCCGCTGTCCATACCCTGACGGAACCGACCGACGGAGCGATCAATAAGGGTGATAAACTGTGCATGGCGTTTCAGATTATCGTCGTAATTTTTCACCGTTTTAAAAGGTGCCGCGCCTTTGCCCGATGCAAAAGTTGGGTAAAAGGTATGAAAACCGCTAAAATGATTGAGCGGACGCACCACGCTGAGGTCCATAATTTCTTTGGACATGCCTCTAATGGCTTGTTTTTTGTTGCGCTCAAACACGTCATAAGCAATTTTGTCGGTCACGCTGAGCTGGTTCCGGTCAATCGCCATTAATGCGGCCAATTCCTTTTCTTGCGCAGCGAGTTCTGCGGCAAAATAGGCATCGCTGATATAGTCTCCCAGACGATCTGCATAACGTTCATCACCACGGAACAGGGCACCAATGGGATTGCGTTCGAGATTGTCCGCATCACTTTTCGCGAACAACGCCTTCATTTTTTCGCCTTCGGTTGCAGCCGGCTTGGCGGCTTCTTCTTGAGCAGCAGCACTGGCAATTGATGTGTTTTGGGCAGAAGCGCAGGAAGTGGTGGCCAAAAGGCTGGCGCTGGCGAGCAAGGTGAGCGTTTTGTTGATCATGATGTTTCCCTATTAAACTGTTATGCATGGCTAACACAGCTTGGTTTCACCTGCAACGATCGGTGAAGTCGTTGGTCGAAAGAAATCGGTTGTTGGTCCGTCAACGGCTGTAAATTATCATTGAATTGCGATCAAACTCAATGGCTTGCCATCACCAACGGCCTTTCCACCGATTCAAGCGAAACCACTTTGTGATAATATATTTCGTGCCTTTGATGACCGGTGCACCAGCATGTAACGTGTTCAGATTTGGTCGGCCGTCCAACCCCATATTATTCCACATGAGCAGCATGCCTTTGCGCGGTTCGACTTGATATTCCAATTGCGGAAAAGCTGTTGCCCCACCTTGTTCGGGTTCGTTGAGATAGGCCATCGCCGTCCAACTCCGCTGGCCGCCATTATTGGCTTCATTCTTGGTCCAATAATCTTCACTTTCATGAAAAAAATCGTGATGGTCCTTAAATTCTTGGCCAACTTCATAGCGTTGGCCCTGCAGCACTTCGCTGTGCGAATTTTCCAGCCCCATAAGAGCGCAAATTTGCTCTTCGATCCTTTGGATATCCTTGTCGGTTATACTGACATTGCAGCTATAGCTTGTGCGATAGCCTTCCCGCTCGGTGCCTTTGTACAAGGAAGACGGAACCGCTTCCTGATCGATCATATCAATCAGCAGCTGACAATCCGCATCGCTGAGAAAATTCTGATGGACAAAAAGCTGTGCATGCGGGCTTTCCAGCCATTGCACATGCGGGTGCGCGTTGAGCTTATCCGTCACTGAACGGGTAATCTCGGCAAGCCGTTTGGGGCTGTTATTCCGCGTGACCTTTGTCTTTGGAAGAGCGGTATAAGGGGATGTGCTCATCAGGCGAGTCAGTCAATCACTCGGCCACGAACCATGACCCAATCAACATTTTCCAACACTGTCACATCCTCCAAAGGATTGCCGTCAAACGCGATGATGTCGGCAGAATAGCCCGTAGCAATCCGGCCAATTTCCTTTTCCATGCCCAATACTTCAGCCGCCAAAGTGGTGGCGCTAATAACGGCTTCTTGTGGGGTCAAACCATGCTGGACCATCAGCGCAAATTCCTCTGCATTGCGGCCATGTCCAAAGACACCAGCATCGGTGCCGAAGGCGACTGGAACGCCCATTTTCTTGGCCATCGTCACGGCCTTGCCAACGCTTCCCAAGGTTTCGCGAATCTTGGCCTCAACAACTGGTGTGTAGATATTTTTACCCAATCCTTCGGCGACGCCTTGAAAGGCCATTAATGTCGGAACCAAAGCCGAGCCATTGGCCTTCATCGCTTTTAGTGCCGCTTCGTCAGCAAATGTTCCGTGGTCAATTGTATCAATGCCAGCGCGGGCTGCTGCTTCAATGCCGCGGGCCCCGTGCGCATGAGCCATGACCTTTAAGCCAAGCGAATGGGCGGTATCGGCAATTGCGGTCATTTCTGCATTGGTAAAATGCGCCTCAAGACCGCGGCCCTGCTGGGACAAAACGCCGCCAGTTGCCGTAATTTTGATAATATCTGATCCGGCACGGGATGCTTTGCGCACCTTTTCCGCGCATTGCACGGGGCCAGTGCAGCTGTAACCGCTGGCCAGAGCATCATTAATATCTTCTTTGAAACCGGTCGTATCGCCATGACCACCGACAATTGCCAAAGCGGGTCCGGCCGCAATGATGCGCGGGCCGGGAATAACGCCTTCTGCCGTGCCCTTACGGAGCGAGAATCCCGAATATTGTGAAGATCCCGCTTCGCGCACGGTGGTAAAGCCGGCCTTGGCTGTGATCCGAGCATTTTTTGCGCCAACGACAACGCCCCATTCGGCAGGCTCGGTCGCTTGCTTCCAGAAATCACCGCCCGGATCACCGGTCAAATGGACATGAAGGTCAATCAGGCCAGGCATAACCGTTTTGTCGGACATGTTGATGATGGTGATATTGTCTTCAACCGTCGTGGGCACTGCAGATCCCGAGACAATTGAGGCTATTTTGCCATCAATAATGGTGATGGTTGCTGGTCCGCTTGCGCCTTGCGCGGGATCAGCGATCAAATTACCAGCGCTGATAATGGTCACCTGTTTTGCTGGCGTTTCCGATGTTGCCATTGCGGGAGTGGCGCATGCCAATGCCGCTATTCCAATCAATTGTCGGATCATATCGCTATCTTTCCTTTGCTCTTTTTCCCTGTGTGCGACGGAGAGGAAATGGTTTCAAGAGATAATATAGATGGAGGCCCGCAATCATTGCTGATTACGGGCCTCGCCCAACGAAACAGGGCCTAAGGATAGTGTGGATTGGTCGACTTAGTAGAAAAAGTCGTAAATCACATCGACCACGCGGCCATCATATGTGTCGACCAACAACACATCGCCATAATAGCGGACCCAGCGATAGCCACCATAAGCCGGAGGCAAGCGATAGCGCCAAGGATCATTTATCCAGTAGCGCGACCCGTAGAAGGAAGAGCCCAAGAAAATGCCGATATTCCAACGGCGATAATGATGGTTGCGATACGGCGCATAATAGCGGCCCACACGGTAATAGTTGCGATTATATTTTCTGTAATTCCGCCAGTTATAGCGCCGATCATTGCGCCAGCTGCGATTCCACTGACGGTAATTCCGTCGATCGTTGCGATAGCCATAACGGCGTCCATCACGATAGCGCCGATTGTCCCGATAGCGACGATCGACGCGGCTATCCCGGTTACCCCGCGCAATGCCACGACGATTTTCCCGGAACCGCCGATCAATCCGACCATCGCGATTGCGATCCACACGGCGGTCCACGCGGCCATTATTATTGCGGTCAAAGCGGCGATCAATCCGGCCATCTCTGTTGCGATCAAACCGGCGGTCGACGCGGCCATTGCGATTGCTATCCCCGCGCGCATTGGCCCGGCGATTGGCTCGGCGTTCGCTACGCTGTGCTTCTGCACGACGGGCCTGGCGGTTAGACCGGCCTACATCTGCGCGGCTGCGGCTTTGCGAAAACCCACGATCAACATTTCGATTTTGTCGGCGTTGTTGCCGCGCTTCTGCGCGATCGCCATCGGACATAACATTAGCCCGTCCGCGATTATTGCGATTTTCGGATCTTACGGCCCGCCGCGCTTCGCGATTGCCGCGATTGGCCCGTCGCGCATCTCGGTTTCCGCGATTACCCCGATTGGCTCTGCGTTCACTGCGTTGATCCCGTTGGAAGGCCGCAGTGCCAGTCAGATCCGAGGTGATCAGATTTCCGTTGGCGTTTAAATTTGGCGCAATTTCTGCAGCGGATGCCGCTGCTGGTGTCAGCATGGTTGCCGCCATTAGACCGGTGAATAAAAATAGTCGCATAGACTCACTCCGTAGCTTCGCGACCCCATTTGCCGCATCTGTGCAACAAGTCATAGCGTGTTAACCCTGTCGGTCAGCTGAACTGCGCTGTAATATTCAGGAAAGAATCGACTTATCTGAACAAAATACAGGCAGTTTTGACGTAAAACTAAGGATTTTCGTCTTTCTCCAACCATTCTTCCAGCCATTTGATCGTATATTCACCCGATTGGAAGCCTTCATCATAAACCAGCTTTTGGTGCAGCGGGATGGTTGTTTCGACGCCTTCGATGACAAATTCGTCCAGAGCGCGGGCGAGCCGCATCATACAACCGTCGCGAGTCCGGCCATAGACAATGAGCTTTGCGATCATGCTGTCATAATAAGGCGGGATCGCATAGCCGGCATATAGACCGCTATCCACGCGCACATGCATGCCGCCTGGTGGATGATAGCCGACAACTTTTCCTGGTGACGGCGCAAAGGTTTTCGGATTTTCGGCGTTGATCCGACATTCAATAGCATGTCCGGAAAATTCCAGGTCTTCCTGTTTCACCGACAAATCCCGGCCATCTGCAATGCGGATTTGTTCCCGCACCAGATCAAAACCGGTGATCATTTCTGTGACCGGATGTTCCACCTGGAGCCGGGTGTTCATTTCGATGAAGTAAAATTCATCATTTTCGTACAAAAATTCAATCGTGCCCGCACCACGATAGCCCATGCCTTTCATGGCATCGACACAGACTTTACCCATGCGTTCGCGCTGTTCTGCGCTGATGACGGGGGATGGCGCTTCTTCCAGAACCTTTTGGTGGCGCCTTTGCAAGGAACAATCCCGCTCACCCAAATGGATCGCGTTGCCGCGTCCGTCGCCGAAAACCTGAAATTCAATATGGCGCGGATCCCCAAGATATTTTTCTATATAAACGGTCGCGTCGCCAAAGGCTGCCTTGGCTTCGGTCCCCGCTTGCTTCATCTGGGTTTCCAATTCAGCTTCGCTGTTCACGACTTTCATGCCGCGCCCGCCGCCGCCAGATGCGGCTTTGATGATCACCGGATAACCAACATCAGCAGCCACCGCCTTGGCTTCCTCAATTTCACTCACCGCACCATCGGAGCCCGGCACCAGCGGGATGCCCAGTTCACCAGCTGTCTTTTTCGCAGCGACCTTGTCGCCCATGACCTGGATATGCTCCGGCTTGGGACCAATCCATTTAATATCATGGGCTTCGACAACTTCCGCAAAATGCGCATTTTCAGAAAGAAACCCATAGCCTGGGTGAATGGCATCCGCGCCGCTAATTTCCGCTGCAGAAATAATTGCAGGAATACTGAGATAACTGTCGGTTGCAGATGGCGGGCCGATACAAATAGCCTCATGGGCTAGCCGGACATGCATGGCGTCTTCATCGGCTGTGCTATGGACAGCCACCGTATCAATGCCCAGTTCGCGCGCAGCGCGCAATATTCGCAACGCAATTTCACCGCGATTGGCAATCAGTATTTTGTTGATAGTCATGCGCTAAACCCCATCTACGCAATCACAACAAGCGGTTGATCAAATTCCACAGGCTGGCCGTTTTCGACCAATATGGCTTTGACCGTGCCAGCGCTTTCCGCTTGAATCGGGTTCATCACTTTCATCGCTTCGATAATCAATAATGTATCACCGGTTGCGACGGTATCGCCCACGCTGATAAAATTCGCTGCATCGGGATCCGGAGCGAGATAGGCTGTCCCGACCATCGGAGATTTTTGCGCGCCGGCATGATCGTCGGCAGGAGGAGGCGTGGCCGCTGTCACAGGAGCTGCGGCCGCAGCAGGGGCAGGCAGAGGGGCAGCAACAGCCTGGACAGCAGCCGGTGCACCGCCGCCGCGAGAAACCCTTATTTTGCGGTCGCCATCTTCGACTTCTATTTCACTGAGACTGGCACCGTCTAATATCCCGGCCAGTTCCCGTACTATATCTAGGTCCACATTCATGCTGCCATTACTGTCTTTTTTTGCGGCCATAACCGGTTCCCATTTTGAAGTTAAAATTCTGCTCTAAAATTTGCTGGCGGCATCCAGCGCCAATGCGTATCCCAACGCACCAAAGCCGCAAATCGTTCCTTTTGCAACCGGTGCGATCAAACTCTTGTGCCGAAATTCTTCACGGGCGGCCGGATTGGACAGATGCACTTCGATAACCGGGACATCAATCGCTTTGATCGCGTCATGCAGAGCAATGGATGTGTGGGTTAAAGCACCGGCATTGAGGATCACGGCCAGCGCGCGATCCGCGGCGGCTTCTTGCAGCCAATCGACAAGATGACCCTCATGATTGCTTTGCCGGATATCCACGGCAAGGGAGAGGGCATGGCCTTGATCCTCCAGGCGTCCGGCAATCTCATCCAGCGTGTCGGCGCCATAAATTTCCGGTTCGCGCATGCCCAATAGGTTCAAGTTGGGGCCGTTTAGGACAAACACGGTCCTGTCGGTGCTATTTCCTTCTGACAATATAATGTCCCCCATGATGCGCTTTTGGTTGCGGCACTGCTTAGCTCTTTATATGGCCTCTTTATAGGGCTCGATTCCGAAAAGCGAGATCAAACAAATGGAAACATTGGCAATGGCGGAAATTTCAATTCAGCTCAATGGAGATAGCAAGACGATTGCTCGCGGGATGACGGTGGCCGATCTCGTCAGGATGCTGGATCTGGAACCTGAAAAAGTTGCGGTGGAACGCAATCGCGAAATTGTGACTCGGTCTACGCTTGCCAATGTCCCAGTGGAACAAGGTGATCAATTGGAAATTGTCCATTTTGTTGGCGGCGGCGATCACAATAGCGCGGATTGTTGGAGCGTCGCTGGGCAGAAATTTACCTCCCGTCTTATCGTCGGCACCGGCAAATATAAGGATTTTGAAGAAAATGCCGCGGCAGTAGAAGCGGCAGGCGCGGAAATAGTCACGGTTGCCGTCCGGCGCGTCAACGTCATGGATCGCAATCAACCGATGCTGACCGATTTTATTAACCCCAAGAAAATTACCTATCTGCCCAATACAGCAGGCTGCTTCAATGCGGATGATGCTATTCGCACATTGCGTCTGGCCCGTGAAGCGGGCGGATGGGACCTGGTCAAGCTGGAAGTGCTTGGTGAAGCCAAAACCCTCTATCCCAATATGCGCGAAACTTTGGAAGCGACCGAAGTGCTCGCCAAAGAAGGCTTCAAGCCGATGGTCTATTGTGTCGATGACCCGATAGCCGCGAAACAGCTGGAAGATGCCGGCGCCGTCGCGATCATGCCGCTGGGCGCTCCCATTGGGTCTGGACTGGGTATTCAAAATCAGGTCACGATTCGTCTGATTGTCGAAGGGGCCAGCGTCCCGGTCTTGGTCGATGCCGGCGTTGGCACGGCCAGCGACGCAGCGGTTGCGATGGAATTGGGCTGTGATGGCGTATTAATGAATACGGCCATAGCTGAAGCCAAACAACCGGTTCGGATGGCGCGCGCGATGAAGCTTGCCGTAGAGGCTGGCCGCGAAGCTTATTTATCGGGTCGGATGGGCCGCCGCATGTATGCAGACCCATCAAGTCCGCTCTCAGGGCTGATTTAGTCATATAAAACACCATGATTCGGTGTCATCTGTAACTAATTGAATAGTAACAATAGTTACATTGTTTTACGTTGATCGACATTCTTGTGTCGTTGGTCGAAGCTTTTTGCCGCCGGTCGATCAAAATGGCTGTTTATAGAAGATCAGATGCTCGCCGAACCGCTTTGTCCTATCTAAAAATACGAGACGGGAGCAGAGGCAATAGTGAAACGCTCTTCCCCGAGCTGGTCGAAACCAACTGCTTCCGTACTCATACCCCCCCCTCTTAGCGGAGGGATAATGAGGACAAGCCGGCTTCCCCCTTATTGCCGGTGTTTGTCCCTAAATATGAGTGAGGAGTGAACACATGACACAATCTAATCTGAGCAAAGCTATTTTTGCTGCCACCGCTTTGGCCGTAACCGCTACCGGCTTTTCCGCCGCAGCCAACGCCCAAGGCCGGATCACCAAGTCGGTCGAAGTCAGCTATGCGGATCTCGATCTAACCAGCACCGAAGGCCAATCTGCTCTCGATGGTCGGATTAAAGGCGCGGTGCGCAAGGTTTGCGGCGGCTTCGATTCCAAAAATCTTCGCGATGCGGTGGATCACAGCAATTGCATGCAGGAAGCGAAACAGTCCGCCAAACGCGCGCAAGTCTCTCTAATCGCCAGAGCCGAAGCGGGAACCTTGGGTTCAAGTTCGGTGGTGATCGGCGGAAGCTAAGTTAACTCAAGAGCCGCGAATCCCAATTAAGCGGCCCTCTATTTGGCCAAACCAACTATTGACCCCGGTGCCCTTACACCGGGGTTTATTTTTTGGGCGATGCAATAGGAAGCAAAGCGGCTGATGGGATCGATCTGGAAATCTGTTGGAACGTTTATCGGCCGGCGAGTTTCTTCGCTTCCGCTAAATGGGTGCGACCGATGCGAATTTCTGTTCCGCATTGCAAACAAGCCATCCAGATCCCACCGCCATCATGGCGCAGACCAGCAATCCAGTCCCGGCGTACCAGATGGGAACGGTGTAACCGGATAAATTGTTCGGGATTAAGACGTTTCTCCAACCCGGTAATGGTTTGGTGAAGCAAGTAGCTCGTGCCGCCTTGGCCAGAACCTTGTTCACCGCCAACATGCAAGCGCATATAGTCGCGTTCGGCTTCAATCCGATTAATTTCGGATGCGGCGATACGGCGCAGTTCCGATTTATAGGGCACCCAAAATTCTTCGGCCCAAGGGCTGTCTTCAACAGCATTTTCGGCGCGCTCGCTTCGCTCATTCTTGCGTTCAACAACGCGCGAGATGGCAAGCGATAGTCTTTTATTCTCTACCGGCTTGAGGACATAATCGATCGCTGCCACGCCAAAAGCTTCCACCGCGAATTTGTCAAAGGCGGTGACAAATATAATAGCGGGTGGATGCGGCATTTCCGCGAGTTTCTCTGCAACAGCCAGACCATCCATACCGGGCATGGCTATGTCGAGCAGGAGCAAATCCGGAGCGAGCTTTTCAGCCAATCGAATAGCGGCTTCACCGTCGCTGGCTGTGCCGACCAGATTAATATCTTTCTGCCGGGCGCAAAGCAGTTGTAACCGTTCAATTGCCAAAGGCTCATCATCCACAATCAGCGTATTAAGCTGTGTTGTAGCCGGCGATGCATCGGGTATTATCTCGTTTGCCATTTTATATATCCGCCAAGAGAGGCATGATCAGTTCTGCAACAAAACCGCCTTTGTCCAATCGCGTGGTTTTTAGCTTGGCCTGTGTGCCAAATCTAGTCTCCAATCGATCGCGGACATTCGCAAGACCAATGCCGTTATTCTGATCGCTGGATGCATGCTCGGCATTGGCTTCGCCATCATCCGCCACGGTCAGCTTCAGAAAATCACCTTTTGTCGTCGCGCTTATGCTTATGGTCACCGGCCGTTTGCTATGCGCCACACCATGTTTGATCGCATTCTCCACCAAAGGCTGCAGGATTAGACCCGGGACAAGCACATCGTTCAATTCTGCGGGTATATCGGTTTCGGTTTTTAGCCGCTTGGGAAAACGCACGGCTTCAATGTCGAGATAAAGATTTTGCAAATGCACTTCTTCGGACAAGGCGACATCTTCGAGCGGATCTCCTGACAGGCTGGTGCGATAGAATTTTGACAGGTTGAGGATCATCTCTTCGGCTTCTTCAGGCTGGCTGCGCATGACCAATGTGCTCAAACTATTCAATGTGTTGAACAGGAAATGCGGGTTTACTTGATAGCGCAGACTCCGCAATTCCGCGTCCTGGGCAGCTTGCGCAAATCGGGAGGCTTTGCGCTCGACGGTTCGCACTTCCGAAGCATAACTCAGCGTCAAATATAAAGAGGCCCAACTGATCATGAAGAAGAACCGGGAGATACTATCTTCTACAATCACTTTGAGCGCGAAATTTTCCTGCTCCATATATTTTCGCATTTCTTCCATATGCTTTTCGTCAAACAGACTTTGCGGATCGTAGACATTGAACATGTAAAAGTTGAAAGCAGCAATCGCGATGGCACAGGGAATGGCGCCGGCAAAAGCGGTGATGATACGGGTCGACAGTGCGCGATCCTCAAACAATCGCAGTAAGCGATAGAGCATATAGGTAATGGCGATACCAAGGATCGTCACCACGACTCGGCGGATCGCGAGTTCTTCCTGGGCGGGCCAATCCCCCACTGCGGCGCGCAGCGTAATGATGATCACATAGAATAGCCAAAAGCCCAGAATCGAAAGGATCGCGACCTGTTGTCCGACCGATGGTTTGTGATTTCCAATTTCGAATTTTCTCATGGCATGCCTAATTTCTTCTTGGGATCAAGCTTAGGATAAAATGGTATCAAATGTCTCTATCTCAATTGTGTCCGGTCGAAGCGTGGTTGCCGTTGGTCGAATCCTGCACCTTCAATGCACGAAATACCATGGAATTTTAACGGCATAAGCGCTGTTTCATGACCGATTTCCATCCGCAAAGCCATGTTTAACCAAATGCTAACCATGTTTTGGTCCAATGGCTGCGTGGACAAAGGACCAATGTTCCAGAGTAGGAGTTACCATGGCCAAAGATATGCAAGTAATACCCGGTGCGATGACATTAGCAGAAATGAAGGAATTTGCGGGCTTCGGTTCGGCAACGCAACGCTATATCCGGCGCTCGCTTGATGTTGGTTTGGATCGTGCCGATGCTGTGGAAACCTGGTCGCGCGATGCCGTGGAAGAAGCCGGTATTAAGGTCCAAATGAAATTATACAAACGGCTGAATGAAATTCGCAAAGCCATTCCCGATGATTGCGCCATTAATGGCATAGAAGATTTCATGCCAGCGCTGATTGCACTGTCCGCTTATGATCTGGGCCAAGGCCGGATTAACAGTTTTCCGGCTTACCGCTTTTTGTACGAACGTTTGCTCGGCCCTGATGCCCGGCCATGGTTGCCCGGCAGTTTTTGCGCCGCAGCTTCCTTGCCTCATTTGCACCCCAAGACCCGCAAGGGATTGTTGCAATCTATCAGTGAAGCGGCGGCTACCGCTCCGGGATGGTCAACCCGCGCGCCTAGCTTTTTCCCTGAATGGGTTGAAAAAGTAGATGCAAATGCCACGGGAAATCGCACCGCACATTAAGCCTCGCGGCGATTGTCCTTGCACTGGTGCGGCGCCTGCTTATCAATGAACCGATCCGCTGGTTTCTTTAGGAAACCAGCTTCGCGATCACTGATGAAGGTGGATATATGTTTCCAGGCAAAATATTCTTAGCCACATTTTTGAGCGCCATATTGATGCTGCTGCAGCCGGTTTCAGCCATGGCGAAAGAGCCAATATTCCCCAATGACGGAGTGGTCGGTCTGGTGCCCCCGGGCGCAATGATCCCGGCGGATAGTTTTTCCGGATTTCTCGACAGCGCGGCCGGTGCTTCGATCATAGTTGCTTCATTTCCGGTCGCTGCCTATGCCGAAATTGCGCCGAATTTTACCGCTGAGCGCTTAGCGTCGCGGATGACGGTGACAAGTCCGGTGCAACCCGTGACCTTAGATGCCAATGTGGAAGCTTTGCTGGTCAAGGGTGAGCAAATTCAACAAGGCACTACCTATCGCAAATGGGTCCTAATCGCTCGTAATAGCGATAGCACCGCGATGGTTACCATCCAGATTCCACAGAATAGTAAAGGTTATTCCGACGAAGCAGTGATGGCATCGCTCCAATCTGTGCGGTTTCAAATGCGCGGAACCTTAGAGGAGGAAATTGATCAATTGCCTTTTGTCATAGCTGACCGTGCCCAATTTCGGGCGGTCCGTACCTTAGCTGGCAGCGGTTTGATTTTGACCGATGGGCCTCAGGATATTGTTCCTGATGCGTCGCAACCTTTGGTGATTGTTGCATCCAGCCTGGGGAGCAATCCTTCGGTTGGCAGGTTGACCAAAGATCAGCGCGAGACGCTTGCTTTGGGCGCAATGAAAAGCCTGCCTTTTACGGATTTTCAAGCCGACAATACAACTATGGAAGAGGATGGAGATATTGTGATTTCTGGTCAGGGCACGGATGATGGCGGCCGGGTGATGCTGTTGCGGCAGATCATGCGTTTCGGACCATATGACCATGTCCGCACAGTCTGCATCTTTACAAAAGAGCAAAATATCATCGCCCGTTGCGATCAGCTTGGCCAGGCGGTGCGATTGAAATCGGTCGAACGGCGCGCGTCACCTGCGCCTTGAAGGCTATCGCCGGTGACCAAAACCGTCATATCAAAAGATGCTAAGCTGGCTGCGTTTCATCCGGCCGCGCCGCGGCAAATGCGCTATCGGCCATATTGATCAGATGCCGGTCGTCTTCATTCCAAGGATGGAAGCCGGGCAGGAAAAACTTGACCCAGGGTATTATGACTTTGCGAGCGACTCCAGGTGAAAACAGCAGGAATTTGAGCAATTTCGCTTTGGTTGAAAAACCAGTAAATCCGTCTTGTGCCAGCAGATCGAGTGAATCTTTGTAGCGGTTGGTCCAGAAATTGCGCGTGATGATGAGCATCATCAGGGTTTTGACTTTCCAGCGTTGCCAACGGGACCAGTCGCGGGTGGCATAGAGCCACGTATCATAAGCCACACCTTTATGTTCAATTTCTTCCAGTGCGTGCCAGCGCCACAAACTGGCGGTTTCCGCATCGGCATTTTTGAAATGCTTCGGATTGGCAATAAATTGTTGCGCCATGATCGCGGTAAAATGTTCGAGGATCATCGTCGCCGCCAAATTGGTGATCGCCGGCCGATCTTTGGTCAAGGCCAGCGACTCGGCGACGCGTTTGTCTATTTTTCCGGTGTCATATCCCGCTTCTGCGACGCGACGATTCAAGGCAACATGTTCGCGCGTATGCAAGATTTCCTGTTTGACGAAGGCGCGAATTTCTTGCTGCAATTTTTCCGGAGTGACGTCACGAAAGGCTTTGACGCTTTCGATGAAAAACGCTTCTCCGCGAGGAAAGGTTAGGGATAGAGAGTTATAAAAGGCGGTCGCAATCGGATCTTCACCGAGCCACCAACGGCCAGCCTCTAGCGCATCTTCGCGGCCAAAGCGGCGATCCCGCGGCGTTATCACATGATCGGCGGGCGTCGGTGTATCAATTGTTTCCGGTTCGGCTTGCACGCTGCTATGCATATTCATAAGGGGTCGCTTTTGGATGGAATGCGGTCTAGATGATAGGGAAGATAATAGGGTTACTTACATAGATGTCAATAGCTAAACGTCGCCTCTCTCCGGAAGAAAGCCGCAGCATGGCTCTGGCCGCTGCTCGTGAATTGCTGATCGAAGCCGGTCCGCAAGCGGTTACGCTCAAGGCAGTGGCCTCGCGTATCGGTCGCACCCATGCCAATTTATTGCATCATTTTGGTTCGGCATCGGGCTTGCAAAAATCACTGGCACAATATCTCACGGATCAGGTTTGCGGGTCGATTGCTGAAGCAGTTTTAAAATCCCGAACGGGCGAAGGAACGGTTCGCGATATTGTGGATTTGACATTTGATGCGTTTGACAAGCAGGGTGCCGGCGCTTTGTCTTCGTGGATGTTGCTGACCGGAAATGAAGATGCGCTGGACCCGATTGTTGATGCCATTCACGCATTGGTCGACGAGGTTGGTGAAGGCGGCCACGAAGATCGAGAAATGCACCAAGATACGCTCACCTTGGTGCTTATGGCGCTAGGCGATGCTCTCATTGGTGAACGTTTGGCGGATTCTCTCGGCCTGCAACGCCATAGTGCACGGGATTTGGCCGAGAGCCATTTGGAACATGCGTTGGATCGGTGGAAACAGGATCATCCGGTCTAAGCAGATCATTTTAGACGGATCAACTTGCCGGTCGATTAATCGGTTGCGAACAATTGGTCGTCATCGGCAAAAGCTTTAAATTCCAAAGCATTTCCGCTCGGATCGCGGAAAAACATGGTGGCTTGTTCGCCAACTTGTCCCTGAAATCTTATCGTCGGAGCGATGATAAATTGCGTGCCATGTCTTTCGAGACGTGCCGCAAGTGCGGTCCACTGTTCCATCGTCAAAATGACACCAAAATGCGGAACCGGAACAGCATCACCATCCACCAAATTTGTCGCATCTGCAGCGGGATCCGAAGTCTTGGTGGGAGCCAGTTTATGGGTGACAATTTGATGGCCGTAAAAGTTAAAATCAATCCAGTAATCGCTGCTCCGGCCCTCCGTACATCCCAATATTTGAGTATAAAACTGCCGCGCAGCAGTCAAATTATCGACCGGAAAGGCCAAGTGAAAAGGGCGCAGTTCAGTGCTCAAAATTCTGCTCTTTCTTCTTCGGTGCGGCCAGAGTGAAGCAATGATCAATATCAAATGTGGGTTCGGTCCCGGTCTTTTGTTCCATGGTCCGAATATCTTCGCGGGTTTGCGTAAGTATGATATCGCTTTCGGTCCCGCTTTTGCCTTCGGCGCGCATTTTTTCTCGCGCACGATTGTCCAGCACAAAGGCGAGAGTCTTCAAGTCCTGCGCCTTTTTCGACAACCTCTCGCGGTGATAAACTTGTTCAAAGGCAAGCTGCATCATGCCGGCGCATTGGTTGAGGCTGGGCTTTGGTTTGGGCGGCAGCGCTGCATCGAGCAGCGGTAAACAGGTGTCCATCGCGCCAGCGACCACGTCTGCGGGCTCTTCACCCTGTTTGACCTTTTCCTGTTGCATGGCTGCTGCTGCCAAAATTGCATTTTGAATCTGATCTCGGCTTTGACCGGTTTCCGCCATGACCCGCTCTCCCGTCTGTCCCGCATAGGTTCGCCCGCGTTCGATCAGCAACGGATAGCGTAGCGCAGAATCGATACCGCGCTGTTGCTCGGAGGCGACAATCGCAAAAACCGCGACACAGTTGAGATCACGCTTTTGAATGGCGGTGAGCGCCATGGGCGATTGCACAGAACCGGTCGATGGGGATGTTTCGGTTGGTTGGGCTTGTGCGAAGGCCAGCAATATCAGCAATATTTTTTCCATCTCTCCCCATTACGGGGCTTGATCGGGTCCGGCAATTGGGAATCGGACAGTTTCCAAAAGCATGCAACCGGATCGAGGTTGCAGGAAATGAGACCAAACTGGCGCATTCTCTATTTAATGTTTGAACCTGCGCTCTGAAAACGGCAGAAGTTGCGCGTGAAAATTCTCAAATCATTATTCCATCGTCACCCCTATTGGCTGTCTTTTGCGATTGGCACAGCCTCGGCCGCGGGTTTTGCGCCGCTCGGGCTTTGGCCGGTGAGCTTAATCGCATTGGCTTGCTGGATGGCACTTGTGAACGGATCGACCAGTCGCAAGTCTGCCTTTATATCCGGTTGGCTCTTTGGCCTGGGTCATTTTATCGTCGGGTTAAACTGGATTGCCAAAGCCTTTACCTTTCAAGCGGCCATGCCGGAATGGCTCGGCTATATCGCCGTTATTCTCTTGGCTTTCTATCTTGCAGTCTATCCCGCACTCACCGCTTGGGGGGCATGGCTTGTGGGCCGCGGACGGCCTCTCCTGTTCGGCCTGGCATTTGCTGGGTTTTGGATCATCACCGAATGGCTGCGCAGTTGGGTGTTTAGCGGATTTATCTGGAATCCATTGGGCGTAATTTTGATCGATACCCCGTTTGCCGCCAGCGCCCGGTCAATCGGAACATACGGATTCTCCGGAGCGTTTATCCTTTTGGCGGCGCTATGCCGCGCGGTTTTCAATAGGATATTGATGCAAGAATGGCGCCTTGTTTTGCGACGCGTTTTTGATTTGGCTGTCTTTTCAGCAGCGGCCGTTGGGCTTGCCTTTATCGGCAGTGGGGCAGATCGAACAGCGTCCGGGAAACAGCCAGACATCACGATCGTGCAGCCCAATATTGGCCAGCAAGATAAATGGCAGGCGGGCTATGAAGAACGTAATCTTGCAAAATTGGCAGGGTTGACGGTTCGCAAAGAGGATCAGCCGCGCTTGCTCTTCTGGCCGGAAGCGGCCATTCCGGATTATCTCGAGGCGGGCTATCCCCAGCGCTATTATTATGGCCGTCCGGCGGATTTGGTTCGTGCACAACTTACCAGCCTGATGAAGCCCGGTGATATGTTGATATTAGGCGCATTGAAGCTGGAATTTGATGAAACCATGCAACCGCAAGCGCGGCGTGCCATCGGCGCGCGCAATAGCGTTTATGCGATGGATTCTGCGCGTAATCTTGTCGGCCGTTATGACAAAAGTCACTTGGTTCCTTATGGCGAATATCTCCCGATGCGTCCGATCTTGTCGGCGATCGGCTTGTCCCGGCTCGCGCCCGGCGACTTTGATTTCTGGCCCGGTCCTGGGCCGCGATCTGTGGATCTTCCCGGCTTTGGCAAAATGGGTCTGCAAATATGTTATGAAATTATATTTTCCGGGCAAGTGGTCCATCGTGAAAACCGTCCCGACTTTATTTTCAATCCATCCAATGATGCGTGGTTTGGCGCTTGGGGACCGCCGCAGCATCTCGCCCAAGCGCGGCTGCGCGCCCTAGAAGAAGGATTGCCAGTCATCCGTTCGACGCCGACAGGTATTTCAGCGGTGATATCCAGCCGGGGAGCCGTGCTGCATGACATTCCCATGGGCCAAGCCGGCCGCATTGATACGCAATTGCCGCGACCGGAAAATCCGACCATTTTTGCGCGATATGGCAATATTCTGTCTCTCGGCTTTGCACTATTTTTGCTGATTTGTGCCATTGCCATCCGGTCACGCGCGCGTTAAAGAGCGCATATAAACCTTTCTTTATATCTGTGCGGACGTGCTCGAGCCGCAAATTACTAGGAAAACCCATGCGTTCAGAATTTATTTTTACTTCCGAATCTGTATCCGAAGGCCATCCCGACAAAGTATCCGATCAAATTTCCGATGCAATTGTCGATCTGTTTCTCTCAAAAGACCCAGAAGCGCGTGTGGCTTGTGAGACGCTCACGACCACTGATCGCGTGGTATTGGCCGGCGAAGTGCGCGGCCAAGGCATGATTGATACAGACGGCAATTGGGCTGATGGGGCGTTGGAAGAGATTGAAAAAACAGTGCGCAATGTCGTCAAAAATATTGGCTATGAACAAGAGGGCTTTCATTGGGAAAGCTTGCACTTTGAAAATTACTTGCATCCACAATCTGCACATATTGCCCAAGGTGTTGATGAAAGCGGTAACAAGGATGAGGGCGCGGGCGACCAAGGCATTATGTTTGGCTATGCCAGTGATGAAACGCCCGACCTCATGCCAGCGACTTTGCAATATTCGCATCAGATTTTGAAACAAATGGCTGCTGATCGTCATAGCGGGAAAGCCCCGTTTTTAGAGCCTGACAGCAAAAGCCAAGTCACGTTGCGCTATGTCAATGAAGTGCCGGTTGAAGCGACAGCGCTGGTGGTTTCCACACAACACGCACCAGGCTATTATAAAGATGGCGATGATCCTGCGCTTTATGAAGAATTGCGTGACTATGTGATGGGCGTATTTCATGGGGTGCTGCCCGATGGTTTCATTACCGACAATACGGTTATTCATGTCAATCCCACCGGCCGCTTTGAAATTGGCGGACCCGACGGTGATGCAGGCCTGACCGGCCGCAAAATCATTGTCGATACCTATGGCGGTGCCAGTCCGCATGGCGGAGGTGCTTTTTCCGGAAAAGACCCGACAAAAGTGGATCGTTCGGCCGCTTATATTACCCGCTATCTGGCCAAGAATATCGTCGCAGCCGGCCTCGCCAAGCGCTGTGCCATTCAACTGTCTTACGCCATTGGTGTCGCCGAGCCCTTGTCGATCAATGTCGATCTGCACGGCACAGGCACCGTTAGCGAAGAAAAGCTGGAAGAGATTCTCCCAAAATTGGTGCGCCTCACGCCAAAAGGCATTCGGACCCATTTGAACCTGAACAAGCCAATTTACGGATCCACTGCGGCCTATGGCCATTTTGGACGGCAAGCTGATGGCGATTTGTTCACTTGGGAAAAGACTGATCTGGTAGATGCCCTAAAAGCTGCCGTCAGCTGACTTTCGCCTAAGCTTTCATTGCTAATAGGTTGTGACAATCTTATGCTGTGAGAGATAGCGTCAGGGGGCCAGTCAAATGCGCAAAATTCTGTTTCTGTTCAGCTTTTTCCTTGTTTTTGGTTATGCAGAAGCTTTTGCGCAACCAACGGACATTCCATCAGAACCGGATAAGGTCTGGATTCACCAACATACCGGATCCGGTTTTCCGACGAAAATAGGGAGATTTGACCGTTCAGCCATTCGTGACTTGACTCAAGACCAGCTGGATGTTGTTCTTTCCTATACGGATCCGGACAAGCAGGGAGCTTTGACGCTCTATCTGTACCGTCCTGCAATTAACAATCTCCCAATGTGGTTTGAAACCGCAACGCAAAGCTTGATGATGGGCAGAATGGGCCAATTCGCCCCAAAAGTGGTAACTGACAGGGTTTTTACGCCACAAGGGCAATCATCGGCGGCCGGTATGTTAGTTTCCTATAGTCTGACGCAATCGCGCTATAGGAGCACGGCGATTGCCATGGTTCCCATTAATCGCTGGCTCCTCAAAATTCGTTATTCTTCAGCTGAATTTGATGCGGAATCTTTGGCAATTGAAATTCCGAAAATTGTTTCAGCAATCGAAACCGGGGATAGGCTTGAACAAGCCAAGGACATTGCGGCCATTAAACTCTGTGCCAAAAAAATGAAACTGAAGTCAAAGGCGAAACGGTTCCGCCCTAGTCTGGTTGATGCCTTAATTGGCAGCGTGAGTGTAAGCGCCGCTGAAGAAGAAATGAAGAATGGAGATAAGCCCTTAGAAACCGTAATTTATTGCCGTGATCCCGGAGATTACGGGCAATGGACAATATATCGTGCCAATGAGAGCAAAGACAGTTACATCTTGCCGTTGGGCGATTCAGGGAGAGCCTTGTCCGTTTACCGGAATAGTTTGTCGGGCGCGATATCTGGAGACAATCGAAGACGATACACACCGGTTCACATGAAACTGGGACAGCAGGACATATATCCTGATATCAACGTGCTTCCAGTTCCTGAAACCTTGATAGCCGCGATCAATCAAGGGGCCGCGATATCCAGCTCGACTACCTGGCCTGAAGAGGGGTCGACCATTACGATTGATAGGGGATTATCGACCGACGAATAGGAAGTTTGGAATATTTTTGCCGCTATTGCCGTTGATATTCAATAGTTTTAGCAGGGCACGGAAATGGATTTGCTGCCCAGTCAGAATGGACGGCGCGCAACAAAATCGCGGAAAATGGAATGATCGAAAAATCAGAACGTAGCGACCCCACCACTATCCGTCAGCTTTATGGCCGGCGGCAAGGGCATGCTTTGCGCGATGGCCAGGTCGATTTGGTGGAAAATCTCCTCCCGCAAATTAGCGTGCCGACCGAAGGGCCGGTATCATCGGCCAATTTATTTGGAGACGATCGTCCCTTACATTTTGAAATTGGCTTTGGTGCCGGCGAACATATGGCGGCGCGCGCGGATATGTTGCCAGATCACGGGTTTATCGGATGTGAGCCTTATCTAAATGGTGTGGTGGGCGCGTTGCAGCATGTGAAACAAGCCATGTTGCCCAATATTCGCCTCTATATGGGCAATGCGCTGGATGTTTTGGAGCGCATCCCCGATGATAGTTTGCGTTTTGTCTATTTGCTCCATCCTGATCCATGGCCGAAAGCACGTCATGCCAAAAGACGGTTTATGAACCATGGTCCGATTGATCTAATCGCTGCAAAATTACAGTCAGGGGGCGAGTTTCGGTTTGGCACGGATCACCCTGTCTATTTGCGATGGGCGATGATGATCATGAACCAGCGGCCGGAATTTAACTGGCTTTGTAAAAGTCCTTCCGATTGGACTAATCGGCCGGGCGGTTGGCCGGAAACACGCTATGAAGCAAAAGCGCGGCGCCAGGGGCATGAGGTCTGGTATTTCCGCTATCAACGCCGTTAAGCGAATATTGCGCCCCTCAGATCCAACAAATTGCTGTTATTTTTACTTGAATTGACTTGTAAACGTCTGATTAACCGCGAATTTTTTGGCTGCTATCAGCATTTTGTTAACCCTCCTCATTTATAGATTGCTTAACCAAAAAACTGGTCGCGCAGCTATTGGATTTTCAGGAGGTTTTGCACAGAAATGGGCAATGTTTCATCGCAGACAGGGCAGTCCGAAGCCGAACCGGCTATCGCGGGCAGCGCGACGCCTGCGGATCTACATATACAATCGCGCAATCGGTACTTTTCAAGCGCCGCGATGGAACGCCGCCACTGGGTGGGCGGGGATCCATATGCCACGGCCTTTTTCAATGCATTATCGATCACTTTTCCCAAGGGTGAAACATTTTTCATGAAAGTGTTGAAGCAATATCGCGATGACGCCCCCGAAAAACTTGCCCGCGAAATTCGCGGTTTTGTCCAACAAGAAGCGGTTCACAGCCGTGAACATCTCTTCTTCAACAAGCATATTGAACAATCCAACTATGACATTTCGCGGTTGGAAGAGACGCTGAGCAATGTGATTGATAAAATTGCGGAGCGCCCGTTAATTGGACAATTGGTCGCTACAACCTGTCTCGAACATTTGACCGCGATCATGGCGGCAGAATTTATTGCCAATCCCAAGCATTTTGAAAATGCGGATGAAGAACAGCGCAAAATGTGGCTATGGCATGCATCGGAAGAAGTAGAGCATAAAGGGGTCGCTTATGACACATGGCTGCATGCGACCAAGGATTGGCATCCAATTAAGCGTTGGGCCATCCAATCTACATTCATGATTCGCATTTCGCTCGGTTTTGCCAAAAATCGCAGCAAAGGTATTTTTGACCTTTTGCAACAAGACGGAATATCCGGTCCGCGCGCCTGGTTCGGCCTGGCACGCTATGCGTTGATTAGCCCAGCGCCGTTTCGCCATACAGTGTGGCCCTGGTTTCAGTTTTTCCTGCCAGGCTTTCATCCGTGGAACAAAGATGATCGCGACCTGATTCAATTGGCCGAAAGCGAATATGAGGCCGCGATCATGGATTCTTCCGATCCAGAAACTGCGGTGACTCGTCTCGAAGAGGGGCGCAAGGAAAATCCTTTGTCGAACGTCGCCTAAGCGGCGAGTGGTCGCGCGACCTCGCTGTCCATGTCGCTGTCCAAGGACAGTTCAAATTCCACCGCATCGACTTTGCTTTGCCGACCTTTGCTGAAGCGCGGCTCTGTACGGCCAGTCGTCCGGAAACCCAATTTCAACAGCACATTGCCGGACGCGGGATTGTCCACAAAGTGACACGCAAAAAATTTGCGATGGCCCAAAGACCGAGCCGATTCCAGCGCAGCCCGCCCGGCTTCGGTGGCATAGCCAAGGCCCCAATGGTCGCGTGCGATCCAATAACCAAATTCGACCTGGCCATCAGGCAAATCGGAAAAGCCACAAGTGCCCACCAGCGCGGGCGCTGCGGCGGTCCGTCGATAGATTAACCAACGGGGAATTTTAGGATGGTGAGGCAGGGCGAGAAATTCCTGCGCATCGGCGAGCGTATAGGGCCACGGGGCACGCGCAAGATTGCGGATGATCGCTTCATCGTTAATGGCCTGGTGCAGGGCACCGGCATCTTCGGTCCAACCGGGTCTCAGTAATAATCTAGGCGTTCTAGCGAACATGTGGACTCCTCCTGATAGTCGTCGTGTGTTGCTGTCCCTGCTATGTCTTGCGCCGTTCCTTAGATGTTCGGCGTGACAATGCAGTGACATTGGCATCAGGGAGAGAGTGGTCACGAAAAAAAAGGGAGAGGGGTGACCCTCTCCCTGAATTTTGATGGTTGTATCAACCAACTGGGTCATCCCTTGAAGGACAACCCGTTATCGATTGCCCAATTATTCAGCGGCTTCCGGCATGGCATCGACGGACACATATTTGCGTCCGAGCTTGCCTTTGTGGAAGGCGACTTTGCCGTCAATAAGCGCAAAGAGTGTGTGATCTTTGCCCATGCCGACATTGCGACCCGGATGGGTCTTAGTGCCGCGTTGGCGGACAATAATATTGCCAGCAACTACAGCTTCGCTGCCATATTTTTTGACGCCTAAACGGCGGCCTTCTGAATCACGGCCGTTACGCGACGAACCGCCTGCTTTCTTATGTGCCATGGTTTAGTCCTTTTTCTTCGCAGCCGGTTTTTTAGCGGCTGGTTTCTTGGCTGCTGGTTTTTTTGCTGGCGCCTTTTTGGCAGCAGCAGGTTTAGCAGCGGCCTTTTTCGGCGCTGGCTTGGCGGCGGCTTTTTTGGCCGGTGCCGCTTTTTTCTCTGCGGCTGGTTTTTTCTCAGCAGCTGGTTTTTCGTCTGCCGGTTTGGCTGCAGCTTTTTTCGGTGCTGCTTTTTTGGCTGCTTTGGCCGCGCCAATCGCACTGATCTTCAGCACCGTATGCTGCTGGCGATGACCATTTTTCCGACGGTAATTATGCCGGCGGCGTTTTTTGAAGATAATGACCTTCTCGCCTTTTTCCTGCGCAACAATTTCAGCCGCCACGGTCAAACCTTTGACGTCTTTCATTTCGCCACCGTCTCCGGCGAGCAAAACATCATCAAGCGTTACCGAATCACCGGCTTCACCAGCTAGTTTTTCGACTGCGATTATATCTCCTGCGGCAACACGATATTGTTTACCGCCGGTGCGCACTATTGCGAACATGGCATTTTTCCGTTTCAATCTTGTGGTTCCAGCGCGCAAGCAAGGAAACGCGAGTCTCTCGGCTCACGCTGGAAAGAGTGCGCAGCTACTAGATGGGCATGGCTGTGTCAACCGGTCTTGGCCGATTTTTGCCAATATATTGCAGCCTGTGTTTCCAAGGTGGATGCGCCATCGGCGCCGGTTGCAAAGACCATTGCCGCCGCAATCGCTGCAGAGTAAAGATGTTCCATGAAAAAATCTCTGATTTTGCCGCTCCTATTGGGGCTGAGTTTGTCCGCTTGTGCCATGCAATCGGGTGATTTTCCTTCGCTGGCGAAGCGCCCGATTGAGAGCGAACCGGTCATGACAGCGCCCAGCGCCGCGCCGATTGATCCGTTGCGCGCTTTACCGGCTCCCTTGCAAGATGCTGTGAATGCGGCTGTCCGCCAGAGCAACAGCGCGCACGAGACGTTCCTGACGCAGCTGTCAAAAGTGCGGAAAAGCGTATCAGCCGCACGGGGCGCTGCTCCGTCAAGCGAATCATGGGTTGCCGCACAGGTTGATTTGTCTTCGCTTGAAGTGGATCGCAGTCCTTCCGTTTCGGCTTTGGCGGATATTGATTCGCTCTATATGCAAAGGCTGGATGCGGAATTTACCGGCGAACAAAAGGGTGCGGCCGTGTTAATCGCTAAATTCAGGGAAAAAATTGAAGCCCAGGTCGCTGCGCAGCAAACCACGTTGGACCAGCTAAAGAGCCAGCTTCGCTAAGCGGCTTAGGATGTGCTTGCTGCTTCCACGGCGGCTTTATGGGCTTTGGCATTTTCAACATAATGCGCGACGCCTAGGCGCATCCCGGCAATGGCCGGTTCTGGCAGATCACGCATAAATTTTGCTGGTGAACCCGCCCAGAGTTGCCCGGTGGGAATGCGTTTATTGGGGGTCAAGGTCGCACCGGCTGCCAACATGGCATCCCCTTCAATCACACAGCCATCCATGACCGTGGTGCTGAGCCCAACAAAGGCGCGGTCTTCGAGCGTTGCCCCGTGCAACATCACCATATGTCCCACCAACACATCATCGCCGATCACCGTGGGATGCCCATTGGGCGTTACTGGTGTTGCGCTGTCGCAATGGATTGTGGTGCCATCTTGAATATTGCTGCGCGCACCAATTTTGATGAAATTAACATCTGCCCTGATCACACAATTATACCAGATGCTTGATTCCGGTCCGATTTCAACATCACCGATAATTTTGCAACCGGGTGCAATAAAAGCGGATTCGTGGATTTTCGGCGTTTTGCCATTAAACGGCAGGATGAGCGGATCAGACATGATGATATTCCCTTACATAAGTGACATGACGCAGCAAATCGCTTTTTGGATCGACATTGGGATGATCAAAGTCCAGTGCTGGCTTATACTTCATTTGGAGCCGTTCCATCACCGCCCGGCTGCGATGATTATTTTCGCTGGTAATCGCCCATATTTTTTCGTCCGGAAAATGTTCGGCCGCCCATGAACAACATTTTTCTGCCGCTTCGGTGATATAGCCTTTGCCCCATTGGGCGAACGCCATGCGCCAACCAATTTCCAGCTTTTCAAAAGCCGGCGTGTTTTCCCCGCCGCGAATAAGGCCGCACCATCCGATTAATTCTTGCGGTTCTTTCGTTTCCAAGGCCCAGAAACAATGACCATGTGTCGATTGAAGATCTTGCATCCAGGCGATCAGATCGATCACCTGTTGACGGGTCATGATCGGACCCAGAGTTTTTCTCACTCGCGGGTCGCTGTTAATAGCATGGAAAATATCGACATCATCATCGCGCCACGAGCGCATGACCAGCCGGTCCGTTTCAAGACGGAATTCAGCCATGCAATAGCCGCGCCGCATCCGCCGCAAAATAAGTCAATATCCCAGAGCATCCGGCGCGCTTGAACGCGATCAGCTTTTCCATCATCAACGCGTCGCGATCGCCGACACCCGCTGCTGCCCCGGCTTCGACAAGCGCATATTCGCCGGAAACCTGATAGGCAAAGACTGGAATGTTAAATTCTGTTTTCGCCCGGTACACGATATCCAGATAAGCCAAGCCGGGTTTGACCATGACGCTATCGGCGCCTTCGGCAATGTCCAATGCGATTTCCCGCATGGCTTCGTCGCCATTGGCGATATCCATCTGATAGGTTTTTTTATTGCCTTTTAAAGTGCCACTCGAGCCGACGGCATCGCGAAAAGGTCCATAAAAGGCGCTCGCATATTTTGCGGCATAAGCCATGATCTGGACATTATGATGATGGGCGAGTTCCAAGTTGTCGCGGATCGCTCCCACGCGGCCATCCATCATATCGGATGGCGCAATAATATCGGCACCGGCATTGGCCTGATTCAAGGCTTGCTTGATCAATATATCGAGCGTTCGGTCATTTTCGACATAGCCTTGGGCATCAACCAATCCGTCTTGGCCATGGGTGGTATAGGGGTCGAGCGCAACATCGGTCAGGATCCCGATATCATCGCCCACAGCATCCTTGATCGCTTTGGTGGCGCGGCACATTAAATTGTCGACATTCAAGGCTTCGGATCCGTCGTCATTGCGTTTATCATTTGGTGTATTGGGAAACAGCGCCACGCAGGGAATGCCCAAGTCACGAGCTTCTTTGGCCCGGGCGACGATGCGGTCGATCGACCAACGCGATACGCCGGGTAAAGAATCTATTGGTTCTTCAACATTATCGCCTTCCACGATGAATAGCGGCCAAATCAGATCGGCAGGCGAGAGGATATTTTCCCGCACCATTGCGCGGCTCCAGGCGGTAGCGCGAGATCGACGAAGGCGGGTCCGGGGATAGGCGGTAAGGTCAGTCATGGGTGGCAATATAAAGCGGCGATCGGCGAGAGCAATTGAAATAGCGCGGTGAACGCCTTGCGGCGCCCGTTCGGTTCTTTTAGAACTGTGGTTAGAGGAAGGGAATGCAGGCGATGCCGAATCGGATTACCAGACTGTTGGCGGCCTTGATCATGATGGCAATTGTGGCGGCCAGTCCGGCCAGCGCCAAGCGCGTGGCTCTGGTCATTGCGAATTCCCAATATGAAAATGCTAGCTTATTGGCCAAAACGCAAATGGGTGTAGCTTTGAAAGCGATGATACTCACCGACAATGGGTTTGAGCCTCACACTCCGTAAGGATATTCTCTACGGCTGCTCATGGCCCCTAATTTCGCGACAAAAAGGAAACCAATATGCGCCTTCAATCCGCCTTTCTCACCGCCGCACTTCTGGCTACGACCAGCTTAATTTCCGCCTGTGGAAGTGCCGATGATGAAAACAGCCTTGCCGGCGCATTTAACCAAAGTTTCAATGAAAGCTGGAATAGCGAGTTTGTCGTCGGCTGTGTGTCTGAGGCGAAAAAAGCCGGAGCCTTGGAAGCAGATGCGACGCCTGTGTGCACATGCATGGCTGAAGAATTGGACAAAAGCCTGGACGGTATTGGTGAAAAAATGAATCCGCCGGACGCCAAGCTGGATGCGGCAACGCAAATTTGTCTGGGCGATTTATAAAGTGAGGCTGGGTTTTAGCTAATCGAGCTTTTGCTCAGTCGGCTGATTTCGCGTTGTCTTTTGGGGCCGGTGGAGGCGCTCTTCAAAGCTCCGAGCGCAGCGCCGGGCGTGACCTGACGCAACCGCTGCAATTCGCCTTTAAAGCGGCGCAATTCACGGCCGCTCAGCTGGGCACGCTGGACGAATTTAACTGAATTGGGATTAATCGTTCGGCCATTGCGATAGAGTTCATAGTGAAGATGCGGGCCCGTGGATAAGCCGGTTGACCCGATATAGCCGATAATCTGTCCTTGGCGGACACGGCGACCATTGCTGACGGCAATGCGGCTCATATGCGCATAGCCAGAAGCCAAACCGCCGCTATGTTTGATTTTGACAAATTTGCCATAGCCGCCTTTGCGACCAGAAAAGGTTACTTTTCCGTCGGTCACGGCATAGATTGGCGCGCCGTAGCCGCCGCCAAAATCAATGCCGCTATGCATCCGCTTATAGCGCAAAATCGGATGACGGCGCATGCCATAGCCTGATGTTCTCCGGCCTGCTGTAGGCCGGACCAATTGGCCGCTGGATTGACCAACACCAGATGCTTCAAACCAATTGGTGCGGCCATTGCTTTGCCATTTCAGCATTTGCGCTTTGGCTTTGCCATTGCGTTCAACGCCAGCATAAAGCAGGTCGCCCACTTCCACGTCACCGGTTTCGGCGCGGCGATAGCCGAGGATGATGTCAAATTCGTCGGTTGATCTGATGTCGCGCGAAACCGACATTTTTTTGCCGATTACTTGCAAATATTTTTGAACTGCATCGGCGGGGGCACCTGCGGCTCGGGCGGATCGATAAAGGCTGGAACCGACAACCCCTTTGATGCGCAGCGGGGTATCGTCAACCAAAATCGGTTTGCGATTCAGCGACAATTGGCCATTGTCGCGCAATATTTCCAGATTGAGATCAAACCGCGCCCGAAATGCCAGTTGATCCAGCGGCCGGGGTTGATTTTTTGCAGGGCGCCGGCCGAGCGTCACATCGATTTTCGTACCCGGTTTAATCTCGTCAAGCCGGACGGCGTCAGCGACCAAATTGGTAACTTCCCTAGCTTCCAAATTGGCGACACCAGCCCGTTGGAGTACCCGGCGCAAACTGTCACCGCGACCAAGGGTTGCAACCAATTCGATAGAGGGGCGTTCCGGACTTTGCGCGAGCGGACGGACGGCGTCTGTGGCCGCCATGCGCAATCCCGTATCAGACCCATATGCCATGGGTGCGATGGTTTGTGATCGCGCCTGATCGGCTCGAAAACCGGTTAGTGCGGCGCTTTCATGACCGCGGATTGGCCCAAAATCAGGCAGGCAAGCAATGGCAATGCCGCACAAAAGTGACAAGGTTATTAAACCGCGGATCCACGTGAAACTGCCAATATCCCGGCCAAGGTCCGGGACCCATTCAATCTGCGATATTGATTCAAGCCAATGATCGGGCAGACCAAACCATTTTTCCGGTAGCGAAAATGCAGGCGTGGGAGGGTCGGCTGCAATGGCGGCAGCTCCATTTCCCTGATCAGCAAGCATGTCGATACTCTTAAACAAAAACACCCCTTGGCAACGGTCTTTTCCCGCGAGGCAAAAGAGACAGTCGTTGCAATAATATTTCTGTCTCTGTGAAGGAATAGGGTTAATGTCAAATTAAGATCCGACTTCCCTTTGTTGCAATGCGGTCAACCGTGTAGAAACACCGATATCCAGCCGCAAAGCCGCAAAAATTAACCTTTATGGGCGGAAACTGCTTGCCAGCGCGATGCGGATGCGGTGATGTGCAGCCAATGTCCGCTTACTCCCCGTCTTCTGTCATTGCCGTTCTCGGCCCTACCAATACCGGCAAAACCCACTTGGCGGTTGAGCGGCTTTGCGCCCATTCAAGCGGTATGATTGGGTTCCCGCTGCGCTTGCTGGCCCGGGAAGTATATGACCGGGTGGTCGCCCTTAAAGGGGTTAATCGGGTTGCTTTGGTCACCGGTGAGGAAAAAATTGTCCCGCCGGATGCGCGCTGGTTTTTGTGCACAGCAGAAGCCATGCCGATGGACCGCGATTTCAGTTTCGTCGCGATTGACGAAGCGCAGCTCGGCATGAACCCCGAGCGCGGTCATATCTTCACCGATCGCATGCTGAATATACGCGGCAGAGACGAGACCATGATATTGGGTTCCGACAGTCTTCGTCCGCTCGTCGCGGCGCTTATCCCGGACGCCGATATTGTATCGCGTCCGCGTTTCTCGACCTTGAGCTATGCGGGCCCGCGCAAGTTATCACGTTTACCGCGGCGCTCCGCCATTGTCGCCTTTTCGGTTGAAGATGTTTACGCCATTGCCGAGATGTTGCGCCGGCAACATGGCGGCGCGGCAATTGTCATGGGCTCTTTGTCTCCGCAGACGCGCAATGCTCAAGTGAAAATGTATCAGGATGGCGAAGTGGATTATTTGGTCGCTACCGATGCGATTGGCATGGGGCTGAACCTCGATGTGGCCCATGTCGCTTTTGCCGCCTTGAAGAAATTTGACGGCCGCCGCCGCCGCCGTCTGACGCTGGCCGAAATTGGACAGATTGCGGGACGCGCGGGACGGCATCAAAAAGATGGCAGTTTTGGTATATTATCAGGACTGGCATCTTCTGACGAGCTGCTGCCAGAAGAAATTGAACGGCTGGAGGATCATGATTTTCCAACGTTGGAATGGCTCTATTGGCGCAATGCTGAACCGGAAATGGGCAGTGTTTCCGAATTGATCAAATCGCTCGAAGACAAGCCGCAGAACCGCCATTTGCAAGCCGCTCCGGAAGCCGTTGATCTGGCGGTGCTGAAGCGCCTTGCGCAAGATCCGAATATCAGTCAGCTGGCCGTGGGCCACGAGAAGGTTCGGCTGCTCTGGGAAGCGGCGTCTATACCTGATTTTCGAAAAGTGGGGGCGGACCATCAATCCCGTTTCATCGCGTCGCTTTGGCCGTATTTGGCGCAAGGCAGCGGCCGCATTCCACATGCGCGCATGGCACAGGAAATTGCCCGGCTGGAAAATGTGCAGGGCGATATTGCAACACTCGCCGCGCGCATATCCGCTGCGCGCAGCTGGAGCTATATTGCCCAGAAATCACGCTGGGTTGAACAAGCGCAGGTCATGGTCGAGCGGACCAGGACATTGGAGCGCCGGCTCAGCGATGCGATGCACAGCCAGCTCACCCAGAGATTTGTCGACAAACGCACCCGCGTGCTAATGCGGGGATTGTCAAAAGAGGCGTTGCCGCAAGATGTGGCCTTGGAAAGCGACGGCGTCATTTTGGTTGATGGATTGCAAATTGGCACGCTCAAGGGGTTCCAATTTGTTGTGCCTTCGGATAGCCGGAGAGAAGACCGTAAGATGCTGCTCGCTGCAGCGGAAAGATATTTGGGACCGATTATGACCGACAAAGCCAATGCCTTGGCCAAAGCCCCTGATAGCGAATTGACCTTGGTGGCTGATGACGCGGGGCAGCCGGTAATCCTGTGGCAGGAAGCGAAGCTAGCGGTTCTCGCTAAAGGCAAAAATTTGCTGTACCCGGAGATTAAATTTGATCGGTCGCTAAAAGATATTTCACCAGAAAATAGCAAAAAGGCCGAAGAACGGGTTAAGCAATGGGTGGAGGCGATGAAGGCCAAGCACCTTGAGGGCCTGGTTAAAATTGATGCGCTGGCTCATGATGCCAATACCCCGGCATCGGTACGCGCCTTATTTGCACAAATTGTCGAAGCTGGCGGCATTATTGACCGGCGACAAGTGGATCAAGCGGTGCGCGCGATGGATAATGATATGCGCGGTGTCGCACGCCGCGGCGGATTGGTTTTCGGGGCGCTCGATATTTTCCACCACGCGTTGATGAAGCCCGGTGCAGTATTGTGGCGCACGGCCCTGTTTGCAGCATTGGATGCGCGGCCAATGATTACGCTGCCGGGCGACAATGCCGTGCATTTGAAAGATTGGACATTTGCTTCGCCAGATCATGCGAGCCGACTGGGGTTTCGGAGTATTGGCGCCGCATATGTCCGGGTGGACATGGCCGAACGGCTTATCAAACAGGCCCATGAAGCCCGTCAAGCTGGCCCGATATTCACTATCGACCCGGCGCTTGCAACATCGCTCGGCTTGTCTACCGATACCCATGACGCTTTGCTCGCAATGGCGGGTTTTGTAAAAACCGAAGACAAGCCGGAAGAAGCAGTGCCAGCGCCAACCAACCAAGCAAAAAGCGCCGCGGAGAAGGCCCCCAAACAAGAGGCAGCACAAGAGGTGGAACAGGAGGCGCCGGGCGCGCAAGCAGTGCCGACTGTGCCAGATGATCGCGCTCCGGTTGACGCTCCCGCAGAACAACAAAAAAGCGCGGCCGCTGATCCGGTACCGGCTGCAGGTCCCTATTGGCGCTGGAAGGGCATGGGCAAAGCCCGCGCCGGCAAGCCCCAAAAACATCACAATCGTAAAGCCGGCAAACGGTCGAAAAAAACCGGTTCACCGCCGCGCAAACCGGCACCGGTCTTGGCGACCGCAGGCGGAGCCTTTGCTGAACTGGCGGCACTGAAGGATGCGATGAAAAAATAGGATGCAGCATTGAAAGGCAAAAAGTCGACGCCGTCAAAACCCGATCAACCGACGATCCGGATGGACAAGCTGCTTTGGTTTTTGCGCTTTGCTGGCAATCGCACAATGGCGAAGAAACTGGCCAATAAGGGATTGGTTCGTTTGAACGGACGGCGCGTGGATCGTGCACATATGATGGTTCGGCAAGGTGACATTTTAACCATTCCGAAAGGCCGAGAAGTGCATGTCATTCGTATCTCAGCATTGCCCTTGCGCCGCGGAAGCGCGCCGGATGCACAAAGCTGTTTTGAAATTTTGCGCACTGATCAATAGATTAGGCCAAGAAACCAACTGTTGACGTTGCTAATTTTGGGCAATAGCAGTGAGGCAATGGCCAATCCCAATATGGTCTTTAAGATGGAGTAGACGACCCGATGACTTATGTTGTTACCGACGCATGTATCAAATGCAAATATATGGACTGCGTTGAAGTCTGCCCGGTGGATTGTTTTTATGAGGGCGACAATATGCTCGTCATCAATCCCAGCGAATGTATTGATTGCGGTGTCTGCGAACCGGAATGTCCAGCCGAAGCCATTTTGCCGGATACCGAAGACGGGCTCGAAAAATGGCTCGAAGTGAACACCAAATATTCTGAAAGCTGGCCGAATATTACCGTCAGCCGCGAACCACCTGCTGATGCCGACGAATTTAAAGGCGTTGAAGGCAAGTTTGAGGCGCATTTCTCTGAAAAACCTGGTCAAGGCGACTAAGAGAGTCTTTTAGGACCTCAGGCGCCGGGCGCGGGCATCCGCCCGCTTGGCTTCCCTCGCATAAGCTCGGGCGCGCAGTCGCGCTTGCCTCCGCTTCGCGTCGGTTTAGCGAGACCATTAGCGCATCGTTCAAGAGCATCGTCCGAGCACAGCGAGGCAAGGCCGACCGGCCGCCGCGCCTTATGGCGCGTAGCCAAGGGCACGGATGTGCCCGCCCGGCGCTTGAGGTTAAACAAAATAACCCCTCAAAACTTCAGCTGAAACCGCACGGCAGCGCCGAAATCATCATCAAGCGCTTCAAAATGTCCCGGCTCCTGCCGCCAGAACAGGTTGGTGTTCAGATAGCCACCCCATAAAGGCGGTGCATAAACCAGTT